>CAVSCZ010000001.1:0-123401 GCA_963726635.1 uncultured Nitrospiraceae bacterium
CCCGGATCGACTTCTCCAACACGGATCCTCGGTCCTTGCAGGTCCTGGATGATCGCCACCGCCACGTGCCGACGATCCGCTGCTTCGCGAATGGCCTTGATCGCCCGCGCATGCGATTCGTGGGTCCCATGAGAAAAGTTGAGTCGGGCCGCGTCCATGCCGCTCTCAATTAACTGATCCAGCAAGGTAGCTGAATCGCTGGCTGGGCCGATGGTGCACACGATTTTGGCTTTACGCATAGACAATGTTGTCACAGGTCATGGGTCAGTCGGGATGCGCGCCGCGCGAGAAACGCAAGACGGGCGAACCATGAGATTCCGACGCATGTTCGCTTTTCGCGCGTGTTTAGCTCTTCTTGCGATGACCTCCGATCATGTCATTCTAGCAAACGACCTCCATGCCCACAACGCAACCGCCGTTTCAGGCGAGGGCCGCCCGTGAATCCATGATCGAGTCGCCCTGTGACGATGAGTAGCAGGCTGCGGAAAAACAATTGTGGCACGCGGGACCTTCGATAGTCTGCAGGTATGACACCTCAGGAGAACACTCCCACTGAATGCTCAAAAAGGCCGTCCAGCAAAGCCGCAGCGAGTGAAGGGCCGAGGAGGTACAAACCGCACTTCGTGTGGGCCGTTCGCCCTTTACATGGATCGTGGCGAACGGAAAAGCCCCTCAAATAATTCCGACGTCCGAGAGGTTCTTCTCGGTACGTGGAGGTTCTGAACGATGCGAGAACGATGCTGGCGGACTTTTTCAGCATTCTGCTAGAGATGGAATCAGGGCACGGCCTTCACGGTAAGACGCAACTCTCCATTCACCCTGCTACGACAGCTCGCTTCCGTGCATTCGGGCGAAGATCTCCCAGTCGAACTGCTTCGGTGCCACAGCGTGGAGTGGGATTGCCTCGATAGCGCTTGGCCCGCGATAGGCCAGCATACACCCGACCACCCGCTCCGGCTCCTTGACGAGACGGCGAATCGCTTCATAGGCCAGATCTTGTCCGATGGTCTTGTCCTCCGGGGTCGGGGGCGCCCCCCGTAACGTGTGGCCGAGGATCGTGGCTTTGGTCGCAGGGGCGAGGCGATATTCACCGGGGCGGGCCTGAAACTGTGGCCAGGTGGTGAGTGTGCTGGCAACATACTCGACAAGACCGCGCACACCGCCTTCCGGGTGATGGCGATGGGGCGTCTGTTCCGCCACCACAAACAGATGGCTTTTGTTCGGGACGCCCAAGGTGCGCTTGAGCGTGCCCAGGATGATGTCGTCGATATACGCGTCGGGATCGGGATGCTCGTTGACCAAGAGGCCTTCAGCTCTGGCCTGATACGCACAAGCGAGAGCGAGATGGCCGGACCCCGCACCCATAATCTCAACGAAAAAAACGCTGCCCATGGCGGAGCTGGTGGCTTTCAGCGACTCGATGGATTGATTCGCCAGAGACACGGCCGAATGAAAGCCCAAGGAGGTCGTCCCCGCGAGATTATTGTCGATCGTGCCAGGAATCCCTACAGTCTGGACCCCAAATCCTTCATAGAGCGCCCGTGCGCCCCGAAGACTGCCGTCCCCACCAATGACTACCAAGGCTCCATCTTCTATATAGGGCCGAAGATGCCGCATGGTGGCCTGCTGCACCTGCTCGTCCTTGAAATCTTCGAAGCGGCTGCTCCCAATCGGACTGCTCGCACGGCTGCCCATGCCGCGGGTATCGTCCTCGGTCACAGCTTCGATCCAGTTGTTGGCCAGACCCAAGAACCCATGACGAACGAAGTAGACCTCCAGGCCAAACCGGTGTCCTGTCACGCGCAGTTCTTTCAACGCAGCGCCGGCACCGGCGAAATCGCCACCCGAGACCAATGCCACGATCCGCTTGATCTGTCGGGGCTTGAGCGTGATCCGGTCTCTGCGTTCTCGCTCGACCTTCACCCAGGTTTCCCGCGCCGCCCGTTCCCGCGCTGATAAACCCACAGCAGTCGAATAGCCGGATAAGAGTCCCTGTTCGTAAGTCAACAGCACGACGTTATCCTGTCCCTCCTTATATTCGCCAAACTCGGTGAAGGCTTCGCGAAAGGGACGAGGATCGAGATAAATCATGAGCGCCCGCAGCGTGGAGCTGTGGCTGTAGACACACACGGCCTTCCCCTGGTGGGACTGACCCAACCGGCGGAAACCATCGACGATATCCACATAGACATCGAAGAAGGAATGCCCGCCCGGGTAGCTGTAGAGGGGATGCTTGATCAGGCGCTTGGCCGTCTGCACGTCCACGCCGAACGCCTTTGCAGCCTCCTCGACTTCGACCTTCTTCTCCAGACCTGTGACCCATCCGAAATCCTGGGAGTCTAAGGCGGGATCGCAGACGGGTGGGAGGGCCTCAGCATTGTGCGCCTGCGCCTGCATCAGCGCTGTGATCACCCGCTCATACAGTTGCCGCGTATTGGGGCTCTGGCTCACCAGATGGACGAAGCTGCGCGGATCGAGGTAGTTGTGGACGTGCAGGAAATCCAACTGTTGTCCGACCACGCCCAGCATCCGGGCCAGAGCTGCACCGACTGCGTCGGCTTTGGGGACGCCTCGCTCAGGATCCAGCAGGTTCGCGAGGCGGCGACCGACTCGATAGGTGCCGCTCTCCACACGTGAGATACCATGACGCATCGTGAACAGGAGCGTCCGACCACTTAAATCGCGCGGCAAGAGCCAAAACCGATCCTCACCCAAGTCCAGCACGATACGATCCTCGACCAACTGCGGCGTCAGTTGTGCGCGCGGCACGATCGCCACCGGCCGACGATGCGTCGGCTTCTGCACTGACCAAATTGGCACGCGGTAGAGCGGGGCCAACTCGCCTGCTGCAAGGAGAGCATTCCAGGCGGCAAAGAACACCAGTTCATCGCCCCGGCAACCCTCTTCGATCAGCGCGCGACGGGTAGCCCGATACTCCTCTGCCCCGGGAAAGCCCCCTTGCGCACATTGCACAAACGCCCTGATCTTCTCCATGGCGTCACTGGTTCGCTGTGGTCGATCGAGTGAGGAAGCCGGGGCAGGTGGGAAGGTCACTCCCTCACTTGCAGTGCGACGCGCCAACAGCTCCCCGTATGCCAGAAGTCCTTCGACTGTCACAAACTCTAGCCGGTCCATTGCGGATTCCAATCTGTACCTCGTTGGCTCGTCCATGCGTAAGCGATCATCGTGCCTGACCGATCTGCCCGTACGGTGGCCGGAAGATGCCGGACAGGAGAACGTCCTCAGCAAGATGAATGGGTTGGATGCTACTCTGGCGAATGAGCGATAGCAACAATTCCCGGCCTCGAGCGCCCGCTCCTCTCACGCCCGTTGCTCCTCCGAGATCGTGCGTGCTAGGGTTCGTGCACTGCTGCCTCGCCTCGTGATACGAACGTGAAACTATGGATCGAACTTGGAAGATCTATGGAATACTTGTCGTCCTTGGTGGGCTACTGTTCGGCGGCCCCACAGGTTCCCTCGATGCCAGCTCGTCGTCTGAACCGGCCGTACCGTCTGCCTCTGTCCCATCCGTTCAGTCCGCAGGGCCAGCTCTTCACGATGCCACGCCGCCTCTCGATCGACAATTGCATCGAGTCGCGAGGGACCCCCTCCAAAAAGCCAAAGACCTGCTGGAGGCAATTCAGCAACATGAGGACAAAGCCCTCCCTGGATATGTCGGCGGCGGGGCGTTTCAGAATCGTGAAAGACGACTGCCTCGCGGTCACTATCGCGAGTACGATGTGAATCCAAAAATACGCGGCCGCTCGCGGGATGCGGAACGGATCGTCATCGAACAAGATACCGGAAAGGCCTACTACACCGGTGACCATTACCGAACGTTCATTCCATTGAATTAGACACCATGGCTTCGAATCACACACTGACATTAACCGCCTATCTCCAATCGACGAAGGCCCCCTGGACCACCTTGCTGACAGTCAAAACCGGGCAGCGCGCTGAATCGCTCGTGCATGTGCCGGACGGCTATGCGCTGAGGGTCATCAAGGGCGCCAAGTGTCAGACTACCCCTGGCCTGTTGACAGAATGTGCCCGCGCTTTGGATTTTCCGGACTACTTCGGCCACAACTGGGACGCCTTGGAGGAATGTTTGGCCGACCTGGAGTGGCTGCCGGCTAAGGGCTATATCCTGCTCATCACCGATGCTGCGCGCGTGTTGCCCGACGACGATGAAGAGTATGAAACCTTTCTTGAGATCTTGCGTGATGCGGGAGAGGCCTGGGGAAGCGGACAGGCGGGAATGGGCGCACGACGAGCGACGCCCTTTCACGTGCTGTTCGCTGTATCGGAACGAGAGAAAGCCAAACGGGCCCACTGGAGGATGAAAGAAATCACTGCGGAACCGACTCGGGCGCCTGGAATACGGCGTCGAACTCCCTCAAAGCGAACCTAATCAGCAGGATAGTTGCACGAGACAGGCGAGACTAGCGGGAAAAGCTAGACACGCGGAATCAGGGCTTGCGCGTCGCGCGCTTGAGAGGCTGGCGGAATCTTTCAACACCCTGCAAGGAAAGGATTCGACTATGGGACTCATGGATCAATTGGGACAAGCAGTCGGCGGGATGATGGGTGGACAGGCGGCACAGAACCCTCTGTTGCAAGCTGTCACGAGTTTGCTCGGACAGAATAGCAGCGTGGGGGGATTGGCTGGTCTTGTCCAAGCATTCCAAAAGAACGGACTCGGCGACATTGTGAACTCTTGGGTGAGCACGGGCAAGAATCTGCCCGTCACACCGGATCAGATCAAGCAGGGCCTCGGGGACAATTTTCTGAGCCAACTCGCGGGCAAAGCCGGCGTCTCGCCCGATGTCGCGAGCGCTCAACTGTCTAGCTTGCTGCCCGACTTGATCGATAAATTGACGCCGAACGGCAAGATTGAAGCCGGCGGGATCGATCAGCTGCTCAAGATATTTCAGGGAAAGATGGGAGCGTAATTCCCGGGAGATCGACAAGAAGATGCGCCCGCCCTACGGGCGCATCTTCTTGGTCACGTTCAGCAAGCCTGTCCAGCGGAAGAGCGCAGAAGACAATCCGGTTGCAACTCCAGAGTTTGAGGCTGTGTGAATCGATGCCAGCCAGCAGGCTTCGACGGCGTGGCGATGAGAGACGCAAATCCCATGCGTTTCCCGAGCATCGTCGAGAGGCGCCTTCTCGCCCACCAGCTCAGTTTTCCCTTCTTGTCGGCACCACGAACAGACAATTTTCATCCTTGATCCCTTAATTGCTTTCTAGAATTCCGAATAATACCCATCTAATTAGGCAAGAGTCGGGCCTCACTCGATTGGTAGCATGAATCAGTACATTTGCAAGGGATTACGAAAAGTCCCTGTCTCGCAGTGAAACAGCCTGTATCAAAAAATGCTGAGAAGTGGATCTCTTTGAGACACTTTTTGGCCCCAATCGCTTTATCACACCGCACAACCTCCTCTTTCTTGACCGAGGCTCGACTGCGTGGTACTGTGCGCCCCCATTATGAAAACTACTCGTTCCGCCAAGCTCTTCGCCGAGGCTCAGCAGTTGATTCCCGGGGGCGTGAATAGTCCGGTGCGCGCCTTTCGCTCCGTCGGAGGCCAACCCCGGTTTATCAAGCGCGCCAAAGGCGCCCGCCTCTATGACGTCGATGGGAACACCTACATCGACTATGTCCTGTCATGGGGCCCGATGATTTTAGGCCATGCCGCCCCATCGGTCATCAGCACCATCAAGAAGGCCGCCGCAAATGGTACGAGTTACGGCGCGCCGACCGAACTGGAAGTCATCCTCGCCCGCATGATCCGCGACGCCTTCCCATCGATGGAAAAGGTCCGGCTGGTGAGCTCCGGTACCGAAGCGGTCATGAGTGCGATTCGGGTGGCGCGTGGATTTACGAAGCGAGACAACATTCTCAAATTTGAAGGGTGCTATCACGGCCACAGCGATTATTTGCTGGCGAAGGCCGGGTCAGGTCTGGCTACCTTGGGGATCCCGGATTCACTTGGAGTTCCGGCTGACTTTGCGAAGCACACTTTGACTGTCCCGTACAACGATATCCGAGCGGTTCAACAGATCGTCAAGGAACATCGGGACAAGCTGGCCTGCATTATTCTGGAGCCGATCGCGGGAAACATGGGCGTCGTGCCGCCGGCGCCGGATTTCCTTGCGGCACTCCGTCGACTCACCGCTGAAAATGACATCCTCCTGATTTTCGACGAGGTGATTTCCGGCTTTCGTGTGGCCTACGGCGGAGCCCAAACGCTCTACGGAATTACTCCTGATCTGACGGTGCTGGGAAAAATTATCGGCGGAGGATTGCCGGTCGGCGCCTACGGAGGGCGGAAAGAGATTATGGATCTGATCGCGCCATCGGGGCCGGTCTATCAGGCGGGGACGTTGTCGGGAAATCCGTTAGCCGTGTCGGCCGGCATTGAAACACTCAAGCAGCTCAAGGCCCGTGGGGTCTACAAGAAGCTGGAAGAGAAATCAGCGGCGCTGGCCCAAGGGATTGGTGAGGCGGCCAAGAAAGCTGGCATCCCGCTCACGCAAACCAGAGTCGGCTCGATGCTTGGTGCCTTCTTTACGTCAGGACCGGTGGTGGATTGGAATACCGCAAAGCTGTCAGACACGAAACGATACGGGCAATTCTTTCACAAGATGCTGGACCAGGGAGTGTACTTGGCCCCCTCTCAATTCGAAGCCGCCTTCCTCTCGACCGCCCATTCAAGCCGCGATATCGACGACACGATCAAAGTCGCGCACGCCGCCTTTAAGAGCTTGTAGCGTATAGCAAATGGCTTATGGCGGAGGCTGAAGAGCTTATGGCTGATAGCATACGGCAAGAAAAGAATGAGCGGTCAGTCGTCAGCTCTGGCTATACGCCATAAGCTATTAGCTCTTTGGCTTGGGCAATAAGGCATAGCTCTTTGCGGCTGTATCCAGCGAGATACTCTCAGAATCGGTTTCGATACAACCTAGTTCTTACCAGGATGTTCAAAGCTGTCGTCCGGCAAGGCCGCAGCGGAGAGCAAGGCCTCAACGTACTCCGAGTACGGTTCGGCCTTGCTCGATGCGAGAACGCAGCTGGCGGCGGCTTTCAACACCCTGGCTATTCGTCGTCTTCGTCCTCCGCATCCAACACTTCCTGCCGCTTCTGCTCTTCCATCGCGTTATGCAGGAGCATTCGGACAAACATCGAATAGAGCGAGCCTTTTTCCAGCGTCCCGCCTGGAGGAATGGCGATCTTGCCTTCCTTAATCATACGATCCATCCAGACCTTTTGATCTGGCGCGATCAAGATCGGAATCTCGATCAGCCCCACACGTCCCATCATATCCATAGTACGGCCCCCTTCTATTTCTTTACGTCTTTCCAATCGACATGCGGGTATTTCAGCATGCGAATTTCTTCATTGTCAATGAAGCTGGAACGGCCCCCTTCTCTGGCATGAGCCCTGCGTGGTCAATCCTGTTGAATGGAACGCCTGCGACAGATATCCGTCGTCCTTAGAAGAGTCCCGGGAAGATGTCTTCTGGTCACCCTCTGGACCATCCCGTTCTGGTTCGCCATGCCTCATCAGGGACTGACTCAGTCCAGCACCGCACCGCCCTCGTCATTGGCCACCGCTCCGTTATCGCCCGATGCCACCATTCCTGATTCACGCTCCTCCTGTGATCTCTGCTGGAAGCCTGACCCACGAGCCGGAAGCACCATCCACCCCCACCGACTTCACCGTGAGAAAGGACTCCATCCTCACAAGAAGCCCAAAGGGCAGCGCCGATCCAGTAGCCGAAGTTTCCGATCGTTGCTCCGTCGGCAAGCCCCCGCACCACTCGGTGGCAGCGAGCGGACAGTCGACGGTCGGCAGCTTCACGCTGTTGATGGCGACACCTTTCGCTATGGGGCCGAGCGCGTCAGACTCCGAGGCATCGACACGCCGGAACTGAACGAGCCAGGCGGACAGGCAGCCAGGCTGCGGCTGGAGGAGTGGCTTCGCAGCGGACCGGTCCGCATCGTCCCGCGTGGACGAGACATCTATGATCGTCTCGTGGCCGATGTCTTCGTGGATGGACAGAACATCGCCGAGAAACTCCAGATGGAGGGTTTAGCGAAGCCCCACTCCTAATCGTCGCAAATCGAGCAAGAACAACCTTCGACTTCAATCGCCAATCCAGGCAGGATACCGTACGAGGCTTATCCGGCATTGAACGGCGATTGGGATCTTATCCGGAAGCAGATAATACGGAGTTAGCCGCTAGCCATGTTCAACACGCTCGACTCTCAGCCGCAGGAATGGCTGCTGCATGATCCAGATCTTCTGCATACGCTTTGTGTGTGCTGTTTCAGGGACGCTATGAGTGCGAGAGAGTGGATTCATAGGCTAGTTCCAAGAGACAAAAATGGTCGTCTTCTGAAGTGGTCGAGCAACGGACGCGAGATCCGCAATCTAGAGCGACGAGAACAGTTCATTGCTCAAGTAAACAAGAACTACAATTCGATCGACTTCTCGGTCCATTGCATCTCATCCACTGAGGCACAGATTTCTCAGTTTGCTCAAGTGTTCTTCCTTCAGAATCTACCCAATATCACTCAGGAGCTCGACGCGAAGGGACGAAACTGCCTTGTGTTCAAGATCTCGGAGGACAAAAAGATTAGGCTGCCAGTCTTGCGAGCTGCAAAACTGATCTGGATCTATTTCTGCATCAAATACATGAAAGAAGTAAACCAGCTCGCTGGGTTCATCTATAGCGATTGGTTCTCCGCCGATGCGATGGTGGGCGAAGATAAAGCGCTTGGTATTTCCATGGTCAACTTTCTACTGAGCAGTACGGGACTCAATTTGCAGCTCTCGATCCCCCACGATCCAGGGGGATCCGAAGCTGATCTACTTTCTGATTGGTTTGCTGGATGGAGCAACAGCTCGAAAGGCGGCACGGCAAGCCCTGAACTTGCAACCAAGTTCGACGAACTGATCGAACGCTCCCCAATGAAGATTGATTGGATCATGTATGAATGCAAGTTTCAAATCGTTCAAGGCTAACAATCGCTTAGAGCCGACCGCCCAACAGCTACGCTGTTGGGTCCCCTCAGCGCTATGTGCTCCGAGGCAGCTCAAGCTATTCGTTGTATGACTCTGGCAATGGTAAAGATCGAGGTGGGATGAACTGCTTGCGGGTGAGTTACGGCTTTTTTTTGTTCTTATCCGACGGATTGTCCGAAAACAGCAGCCAGCCGAGTACGATGAAACCGATCGCCACTCCGGTGATAGCGAGCCAGGTACCGAGCTTGTCCATTTAGTGACTCCTTGTGGGACCGGACTGTAGCGCGGCGACGATCGCCTTGTCGAGGCGCTTCACTTTCCCATTTCCATCCGTTGCCGCCAGCCTTGCCGATCCTTCGACGACCACACGCTGGCTCTCCCGTTCCCGGATCACGTGCGAAAAAGTGAAGGAGGCTGCCGTCATGTCGGAGACGACAGTCTCGACGACCAGCGTGTCGCCGTATCGGGCTGGAGATCGGTAATCCACTTCTGCGTGCACTACGACGAACACCGTACCCTCCTTCATAAGCCCGGCCACTGACAACCCTCGCTCTTCGAGATACTGCGTCCGTGCCCGTTCGAAATACTTGAGATAATTCCCGTAGTACACTACCCCGCCGCAGTCGGTGTCCTCATAATAAATGCGAATGTCCATGTTCTCTACTCGCGAAACAAGCGGGACAGGCGAGGATTCGATGTCCGATGTCCGATGTCCGATGTTTTCGGAACTTCGAACTTCGTGACCTCTCGCCTTTCGCGCCAGCCTCGCACGTCGCGCTAAAGACTAAGCACCGGAAACTTTGGCAGTGACGTTTCACTGACGCCCGATAGCTTGACGACGACTTCGTACAGCTGCTGCACCCTCTCGGCCTTGACCGGCTCAAAGCCGTGGCCGAGGATGGCATGGCTGGCAGCATCGAGCAGCGGTTTCATCGTCGGCCACTCGCGGAGAAAGGCTTGGCCCATCTGGTCGCCCAATCCGGCCAGCGCGCGAAACTGTGCCTGCAAGGGCAGTTTGTACTTGCCGTCGAGATCTTCCAACCAACAAGATTGACAGGTTTCTCGCAGCGCCTGCGGCAATTGCTCCAGCTGTACGTCCCAGGTCTTGATCTTATATTGCTTGAACAACTGTCGTTGGGAGAAGGCTTCGAGTGCACGAACGAGCGAGACCATGGCAGTTTCCGGATCGTGCGAGCCATGCAGCCGACGACCGGCATGGGCCAGCAGGTCGAGGGCCTGCATGTCTTTCACGGGAGCAGGATCGAGGACGAGCTTTTCTAAAAACCCCGCGTTCGCTTTGATCGAGGGCAGAACCGCTTTGAGTCCCGACGGTCCACCCCACAAAGCCGCCATCTCGAACGCCTTCACCGCGGCCTTCAATTTCTCCCAGGCTTGACGGTACTGAAATCGTTCCCACAGATCGTAGCCCTCAGCCAGGTCTGCAAAGGCACGGTAGAGGGGTTTCTGCCCGCCGCTCACCCGCGCTTCGACCGCGCGAAACAGCTTCGCCGCCGCGGCAAATAATCCCCGGTTGAACAGCTCACAGCCCTCGCGACGCGAGACCGATGCCGCCTCATCCCAGGGATTCCCCTGCGTCCATACGAACGGCTGCCCGGCAATATCAATCCTGTCATCCTCCTGCCCCTCTCGCGCCGGTACGAGCGAGACGATCCGCGAACTCACGGGCATGGTAACCAATGTCAGTGCACCCGCCATAGCCGGCGTGGCTCCGGTCACATCGACGACAAGCTCGCCTGGCTGCACGTCCCAGGTACGCAACATCTCCGGGAGCGCGTGCGCGAGCGCCTGATAACAACCGACGAAATCGCAGGTCTCCGCCAGGACCACCCAATCCCACCGTCTGGGCATGTGCTCAATCTTCGGTTGGACCTCGGACTCTACGAGCGACTTCGCCTCTTCCGGCAACACGAAGCAGAGCGACTCCGGCTGCAGACGATTGATGGAATAGACCGCCGCCGCCGCATGGTCGGTGAGCGCGATCACTAATGCTTTGACTGGTTGGTCCTGCGCCATTTCGCGCGGACTATATCATAGGACAGCGCAAAAGCCTTCCGGCTTCGTTCTCGCTTTCGCTCAAGGCCTCAATGTACCCACCGATGTACGCTGCGGCCTTGCCGGGAAGTCGTTTCTTCCGCGCGTCGAGTCATCGCCGCACTGAGCGATCGATTCATGATCGAGCAATGTGCGTTCTGCTTGACGGTCTCCAGAAACGCGCTTAGACTTTCGCTACTATCTCCAATTCCTCGCAACCCTTTCGAATACTGAATGAGGTCCCCCGATGATCTGGTGGTATTGGATGCTCCTCGGCCTCGTGCTGCTCGGCGTCGAAATGGTCACGCCGGGGGGCTTCTACATTCTCTTTTTTGGACTGGCGGCTCTGATCGTCGGCAGTCTGACCGGCCTGGGATTCGCCCAGGCGGAATGGCTCCAGTGGCTCTTGTTTTCAGGACTCGCCATCCTCTCACTGCTCGTCTTCCGTGGACCGCTGCTGGCCTGGATCAAGACGCAGGAGGTCGAGACCCCGGCCGTAGATTCGATGGGAGGCGAAACCGCGATCCCGCTCGAGGATCTGGCGCCAGGTGGCACCGGCAAGGCGGAACTGCGCGGCACCACATGGACCGCCCATAATGCCGGGCTCGCTCTCTTGAAAAAGAACCAACGATGCAAGGTCGAGCGGGTCGAGGGGCTCACCCTGTGGATTACAGCCGAATGACTGAAGACAGCCTGGAAGGCGAACGATTATGGAGGAGGTAACGATGACCGGCGGACTGTTTGTCGTGCTGTTGTTGGCGTTGCTGGTGCTGATCATCATCGGCAAGACTGCCGTGGTCGTGCCGCAGCAAAGTGCTTATGTGGTCGAGCGACTCGGCAAGTATGCGGCCACGCTGGATGCGGGGTTTCATATTCTCCTCCCCTTCATCGACCGCATTCGCTACAAACATTCGCTCAAGGAAACGGCCATCGACATCCCCGAGCAGGTCTGCATCACGCGCGACAACGTGCAGGTGTCAGTGGACGGTATCTTGTACCTCAAGGTCTTGAACCCTCAGCGCGCGTCGTATGGCATCAGCGACTATCATTTCGCTCTGATCCAGCTTGCACAGACCACACTGCGGAGCGAGATCGGCAAGATCGAACTCGATCGGACGTTCGAGGAGCGGACCAACATCAATATCCAGGTGGTGAACGAACTCGACAAGGCCTCGGATCCCTGGGGCGTCAAAGTCCTCCGGTACGAGATCAAGAACATCACCCCGCCGAAGGGCGTGCTGGACGCGATGGAAAAGCAGATGCGTGCGGAGCGGGAAAAGCGCGCGGTGATTCTCACATCCGAGGGTGAGCGCGACGCGGCCATCAACCAGGCCGAGGGCGAGAAACAGCAAGTCATCAAAGCGTCCGAAGCGAAGAAGCAACAGCAGATCAACGAGGCAGAGGGTGCGGCATCGGCCATCCTCGCCATCGCGCAGGCCACTGCTGAAGGACTCCGCAAGGTCGCAGAAACGATCCAGGTCCCGGGAGGTCAGGAAGCCGTCCAGTTGCGCGTGGCGGAACAGTACATCACCAAGTTTGGAGAGTTGGCCAAAACGACCAATACGCTCATCCTGCCGGCGACGGTCTCCGATGTCGGCTCCATGATCGCCTTAGCGATGAGCGCCATCCGGCAGACAGGTCCCATCACCACAATAAAGTCGTAACAAGCCTGCGAGTCACGTTTGACAGGTGACGGCTGGTTGCCTAGAATCGCTTGATATGAAAGAACTTGTACTCAGTGCGTTTGCCGAAAGCGCGACCGTCAAGCAACAGTTCGCGCGCGAGCATGCCGACCGCATCGTGCAGGTCGCGAAACTGATGACCGCGGCCTTTCGCGGCGGACACAAAGTGCTGCTCTTCGGCAACGGCGGCAGTGCCACGGATGCGGCCCACCTCGCAGCCGAGTTCGTCGGGCGGTATAAACGCGAGCGTGCCCCGCTCCCGGCCATCGCCCTGGCCACCGACATCGCCGCCATCACCTGCATCGCCAACGACTACGGCTTCGACGAACTCTTTGCCCGCCAGGTTCGCGCCCATGGACAGAAAGGCGACGTCGCCATCGCCATCAGCACCAGCGGCAATTCACTTAACGTGTTGAAGGGTGTGGAGGCCGCACGGGCTTGTGGCCTCACCACCATTGGCTGGACCGGCGGGACCGGCGGGAAACTGGCTGGTCTGGTGGAGTACCCCTTCGTCGTGCCCTCGACCGTCACGGCCCGCATTCAAGAAAGTCACATCACGCTCGGCCACGTCCTGTGTGAACTCATCGAGGAACAGCTCCTTGGCAAAGCCTCCTGACCGGCAGCGGCCCCCCGTCACGACCCCGAGACTGATCCCGCCGATCAACGTGACGGATCTCACGACCTATCCGCTCAAGAAACGGCACAGTAAGGTCCGCGTTTCCGACTTTTCCCGCCCCTGGCACCGTGGAGGCAGCTTCAGCCAATTCTATCGCTCGCTGCCGGATATCCTCGGCGTCAAAACCTTGCGCGCAGTCGCCAAAGCCGTCGCGAAGGCCCATCGCAAGGGCCGGCCGGTCATCGTGGGAATCGGCGCCCACGTCGTCAAAGTCGGATTGAGTCCGATTCTCGTGGACCTCATGCAGCAGGGGATCGTGTCGGCCGTGGCCATGAACGGCGCCGGGATCATTCACGATTTCGAACTGGCGCTCATGGGGCACACCTCTGAGGAAGTCGATGCGGAGATTGACGAGGGACGCTTCGGGATGGCGGAAGAAACCGGCCGCATGCTGAACGAGGCGATCGTCCGCGGGGCCCACGATCGCGAGGGGCTCGGCGAATCCGTCGGCCACTACATCAACCGACGCCAAGGGCAGTTTCCCCATCGCGAGACGAGTATCCTGGCGACCGGAGCGAAGCTCGGTATTCCGGTGACCGTGCATGTCGCCATCGGAACCGACATCATCCATATGCATCCTGCCGCGGACGGAGCCGCCATTGGAGCAACCTCACTGTTGGACTTTCGACGGCTCGCGGCCGTCGTATCAGGGATGGAGGGGGGCGTGTATCTCAACCTCGGCTCCGCCGTTATTTTACCGGAAGTCTTCCTAAAAGCGGTGTCACTGGCGCGCAATCTTGGTCACGATCTGACCAACATTACGACCGTGAACATGGACTTCTTGGCTCATTACCGCCCGCTCACAAATGTGGTGCGCCGGCCGACCCAGAAGGGCGGAAAAGGCTACTCCCTGATCGGCCACCACGAAATCATGGTGCCGTTGCTGGCAGCGGCGGTGCATGAAGAATTGGGGTGACCCCCTTCGTATGGCTCCACACCAATCCCCTCCGGTGACCTCGCAACACCTGACCCAGATGTGGAGCGAACTGAATGGCCGCTACTTCGCGAGCCAGCTCCCCCCGATCGATCTCGTCTGGAGCCGCCGGCTGACTTCCTCGGTCGGCATGTTCGTCAGTCGTCGAGGCCCGAAGTCGCGGCTGGATCAGGATGGTCTTCGCCCGCCAACCAGGCGCGAAATTCGCCTATCTCTTCCCTTGCTCCAACAGGTCGCCCAAGATAGCGAGTATGGCGAGCAGGAGATCGTGAGCACGCTGGCGCACGAAATGATTCATCAATGGCAATACGACATCCTGAAACGGCGGCCGAATCATGGGGCGGATTTTCTCCGCAAGATGACCGAGATGAATCGGGACGGCGCCCTGGCGATCACCATTTACCATTCGTTACAGAAGGAAGTGCTCGCGCTCACGCGATTTGCCTGGCGCTGCCGGCAATGCGGCCGGGTGTACCGACGTCAGCGACGGACGATTCAGCCGCGGCGGCACCACTGCGGCATCTGCCGGGGATTACTACAAGAATTGGGTTCGGTGAGTCGGATCCAGCACGAGCCTCCGCCTACACCAACTCCCACTCTCTTGGAGCGAATCCAATTGTCCTTTAGGTTCTGACAGGATGCTGAAGAAGTCCGCCAGCGGCGATCTCGGCACTCGTGAAGCGCATCACGTGAACATGCCGCAGCCGGTTCTGCAACGAAAGACGAACGACGTACTTGGGGATGATCCATGCGCTGGTCTCGCCAAATCCTGTTCGGGGACGTGGATGCCATGTTCGCCTCAGCGGCAGTCCTGGCAGACCCAAGTCTTGCGGGCAAACCGGTGGCCGTCGGTGGATCATCTCCGCGAGGAATTATCGCGGCAGCGAGTTACGCGGCTCGTTCGTTCGGCGTCCACTCCGCCATGCCGACAGGCGAAGCCCGGCGTCTCTGCCCCCATCTCATTCTCATTCCCCCGGACAGACCGCTCTATCGTCGGCTGCATGAACAGATGCAGGCCGTCACCGGCCACCTGCTCCCTGTCACCGAATGGACGAGCATCGACGAGTTCTACGCAGAAACGACGGATATGCAGTCTCTCTATCCCGATCCATCCCGCCTTGGCCAGTGCGTGAAGGAGGCGATTTTCGAGGCCACGGGACTCCGTTGCACGGTCGCGCTCGCCACCGGCAAGACCGTGGCGAAGGTCGCAGCAGATGCGCACAAGCCTGACGGGCTGGCCGTGATCGAGCCGGGAACCGAAGCGTCGTTTCTGGCCGCGCGTCCGGTTCGCGACTTGCCGGGCATCGGACCAAAGGCGGCTGCCATGTTGAATTCGATCGGCGTCCAGTGCATCGGTGATTTGCTCGATCCACAGCACGAGCCGTTTCTTCGACAGCGATGGGGCAGCCGTGTTGTCGCGTGGCAGGAGCTGGCGCGCGGAGTCGATCATGATCCGGTCGTGGTCGATCGAGAATCCAAGAGCCTCGGGCATGAAACGACGTTCGAGCACGACACCAGCGATCTGGCCTTGCTGGAACAGACGATCCGAAGTTTTCTCGGGACACTGGCGCACGACCTGCGCGTGCAGGGACTGGCGGCGGGGTCATTCACCGTCAAACTTAAAGATAAGACGTTCCGGATCACCACTCGACAGCAGCAGTTCCGTCAACCGCTCAATTACGATCCCACGATGTGGCCGGCGATCCGATCGGCACTCCACAGCCTGGCCACCCCGCATACATGCTATCGGCTGGTCGGTCTGTCGCTTTCGGGTCTCCTGCCCGCGACAGAATACCTCTTTGCACAGCGCCAGGCTCAGGCCGTCGCAGCTCTGGATGGACTGATCGAACGATATGGCAATCGAATTGTGCGTCTCGGCGGGATTCCGGAAGAGTAGGCAGGCAGGCTCAGCCTGGGCGTTGACTGTCAGGCGGGCGAACCGAATTCAAGAAGGCTTCCACTTCCTGGATAACGACACCCTGCTCCTCGGCAGACAACTTATCCCAATGTTGCCGCAGCGGTTCAAAATATCGCCTGATAGACGTATAGAGGCTGTAGGCTTTCCCGTTTCGCTCGTCCGGACTGTCGGCCATGGCTATCGTCCTTTCAGACATTCGTAGTAGCCCAGCAGTCTAGTCAATTCTCCCTTGGCAGACAAGGGCATCGGCCAGACCTCGCATCCGCGAGGTCTAGCAGGCTGCGGCAAAACTTCCTCGGACAGACCGGCCTTTTTGGTCCGCACATTTTGAACAACCGGAGAAGAACACGCAGGATGCCAACCAGTTCGTCCAGCAGACCGTCGACGAGTCGAAACCGGAGGCGTACCCTCGGGGGCCGCTGAGCAATTGTCGATCAGCAGACAACGGAAGCAGGCAGGACTGTTTCAGCATCCTGCTAGGCCTGCAGTCTCTTTCCATCCGGACGCACAGTCGGTATGATGCAGTTATGTCAGTGAAAGTCATGACCAGAGACCAGCTCGTCCCGCTTCTAAAAGCGGCGCGGACCCAGGGGAAACGCATCGTGTTTACAAACGGTTGTTTCGATCTCATGCATGTGGGCCATACACGCTACCTCCAGGCCGCGAAAGACCTTGGCGACCTCCTTGTCGTCGCCGTCAACAGCGACGCGTCCGTCAGGAGTTTGGAGAAGGCGCCGGACCGGCCGATCGTCTCGGAAGCACAGCGGGCGGAAGTGGTCGGGGCGCTGGGCTGTGTCGATTATGTTATCCTGTTCAACGAACCGGACCCCCAAAGCCTGATCGCCGCATTGCAGCCGGATGTCCTCGTCAAAGGCGGAGATTGGGCGGTGGAACGGATCGTCGGCCGCGAGATCGTCGAAGCGCGCGGCGGAGTCGTCCGTACCATTCCCTTGGTCCCCGGCGTCTCCACCACGTCGCTTATCCAACGCATTCGCTCAACCACAGCATAAGCAGTGTCCGATACTATCCACACTCATTCAGCATCCCAGTGGTTCGCTCCTGTCGCCGCGGCACTGGCAGGCGAGACAGGCCGTCCCTCTGTCACCGGCTTACACGGCTCCACCGCCGGGCTTGCCCTCACCACGCTCCTACATCCCCAGTTGGGCAAACTGGGGAATCGATCGTGGCTGATCGTCACCGGGTCGGACGAGGCCGCTGAACGCCTCTTTGATGACCTGCACTTTTTCCATGACCTCATCGGCCTTCCGACGGCTCCCCTCGCCCTGTTTCCGAGATGGGAAACCTTGCCATACGAGGGCAGCGCTCCCCATGTCAGCCTGATCGCGCGCCGGATGAATACCCTGCATCACATCCGAACCGCACCACAGACCTGCCTGGTCACCTCCATCGCGGCTTTGATGCAACGGCTGTTGCCCGTCACGACCTTCACCCACACCACCCTTGAATTCAAGCTGGGCGGCACGATCGAGCGAGAGGCCCTCACCGGTGGACTCTTGCGTCTCGGCTACCGCCGGGTCTCGGTGGTGGAAATCCCAGGCGAGTTCAGTATTCGAGGCGGCATTGTGGATATTTTCTCGACAGCCTATGTCGATCCGCTTCGTGTCGAATTTCTTGGCGAAACCGTCGACTCGCTCCGCCTCTTCGATCCTGCCACGCAGAAATCCACCGCGAAGTTGGATCGAGCGGTGGTCCTTCCCGCGCGGGAATATCTGCGTGCGGAGACTTCGCCGGATGCCCTCGCTCCCATTCCGGCGGATGCCGAGTGGCGCGCACCGGATCTCTATCCCGACATGGACAGCCTCTTCGATTATTTCACCGAACAGCCTGTCTTGGTCCTGGATCAGCCGGCTGCGTTGAAGGGGGCCTGCGCGGACCTCTGGAGCAAGATCGACGACGGCTATCTCCGCCACGCCGATCGTGAGACGGTCGTGCCCTACCCGTCACCGGAGCGGTTGTTTCTCTCCTGGCCGGAACTCATGGATCACACGAACGGCTGGCCCACGCTCGCGCTCGAGCCCCTCACCGCGAGCGATGCCTCCTGGAATCCGGTCCAGGCCTTTCCCGCTCAGACTCCGGCCAGCGCTGGCCTCGGGGCTCGTGGGATGCCCTTCAGCCAGACCCTGGCCATCATGGATCGCCTGCGAGAGGAGTGCCGCGTGGTCCTCGTCGCGAGAAGTCGCGGCCAAGTGGATCGCTTGCTGGCGCTCTTGCGCGAACACGATGTGCCGGCGATGGAATGGACAACGGGAGCCTGGACCGCTTCCAGTAAAACCAAAGCCCCGTTTTACGTCTTGCACGGCGATCTGTCCGCGGGATTCCTCGCCCCGGACTTGCGCCTGGCCGTTCTGACGGAAGAGGAACTGTTTGCCAAAGGCGCGCGCCACAAGCCGCAGGCCAGAAGTAAAGCTGCGACCTTCCTCTCCTCGCTGGAAGATCTCAACGTGGGCGACTATGTCGTCCATGTCCAACATGGCATCGCCAGGTATCAAGGCCTCAAACGCCTCTCGGTGCAGGACTTCGACAGCGATTATTTGATCCTGGAATTCGCCGGCGGCGACAAGCTGTACGTCCCGCTGGAGCGGCTCAACCATGTGCAGCGGTATAGCGGGGCGGAAGGCCATGCGCCGCGCCTTGAACGTTTGGGCGGCACCAATTGGGCCAAAACGACCGCGCGCGTGAAGAAAGACATCGAGGAGATGGCCCACGAGTTGGTTGACCTCTATGCCAACCGTGAGCTCGTGAGGCGCCATGCCTATGGATTCGACAGCACGATGTACCACGAGTTTGAAGCCGCGTTTGAGTATGAAGAAACGGCGGATCAACTCAAAGCGATCGAAGACATTACGCTCGACATGGAGTCCAGCAAACCGATGGATCGCCTCGTCTGCGGCGACGTCGGGTATGGAAAAACGGAAGTGGCCATGCGGGCGGCCTTTAAGGCAGTGGAAGATAATCGCCAGGTGGCGGTGCTCGTCCCCACGACCTTGTTGGCCCACCAGCATTACGACAACTTCTCGGAACGGTTCGCACCGTTCCCGGCTCGCGTCGCCTTGCTCTCCCGATTCCAATCGCCGAAGGAGGCCAAAGCCATTCTCAAAGATGTGGCGGCCGGCACCGTCGACGTGGTGATCGGAACACACCGTCTCATCCAGAAGGATGTGGTGTTCCACAACCTGGGTCTCGTGATCATCGATGAGGAACAGTGGTTCGGCGTCAAAGACAAGGAACGCCTGAAGCGACTCCGCACCCAAGTCGACGTCTTGACGCTCACGGCCACCCCGATTCCTCGCACCTTGCAGATGGCCATGGCGAGCGTGCGTGATCTCTCGATCATCGAGACCCCTCCGGCGGGCCGCTTGTCCATTCGCACGCAGGTCGTCCGATCGAGTGACAAACTCATCCGAGAGGCGATGTTGCGAGAACTGGGGCGGGGCGGGCAGATCTACTTCGTCCACAACCGAGTCGAAACGATGGAGAAGACGGGAGCCTGGCTCCACCAACTGGTGCCCGAAGCGCGCATCGTGATGGCCCATGGGCAGATGAACGCCAAACCGCTCGAAGCTGTGATGCTGAAGTTCTTTCGCCGGGAGGCGGATGTGTTGATCGCCTCGGCCATTATCCAATCGGGAATCGACGTGCCCCATGCCAATACGATCATCATCAATCGCGCCGACATGTTCGGCCTTGCGCAGTTGTACCAATTGCGCGGGCGAGTGGGACGGAGCGGCGATCAAGCCTACGCCTACTTCCTGGTGCCCGATGAGGGACAATTGAGCGAAGACGCCCAGAAGCGCCTCACCGCCATTCAGCAATTTACCGAACTGGGAGCCGGCTTCCGCATCGCCGCGGCGGATATGGAAATCAGGGGCGCCGGCAACCTCCTCGGGAAACAGCAATCGGGGCATATCGCCGCCATCGGACTCGATCTGTACATGCAGATGGTTGAGCAGGCCGTCCAGCGTCTCAAAGGCCAGGTGGTGGAAGAAGAGCCGGACCCCGTTCTCCGGCTCAACGTCTCCGCCTTTATTCCTGATGAATACGTCGCTGATCCCCACCAGCGCCTCTCGCTTTACAAACGCCTCTCGTCCTGCACCCAAGTCGGAGACCTCGCCTTACTCCATGGCGAAATACAGGATCGGTATGGGCTGGCCCCGGACTCCGTCGAGAGATTGATCGAAGTCATGCAGGTGCGGCTCCAGGCCAAGGCCTTGCGCCTGAGCTCGATCGAACTCAAAACCCACTCCGTCGTCGTCACGCTCGACGCCAAGAGCAAGGTTTCAAGCCAGGCGATTCACCGGATGATGGACCGGTACAAGAAGCGGATTTGCTTCCTGTCCCCACTCTCGTTCGAGCTCCAAATGCCGCATCAGGACTGGCCTTCCATCTTTCGAGAACTCACCGCAACCTTGCAAAGCCTGGGAGTCTGTGATACCAACACAACGATGTCCCCGCAATCATCTCACTAACAAGGTCTCACGCGCCTATGACTCGATCATCGAACGGATCCGTGAACGTCGTCGCTGTCCGCCTTGTCTCCCTACTCGCCGGCGCCATCGGTGGCAGCCTCCTGCTGCTCACCAGCTGCACGCCGCCGCCCGAGGAAAGCGTGCTGGCCCTCGTCAACGGCCGGCAGATCACGCAGACCGAATTCGAAACCCGCTGGGGAGAGCTGGCCGAGGCCACCAGGGCACGGTACGAGAAAGAAGGGGGGAAGCGCCGCTTCCTCGACGAACTCATCACCCGCGAACTGCTCATGCAGGAAGCGCGCAAGCAGGGACTCGACCAGAACGATGCCATCCGCGATCGAGCGCAACGCTACCGGGAACAACTGATTCTCGACGAGCTCCTCAAGGATCGAATCAAAGCCAAGATCGAACTCTCGAAGGAGGAGTTGGACGCCTTCTACGAGAAGCATGCTCGGGAACTCCTGACGCCATTGAAAGTACAAGTGTCGCAGATGCTGCTGCCCAATTATCCCGCCGCGAAAGATCTCGAAAAGCAGATCAACCAAGGGGGCGACTTCGCCAAGTTTGCGCAGCGCTATTCCGTCGACGGCAAGACGAGAGCGAAAGGAGGCGATCTCGGCCCCTATCGCAAGGACTTGGTCATCCCCGAAGTCGACGCAGTCATCCATACCCTCAAGCCTGGAATGGTCAGTGCGCCCATCAAGACGGACGCCGGCTATTACCTCGTCATGATCACGGCGCTCGACAAGGAAATCATTCAGGCGGACTTGGCCGTTCGGGAACGCCTCCGACAAGAACTGCTCAACGAGAAGCGCCGAAAACGTTTTGACGGCGTGATCGCCGACATCCGCGCGAAGGCGATCATCCGCCTCGCCGACGCCTCCCGCTATGTCGCCGACGACGTCGGCACACGCTGAATCGTCGCGGATCGAGATTGCCCTCACTCAGACTCCTCAAGTCCTCCACAATTCGTGTACAATCCCTCGAAGCCTTGTCGACCGGCCGATCCCATCGACGCGTGGCGAGGTCCATATCCATGACCACGATCCGTCCGCTCATCACGATGGCACCAGATTGGCTGAGACAGACGCTCTTCTTCGCGCTCGCGCTGATCGCACAAGCGTCCTTTCTTTTAGCCGCGCAGGTGGAAGATCGGATCATCGCGATCGTCAACTCGGACCTCATCATGCTGTCTGAGATGAAACGGGAACTCGCCCCGGAGCGGGAGCGGATTCAGAAAGAGTATCGCGGCGACGCCCTCGCCCGTCGCCTCAAGACGGCGGAATACATGGCGTTGACCTCGATGATCGAGCGCAAGTTGCAACTCCAGGAAGCCAAAACCCGAGGCGTCGAAGTCACCGATCAGGAAGTCCGGCAAGCGGTTCAGAATATGAAGCAACAGGGAGAAACGATCGACGAGACGAACCAGGCAAACATGAAAAGCATCCGAGAACAGTTGACGCTGCTCAAGGTCGTCGACCGCGAGGTGCGGAGCGGGGTGATGGTCGCGGATTCCGACATGAAACGGTACTTCCAGGAACACCGCGACCGGTTTGCGCTCCCGGAGGAATACACGCTCAGCCAGATTTTTATCAGACCCCGGTCATCAGACGATACGGCCGACGCGAAGGAGAAAGCTCGTGAGGTGATTGCGCAGCTCAAGCAGGGGGAGTCCTTCGAGGATTTGGCGCTGCGCTTTTCCGACGGTCCGAACACTTCACGTGGAGGGCGCCTAGGCTTGGTGCGGCAGGGGGAGCTCCTGCCGGCGATCGAGCGCGCCATTGCCAACCTGGTGCCCGGCGGCATCTCGGATATGATTGAGACCTCGGAAGGCTTTCACATCGTGCGCCTGGAGGACAAGAAACCCAAACAGTTCCGTCCGTTTGAGGAAGTCCGCATTGAAATCCAGGGGCTCGTCTTTCAGCAGAAAAGCGAAGACGTCTTCCAAGCGTGGCTGGCGGACCTCAAGAACAAGGCCTACATCGAGATCAAGTTCGAGTCCGCTCTTTCAGGACCGCCCACAGCCGGTCCCGCCCCTCGCCCGTCACCGACGAGTAAGGAATAACCCCGTCGCCCTCGGCCAATCCCAGCCCTTCCTGCAACCGGCGAAGCGCACTAACGCGCTCGCTCATTTTTAACTTGTCGACTTTCGTCGCCACCACGATGGGCGGTCGTCCGACGGACAAGAGCCAGGCGATCGTCTCCCTGTCCTGTTCGCTCAGCACCCGGCTTTCCACCAAGACCACCACCGCGCGCAGCTGTTCACTGCCGTCGAGATACTGCTCTATCAACGGCGCCCACTGAGCCCGCAAGGCTTTCGACACCCTCGCGTATCCATACCCGGGCAAATCCACCAACACGAATCGCGCTAACCCGGGATCGTCGCTGGTGATCCGAAAGAGATTGACCAAGCGGGTCTTTCCCGGCGTACGGCTCACTTTGGCCAGCCCCTTGCGCTGCAAGAGGGAGTTGATGAGAGAGGACTTTCCGACGTTCGACCGCCCGATGAAGGCGACTTCCGGAAGTTCGCCTTTCAGAAACTGTTCTGGCCCCGCACAACTTCTGATAAACTCAGCCGTGAGGATTCTCATGCTGCACCCATCCACCTATCAGACACCATGTTATTGACACAGAAACTCATCGCTTCTGTGATACGCAGCCTCTAATGCGGAAGTCAACCAAGCAATCCCGATCCCGCGTGAAGGCCTTCCTGATGATCGGCCTCTGCGTCCCGGTCGGAGCCGTCCTGTTCCTGTGGCTGCTCACAATGCCGGACGTTTCGGCCTTACGCGTAACCAATCCAACCGTGACGGCCCTGATGGAAGCGCGACAGGCCCAGGCTGAGGCACAAGGCCGCACCATCGGGCGCCATTCGATGTGGGTGCCGCTCTCGCGTATCTCCCCCTACCTCCGCCAGGCGGTCGTGGCGGCGGAAGATGCGTCGTTCTTCACCCACGAAGGATTTGACTGGGAAGGGATCAAAGACGCGGCTCTGTATAATCTCGAAGCGGGCGAACTCAAGCGTGGGGGAAGCACCATTACCCAGCAGTTGGCCAAAAACCTCTACCTGTCATCCGAACGGTCCCTGTTTCGAAAGGCGCGGGAAGCTCTGATTACGCGCTCCCTCGAACATCAGCTCACGAAGGAGCGAATTCTCGAGCTATATCTCAATGTTGCCGAGTGGGGGCAGGGCGTCTACGGCGCTGAGGCGGCGGCCCGCCATCACTTCAAGAAGTCCTCGCACGATCTGACGGCCGACGAGGCCGCCTGGCTGGCCGCCATCTTGCCGTCGCCGCGTCGATACGATCCGATGCGAAAAACGACTTCCCTGGCTCGTCGCCACGACCGCATCCTCAACCGGATCAATCGGGAATCCTCCCGTCCAGCGCCGTAACAAAAGCAGGACCTACCAGGCCTCGGAAAAGATCGGGTTTTGCAAAATATGCGGCCACACTCTGACTCATGGTGGTGGTGCCAGAATAGCCCGCAGGATGCTCAAAAAGACCGCTCAGCAAGGCCGCAGCGAGCGAAGAGGCGGGAATTGCCGCTGACGGACTTTTTCAGCATTCTGCTATAGGCTACGACCCAGCGGGATGCTTAGACGAGTCGCCGACCTCACGACACTCCCGTTCGCCGATGATCGCTAACTCATGGAGATAGTGTTTGAACTCGAGGAGATTCCCGTGGAAAAGGCCAGGTGAAAGAGCGCAGCCGTCATGGAAATTGTCCTCGAACGGTCGGGCGACCGGTCCCGTTCCACCACCCGGCAGCCATGTGGGGTGTCACATGCCTGATGGCAAATCGGCCGTCCGGCGAGAGGACTAAGGCCCCAGCAGACCCATGGATTCGAGACACGAGCATGCGCAACACCTGTCGAGCGGCGACCGCAGGGCTCTTTCCCATAGCCAGACGATCGCAGATGCTCTTGGCGATCGCAAGGCGGATGATACCTTCCCCGATGCCCGACATCGACACAGCACCACTCTGATTGTCTGCATAGACTCCACAACCGATAAGCGGGCTGTCGCCAACCCGCCCTGGCAACATCGAATTGATGCCCCCGGTCGACGCGCCTGCCGCCACCGTCCCGGACCGATCCAAGGCGACAGCGCCGACGGTCCCGTGCTGGTCCTTCTGTGTCCGCTTAGATTTCAGCATCGCTCGATAGAGACGCTTCGTCTGCGCTGCGGCCGTTGAGGCACGAGGAGACCGACCGGAACTCCGGCGAGGCGATCGCACCCTTGCTAGCTGTTCAAGTTGACTGTGCTGCGCAAACCGCGTGGCCGGAGGTCCCACGAGCAAGACATGATTCGTGTCTTCCATGACCAGGCGAGCCGCCGTAATCGGATGCAGGATCCCTTCGATCGAGGCGACCGCTCCGGCTTCGAGGTGCGCCCCTTCCATGATCGCGGCGTCCATCCTCTGCACCCCGTCCAGCTGGCGATTCGCTCCTCGTCCCGCATTGAACAACCCCGATTGCTCCAGGAGACCGACCGTACATTCGACAGCGATGACCGCAGGACCTCCTTGCTCAAGGATGGCGTAGCCTATGACGAGTGCATTGGTGAGGCAGGTGGCCTGCGCCGGCGTCAAACCTCGAAGACCGGCGCCTCCGTGGGCAAGAATGAGAGGACGGGAACTGGTCAATTGAGGAGAAGATCCCGAGCCTGCCGGTACGCCGGATCTTTCATGCGATCCAGATCGGACCGCACGAACCCCAGCCCCGTGACACAGAGCTCGAAGTTGTCGGAGAGTTTCCGGAACAGAGGAGGTTCTTCCCCTGATGGGCTGTCAGCCATTTGCGCAACAATTCCGTAGGAACGCTTTCCCGTCTTCATATAGTCCACGAGGAAATCTTTGTGGTAGATCAATCCGGCCGTCTTAAGACGGCGCAGATATTCCGGAAACAGTCCCGCCATGAAGAGCGTGAAATCGCCGATGTGCTGATGCACGTCCCGTTCACGATCCATCGACTGGGCCTCAAGCAATACCTCCGATTCAAACAAGAGGTCCACCACCGTATCGACCGGTTGGTCTTGCTGATTCCTGATTTTATACAGTTGGTCAGTATGGGTGAAGTCGACGAGCAGGTTGGAGACGTAGCTGGTGACGTTGAGGTCGGGCCACCCGAGATGTTCCGTGAAGCTTTTCTCGGTCAGGGCACCGAACAACTGACGGAGCGGATGCCGTGGCGGAACTTGCGTTCCCATATCCACCTCTCACACATTCCGAAAACGTATGATCTTAGTATAGCAGACGATGCTGTAAATGCCGACTCCTGACTCTCCTTCCGCTACATCTGTCCCGCAGACCCGACATCAGGAAGCCGTTCGCTCACCAGCCCCGCGACTGTCCAGCACGAAAGTCACAGGTCCGTCGTTGAGTAGCTCGACCTGCATGTGCGCCGCAAAGACCCCGGTTTCCACGTGAGTACCGTGGTCTCGCAGCCCTGCCACTACCTGCTCGTATAATCGCTTGGCTTCATCCGGTGGCGCCGCCTCGTCAAAACTCGGGCGACGGCCATTCGCTGTCCTTCCCAGTAAGGTAAACTGGGAAACGAGCAAGACCGATCCTCCGATGTCCGCCAGCGAGCGATTCATCTTCCCCTCTTCATCGGAAAAGATCCGGAGCGTGCGAATCTTCTCGACGAGATACCGGCCATCCGTCTCTCCATCCCCCTTCGCCACGCCCAACAAGACCAGCAAGCCTGCATCGATCTGCCCAACCACTTGACCATTGACTTCGACCGACGCTCGGATCACCCGCTGAATCACGGCCCTCATGGGTTACGGTCGTCCCGGTCGAAGCTGCGCCAGGGTTCCTTCGAGAGTGAGCAGTCTTCGTTTCGTGGGCAAGCCGCCTGAGAATCCGCCGAGCGATGCATCCTGCGCCACGATCCGATGGCAAGGAATCACGATCGGCATCGGATTCGCCCCCACGGCATTGCCGACGGCACGGGCGTACTGTCTGCCCCCAACGCGAACAGCCACCCATTGATAGGATCGAAGCTCGCCGTAGGAAACACGTCGAAGGGTCCGCCAGACCTTCCGCTGAAAACTCGTCCCTCGCGAAAGATCGAGCGACAGATCAAAAGACTTCCGCCTCCCGGCCAGATAGTCGGTCAGTTGCGCCCGCGCCTTCCGTAATCGTGGAGAGGTCTGGCCGTCCAGCAGCTTGGCTGAGGCCGCTTGCAACTCTGACAGCACGGCCTGACGCGACGCCTTCGGCAACACCACAGCGTCGATCCCCTCCGTCGTTTCGGAAACAGCCATCCAGCCCCATCGTGATTTGAAGATGATCGCCCGGCGCATTCGTGACCTCAGCGGCCGATGACTCGGCCCAGTTTCTTCCGTACCATTCCCCACATCAGAACGAGTTCTTCTGACCGCAGCAAGGCGTGAACGCCCAGATAACCGCTCCCGCTCAATCCGATAGCCATAAAAAGCATGATCGACTTCTCGATCCATTCACCGGAATGCGTCCAGAGCTGCGCCGCTGCCACCCAGACACAGACCACAACCAACGGCACGGACGCAAGCAGCACACGCAGCGACGATCGTCCCACAGAACCCCACTCCACGCCGCCCAACCGACGGTGGAGCACCGCGACCAAGATGCCTCCATTCACCATCGCCGCCAGAGCTGTGGCCAAGGCCAGGCCGGCCGCACCCATAGACGACATCAGCAGGAGCGAGAAGACGAGGTTCGCCGCGACAGCGATTGCCGCGGAAATCGCCGGCGTTCGCGTGTCTTGCAGCGAATAGAAGGCCGAGACAATGATACGGACGCCTCCGAAGGCCCAGAGGCCGACGGAATAACAGAGCACCGCCAGTGCGGTCTCAGCCGTATCGTGCGCCGTAAAGGTCCCGTGCTCAAAGAACAGATGGACGATCGGCTGACGCAAGAGGATCAGGCCCAGCATCGCCGGAAGGATGATGAATAGGATCAGGCGAAGGCCGAATCCCAACGTCGTCCGCAATTCGTCCAAGGCCCCGCGCGCTGCCTGTGCAGAGAGTGTCGGCAAAATGGCCGTGGCCAACGCCACCCCAAAAATCCCGAGCGGAAACTGAATCAACCGCATGCCGTAGAAGAGATAGGTCGGCCCGCCCGCAAAGAAGGAGGCGAGAATCGTACTCACCGTAATGTTGATTTGCGTGACTGATAGACCGAGGAGCGACGGCACCATCAGCAAACCGATCCGTCGCACGCCGGGATGGCTCGGCTCGAACCGGAATCCGAACAACATGCCGCGCAGACTCAAGCCGGGTAACTGCATAGCGAACTGCGCTGCGCCTCCCGCCACGACTCCGATTGCCACGCCGAGGATCGGCTCCGTCATAGTAGGCGACAAAAACAACGAGCAGCCGATGATGAAGATATTAAAGAACACCGGCGAGAAGGCCGGCGCCGCGAAGGCGCGCATGGAATTCAGGATGCCCATCGCCAGCGCGGCCAGGCTGATAAAGAGCAAATACGGGAACATGATCCGCGTGAGCAGCGTCGTCATGCCCAGCTTTGCTGGATCGTCATGAAACCCTGGCGCCAGGAGCCAGACGATCCCGGGCGCGGCGACAATGCCCAAGACTGTGATACCTGTCACGATCGTGAGCAGAGTGGTGAAGACGGCGCTCGCCAGTTCCCAGGCGTCTCGTTTCGACTTGAGCGTCTGGTATTCCGTGAAGACCGGAATGAAGGCGGAAGACATCGACCCTTCCGCAAATAACTCACGAAGCAAGTTGGGAACACGATAGGCCACGAAGAAGGCATCTGCTGCAGGCGTCGCGCCAAAAAGCCTCGCCAACACCATGTCACGGATGAAGCCGAGGATGCGGCTGGAGAAGGTGGCCACGCCGATCAAGCCGGCCGCTTTGACCACTGAGCGAGTCTCATCTTGCAGATTCGTGGGAGTTGGGGAAACCGCGATAGGATCGGACATGAATGGGGATTCTAGCGGAACGACGCCGGGCAGTCTATCAAGCCGACGATTATGGCTCCTGAATCAACGTGTCCGGCAACTCATTGGGATTGTCGCCGGAACCGGCAGGACTGACCTGCGCGAGGAGAGCCCCGCACTTCGCAATCGCCGCACAGATAGCGTCGGCCGCTTTTCCGGTTCGAATGCCGTCGACGATGCCACTGACCAATCCGTCCCATGTGCCAGCGGGGACGCGATCGTTGATGCCTTTGTCCGCTAATACGTGCACGCGTCGCTCCAGTAACGAGACGAGGATCAGGATGCCCGTACGGCCTTTCGTGTTGTGGAACCCGTGCTTGTAGAATGCCTGTTCGGCACGCAGGGTCACTTTATGCGCCATGCGCTCGCGTGATGTGACGAGGCGGATGACCTGCGGAACCCTGCCAAGCCATTGCCCGAGTCCATAGGCCGCGAGGACCGCCAACAACAACCAGCCGGCATTGCCGGCGTGCCAGCCCCACGGCAGCCAGTAGATCTCTATCGTCAGGAGGAGGGCCAGCATGAGGAGGGCCAGCATGAGCCCCGTTCGATAGCTTGCTTCACGGTACAACGCCGAGGCCGGGACGATCATCGGCACGATCTCGCCCTTCGTGACCCGTTCGGCCTGCTGAACCGCTTGTCTGATCCGTTCACGTTCTACGTCGGTGAACTGCTTCATCTACCAATCTCCCGAGGCACCGCCTCCGCCAAAGTCACCGCCCCCGCCGCTGAATCCTCCGCCACCACCAAATGACCCGCCGAATCCACCGCCCGGTCCTGTCATGAACCCCTCTCCCCACCCTCCACCCTGGCCTTTGCCGCGATTCGCTTGCAGGATGAGCCACAGCAAGAAGGCTGTCACCCCGGCTGCTGCGAGGCCCAACGCCACACTCGCGAACTGCGCGACGAGGAATGCGAGAAGGCTCCCGAGCAGCGCACGGGTGTATTGAAGTCCATGGCTCAACACAATGCCGGCCAAAGTACCGACGACGATCCCCATGATCACATACTGGATGGCGATCGGCTCCTGGCCGGAACTAGCGGGGCCTGACAGCACCTCTTCAGCCTTGTAGGTGCCTTCTATTGTACCGAGGATGGCCTGAACCCCGGCGGCGATGCCGCCAGGCAGATCTCCGCTTCGAAAGCGTGGCACTATCTCCTGGCGAATGATGTGGGCAGAACGAAGGTCGGTCAATGTGCCTTCGAGGCCATAGCCCACTTCGATACGAACCTTTCGCTCGCGCAGGGCGATGAGCAGCAGCACGCCATTCTCTGTCCCTTTCTGGCCGAGTTTCCAGGTGGTACCGACGCGATGAGAGAACGATTCGAGCGGTTCGCCTTCGAGAGACGGCAGAATCAGGACCGCAACTTGATTGCTGGTTTTCGCTTCGTGGGCTTCGAGGTCGCGGGTGAGTAAGGCTGCAACATCGGCTGGCAGCATGTGCGCGAGGTCCACGACGCGGCCTGTGAGTGGTGGCACGTCGAGCGCCCAGGCCGAGACCGCAATGACCAGCACCTCGAGAAAGACAATGAGCCGCGCCGGCTCTCGCCAGACACGGCTCATGCTGGTCACATCCATGGTCTGCTTATGTTCCCTTAGAACTTCACCTCTGGCGGCTTGGCTACAGCCTTTTCATCCGCCACGGTAAAGTTCGGCTTTTCTTCCAGATGGAGGAGGAACTTGGCCGTCAGGTTCGTGGGGAAATAGCGGACGCCTTTGTTGTACTCCGCCACTTTCTCGATGTAGCGTTTGCGCGCGACGGTAATGCGATTCTCTGTCCCTTCGAGTTGGCTCTGGAGATCACGAAAGTTCTGATCGGCTTTCAGGTTAGGGTAATTCTCTGCAATGGCAATGAGGCGGCCTAACGCCGAGGTGAGACCAGCCTGCGCCTTTTGGAATTGTTCGAAGGCGGCCGGATCTTTCAACGTTTCAGGCGTCACTTGAATCCCGGTGGCCTGAGCACGCGCCTGCACCACCCCTTCGAGCGTATCCTTCTCATGCGCGGCATAGCCTTTGACGGTGGCGACCAGATTCGGGATCAGATCGGCCCGCCGCTGGTACTGATTGACCACTTCGCTCCAGGCAGCTTTGGTGTCTTCGTCTAATCCCTGGAGATCGTTGTAGCCGCACCCTGAGAGTCCTACGAACAGAACCGTGCTTGCGATGGTGGCGAATACCGAGATGCGACTGCCCATGGTGGTCCTCCTTCGACGTGCACGCGCGAGTGTATAGCGCGGGATGTCGGTCATGCTATCATGGGGATAATCATTTTGATACGGAGGCAGGGCCGTCCGATGTCGCTTGAACCTTCTTCACATCTGCCCGGCGGGTTTCAGATCAAGCACCGCACCCTCGGCATCTACCAGGGGAGTGCGATTGAACTGGCGTTCTGGTATCCCTCATCCGGGATGCCGGAATATGGGCTCTGCCGGTTCGCCACGAAGGAAAAGGCTGAGTCGTATCGCGCCTTCCTCTGTTCCCCTGCATGCCCGGAGCCGCTTGATGAACAGGACCTCACCATTGAACCCTATGACCTCGCCGCACACGAGGAACTGATCAACAACCATCCGCTTCATTCTGCCTGGGAAACTCCGATCTAGCAGGATGCGGAAAAAGTCCGCCAGCGTCGTTCTCGCATCGTTCAGACCCTCAACGTAGCCCAGAGGGTACGCCTCGGCCCTTCACTCGCTGCGGGCTTGCTGAACGGCCTTTTTGAGCATCCGGCAACTCGCATCAAACCCTATTTGTGTTGGCGGTAGTGGGGTGGGGCAAGAAATTCGCCGGCCTGCTCAGGCGGCGACAACGACTTTACCTGAGGATTTGTTCGGCTGATCTGCTGTTTGGGCCTGGACGAAGGCAAGCAGGCGCTTGCTTTCTTGTGCGGCTCGAAGGAACTTGAAGGCGATGCCGCGAGTGCTCACAGAACGGACCATCGCGGCCACTTCAAGAGGGGGTTCAGCTTCGCTAAGCGACAATTGCAGATAGAAGATGTCGTCCGTATGGACCTGGGTCTCGCTCTTGATGATACAGCCGCCCATCGAGAGATCGAGCACCGTTCCCTCACCACGAACCTTGCCCCCGGAGAACGAGAGATAGAGTCGAACGGGAATCCGGAGGTGCTCGCGGCGGTCGATCGAATACGTGGGATGGTCCAGCCAAAGACGGGACGCAAGAAAGCGGTGACTGCACGATGGACAGCGGAATGGCGCCACGAAGAGGAATGAGGCGAGGTGCTCACGTGGCGATTGCGGGTGAGACCGAAAGACGCCGCCCTTCGTGCACCGAGGACAGCTCAGGATGCGGCCCATATCATCTCTTCCTTCTCGTTCCCATTGCTCGGACCTGCCGACAAGCCAGGGCCCTCTCTTGTCCACGGATAGATGATCTCCTCCTCCCTGTCAAGAAAACGAAGGTTCCATGCACAACCCGCGTTGAGAGAAACGATGTTCATTGGCGAGCCTCGCCATCTGCACGCGCACTGGCGGAAACCGCTCGACCGGCGAGCCATCCCGTGGCCCAGGCCCATTGAAAGTTGAAGCCACCAATCCGACCGTCGCAATCGAGAATCTCCCCGACCAGATAGAGGCCCGGCACTAGCTTCGATTCCATCGTGCGAAAATTGATTTCCTCCAATGGGACACCGCCTGCCGTAACCTCCGCATAGTTCCACCCCCGATCCTGTTGCACCGGAAGCAGGAACTTCGTGAGCGTCACCATCAACCGATCCCGATCCTTCCGAAGCAGTTGGGCAATGGCCGTTTGTCCGTTGATCCCCAAATATCCGCATAGGGCCTCGGCGAATCGTTCCGTGACCAAATGCGCCAGGGTTTTAGCCAACGAGCGACGAGGGGCCGCCGCTGATTCTTCCATGAACCACAGGCGAGCTGACTCCTGGGTCAGGGCCGGCAGGAAATTCACGTACAGTTCAACCGACTCGCCATTTTCGTGCGCGCTCGTCCAGAAGCGGCTGGCATCCATGACGACCGGGCCACTGATACCGAAGTGGGTCCAGAGCAAACTGCCCTTTCTTCGATCAACGACACGGCCGTTCACCCTCGTCGTCAGCTCCACCTCCTGTGAGACGCCTGAGAGATCCTTATGAAACAAGGCCTCGTCCAGGATCAAAGGGGCCAGGGCCGGAGTGGTCGCGCTTACCTGATGCCCCAGGTGCCGGGCCAGCTCATAGCCGAATCCGTCACTCCCCGTTTTCGGGAGCGAGCGGCCGCCGGTGGCCAGAATGACTTTCTTTGCTTGCAGGGTTCCCTGAGTATGGTGAATGACGAACCCCGCTTCTGAGCCGGTGAGACGGTCGATGGCTGTCACTCGATGGTCCTGGCGAATGACCACGCCCAGCTCGTGACAGCGATTGAGGAGTGCGGTCAAGACAGTTCTCGCCTTGTCGGTCACTGGAAAGAGCTTGCCAGTTTCTTCGCACTTGAGGTCGACGCCCAGCGAGGCAAACCAGTCGATCGTTGCTTGAACCGGAAACGCGGCGAGCACGTTTTTGATGATGTGACGATTGCCGAAGAAGTCGGTGGGGGTCACAACATCGTGCGTGACATTGCAGCGCCCCCCGCCGGAGACGAGGATCTTGGCCCCTATAGCCTTGGCCCCATCGAGGAGCATTATCTTCTGCGGAGGATCTCTCTTCGCGGCCGCCTCTGCCGCGAAGATCGAGGCCGCCAGCCCGGCGGCGCCCGCACCGATTACCGCAACATCATGCATGTCGTCATGTATAGACATTAGAGAGTTTTAACTGCCAGTTAACACCCCATTAATCTTGCAATGCTAGAGTTTGCCTTGTGCAAGGCCGACTCGGCGACGCTGGAACACATGACAGTAGGAGGTGGGTACGATGACCTGTCAAAAATGCAAAGGGCTGATGGTGAAGGAGTCGCGACCGGATTTCTCGCAGGAAGTGGCCGTACTCCGCTGTATCAATTGCGGCCTGGTCCTCGATCCGTTGATTGCACAGAATCGCGTGACCCTGTTGCGCGCGAAACAGCCGGTCCTGAATGCGGCTTGATGGTTCGTTCTAGATCATGAGCCAGTTCGGTCGGTGCGGACGACTTGCCGAACCGACCGAATTGGGCAGGTGTGGACGTTGCGCTCGTGGTTAGACCGAAAACTCCGCCCATAAGAATGTGTGATCTGAGGAGTCTTTCGCTCGCCGCGGCTCAACGTCCACCTCTACCCTGACACAGTGTTCTGCCAATGAGGCCGTCGCCAGAATATGGTCGATGCGCCAGCCTTTATTCGCTTCCAGCGACCCGGGCGCCCGGTAATCCCAAAAGGTATACTGTTGTCGGTCCGGATAGAGTTTCACGAACACGTCCTGGAATCCCCAGGCCAACGTCTTCTCATACGCCCGCCGCGCATCCTCGTGATAGCAGACATGCTTGAGATGTTTCTCGGGGCTGTGCACGTCCATCGGCCGCGGAGCTACGTTCATGTCACCACACCAGATGGCCGGTTTGTCCGGTGATAAATGCTTCTCGAAATACTTGCGGAGTCGATCGTACCAACCGAGCTTGTATTGATACTTGGGTGAGTCGATCTCGAAACCCTGCGGCACGTAGGTATTGACGACGGGAATCCCCTTGATCACCACGCGCAAGAGCCGCGCGTCCTCCGAATCGCCTCCATCATCAAACCCATACGCCACCGTCTCCGGTTTCTCCCGGCTCAATATTGCGACACCGTTGTAAGACTTCATCCCCCTGTAGGTGATTTCGTACCCTGACTCCGCCAATGCCAGCAGCGGAAACTCGCTGTCCTGGACTTTGGTTTCCTGAAGACAGAGTACATCGGGCTTCTGCTGGGCCAGCCAGTCGAGCACAATGGGCAATCGTTTGCGGAGAGAATTGACGTTGAACGTCGCGATTTTCATGCAAGGCCCCATAGATATTCAGGCCGCCGCATCCTAGCAAAAGCGGGATGCAGCAACAAGCAGCGGAAGAGGCGCGCGCGGTTTTCGCGACCCCGGAATGCAGGACGGCCCGCCGGGAGGATATCCCGGCGGGCCGTCGTGCTCTGAGCCAAAGGTGCGATGAAGACCAAATATCAAGTTGCTGAAAAACCATTTCGGCACGGCAGAACATCGATGGTCCGCACGTCTTGGATAAGAATGGAACAGCCCCGCAGGATGCTCAAAAAGGCCGTTCAGCAAGGCCGCAGCCGATGGAAGCACCGGAGGCGTAGCCTCCGGGCTACGTTGAGGATGCTTTGGAGGCGAGACCGACGCTGGCGGACTTTTTCAGCATCCTGCTAGTTGGTCGCAGCCGCTGCGGTGAGATACCGGCGAAGGATGGCCTGTTCGATCCGTGAACGTCCGCGGTCCGGCGCCGGGAATCGCAGTACCAACTGGACACGCCCTGGTTCGGAGAGTTGGATGGTAATGCGCGGCTCCGGCGACGGAGCTTCGAGTAGCGTGGTCTGTTCCAGCAACTTCATATGCCGGCCTGCTTCTTCCATAAACGAGGAACATTCTGCCTTCGCTGCGTCGAGCAGGTGCCGTTCGGCGTCCCGCCAGTCGTCCTTGTCCCTGAGCGGAATCACGAGGATATAGAGCCCATACTCCTGGCCGGGATTCTCTTTGACCAAGGCATTCGTAAGCAGCAAGCTGTTCGGAAACACCGTCACGCGGCCGGTATAGAGATGCGACGCTTGGCCCGGCCCGATCTCGAGGAGCTTGGTCGCAAAGATGTCATGATCCAGGACGACGCCTCGGTGACCTGCGATCTGAATGCGATCGCCCACCGAGTAGACTTTCCCGCCCACCCGTAGCGCCGCCCCGCTCCAACAGAGAATGAGCTCCTTGGTCGCCAACACGAGCGCCGCCGCGAGCGCCACGAGGGACACGGCAAAGGCTTGGAGTTCGTGCGCCCAGATGACGACCAACCCCACCAGCAACACGAGCACCATGGTATTGCGGACCGAGACAACCCACCGACGTTTCGCTTCCATCGAGAGGGTCGGATTCTTTGAGATCGCTCGGACGATCAACGTCCGTACAATCAGGAGGGAGAGCAGCAGCAGAAGCGAGGTGAGTCCGTCGAGCACGACTGAGCTATCGATGTGCGGCAACCAAACAGGCATGGATCACAAGCATCAGAACATTAGTTGGCGTTGAGCGTATCATGGGTTCCCGGCATGCATTCTTCGCGTTTCCACTGTTTCAGAATCTTCTGTTCGTTGAAGGTCAGGGTATAGCGGTAGCAATACAACATGGCCTTGGGACCTTCTGGGTTAGCCTTCCCGATTAATGAGGTCGCTTGCTGCACCGCGTCGCCCAGGTGGGAAAAGCTCACCGAGGCCAATTCCTTGTCACTGATCGGCACGCGATAGGTCCAGACCGAATCCCCTCCGAGAACGGGTGTCTTCGCCGTATGGGGCGGCCCGAACTTCTCCGCTACCTCGTCTTGCGTGAGTCGATCCACGCCCTTCTTGAAATAGCCGTCGCGCCACGGACCTCCGCAGGCGAACATCGTCCCTGCGAGGAGGAGCATCCCGACCGTGACCAGGTGCTGACGCACTCGTCTCATGACTTGGGCTGGTCCTCGGGTTCTTGCATGCGCTTCACGGAACAATAGAGCGCATAGCCTTGGGCCAACATGCCGGTGGCCAACAAGCCCAACGCCGTCTGCAGCCACTGCGCTCCTGCGTCTTCCAGTCCATAGATCCCGGCAACGAACCCGAGCGCAATCGACACGATCCCCACGAATCGCGCGATCATCGCGTTCATGCGCCAGTTGATGGGAACCGGCTCCTTGTGCATCGCCATAGGGGATACGCTACACTGGATGGCGCGACCGGTTCAACTCCGCTTCGCGCGAATGTTCCGGGCACGCACCTCCAGCGAGGCCGCCTCGTCTGCACGCCCTAATTTCCGCAGGACATTGGCAAGGTCCTCTAGCGTCTTCGCGACCTCTGGATGGGACGGCCCCAGCGCCCGCTCTCGAATCGCCAAGGCTCGACGATAGAGCGGTTCCGCTTTCTCAGGCTGCCCTTGGACCACGCGCAACTGGGCCAGATTCACAACACTCAACGCCACGTCGGGATGGTCGAGACCCAAGAGTTTCTCTTTGATGGCCAAAGCCCGCGTCAGCAAGGGCTCCGCCTGGGCATACTGGCCGTACATGCGATGGAGAACTCCCAGGTTGTTGAGCGTAGCGGCGACATCGGCATGAAATTCCCCGTGCACAGTTTGGTAAATCTTCAGCGCCTGCAGATACACCGGTTCCGCCTCCACATACTTCCCTTGACCGGCATAGACCTGCGCCAGCTGTGAGAGGCTGACCGCCACGCGTCGGTCTTCCAGGCCGAACTCCTCTGCTTTGTGCACCGCCACGAGAAACATCCGTTCCGCGTCGGCGTAATTGCCTTGTTGCACGGCCTGCTGTCCTGCGGCCATCGCCGACTCCCACGTTTGTTGCTGGCAACCAGACCATGACACGATGAGGAGACTGAGCGCGAGCACACAGAGTCTCTTCATCATGCGCCCAACCGTTCGACGTCGTATGTCTTGCGCATCGAAACCTGACTCTGTGATTCCATTGATCCTTCCCGTTATAGTACGAAGACAGGAAAGGGAGGATACACGATGGTACAGCCTGGCCGCTATCGGCACTATAAGGGCCACGAATATGAGGTGCTGGGGGTGGCTCGGCACTCAGAAACAGAAGAGGAATATGTGGTCTATCGCGCGCTCTACGGCGACCGCGGGCTGTGGATCAGACCAAAGGCGATGTTCGAAGAGCTGGTTGTGATAGAGGGAATGAACGTTCCCCGCTTTGAGCCGTTAGAGAAACGTCCACGTTGAGAACGTCGCCGCCTGCCCGACCCTCTGTCCCTCTGCATCCACGACATTCCAGATGAGGGCGTTCTCGACAAGAAAGCGGCGCCCTGTTGAAGTAATTCTCACACCTCGGTAGGTGTCGAGATACCCACGGGTTCTGGCTCGTTCCAATATCCATTCTCGTTCGGCCCGATTAACTGGTTCGGCGGTGAGCCGGGAAGGTGTCTGCACGAGTTGGTCCCAACTCATCTCCCACAGGTCCAAGGCTATCTGGTTCCCATAGTTGAGCACGGGATCCGTTTCTGCCCCATGCGAGACGACGACGAACGGCGCCTGAAATAGCCGGTACGCCTCGGCCTCCGGTTCGCCGATACGCTCGATCAATTCTCGACTGGTCCAGTGCCGATAGCTGTTAAGCAGCCGTTGGGTCCATTCCACGACGACAGGATTGGTCCATAGCTGAGAAGTCACAGCAGTATCCTCTGGTGCAGCCGAGGGAAAAGGGCCTCGTACCAGCCGACCAGGCGGGTGGTACCACGTCCGGTCGGTCAACGCAAGAATAGGGCGAGACACTCTTGTACAGACCCTAGGAGGACTCTGTATAATATGGATCCTCTCGGAGGTACCCTCCGAGAGAGACCGATCATTGAGGAGTAGCTATGGCCGCGCAGACCCTTTTCGAAAAAATCTGGGAATCCCACGTTGTCCGATCAGAGCCGGACGGGACCACCCTGCTCTATATCGATCGCCAGCTGGTCCACGAAGTGACATCGCCGCAGGCGTTTGAAGGGCTCAAGCTCTCGGGTCGCCAGCCTCGGCGTCCGGGCGCCACGTTGGCGGTGCCGGATCACAACGTCCCGACCACCGACAGGACCTTGGGCATCGCCGATCCCCTCAGTGCGATACAGGTCCGGACGCTGGAAGAGAATTGCCGGGATTTCGGCATCATGCTCTTCGGCATGAACGACATCCGCCAAGGCGTGGTGCACATAATCGGGCCCGAACAGGGCTTTACCCTGCCCGGTACGACCATCGTGTGCGGCGATTCGCATACTTCGACCCATGGAGCGTTCGGTGCGTTGGCCTTCGGCATCGGCACCAGCGAAGTGGAACATGTGCTGGCCACCCAGTGCTTGGTGCAGAAACGACCCAAGACCATGGAAGTCCGCGTCGACGGAGTGCTGTCGAGTCTCTGTTCGGCGAAGGACGTCATTCTCGCGATCATCGGAAAGATCGGAACAGCCGGCGGAACCGGCTACGTTATCGAGTACACGGGCTCGGCGATCCGCGCCCTCAGCATGGAAGGGCGCATGACGCTCTGCAACATGTCGATCGAGGGCGGCGCGCGCGCCGGAATGGTCGCACCGGACGAGAAGACCATCACCTATATTAAAGGGCGTCCGTTGGCTCCGAAGGGAAAGCTGTTCGAGCAGGCCGTGCAAGCTTGGCAGCACCTCAATACCGATGCCAACGCGACATACGATATGACCGTCACGATGAAGGCCGAGGACATCGCCCCGCAAGTCAGCTGGGGCACCAGTCCCGGGATGGTGACCGGAATCGATCAACGAGTGCCGGACCCGCGTACGATCACCGACAAGAACGAGCGCCAGGCCACTGAGCGGGCGTTGGAATACATGGGCCTCATCCCGAACATGCCCATTACCGACATCAAGATCGATACGGTGTTCATCGGGTCCTGCACCAATTCACGCATCGAAGACCTCCGCCTTGCGGCCAACTTGGCCAGGGGCAAGAGCGTCGCCAGGGGAGTGCGGGCGATGGTGGTGCCGGGTTCGGGCCTGGTGAAACAGCAGGCCGAACAGGAAGGGCTCGACCGCCTGTTCAAAGAGGCGGGATTCGAGTGGCGGGAAGCCGGCTGCAGTATGTGCCTGGCAATGAATGCCGACGTGCTTCAGCCCGGAGAGCGCTGCGCCTCGACCAGCAATCGAAATTTCGAAGGTCGCCAGGGGGCTGGCGGCCGCACACACCTCGTCTCTCCGGCCATGGCCGTCGCGGCCGCCGTCGAGGGACACTTCGTCGATATCCGAACCTGGAAATAGGGGACCTATGCAAGGCTTTACCACCATGACAGGTCTGGTCGCGCCGCTGGACCGCGTCAATGTCGATACCGATCAAATCATTCCGAAGCAATTTCTAAAGACGATCAAGCGGACCGGGCTCCGCGAAGGGTTGTTTTACGATTGGCGTAAGCAGAAGGACGGTTCACAGGACCCGGCGTTCTTTTTGAATCAGCCGCGCTTTCAGGGGGCGACCATTCTCCTGACCCGCGATAACTTCGGGTGCGGATCGTCGCGTGAACATGCCCCCTGGGCGCTCCTCGACCAGGGCTTCCGTTGTGTCATCGCATCGAGTTTTGCCGATATCTTCTACAACAACTGCTTCCAAAACGGTATTCTGCCCGTGGTGTTGAAGGCCGACGAGGTCCTCGCCATGATGAAAGACGTCCTCGCGACGCCTGGGTACCAACTGACGGTGGACCTCGGAAGCCAGACGGTGACCACCCCGGACGGCACCCGCCATCGTTTCGAGATCGACCCCTTCCGAAAAGACTCCCTGTATCGAGGTCTCGACGCCATCGGATTGACGTTGCAACACGAGGCAAACATCGCCGCTTACGAAATTCGACGGAAGGCCGAGGCTCCATGGTTATTTGCCGATCTTCAATCGTGAACTGAGGAGATTCCCCCATGAATTGGTCTATTGCGCCCGAAATGTGGCGCCCATACTGCATTGCTCCTGTTTCTTCGTCGGAGCGGCCTATTTGCTCGTCGCCTTCAACTATAGCTATTCCGACGGCAGTCGAGCCGGTTACATTCAGAAATTTTCCCACAAGGGCTGGATCTGCAAGACGCACGAAGGGGAGCTGGCCATGACCACGGTGCCGGGCGTGGCCCCAGTATTGTGGGACTTTTCAGTCTGGGATGAGCAAAGTCGCGTCACAACTCTCGCAGGTCATGGGAAAACGATTGGTCCTGCACTACAAAGAGTATCGCTACCTCCCCACGACTTGTTTCGGAGAAACGCTCTACTTCGTCGATCGCATCGAGGTGCAGGAGTAGCGCTTTTTCGCGCGCCTCACAACCATCGTTTCTTTCTGAAGACCAGCAACATTCCCGCCCCCACCACGGCCATCACACCCAAGACGGCGGGATAGCCCCACTCCGACCTCAATTCCGGCATGTGGTCGAAATTCATGCCGTAGATGCTGGCGATAAAACTCAAGGGCATGAAGATGGTCGTAATGACGGTGAGCACGCGCATCACGGCATTCAACCGGTAACTGACGCTTGAGAGATAGATATCCAGGCTCGCGGAGACCATTTCGCGAAGCGTTTCGCTCGTATCGATAATTTGCACGACATGGTCATACACGTCCCGGGAAAAGACCTCTGGTGGTCTGCTCAAGAAACCGGCACTCCGACCGGGAAGGTTATTCATGACATCGCGGAGCGGCCAGACGGCGCGGCGGAGAAAGAGCAGCTGCCGTTTGAGCGCATGGATGTCTCGCAGCGTCTCAGGTTTAGGATCCGCCACGACGATCTGCTGTAGGGCTTCGATCTTCTCGCCGACCGCTTCCAGCACCGCGAAATACTGATCGACGATGGCGTCCACGAGCGCATCGAGTAGATAGTCGGCCCGGGCGTTCCGGAGCCGGCTGCCGGCGCGGAGCCGCTCCCTGATCGATTGAAAGACGTCGGTCCCGTTCTCTTGAAAGGACAGCACAAAGTTCCGGCCCAGCACGAGGGTCACTTGCTCGACCAGCACGTCCTGTCGATCATTGAGCGACAACATTTTCATTACCACGAAAAAATTCGTCTCGTAGTCGTCGAGTTTCGGCCGCTGATTGGTGTTGGGAATGTCTTCGAGGAGCAAGGGATGGAGCTGAAACTGCTTCCCGAACGATTCCAGAATTCTCCATCTTGTGGACACTCCCGACATCCACCCAGGTGACGGACTCATCGGTCGGAGGCGCAAGTATATCGAGTGACACGCCCGGCGTTCGTCGCAACGGGTGCCGGCGTCGTTGAAGGCCGTGATCGTGACCTTGTCCGTTTTTTTCTCGCCGATATGGACAAGGGTGCCCGGGGGGAGCCCCGTCTTTCTGGATCGTTTCTGTATCAGCTTCATCGGTAGAGAGCCTCGCAGGACCCCCTGCTTGTACGCATGTTCTTGGCGAGGGTCAAGAGGACCGTCGGCGCGGGTCGCAGGCTGCCGTCTTTCCGCTTTGCCGATCCAGCGAGACCTGCTATCTTTCCTGTTCCACTCTGCGAGGCATGCAATATGGAACGAGAATTGGCAACGTTGGTCGAATCGGTCCGGAACGCCGGCGCGAAGGTGCGTGAACTGGTCAGGGTTGGGTTCGAGGTGCGGACGAAGCCGGACCGTTCGCCGGTCACCACCGTGGACCACGAGGTCAACCGCATCCTGCATGAGATGCAGCGCCGGGAGTTTCCACAGGATGGATGGCTCTCGGAAGAATCGCCCGACGATCCGGCTCGACTCACCAACGCGCGCGTCTGGATTGTGGACCCCATCGACGGCACAAAGGCCTTGGTGAATCGGATGCCGGAGTATTGCATTTCTGCCGCGTTGGTCGAACGGGGCGTACCGGTCGTCGCGGCGATCCTTAATCCATCGACCGACGAACTCTTCACCGCGGTGCGCGGCGGCGGGCTGTTCTTGAACGGTTCACGCGTCACCCTCTCGGCCTCTTCGTGACTTCGATTCCGTCATCATGGTCGGCGCGCGGGAATTCCGGAGCGACCGATGGTCGACGCTCGCCGAAACGACTCGATGCCGTCCCATCTACTCCATCGCCAACGCACTGGCCCTCGTGGCCGCCGGTCGCGTCCGGGCCGCCTTCACCATCGAGCCGGAGAACGAATGGGATCTTGCGGCCGGAGTCCTGCTCATCGAAGAAAGTGGCGGCGCCATCAACGACGCGGCCGGAAGCCGTTCGTCTTCAATCAGCCGACGCCGAGGTTTCGCGGCGTCATCGCTGTGGCCGCCACGGCCGACAAGGACCTGCGTGCGAAGCTCCAGACCCACGTTGAACAGGCCAGCTCGCAACCGGAGCGAAAGCGGGCCGCTCCATGACCACCGCCCTGCTGGGAACAGGTCTGTTGGGTCGCGCCATCGCCGAGCGACTCAAGTCAGTCGGCCACACCGTCACGGTCTTTAACCGAACCACCTCCAAGGCGCTTCCCCTCCAGGCCTGCGGCATTACCGTGGTCACGCGACCGGAGCAGGCGATGGCCCAAGCCGACTGCGTCGTCCTCATGCTGGCCGATGCGGCGGCGATCCGCGCCGTCCTGCTGACACCGGCCTCGTTGGCGGTGCTCCGCGGCAAAACCGTGATCCAGATGGGAACCATCGCTCAGGAAGAGAGCCTGGCCCTGCAGGCCGAGGTCGAACGAGTCGGCGGATCGTATTGCGAGGCGCCGGTGCTGGGAAGCCTTGCCGAAACGAAAGCCGGCACACTCATGGTGATGATCGGTGGGACTGAGGCGCAGTTTGTCCAATGGGGTCCGCTGTTCCGTTCGCTGTGTCGGGAGCCGCGTCTGGTCGGTCCTGTCGGGAAGGCCGCGTCCCTGAAGCTTGCGCTCAATCAATTGATTGTTGCAGAAATTTCGGCATTCGCCCTGAGCCTTGGACTGGTGCAGCGGGCGGGTGTTCCCGTAGACACCTTTATGGCATCTTGCGGGAGAGCGCCTTGTTCGCCCCGGCGTTCGAAAAGAAATTGCCGCGACTCATGACGCGGGACTATCAGCATCCGAACTTTTCCACACGTCATCTCTTGAAGGACGTGGAGCTCTTCCTGAAGGAAGCTTCCGGTTACGAACTGACGACGAAGTGGTCTGGAAGGGATCAGGCCGGTGCTGGATCGGACCATTGCGCAGGGGTTTGGCGACTCCGATTATTCAGCCATCTTCGATGTCGTTAACCCGATTCCATAGTCTCACCATCTCCCGCCCTCCAAGCTTTCTCTAAAGCTGCCCGCGTTCGATGCGTCTGAAGGCTCGCCCTCGTTTTTGATATTCGTTGTGAACGGCGAAAATATATTTATGCTGACCGTTGTGACGACTGGCCGGCGTTGCGCTGGAACGGACATCGTGCTCTTTCCAGGACCCACGAAGTAGGAACAATGCAGAAGTCGGCCCACAGAACCATCGAACCACGTGCCTACGATCCCTTGATCCACGAGGGCTTCATCCGCCAGGCGGATCTCGTGAAAGCGGTTCAGGAGTCCATGCAGGGATTGACCGACTTGGAAGGCCTGCTGATCGAGAGGTACCGGGTCCCGAAAGCGGCGCTCGGCAAGACATTGAGCAAATTCTTCGACTGCCCCTATATTCCGTTCGACGAACGGACCCTGGCCGATCCCCAACTCCTCAATAATCTGAGTCACGATTACCTTCGCAAGCACCACTGGCTCCCGCTGAAGCGGCAGGGTGACATCCTGGATGTCCTGATCGACAACCCCCATGATCTCGATAGAGGTCATGACATCCAGCGCTCCTTCCCCGGCCTGACGATACGGTATGCCTTGGGCCTGCGGTGTGACATCGAGCGGTTTCTCATGCCACGATCGGAGAAACGGACAGTGGGTCTATTGCGGACACGCTGGGCGAGCTGGTCAACGACGCTCACCAGGAGCAGTCTCTCCGACATCGACTCTGACGGCATTGACGAGAACGATTCCGCGATCGTACGGCTCGCGAATCAGATCATTGTCGAGGCGTACAGACACGAGGCGTCTGACATCCATATCGAACCGTACTCGGATCGCAAGGAAACAGCCATTCGTTTTCGCGTGGATGGTACCTGTTCCACCTATATGCGGATTCCCGCGATCTATCGCCGAGCATTGGTGTCCCGTATCAAGATCATGTCCAGTCTGGATATTTCCGAACGCCGGAAACCGCAGGACGGGAAGATCCGGTTCAGGCTGAACCAGGATAGGGAAATCGAGCTGCGCGTGGCGACAGTGCCGACCGCCGGTAACAATGAAGACATCGTCATGCGGTTGCTCACGTCGAAGGAGCCTCTCCCTCTCGACACCATGGGGTTTGCTCCGGCTACGCTCGCGACGCTCCTGGAAATCGTGGAGAAACCGCACGGCATCATTTTGTGCGTGGGCCCCACTGGGTCAGGAAAAACGACGACCCTGCACGCCCTGCTTCGCCACCTCAACACCGACGAACGGAAAATTTGGACGGCGGAAGATCCTATTGAGATCACACAGGAAGGCCTCCGGCAGGTGCAGGTTCATCCGAAAATCGGGTTTACCTTTGCCACCGCCATGCGGTCGTTCTTACGAGCCGACCCGGATGTCATCATGATCGGTGAGATGCGGGATAAGGAAACGGCCGATGTGGCCATCGAGGCCTCGCTGACCGGCCACCTGGTCTTGAGCACACTCCACACGAACGGGGCGGTCGAGACGGTGGTCCGCCTCCTCGACATGGGATGCGATTCCTTCAACTTCGCCGATGCCATGCAAGGAGTGCTCGCGCAACGCCTCTGCAAGCGAATCTGCGTCAATTGTAAAGACACGTACCATCCAACGGCGCAAGAGTACGATAAACTGGTGCGTGGGTACGGTACCCACGCGTGGGAGGCGCTCGGAGTGAGCTATCGCGAGGACTTTCCGCTCTATCGAGGGCATGGGTGTGAAGCCTGCCACCAGACAGGCCTCAAGGGTCGGGTCGCCTTGCACGAACTACTCAGCGGATCGGATGAACTGCGAAACCTGATCCAGAACCGCGCCAAAACGGCGGAGATGCAGAGCCTGGCCGCGAAGGAAGGCATGATTACACTCGTGCAGGACGGAATTCTGAAAGTGCTCGTCGGACTGACCACGTATGAACAAGTCCGGGCCGTCGCCATGAAATAGCTGCTCGATTCTCGTTGTGGTCGCCCGCGCTCAGGTCGTTGATTCCAGCGCCTTGACGAACTTCTTCAGTCGCTCTCACTCTACAGGACGAATCTTAATAAACTCAACACCGAACCTCGTCGCGGAAGTCCAACGGACCGCCGCCAGATCGACCTGGACCGGCTCCTCTTGCTCCCGAAGTTGCATCGTCAGCTGTAGATATACTGCGGCGCTGGCGACGGTGTCCGACATGATGGCACAACCCTCCGCAGACAAATTTAAGATAGTGCCGCCGTCGGAAAGCTGGTCTCCACTGAACGACACAGGAAGTTGTACCGCGAAACGGGTATGCTTACGTCCTTCCATATGGCTCCCAACTGATCATCGGCTATCGCGTGAGAAGCTTCTCACGGTGCCGGTGGAGTATCGCTGTGGCTCGTAAGAGCAGACCTCTTGCTGAGATGAAACGTTCCGCCCTTTTGCGTGGGCGCATGGTCGGTTCCAATGCGGCTGTACCACCAGCGTCCCTCACCTTCTGAAAAATCCGACGAGAATTCGACGGTAAATCCACCATCCCGGTCATTCTCTTTCTGAAACCACATGCCGTGCCAGGTATGACCGACGAGCGTTTGCGTCTCGAATCGCCCATCTTTCCAATCATAGCGACCATTACCTTGCTCGTCGAGTGTCAGTAGGACAGCGGCACCTTCTACATATTCCCATTCACCGGCGAGGACATGGCGGTCACCGGGCTCAGACTCCATCGATGGGGGAAGGGAATCCGTGGAAAGATCCCGATGAACCGCTGGCTTGGCGCAAGCTGCTGCGAGCAATGCGCAGGTGAGAAGGATAGGGGCACCGATGTATCGTAGGAGCATGTTGATGACCTTTAGACTCATACGGCTTGTTCGTACTTACCATTTGGCGAACGGGCAGACAAGTGGTCGAGCGAATCGGACGCATTGCAGAAGGCTTGAGGCCAGTTCCTAATCGAGTCGCGCAATCCTCCGGCAGGCGTCGTCGATATCGGCATCGGTTTTTGCATAGCTGAATCGAATGAACTGGCTCCCGTCTGCCCCGGAAAAGAAGGCTTCTCCCGGCACACCGGCCAAGCCGATCGTCTCGAGGAGGAACATCGCTCGCTCTTTTCCCGTTGTTCCAGGTAGGTGCGACGTGTCGGCCAACACATAGTAGGCGCCCTGCGGAATAGACGGCGTCAGCCCGGCCTTAGCCAAGGCCTGACAGAAGCGATCGCGTTTCCATTGATAGTCACGCGCCAAATCGCGGTAGAACGAGTCCGGAAGTTCCTGGATGCCCACCGCCACCCCCGCCTGCAACGGCGTCGCGGCACAAACATAGAGCAGGTCATTCATGGCGCCGATCGCCTGTGCCCACCGCGCTGCCGCGACACTGTAGCCGATGCGCCAACCTGTAATACTAAAGGTTTTGGAGTAACCGCCGATGGTAATAGTACGGTCGGCCAGGCCAGGCAGGGTTGCGAGGCTCACATGTGTACGACCGTCATACAGAAAATACTCGTAGATTTCGTCGGTAAATACGAACAGGTCATGTTGTTGTGCCAGCGCTGCAATACTCTCCAGTTCTTGCCGGCTGAACACTTTCCCGGAGGGATTGCCAGGCGAATTCACAATGATCGCCCTGGTTCGTGGCGTGATCGCGCGCTCGACATCGGCCGCGGAAAAGGTCCAATCGGGAGCCCGCATTTTCACCGTCACCGGAACCGCTTCAACCGCCAGCAGCGCGCTGATGTGATACTGGTAATAGGGCTCGAAGAGGATGACCTCGTCGCCTGGATTGAGCAGCGCCAGGCAGGCGCAATGAAAGGACCCGGTGGCTCCCGCGCTGACAGTAATGTCCGTTTCGGGATCAGCCACGATGCCGTTATAGTGCGCAAGCTTCTTGGCGATCGCCTGCCGCAGTTCGGGCAATCCATCGAATCGCGAGTAGACATTCTTCCCGCGCTCCATCGCCTGCGCCGCGGCTCGAAGCACCACCGGTGGAACCGGCGTGTCGCAGACCCCTTGTGCCATGTTGAGGCCCTTCGCCTCGACACAGGCTTGGGTCATCGCTCGAATTTCCGAATGGGCCAATGCGGCCATTCGTTGGTTGATTTGCCGTTTCATCGTCGCACTCCTCCTTGATCAAAGAGTCTCTCTTGTCGCAGAGCGATTCCAGATAGGTCAGCCCTCTTCTGTGCAGAACAAGGAAAAGGTCGGTTCGAATGTCCGTACGGATTGCGGTTTTTGTTACATACATGAACCGATTGGCTATACTGCGATCAGGACCCTGTTGGCCCCTCGTGCGACTTACTCCTCTTGAGGAAGGTGGACCGACAATTAGTTCGGTAAAGTACTGTTATAGTCGATTCGTTCCTTCTCCTAGTGATTGAGAGATAGGACGTGATGTATGGCTTCGCAGGACCCCAGAACCAACCGAGCTTCAACCTCTGAGCACGAGGCCGCGATGGCGGAACGTCGGGGCCGCCGTCTGAGCCTGAGGTGCCGTCTCTTCTTTTTTGGAGAGGATGACTTTGAAGGGGAGGCGACGATCCTCGATCTCTCCACAGGAGGGTGTCAGGCGACGTCCCTTACCGAGGTGCAGGTCGGCACGATGCTCCGCCTGTCCTTGTTCCTTGACGACCAGCAATGGCCGGTGCGTATAGATGGTGCCATGGTGCGGTGGGTGAAAGGTAACAGCTTCGGCCTCGAGTTCACAGAGATCAGGTCTGCCCAACGAGAACGAATCCGAGCCATTATCATGAAAGCCAAGCTCTAAGAAGCCGCTCGCCTAGATCTTCCGCTCCGCTCCAGCCATCTCGCCTTCTCTCCACACCGCGAAAGAATGGCTTCCCTCGTGCCATTTCTCCGGGTCGCGACCCATTCGTTGCCAGGAACATCCGCCACATGATGAATCTGGCTCGTGAGGCGCCAGTGACGCAGAAGGACTGATGGGAAAAATTTGGGGTAACCGGTAACCAGTATTGTCCGCGAGAGGACGGGACCTCCACCAGATGAGCGTCCCGCCCTCACTTTTTCTCATTCTTGGGAGAAGGCTGCGAGTGAGAACGGAACACCTCATAGTACCGCAGGACTTTCCTCACGTAGGCACGGGTTTCTCGAATGCGCGGAACTTTGTGGTCTCTGACCCGACGGACCCCGGCGTTATAGGCCGCCAAGGCCAAGGGAAGATCGCCCTGGTAGAGGTTTAGCAGATGCCGCAGCTGCTTGGCGCCTCCGCGGATATTCTGCAGAGAATCGTAGCGGTCGCTCACTCGCAACGTGGTCGCGGTAGCCGGCGTCAGCTGCATCAAGCCGACCGCGCCTTTGCGAGACACGGCATGCTGGCGAAAATCAGATTCGGTCTTGATGACGGCGCGCAGCAGGGCAGGATCAAGGCGATATTTCTTGGCGTACCACGTGATGGCGCGGCTGATTTCCTGTTTAGAATAATGATGGTAGGCGCTGTCGTAGTCTGGTCGCGTCGGCGTGGGAACAGCAACGACCAGCAGACACAATACAGCCTGCGCGCAGAGGGCACGTAGCAGGCGTGGACAGAGCGGTCCGCTCGTTGTGCCGTTGGTAGTCATGGTGTGCGGTTACTTCCCTGTGCACAAGACAACCTTCATAAAGGCCTGCAAGGTCTCAAGATCCGTGCCTAGGCGGGTCTCCACTAACGTGCGGATGGCATAGGGAAAATGACAGCCGTGCCACATGACGCACTGTGGCGTGATGTGCACAGAGTGGACTTTTGGGAACTGTTGGCTTTCCCCAAGAGGTGGCACAGTTCTTCGCAAGCGAAGACTTCTCGGAAATTTTCAAAGGGAAAATCAGGAACAATTACGCGGGATCGCCAGCGGGCTACGGAAAGACTATTTTGGCATTCGAGAGCTTCGATAGTCCACACGTGTGGCACAACGGGAGAACACTCGCCGCAGGATGCTCAAAAAGTTCGTCCAGCAAGGCCGCAGCGAGTGAAGATCCGGAGGCGTACCCTCTGGGGTACGTTGAGGATCTGAACGATGCGAGAACGCCGCTGGCGGACGTTTTCAGCATCCTGCTAGAGGAGATCGCCGATCAGCTTCACCGCTTCTTCAGGCGAGGCAGCGGCATGGACGAGATGCGGCGCGAGCTTTGTGAACAGGCCCACGCCGGCCTTGTCGGCACTCAACAGAATCACGGTCTTCTTTGCCTTCAGCGCCAGCGCAACTTCCGAGACCGTTCCAGTACCGCCGAGCCCACAGGCCACGATGACATCGCTGGACATGACATTCACGTTGTTGCGCGCCTGGCCCAGGTCCGTGACAATTGCCACGTCCACATACCGAGACACCCGTGCCTTTCCATCCGGCAGAATCCCAATCGTCAAACTGCCGGGCACCGACTTCGCCCCCTCGCTGGCCGCGTCCATCACACCGCTCGCACGCCCTCCTGTCAACACCACCCATCCTTGACGTGCGATAAGTTCTCCCAAACTTTTGGCGTCGGCCAATTCTCGGATACCGGCCTTGGCCGGACCCATGACACCTATCACTGGTTTTCTAGTCGATCGTCGGATCGGACGTTTCACGGACCGCACCTCACTGGGCGAAGGCATTGGCACAGGTTGCTGGGGTCAGAAATATACACCGAGGGCGGGGGGCTTGTCGCGCGACCCTTGCGGAGGGTCAGGACGATGGGATAAGACGACCGGCCTACGTTATGGTTTTCCCCACAAGTCTTCCAACCGCTGGGCACGACCGCAATTGTACTTGTAGAATTTATAGCGGACAGGGTTCTTCTTGTAGAAGTCCTGATGGTAGTCCTCGGCGGGATAGAACTGCGAGGCCATCATGATCTGCGTGACGATCGGCTCTTTGAATCGTCTCGATTGCTCAATCGCTTGTTTGGATGCCTCCGCCACACGTCTCTCTTCGTCGGTCTGAAAGAAAACGGCGGAGCGATACTGGCTGCCATGGTCGCAGAACTGTGCGTTCGGTGTGATCGGATCGACGTTGCGCCAGAAGGCATCCAGTAACTTCTGGTAGCTCACTTTGGCAGGGTCGTAGACCACTTCGACCGATTCCGCATGCCCTGTTCGTCCAGCGGACACATCTTCGTAATTCGGATTGGCGACCGTACCCCCCATGTATCCCGAGGTCACAGACAGCACCCCCTCAACCTTCTCGAAGGCTTCTTCCATGCACCAGAAACAGCCCCCCGCGAAGTAGGCCTTGCCGAGAATCGGGTCCGCTGCAGCCTGGGTGGTCGACTGGAGGACTGTCCAGGCTCCGATTAGAAGAATGGTCACGGTAAGAAATGATAGAGCGGCTTGTCTTCTCATGAAGGGTCCTCCTCACTGACTCAGTCGGATAGCTTTGTGAAGCCTTACACTTCACTACGGGCATGGCCTCGATTCGGTTGCTCCTCTATGAGCAATCCCCATGTGGACCGTTGCCCATTACCTCTGGTGCTTCCTCCTCGCCGCCACGGCAAGGTGCGCCTCCTGTTTCACGAAACTCGAAACCCTCGGAGGTGCTACACACGAGGCCCTTCACATTCGAGAAGCAGCCGGAATGAAGTCGGCATGGGCCCAGGCCTTCTTGAAACGATCCTCAGCAGCAGCCGCCTGGTCGTCTTTATGTTGGGCCCGGAGGCTCTGGATCAATCCGATCAGCGCCCACCCGTTGTCCGGATGTCGCAGAAGGTCCGCGTGATAGACCGCTTCCGCTTCGATCGGGCGACCGGCTAGCAAGAGCACCGTCCCCAGATGGTGCCGCACGGACAACGGCCAGAGCGGCGGCTCCGAGTATGGGAGCGCCTCTTCCATTTTGATGGCGTCCTCGAACAGTCGGATCGCGTCGTCATAGCGCTGGCGGCGCGCAGCGAGTTCTCCTGCCAGGACCCGCTCGGCAATCTTGAGAAGTGCCCGCTCAGTCTTTTCTTCCGCCGTGCGATCCCGACGGATCTGCTTCGTGAGGCCTGCAAGAACAAAGTGTTCACCCTCAGCCCCGGGGAACCGGCCAGTCGCAAGAAGGGCAAGTCCTCGCCCCAATCGCCACATCCCTTCCATCAAACGCAATCCCTTGGGCGGCGCTGGTTCCTTAAGCAACTCCTCCCACCGGCCGAACCGAATCATCGAGAAGATCGGCGTCGGGAGGTAGAGTTCTTTCCAGCGGTCTTTGCGTGCCTCGTCCACTGTGATGGTCGCCGTCAAGTCGCGAGCAGCTTTCATCGCTTCGACATTGCGCCCCTCCATCGCCAAGGACGCCCAGAGAAAATGGAGATTGTGTGTGTAATACCCGTCTGCATACTCGCCGGTCGGGTGTCGGCTGGCCAGGTACTGTTGATCGATGTGGGCTGCCTGCTGATTCCGTTCCGCCGCTTCATGATACTTTCCAACCCGCATGTAAATGTGGGCGGGCATATGAACGAGATGACCGGCTCCCGGCATCAGACCGGGCAGCCGCTCCGCACAGGGTAAGGCCCGTTCCGGTTGCGATGACGCCTCGACCGCGTGCAGGTAGTAGTGGCAGGCACCCGGGTGATCGTGGTTCCGCGCGAGGACGGACTCGAGCGTGGTGACGATCTCGTCAGTGCCCGGCTGCGGTCGCCCATCAGGCTTCCACAAATCCCAGGGCCGCAGATCCATCAGCGCTTCCGCAAACAGCGTGGCTGCATCGGCATCCTCGGGGAATCGCTGCGCCACCGATCGCATGGCCTTCGCATAGGCCTCATCGAGTCCCTTGCGCGTGGCCCCCTTCCGGCCCACGTACCGTGTGACCAAGGCGTCGATGTAAGCTTGCTCCCCGGGAGTGGCGCGGTCTGCCAATCGCCGCGCCTTCTGGACCATCTCGATGGCGCGATGTTCGTCTTTCTTCTCCATCGCACCATTGATGTTGGGGCCGAGCGCCAGCGCAATTCCCCAATAGGGCATAGCCGCCTGCGGATCTTGTTGGGCTGCTGCTTCAAATGACCGGATCGCTTCTTCGTGGTTGAAGGCGTAGACGAGTCGAAACCCCTGATCGAAATAGCGTTGGGCCTGTTCCGATGTGGTGGTAATAGGATGGTGGAGGGAGCCCAGATTGTCGAAGAGCGGTGGAGCTGCGGTCAGGTCGGCAGGAGCGGCTTCCGCTGGCGAGAACAGCGCAAGCCACAAGGTTATACCTACAACCACGAGCGTCGCGACCATCCATCCTCCTTCATAGGCCCGTCCATTCCTTCGTCGGTCATGTCTACTCTCGCCCTGGCGCTGAGTCAAGAAACCTCCGACCGGTTGTTGGCTCATGGCGGACGAACTTCAGAATCGGGTGACGCTGGAAAAGTTGAAGTCGCGGAGCACCATCGCCGGCACAAGGAGCTTGCCGGTTTCTGAGGTGATCGCTTCAGCCGGCTTGGTGAAGGCGGCGATCCTGGTGAAGACTTGCAGAGGGCTCTCGTGAAACCGAAAGTTCTTTACCGCCGAGACGATTTCTCCATTTTCGACGAGAAAGGTGCCGTCTCTCGTCATACCGGTCAGGGTGAGGTCGGTCGGATTGACCGTCCGGATGTACCAGAAGTTCGTCACGAGAATGGCGCGCTCCGTGTTCTTGATCAATTCCTGTAGTGTCGGCAAGGACGGTCCTGTTCCTAAGAGGCAGGGGGCATCGAGTGTGGGGATCTTGCCGATCCCTCGCACCTTCGCCGTGAACCGATCGTAGGAAAGCTGTCTGAGCACCCCCTCTGCAATCCAGTCAGATGCCAAGGTCGGTAACCCGTCTGAGGTGAATCCGATGCCCAAGAGATCCTCGTGCCCCGGCAGATTGCGGAGCGTTAGTCGCTTGTCGACGATTGGCTGGCCCAGTTTGCCTGACAATGCACTCGTGCCTTTCTCATAAGACTTCGCATCGAGCGTCCAGAGCAGCGAGGACCACAACCCCGCGACGGCAGCCGGCTCAAGAATTACTGTATAGCGCCCCGGCGGCAGCTCGCGCACTTCCAGGCCCCGCTTGGCTTTGTTGATCGCGGTGAGTGTCCGCTCCTGGACCCTGAGGTGATCGATGGACCGATGAGCCGCGGCACCCCAACCGGTGGCCTCGCCAGCCTGAACCGTGAGGCTGAATCGTGCGTCGGTCCGTTCCTCGTGGGCAAAGAGTCCCGTACTCGCGGCAACTCCAACCGTCGCAATCGACGAGGACACTATCCCGGCTGCGGCAAGATTTTCCATCCGGCATTGCCCGATCGCCTCATTCGTGTATTCCAGTCGACGGGAAGGGCCGGCCGCGGCAGTTTCGGCTCGCGTCGTGGGAGGCGTCAGATATTGCTGTGGCTCCACCGGTGGGAGGTATTCCGGATCGTCCGGCGACAAGTGCGCGATCTGCGTGGCTCTGGTTACCGTCTCTTGTACCGCCCCCGCAGTAAAGTCCGTCGTGCTGGCTGTGCCATGACGCCGCCCGGACGCCACCGTCACACTCAAAGACCCGCGCCTCGTATCGACGTTCTGGACAATCTGATTGTTCGCAAACCGCGTCGTCCCGCTATGCTGATCGTACAATGCGACAAGCGTGTGATCGCCGGTCGACCGTTTCAGGACCACCTCCGCGAGAAACCGAAATTCGTCCCGGCTCGTCAGCTTCGGCCAGGTCTTGGGGCCGGTCGCACTCATAATCCGGCCTGCCCTCCAATGACGTTGACGTTGCGAAACCGCGCGTGGGACGCCGGGTGGGTCATCCAGCCGGACTGGCCCGGCTGGCCCTTGCCACACGTGATGAACCCATACCGCCGGCGGTGCGACCGATCCGCGACAGCGTCGCAACTGCCCCAGAACTCCGGCGTGATCCCATGATAGATGACATCACGAACCATGTGTGTCCGCTTCCCGTTCTCGATCAGCCAAAATGCGTCGCCGCCGAACTGGAAGTTATACCGTCGTTGATCGATGCTGTAGGACCCGTGGCCTTCGATGTAGATACCCCGCTTCACATCGGCGAATAGCTCGTCCAGGGTGGCGGTACCAGGCTCAAGGCCGATGTTGGCGATGCGGACGATCGGGACGCTGCCCCAGCTGTCCGCCCGATTGGAACCGCGCGAGCGCGTCTCGCCGATTTTCGGCGCGACCTCGCGGTTCGTGCAATAGCCGACGAAGATGCCGTTGCGCACAATGTCCCATTGCTGGCAGGCCACGCCATCATCATCGTAGCCGGTTGCGGCGAGGGTCTCCGGTTCGCGGTTGTCGGCCATGAGACTCACGTGCGAAGAGCCGTACCGATAGGTCCCCCGCTTCTCGGTCGTGAGAAAGCTGGTGCCGGCATAGTTGGCCTCGTACCCGAGCGCGCGGTCGAGCTCGCTCGGATGGCCGCACGACTCATGCATGGTGAGCGACAGATGTTCCGGATCAAGGACGAGATCGTACAGACCTGGCTCGGTGGTGGGCGCCTTCACTTTCTCGACGGCCTGAGACGCGATGCGCGGGGCCTCGGCCAGGAAATTGGCGTCCTCGATCAATTCATAGCCCATACGAAGATGCGGCGTATTGAAGCTCCGCGAGGCGAACCGCCCGTCATGAACCGCCGTGGCATCGAAGTCGCCGTTCACGGCCAGGAGGTCGAATTCCAGGCGCGACCCTTCGGTCGACACAAAGAGCTTACGGTCCCGACGAGCCCACAGGCTCGCGCTGCTCCGCACGATGCCGGGCTGACGATGGACATACTCCATCGTCTCAAGGAGCAGCGCAGTTTTGTTTTCGAGCGCGACGGCAAACGGATCGATCCGCCTGGCTGTGACGATCCTGTCTCGATGGACCGGCTCATCTGCGAGTTTCACCTTTTCACTCGCGAGGGACCCGGAGCCTTTGGCGATCTCGATCGCCAACTCAGCCACACGCGGGACTTCTTCCAGAGAAAGCACCGAACTGGCCGCAAAACCCCAGGCGCCGTGGTAGAGGACGCGAATCCCAAACCCTCTGTCCTGCTGGTCTCGAATGGAAGCGATGCGGCGGTCTTCGCCGCGAATGGTCTGGGTCGTGCTGCCGAGGAAACGGACATCGCCGTACTCGGCCCCGGAGGCAACCACGCGTTTCAGCGCGAGTTCGGCGAGCTCATTCCAATCGAGTAGGCTCATGCTGAAGAACAGAAAAGGTTAGTGGTGCCGATCGCGGTAGTATAGCAAGAAGTTAGCACGCTTGGGCAAAAGGCAGGCGAGAGTACCTAGACGGTTGTTCCTATGCCAGAGGTTTCGAAGAATGGCCCGGTGGAATCGTCGATTGCCCGTCTCAGCTGTCCTCGTCAGAGAGTAACAGCGGCCTTCCAGGTTAGTCGGAAAGGGTTCCCTAATAACCGATCTTGCTCCACAACTTGTCGAGATCGATGGCCTCTGATCTGCTATAGACAGCCAGGGCTAGCTCGGCTCGATTTGTGAAGATGCCATCGGCACCGCTCAGCGTCACCATCCACATTTCCCAACGATCGTCGATCGTCCAGGAATGCACGAACAACCCAGCCCGATGCGCTTGGCCTGTGTACCAGGGCCAGGTCATGACACTCCGGATGGGCGCATCATTTATCGACCAATGCGGGCCAAAGGCCCAATGATATCCCCACGTCCCGATCCCCATTCCGGTCTCGGCGGCCGTTTTAAGAAGCGACTCCCAACCTGCTTTGCTCATCATGACTTCGTCTATGAGGAGGAGCCTCGGAATTTCCGGCGCCAAGATTTTGAGGCGTGCCAGGCTCTCCGGCTCAAAGGATTGGAAAATGACTCGCGCTGGACCGGCTGACTTTACCTGACCGATCCATCCGCGTGCCGTCAGTGCGGTCACGAGCTGCTGCTCGATTCCCGGAAACCGGAGCGCGGCCTTCGTCTCGATGTAGAGGCCAGGCCGATGCGAGCCGGTCTCGGCAATATCGATCAGGTCTTCCAGGCGAAGAATGCGGAGACCGCGAAATGACTCGCGAGCCCGATCGGAATCCTGCCGATTAAACCAGGACCCGGCATCCAACTGCTGCAACTCGGCAAAGGTGAAGGTGTCGATCGTGTTCTTCTCGCGACCGGGGAACACCTCGGCGACATTGGTGGTGCGAGAGAGATCGTCGTCATGCAAGGCAATGAGCACAGCGTCTTTGGTGCGCTGAATGTCAAATTCAAGGTAGTCCGCTCCCAGCTCACGAGCCAACAGATACGCGGGCCTCGTCTCTTCCGGCGCGAGATAGGAGGCGCCGCGATGGGCGATGACGGCGGGTCGAGCAATCCCTAATGCCTGGACCAGTTTCTTGCCGAGGGAAGGCTCACTGATGAGTCTGGAGACAATCAGCAGGCCCGTTACCACCACAGTCGCAACGGCAACCGTGATGAGGAGTACTTTGAACCAATAGCCCATTGGGCTCTTCTTCTGCCTTTTTTTTACCCCTGTCAAGCGCTTGGTGCTTGGGCCAACACCAACGCGATACTGGGCCACTTGGCTTCGGTGAACCGAATCCCCTACGATGTCGCGTCATGTTCCCTCCCGAACGGACGCCGCGCCAAAGGATCATCGACTTGATCACTGGCACCAGGCTGTCGTCTCACCAGTTGGCCCAGATGCTGGGCATTCCCGAGCGACAGGTTGAGGAACATCTCATTCACGTCGCAAAAACGGTGGCCGGAGATCCTTCGCGCCGATTCATCCTCGAACCTTCTGTCTGTCCGGATTGTGGCTTTATCTTTCGTGATCGAACGAAACTGACCAGGCCTGGTCGCTGTCCCAAGTGCCGCGGCGAAGGAATCACCGCCCCCCGCTATGGCATTGAGCCGACATAACTCTCACGGACAGAGCTCTACCGCTTCTCACTTTTCCCTTTGGCACGACGCCCCGCTCATCTAGAGTGGTAACAGTATTCGCGTAGACCCCAACATCATGGAACCAGGAACACCGACACCCTCCAGCCGCTGGGTTGACCTCCGCCACGACGCCTTTGCCTCTGTCGTGGTCTTCTTGGTGGCCCTCCCCCTCTGCATGGGTATCGCTGTCGCCTCTGGTGCTCCACCTGCCGCCGGCATCATCACGGGAATAATCGGGGGGCTGATCGTTGGCGCACTCGCCGGGTCTCCGCTCCAAGTCAGCGGACCAGCCGCAGGCTTGACCGTCATCGTCTACGAGATCATTCAAGAACACGGCATGGAGAAGCTGGCCATCGTAGTCATGCTGGCTGGGATCATCCAGATGAAATGGGCCTGGCTCCACCTGGGACAGTGGTTCCGCGCGGTCTCCCCTGCTGTGGTTCACGGCATGTTGGCAGGTATCGGGGTCCTCATCTTCGCCAGTCAGTTCCATGTCATGATCGATGATGTGCCCCGAGGGTCCGGACTCGCCAATCTGCTCACCCTTCCTTCGGCGATCTGGAAGGGGTTGGTGGCGGACGAGAGCACCCCGATGAATCACCACCTCGCGGGAAGGATCGGCGTGCTGACGATCGTCGGCATTGTGCTGTGGAATTTCTATGCCCCTCGGATGCTCAAGGCCATTCCCTCGGTCCTCATAGGAGTGTCTCTCGCCACCGTGGCAACGGTCTCTCTGGATCTCGATGTCACACATGTGAAGGTTCGTGACGACTTGCTCTCGATCGTGGAATGGCCATCTCTCGATTCGCTGCGCCACCTGCTGGATCCGGCCATCATAGGCGAGGCGCTGGCTCTCGCGTTGATCGCGAGCGTCGAAACACTGCTCTCCGCCACCGCGGTGGACCAACTCCACACGGGCCCCCGCACGCGTTATAACAAGGAACTCTTCGCGCAAGGAGCGGGCAATGTGCTCTGCGGATTCCTTGGCGCCCTACCCCTAACCGGCGTCATCGTGCGGAGCGCCGCCAATGTGGAGGCCGGAGCGCGTTCTCGCGTCGCGACCCTCCTGCACGGTGGATGGCTGCTACTCTTTGTGTTCTTCCTTCCGGCCATCTTGCGCTTGATTCCCACGGCCTGTCTTGGCGCAGTGCTCGTCTTTACAGGTTACAAGCTCATGAACGTGGGCGTCGTCAAGGAACTGAAACGGTATGGGAAGAGTGAGGTGCTGATCTATGGAGCAACGCTTTGTACAATCGTGGCGACGAACCTGCTCACCGGCGTGTTAATCGGCATCGGGCTTGCGATGGCGAAGCTGCTCTACACAACCCAAAACCTCGAGACATATTTTGAGCATGACCCCGTAAACGGAAAGCTTACTTTGAACTTGATGGGGATCGGTACCTTTGTCAGCCTTCCCCGTCTTGCCGCCGCCCTCGAAGGGGTCCCTCCCCTCGCGGACTTGCAGATTCAGTTCGCGTCTCTCCGTCACATTGACCATGCCTGTCTGAATCTCCTGGAGTCCTGGCAAAAACTCCACGAAGCGACAGGGGGGCATGTGCATCTGGATTGGAACAAGTTGCACGGAATCTCGTATCATGTGAGAAAGGGACCACGGAACGCCACCTGGTGGCAGAAGTGGTTGGAGTAACCGGGGGCTTCATGACACGATCTCTTGCCATGATACTGTGCGCCTGCGTGCTCGCCGTCGCCGCCTGCAGCGGGGACAAGCCGAAGGAACTGCTCGAGACCGCCGAGTTTGAAGAGCGGCAACACAACGTTGCACACGCGAAGCAACTGTACGAAGACCTCGTCCGTCTCTACCCAACCAGTCCGCAGGCGGAAACCGCGCGCGCGCGTCTCGTCTCTCTCAATCAAAGCCAGTAGGTCACCTAATCCTATCCACCCCCCCCCGCACTCACTTCTTCTGATCAAACTGCGGCAAGGTGTCCCTCTCAAGATCACCCATGCCCCCTCTTATGAGGGATAGCGCCGAAGAGCAGCCCTGCTACGTTTGAGCAGACGGCATAAGAAGCAAGGGCAATCAACAGGGAGGGGGAGATGGTTAGGACCTATGCTCTTCGAGCGGGGCAGCGCATCTCGATCCGCTGTCCCTTTCTGTATCATGGCGAGAACTTCCACGGGAAAGGGCACCTTTGGGATCTGTCGGCATCCGGCTGGCGAGCCACGGGGGACCACCCGGTCACACCGGGCATGAGTATGCCGGTCTACCTCGAACTTGCCGATGGTGGAGAGTCAAAGCATTTACTGATCGACTCCGCTATCGTCCGGTGGTCGAACGGACGCGATGCCGGGTGGGAAATCCGAACGATTGATGCGATATCGCGTGCCAGGCTGATTCGGTTTCTGGATCAGGTGGGAGACGAGTTGTCCTGCAAGTTGTTAGGGGCAGGATCTCGATAACACGCTCTTTCCTGCATTCACCGCGAGCCCCGAGGAAACCATGGGAAGAACGCGTTGGTCGTCCGTTGGTACTCTCGATAGTCCTCTCCCCGGCTTTCGAGGGCCTGTCGCTCCGCCCAGGGAATGCCAGTCACTTTCAGAAGCGCCCACCCCATCCCGATTGGTCCGATCCATGTGAGCATCCAGCCGGGAGTACCGATTGCCATGACGACATAGGCCCACCACTGTATCCACTCGAAGAAATAATTTGGATGGCGTGAGTAGTACCACAGTCCGTCGCGACAGACACGATCACGATTCCATTGTTTGGAGCGAAATTGCGAAAGCTGCCGGTCGGCCATGGCCTCACCAGTGACCGCGACAATCCATATCAGCAAGCCGACGAGTTCGATCAGTGCGAATGGGGGTCGTGGGTTTTGGATAAGAACCAGAAACGGAAGAGAGAAGCCCGCCACGGCCAGCGCTTGCAGTTGAAAATAGCCGAACATCTTGAGCCGCTCAGACCCACCCCATTGCTCCCGCAGGCGGCGATAGCGGGCGTCCTCGGTCTTACCGATCACACGATTGAGGAGGATGTAAAATCCAAGCCGTCCGGCATAGAGCACGGCCAGAACAGCCACAAAGATCTTCCGCTCAATCTCTCCGGTAGCCTGCGTGGCGTACCACAGCACGACCGCGATGAGACCCATACACCAACCGACATCCGCGATCGAGGCATTGCGCACTCGAAGCTGAAGGACCCAGAGCCCCGCCATGACAACAGCCACGGCCAGATAAGCAGTGAGGACGAGGGACAAGGGATCCGATCCCATCATCGCGTCCTCCCATGTCCCGGTTCCCGCGTTTCATGTTTCACGTTTCACGCCTCACGGACATTAGTCTGGGTAATCCCACAAGTCCGTTCCGGCACTTATCCGTCCAGCGAGCCAAGCTCGAAATCCTAATAAAGGGAACGACAGAAGACCTTGGAGCTTGTCACATCGCATCGACAAATCTTGAGGCCGTGGCGCACCAACATAGGCTCCCACGGAACCAGGCTGGATATGAGCCGCCAGTTCCGTATACCAGGAGGTGAGGGCTTGACCGATTTCCCAGCGCGAGAGCCGTTCCGCCCCTCCGAGGTGATAGAGGCCTGGGCGGTCCTGCTCGACCAGCTCCCACAGGGCTCGCGCCGTCATACCGGCCGGCAGCGGGCAACGGAACTCATCTGTGAACAGTGTGAGCTTCCCTCCTTTCACAGAGTTGCGCATATCTTCAACGAAGCTGCGATCGCCGGTCGGAGAGGTGCCGGCGTTCAGCGCCACTCGAATCACGCTATGTCGTGGGTTCTGTAGCACGCTGCGTTCGGCTTCCGCCTTGGTCTCTCCGTACACATTCAGCGGATTCACCGGATCGGTTTCGACGTACCAACCCTTGGCGCCATCAAAAACCTGATCGCTGGAGAGGAATAGAAATGGAATCTCGACCGCGAGGTCGGCGAGGAGCGAGGTGGCCTCCACGTTGATGCGTCGAGCCAGGACGGGGTCCTGCTGGCAGGGCCCTGTCCGACTCTGTGCGGCACAGTGAATGACGACGTGGGGATGCAGGTTGCGCCAGAGACGGCGAACCGCCCCACCATCGGTCAGGTCGACATCCTGCCTGGTGATGCCACGCACCTCCCACTGCGGCGCCCAGCGTGGCGCCGTGGTGATGAGATAGTGGCCGATGAGCCCTGCCGCACCGGTAATAAGAACGAGCGGTGCCATAAGGAAGAACACGTTTAGCGTGTCAGCTTGCGGTAGCGAATGCGGTGCGGCTGATCGGCTTCCTTGCCCAATCGCTTCTTTCGATCCGCGTCATACTCGCTGTAGTTCCCTTCGAACCAGACCACCTTGCTGTCGCCTTCGAATGCCATAATGTGGGTCGCGACCCGGTCCAGAAACCAGCGATCGTGACTGCTGATGACGGCGCAGCCGGCGAAACTTTCTAATCCTTCTTCCAATGCGCGCAGGGTGTTGATGTCGAGATCGTTGGTCGGCTCGTCGAGGATGATGAGGTTCGCTCCCTCTTTCAACATACGGGCCAGGTGCACCCGGTTGCGTTCGCCGCCGGAGATGTCCTTCACCTTCTTCTGCTGATCGGTGCCAGCAAAGTTAAAACGGGCGCAGTAAGCCCTGGCGTTGACTTCAGCCTTGCCGAGCATGATGGTCTCCTGGCCCTCGGAGATGATGTCGTAGACGGATTTGTTCGGATCCAGGCTGCGATCCTGGTCCACGTATCCCAGCTTGACCGTCTCACCAATCTTGATCGTTCCCGCATCCGGTTTCTCTTTCCCGACGATCATGCGGAACATCGTCGTCTTACCGGCTCCGTTCGGACCGATCACGCCGACAATGCCGCCCTTGGGGAGACTGAAGTTCACATTCTCGTAGAGGACCTTGTCCCCGTATGCTTTGCTGACGCCCTGGGCTTCGACGACTACATCGCCCAGCCGTGGGCCCGGCGGAATGTAGATTTCCAGATCGTCGGCCCGGTCTTCTTGTTTCTGATTGACCAATTCCTCATAGCGGTTGAGCCGCGCTTTCCCCTTCGACTGACGGCCTTTCGGCGACATGCGGATCCATTCCAACTCATGTTCCAAAGACTTGCGGCGCTTCGATTCTGTTTTTTCTTCTTTTTCCAGTCGCAGCTGCTTCTGCTCCAACCAGGACGTGTAGTTCCCCTGGAAGGGAATGCCATGGCCGCGATCGAGTTCGAGAATCCAGCCGGCAACGTTGTCGAGGAAGTAACGGTCGTGCGTGACGGCGATGACCGTGCCTTTGTATTGCTGAAGATGCTGCTCAAGCCATTGCACGGACTCGGCGTCGAGATGGTTCGTCGGCTCGTCAAGTAATAAGATATCCGGCTCCTGAATCATGAGGCGGCAGAGGGCCACCCGACGCTTCTCGCCGCCGGAGAGCACCCCGATCTTCGCATCCGGTGGCGGACAACGCAGCGCTTCCATGGCCAGTTCAAGAACGTTTTCCAATTCCCACCCGTTCGCCGCTTCGATCTTCTCTTGGAGCTGAGCCTGCTTCTCGAGGAGCTTTTCCATTTCATCGGGAGTGGCCTCGCCCATCTTGTTGCTGACCGCATCATACTCGTGCAGCATCGCCACGAGTTCTTTCTTGCCCTCTTCGACGATTTCTTTCACCGTCTTGTTCTGGTCGAGCTGCGGTTCCTGCTCCAGCAGACCCACGCTGTAGCCCTTTGAACGGGTGATTTCTCCCGTATAGTTCTGATCGACTCCGGCAATGATCCTGAGCAGCGAACTCTTCCCCGATCCATTGAGACCCAATACGCCGATCTTCGCGCCATAGTAGAAACCGAGATAGATCTCGCGCAGCACCTGCCTCTTCGGCGGATAGACCTTGCCGACATTGACGAGGGAGAAAATCACCTGCTTGTCGTTCGTTGCCATGTATTCCTCTGATTATTGGGATGGGTCACAAGGGAAACGCCACGATAACAAAAGCCCTCGACACTTCACAACCATGCGACAGCAGGGCGGGATTCTCTCTGGACTGGATGCGGTTAGATTCCGAGTTCTTCCGACAGTCGGACTTCCGATTCGTCGTCAATTTCCTCAAGACAACTGAAGCAGGCAAAGGGAAACCGGTTGATGGGGATCGCGCAGACTTCGCCGATGGGCGAGTCTTCCATCGCTGGACCACCGCATTCTCGATGAATTAAGACAAGCATATCACCCTCCTCTAGCTTCGCGGACGTACGGGATAGGCGGGGCGAGCGGGGGTTCGAGGTCCGAAGTTCAAGGTTTGGGAACTTCGTACTTCGGATTGCGCTTTTCCCGCCGGTCTCGCCTCTCTCGCGTATCCAACCTGCTACGTTGAACCCAACACAAGACGCCGAAATGTGTCCAGATGCTCGGGACTACTCAGTCGATGGTCGCCGGGAACCAGATGGAGTTCGACCGGAAAAGAGGGAGCGAGGGATCGCAATTGCTCGACGAACTGGCTGCTGCCTTGCGGCAGAATCACGCTGTCTTGTTGGCCGTGGAGAATGGCCGTGCTGACAGGTCCAAGCCGGTCGAAGTTTGTTTTCCAATAGGCCTTGCTCTCTTCAACCCACTTCCACGCGAGAGGAAAATCCCGATGCGCCGGCTCGTCGTCCCAGGGCATCCAGCCGGCGGTGTGCCATTCATGGCATCGTTCCGCTGAAATGGATTGCGCCCGCAGACCCATCATGTTGAAGGCCGGGGCGACGAGAATCAGCCGCTCAATTTCATGAAACTCCTGCGCCATGAGCCAGGCGATCCAGCCTCCGAGTGAATTGCCGACAATGGTCAGTGGTGGTCCACCCTTAAGCATCGTGATGACCGCTCGCGCGTCAGCGATCCAATCGGAGAGCGTGTAGTCGATAAACCGCCCTTCCGAATCTCCGAAACCTCGAACGTCGTAACAACAGAACCCCCAGCCCTTCTCCTGACACCACTGCGCGAGTGCTTTGCTTTTGTTGCCCCACCGTTTCGAGAGGAAGCCGGTGATGAACAGGATCTGACGATCCTTGCCTGTGACGCGATCACCGCGGATCAGCTTGCCGTCGGCGGCTGCGAGTTCGAACGAGTGCGGGCCACTCATGTTCTGAGCGACCACTTTGGTGATGAACAGCCCCAGTCGCTGCAGAACCGCTCTCGGAATCTCGTGGCCACCACGGAAGCTGTGCCATTCGACGTCGAGACCGGATTTACTTAGTGCCTCGCGGAGCCGTTCCCCTCCGACGTAGGGCAGAATCTCGTCCTGCATGCCGTGGCTTTGAAAGACCGGCAACCCTTTGCGCTTCGGCATGAGGGGACCCCACAAAGGCTGGGCCAGCATGTTGCCGGAGAGTTGGATGAGTCCGGCATACGGACGATCAGTGTGGAGCAGGGCATCGCAGGAGAGCATGGCGCCTTGGGAAAATCCCCCGAGGATGGTCTTGCGCGGATCCGCCCCGAAGTTCTTGTTCGACTTCTTTGAGGAATGTCAGCATATTCTCGCGCGCCGGAGCAAGGCCTTTGGGAATGTCTTGCGAGAGATCACGCACTCGACCGGCCGCTCGATCCGCTTCAATGCGCGCCATATCGATCAGCCACCAGGCGCGTGCATCCCTCGGCCCAAAACTCAACGAGAGCGGGCCTTCTGGAAAGACGAATCTCGTACCGGCCGGCACGTGCAGGACGTCGGCCAGCGCCACCAGGTCATCCCCCGGCGCGCCGAAGCCGTGCAGGAGCAGGACGAGAGGACCGCGACCTCCGCCCTCTCCATCTGTGCCGCCTGTGACCCGAGTCCTCAGACCACCTAACTGTTCTTCGCGCATGAGCGGCTCGTTATCTCATATACAAATATTGCAGCAATGCGACGACGCCGTAGAGCGAGGATTCGACGACTGGTTGTTGGTAGAACGGCACGAAGGCCCCTTGCCGGTTGGCCTCAACCTCGTCGATGATGTACTGGACCTGCTTCGCACGAATTTCGTAGTCCTTGCCGAGCCCGAGGGCTTGGATCATTTGCTTGCTCAGCCCGGCCAAGACCGCCTGCTTCGCCCGGTCGGCAGCTTGATAGAGCAACAACGCCCCGCTCAGCGCCAGGACAACATTCAATGCCCAGGACAGCAGCAGCAGGAGTGGGTAGTTCCAGATGTCGAAATAGTCGTTGCGCGCGGCAATCATGATCAGCAAAGCGATGAAGGGGTATCGGATGAGACGATTGACCGCTTCTGTCCGTCGGCTGATCAGGTCGATGCCGGCTAAGTACTTGAGTTTTTCAAATTCGGCCTTGTGGCTCTGGCTCAATCCATACTCGCGCAAGTACTCATTCTGCACCTGCTCCGACCACCCCCCGCTCGAACTGGTCACCCAACCGATCCACCGGCGGCACAACATGACCTCGTCGAACACCGCCAGGTTCAGCAGCACCGCGAGGCTCACGCTCAACAGCGTCATGATCACGTCCACTCGACAGCTCAGCCATCCCCGACAGGGATGGATCATCTCTTCGTCAACGACCCAGTGACCCAGGGAAATCATGACCGCGCTATACACCAGGAACAGGATCAAAACGCGCGCCGTCCGCTGCAGCGAGACCCGCCGCGTCGAGGTACCAGGCCCAGGCTTGATCGACCGTGGTGGCCGCTCTGGTGGCGGCCGAATGATAGACCCGTTGCACATTGGTCCAGAATGTCCTCAGGGTGAATCGGGAGCCATGGCCCTGATCGATGCGAAATAAAAAATCCTCGGTAAGCTGGTCGCTGTTCTTCGTCAGATCGCGCGACCCTTTGACCAGGAAGACGAGGCACAGGATCACCGCGAGAAGCCGAAGCCACTCACCGGGCCAAATGCTCACGCCTGCGGTCCACGAAAATGGTTCGCCTTCATCGTGATTGGCCATGAGCGCTGTCCCGCCACCCATAGCCCAAAAGACCGATGTCCCGACCAGAAGGAGGAGCCCGACCACGGTGAGCAGGCGCCAGGAGTGCGAAACCCAGAGCCAGAGTCGCTGGTTGGTCCAGGCGAGCACCGTCCCGATGAACAACCCGATCGCGACCAGTGCCGTCATGGTGGTGCTGCTGTGACTGATGCCCTGCTTCGACTGACCATAATTGTCCGTATACTCGAGGTCTGCGCGCAAGGGATGGATCGTTCTCACACCTTCGACGTCGACGACACTTAAGTCCACGGCACCCTCTCGCCCTACTTCGAAGATCCGAGGATGTTCAGCCGCGTCGTAGACCCGGTCTTCCGGTGTCATTGCAATGTGATACCCAGCTTGGCAGGGCGCCGCCGATTTCTGCTGATCGCTCGCTGCGCGACAGGCCACGTGATTCACCGCCCGGAGCACGGCAAAGTAGGTGGCCGTTTGATAGCTGCTCCGAAACGGCGGGACATCGCGTTGCAGACCGCCGTCCAACTGCAAGCCGAACGGCGAGGCGACGACCATGTTCCTGGTCCACTTGTACTCACTTGCGTGAAGATGGCGTGCGTCGAGATCGACGGTGAAGAAAACGGCGTAGGGGAAGGCCGGCCGGAGCGCTTTGAGAATGAGCAGCGCGTCGTAGGGATCCGTGCCCAGAATGCCGATCGCTTTGGCCCCTTCTCCTTCATCTTGAATCCGCGCGGCCAAGGCGCGCACATAATCAAGCTGACCGGTCCCTTCGGGACGTTCCTGCTGCGCAGCAGCCTGAGCGTCCTTCGCCGTCTCAGTGGTTTTGGGTTTCTCTCCTCGCCCGGCTTTCACGCTATCGTCGCCCGGCACTTCGCCATCAAGACCGCTGAGGTAGCTATACCGGAAGACGTTCAAGGTCAGGGACTCATAGTCCGCCGGGCGCCGAATCTGCAAATCGACCGCGAGCGGGACTGTGGGACACCAGGACTTGATCGTCGTCGGAACCTGAATCTGCTTGAGCTCGGCCTCCGTGAAGGTCGCCACTTTCGCACAAGCTGCCGCGCGGAATTCGATGGGCAAGGCTCGACCATAGAAGGAATCCCACTCCCCGATGAGGATCACTGCATCCCAACCGAGCCGCACCTGGCGACGGTTTAATTCTTCGATAAGCGTGCCGAACAAGCGGTCGTCGGATCCGATCTCGTAGACTAGCCGCACATCCGCGGCCGCCAGCCGATGAAAAAACTCCTGTTCGCAGGCTTCATACGTCTCGCACGCGGGGCCCTTCCCCCCCTCTTTCTTCAGCCCATAGGCCAAGAGCCCTTTCATCGCGCTGGCCCAGGGCGAATAGAGCTCGATGGTCCCGTCTTCGTTCGGCCAGACCCCAACCCCTTCATGGGGCTCGACATACAAGTCTCCGGCCTCATCCAGGAGATGACGCAAAGCGGAGGAACTGCGGGGCCCCACGAGCTTGAACGTGACGGCCTGTTGCAACGTCGGATTCAGATGGACCAGCTTGCGCCGATCGTCGTTCAGAAGGCATTCGTTCCTCTGTTTCGACTCTTGGCACACCAGCGCCTGCGACAAGGAGGTCAGAGTGGCCAAGAACCCTCGACTGAGGGCATCGTCGGGGATCCAGATCACGAGGGTGCTCTGGGCTCGATCCTGTCCTTCGCCACAGACCCGGGTCTTGCGGAGCCGAAACCACTCATACGGCAACGCAGGACCGGCACCCTGAGGGCCCCACTCGATGAACGAGAGATGTCCCTCGTCCTCCGGGACATAGCAGGCCACGCCCAGCGCGGTGCCGACCGCATAGCGATCTCGAATGCGGGACTCCGTACTCTCCGCATAAGGATCGCCGCTCATGGTCACCAATAGAACTGTGATCTGCTCATCCTTCTTGACTCGATCGGCAATCGCCTGCCGCAGCGGTTTCAGACGTTGAGTGAGGGACGACTCGGCCGACTGGCTGGGCGAGGACTTGGGCAACCCGACTGCTGGTGGCCGAGCTTCTCGCAGACCCCGTTGCACCGCTGCCAGCGGATCTTCCCATAGCCGCGCACGGACCGATTGCTCGCCGGTGGTCTGTTTCACGTTCAACCCGGTCCCTACCGGTCGCGAGCTGCGCAGAGGTTCTTTCACCAGCAGCACGCCGGCGAGCGCGACTACGAGGGTGACCACCCCCGCCAGGGCGAGCTTCGATTCTCCACTTCCTTTTGCCATAGAGGAGTCCGTGTTTTGTGATCAGCAGTTGCGCGAGCACAGGCAACCGCAAGGCCGTCGCGACCACTCTACAACAGACTGTGTAGGGGACTGCAAGGAGCTGCGTAAAATACTAGGGGCCCCTACCAATACGGTGAGGGGCTACGATGAGCAACTGACCGATAAATGCTTGCCCCAGTTGGGAGGCGGATCTGCGTAGCCGTCCATGCCTGGCTGGTCCCTGTATGGATTTTGCAGCAGGGTGAGCAGTCGATCGATTTCCGAAAAGTCTTTCTGCTGAGCCTTCTCGATGGCTGTCTGCGCCAGATAGTTGCGGAGCACATACTTGGGATTGACGCGGTTCATGCTTGCCATGCGGTCGTCGTCACGACTCCCCTCTTCGCGCAACCGGTCCTCGTATCGACGAGCCCACTTGTCGAATGCTTCACGATCCAAGAAGAAGTCGCGAAGCGTCTCATTCAGCGATGAAGCCCCGGTCTGAAACGAGCTCAACGTACGAAAGAAGATCGTGTAATCGACATGGTGTAGGTGCATGAGCGCCAATAGGTCTTGGATCAACGACGCATCCTCCTCCTTCGTCTCGATAAGTCCACACTTGGCCCGCATCAACTCCATGTACCGTCCTTCGCAGAGGGGAGTGTAGCGGTCAAGCGCGGCTTTCAGGTCTTCCTTCTCGGCCAACGGGAGCAGCGCCTGAGCCAGACAGCTCAGATTCCAGAGACCGATGTAGGGCTGTTGATTGAAAGGCGTAGCGGCCGTTGTGGTCGGAGTGGTTGCAGATAGATCCAGGATCGTAGTCGTCCATGAACCCGAACGGACCGTAGTCGAGTGTGATGCCATGGATCGACATATTGTCCGTATTCATGACTCCATGCGCCCAGCCGACGGCTTGCCATTGCGCGATCAGGCTCGCCGTGCGTTCGACGATCTCGGAGAAGAATCGCGCGTACTTGTCCGAGCCCTCCACCAGGTGGGGAAAGTGGTTCGCGATGACATAGTCGGCGAGAATTTTGAGCTGCTCGTGCTGTTTACGGTAATAGAAAATCTCAAAGGTGCCGAAGCGCACATGGGACGGCGCCATCCGCACGAGCATCGCGCCGGTTTCGACCTGCTCGCGATAGACCTGGTGGTCGCTCCCGACGAGACAGAGCGCCCGAGTCGTCGGAATCCCCAGGCCATGCATCGCTTCGCTGCAGAGATATTCGCGGATGGTCGAACGCAGAACCGCACGGCCATCTCCCTCCCGCGAGAAAGGCGTCAGACCCGCCCCTTTCAGATGCAGATCCCACTTCTCGCCCTGTTCGTTCCGTACTTCTCCAAGGAGGATTGCCCGCCCGTCTCCCAACTGCGGGACATAGACCCCGAACTGATGGCCTGAGTAGAGCATGGCCAACGGCTCCATCCCCGGCACGAGCAGACTCCCGCCAAACACACCGGCACACTCCGGGCGCTTCGCTTGCTCCGGATCAAGATCGATCAGCTCAGCCGCCGCAGGATTGAAACTGACGAGATAAGGAGGCGCCGAAAACGGAGTGGGATTCAGTTTGGCGTAGAACGCCTCAGGCAGGCGGGCGTAGGTGTTGTCGAAAGAGAGAGATTCCAACTGGCGTTTGCTCATTGCCGGAGCATGGCAGGACTAGCTCGACGTTTTCAAGCGAGGATAGGTCTCATCCAACAGAGAGGTGAATTGCTCGAATTCGAAGTCATAGACCCACACGTCGCCGGTCGAGATGGAATAGACCCATCCATGGAGATCCACTTGCTTCTTCCGCAGAAGCAGGGCGACGGAGGGGTGGGTGCGAAGATGGTCGAGCTGGGATCGGACGTTTTCCTGGGTCGTCTTGATCAGGCGATCGCTGCCCGTGAGGTCGGTATAGTGCTCATGCATCAAGCGGCGTGTGGTTTCGGCCTGCCCGACCCATTCCCTGAAAGCGGGCAGGTCGGAGACTTCTTCCGGGTTCAGCAGGGCCTTCATGACGGCGCAGTCGGTGTGGCCGCACACGATGATGTGGGGAACCTTCAAGACCGCCATCGCGTATTCGATGGTGGCCGTGCTGCCGCCTTGCATCGAGCCGTATGGGGGCACCATATTGCCGGCGTTCCTGAGAATAAAGAGTTCGCCGGGATCGGTTTGTGTGAGGAGGGTGGGGTCGACTCGCGAATCGGAACAGGTAATGAAAAGCGCCCGGGGAGCCTGGTTTTCAGACAGCCGGGTGAAGAACTCTTTCTTCTTGGTGAATACCTCGGTCCGAAACTTGAGGAATCCTCTGACGAGTTTATCCATCGTGAGTGTCTCCCCTACCGACTTCCGTTCTGGATGTCGCGATCGACCGTGAAGACAAACACCCGTTCGCCGATCTGCACGTCAATGTCGGTAAAGAGCGCGAGGGTTTTGGCGCCCGTAATTTCGCTCACTTGCTCGCAGAGTTTTTCCCGACCCTGCGCAATCAAATTCTGCCGCAATCGCTTCACCATATCGACACCTTCCGCCGTCTTGGCCAACTGACGTTCGGCCGGCGTCAACACGCCCTTGAGCCGAACCACGACCAGATCCCGCACGACGAAGGCGCGCACTTCATCCGGCCCGCGGCCCATGAATTCTTGTTCGAACTTGATGATGGCGTTGCGAATGGCGTTTTCCATGTGGTGTCCTCATCTGATTCAAACCAAGATTGCCCAGGTGGGGATTTCCGTTCGCCCTCGACAAGGTTTACCGGCCGAGGTTTTCCAGGTCCCGATCCACCGTGAACACGAAGACTTTCTCGCCGATCTGGGCATTGATATCGGTAAAGATGGCCAGCACCCTAGCCCCCACTATTTTGCCCACCTGTTCGAAGAGCTGATCGCGGCCCTGGGCGATAAGGGTCTGTCGGATTCGTTTGACCATCTCTACACCTTCGGCGGTCTTGGCCAATTGTCGCTCAGCCGGTGTAAGAACGCCCTTAAGACGAACGACGACGAGATCCCGCACGACGAACGCCCGCACATCCTCAGGACCACGCCCCATAAATTCTTGTTCGAATTTGATAATCGCCGTGCGAATCGTCGATTCGATTTCACCTTTGGTCAGTCCTCTGTTCATCACACGACCCTTCCAATCAATTTGGAACAGCCAAGTATAGAAGTCCGCCGGTGGAGGTCACAAGGGCAAATCTGCGCCTCGTTGGGCCAAAAGGCATGATGCCTGGGCCCGAAGGCCTAGGCCACTCAGGGCAATGTACCCGACAGCTTGACTCCTCCAAGACAGATCCTTGATAAGGAGATTCGGTCTTCATCTGATGGCCTGTGCTGTCCGCCACGTTCGCACGACACAGGCGGAACCATCACGATGAAAAGGATAGCGGCGGTAGGGTGACCGGCACGTTTCGGGCCGGTTGCAGTACAAGCCAACGGTGGTACGTGGATATTTCGTCACGTAGCCCCGTTGGCTTTTTCGTTTTCTGAAACCATGAGGGGCCCATGTACGCCATCCTGCTTCCGCTGCTCCCGCTCTTGACGGCGCTCATCGTCGCCGTCGGTGACGACCGCTCGCGACGGGCACGCTCGCAGCTTGCCGTTCTCCCGATCGGCGCGACATTCTGTGGCGCTGTCGCTACCCTCTATCTCGTCACCACGCAAGGACCGATCAGCATTCGATTCTACGACGCAGCGTCCGCGGCCTCACTCACCTTTCCGATCGGCTTCTACATCGACCGGCTCAGCGCCGTCGTGATGGTCCTCATCTCGGGCATCGGCACGGTCATCTACGCCTATTCCATCGACTACATGTACCAGGATCCTCACGAACCCCGGTACCTGTCCCTCATCGGCCTGACGGTCTTCGTCCTGCTCTGCCTGGTCTCCAGTGCCAATCTCATGATGCTGTTTCTGTTCTGGCAACTCCTGAGTTATCTCCTCTATCTCCTGGCCCATAACCATACCCATGCGGGAACGCTGGAGGGCGCGTTCAAAACGTTCATGCTGCTTCGAGTCGGCGACGTGACGTTTCTTGCCGGGATCGTCCTCGCCTATGCTCTCTACGGAACCCTGGAGTTTCCGGCGGTGTTTGCCAAAGCGGCCGAGTCGTCTGTGACATTGTCCCCGCTGCCGGGACTCGATATCAGCGGCGCCACGGCGGTGACACTCCTCTTGTTCATTGGCGGGATGAGCAAGTCCGCTCAGTTCCCGTTCCACATCTGGCTCCCCCACTATCTCTATGCCCCGACGCCCGCGACGGCGTTGCTCCATGCCGGGATCATCAATGCCGGCGGCTTCCTGATCAACCGGCTGGCGCCGCTCTTCGGACTCAGCTCGACGACGTTGCATGTGGCCCTCGTGGTGGGGACGCTGACCGCCGTGCTGGGCGCCTCCATGATGCTGGCGCAGAACGACATCAAAAAGACCCTCGGCTTCTCAACGGTCGGTCAGATGGGCTACATGATCATGGAGTGCGGCCTCGGCGCATTTTCGCTAGCCGTGTTTCATCTGATTGCGCACGGGCTCTTCAAAGCCACGGTCTTCCTGAACAGCGGCAACGAGATTCATAAGGCCAGACAGGAAGCGCACCTCCCGCTTACCGGCCAGGAGGAAGAGGAACAGACGTTTTCCCCGCTCACCTGGTCGACCGGGTTCGTGACCACCTTGATGATTCCCCTGCTGATCTTGCTCCTCACCCACGGCGTGCTGCACATCCCCTTACTGGAATCCCAAGGCACCGTGATCTTTCTCTTTTTCATTTGGATCACGTCGTCACAAGCCATTCTGACCCTCACCCGCCTGCGCGCGGTGCCCTCATGGGAAGTGTCGGCCGCGATGTTGTTCACGCTCCTGTTTGTGGTGTTCATGTATCTCTTCGCCGTCGAGTCCTTCACGGCCTTTTTGTATCCGGACCCGATCGAGGTCGCGTCGTATTTCAAGGCCGCCGCTCTTCCCCGCTGGCTCTTTGACCTCATGATCCTGCTGGCCACGGTCATGACCGTCCTCAGCTGGTGTTATCTCTATATGCGTGCACATGGCCGAACCGTGTGGATGCCGCCCTGGATCGAAGACGTGCGGATCCAACTCTATGTCCTGTTCATGAACCGGCTCTATGTGGACGAACTCTACGATCGAATCGGCCGGGCCGTCATGCGTATGGCCCATCGTCTCGATAAATTCCCGGAGCGATGATGTGCTCGATTCCTGAGACGGATTGCTGGAACGAACACATTTGAACCCCCACAGATCTGCCGAGAACATTCGGACCGGCTCGGTGCTTGACGATGGGCTAGACAACGTACTAATGATGGACCCTGCGAAGATATCTGTAGCGGCCGGCGCTCGTCAGATGCCCTGTCCGTAAGAGGCCTGAAACGGTTTCACACCATTCCGGAGTAATCAGGTGCTTGTGTCCTTTGTCTTGTTAGTCCCGCTCCTCCCCCTTCTCACGGCCCTCATGGTCTCCGTGGGTGACGACGCGTCGCGCCGGGCGCGCACGCAGTTTGCCGCCCTCCCGATCGGCGCGGCATTCTGTGGCGCCATCGCCACTCTCTACGTCGTGGCAACGCAAGGACCGATCAGTATTCGTTTCTACGATCCCACCTCCATTATTTCGCTCTCCTTTCCGATCGGCTTCTATATCGACCGGCTCAGCGCCGTCATGATGGTCCTCATCTCGGGCGTCGGCACGGTCATCTATGCCTATTCCATCGGGTACATGTACCAGGACCCTCACGAACCCCGGTACCTGTCCCTCATCGGCGTGACGACGTTTGTGCTGCTCTGCATGGTGTCCAGCGCGAACCTCATGATGTTGTTTCTCTTCTGGCAGCTCCTGAGTTATCTCCTCTACCTCCTGGCCCATAATCACAGCCATGCCGCGACGCTGCACGGCGCATTCAGAACGTTTACGGTGTTGCGCATCGGGGATGTTGCATTTCTTGCGGGAGTCGTCCTGGCCCATTCCCTCTACGGCACGCTGGAGTTCCAGGACCTCTTCACCAGGGCGGCCGAATCGTCCGTGACATTGTCGCCCCTGCCGGGATGGGAGATCAGTGGTCCGACGGCCGTGACGCTGCTCCTGTTCATCGGCGGGATGAGCAAGTCCGCGCAGTTTCCGCTCCATTTCTGGTTGCCCCGGTCGCTCTATGCGCCGACGCCCGTGCATGCCCTACTCCACGCCGGGATCATCAATGCCGGCGGCTTCCTGATCAACCGGCTGGCGCCGCTCTTCGGACTCAGCTCGACGACGTTGCATGTGGCCTTCGTGGTGGGGACGCTGACCGCCGTGCTGGGCGCCTCCATGATGCTGGCGCAGAACGACATCAAGAAGACGCTCGGTTTCTCGACCATCGGGCAGATGGGCTACATGATCATGGAATGCGGCCTGGGCGCATTTTCGCTGGCTGTGTTTCATTTGATCGCCCACGGACTCTTCAAAGGCACCGTCTTCTTGAATTGCGGCAACGTCATTCACAAGGCCCGCCAGGATCCGGAATCGCCCCATGCGGACCCCCAGGAAAAGGAAGAAAACTTCTCCCCGCTGACCTGGTCGACGGGATTCGTCACGACACTCGTGATTCCCCTGGTCATCCTGCTAGTCACTCACGGAGTCCTGCGCATCTCGCTCCTCGAATCACAGGGAACGGTCATCTTTCTCTTCTTTATCTGGCTAACGTCGTCTCAGGCGATTTTGACGCTCACGCGGTTACGCGCCATCGCCTCCTGGAAAGTCTCGTCGGCGATGTTGCTCACCCTGCTCTTCGTCGTCTTCGTTTACCTGTTCGCCGTCGAATCGTTCACGGCCTTCCTCTATCCGAATCCCGTAGAAGTGGCCTCATACTTTCAAGCTGCGGATCTTCCCAACTGGATGTTCGATTGCATCGTCCTCATGGCCACAATCATGACCGTCCTCAGCTGGTGTTATCTCTACATGCAGGCCCACGGCCGGACAATCTGGCTGCCGAAATGGGCCTCACGCCGGATCGAAGGCGGACGAAACGGGTTGTACGTCTTGTTCATGAACCGCTTGCATGCTGACGAACTCTATCAACTGCTTGGACGGACGGTCATGCGCATCGTCCATCGCTTCGACAAACGCGAACGCGGGTGGTCGCGATGATCGACGCCACCGTCATCCCCTGGGTTTTAGCAGGCGTTCCCTTGCTGGGCGCGGCGTTAAGCCCGGCGTTGTGGACCCGCCCCCACCGGCTCATGGCCTGGTCGGTCGGCGTCTGCGCCGTCAGTCTGGCTTGCGTCGTGGGATTCGCCGAATATCTGACGGCCCCAATCGAAGGCCTGCTCCTGCTCGTGCTGCTGCCGCTCGCCTCCGGGGTGTCGCTCTTGGGCCAACCGCATCATAGGGACCATCGCGCATCCTGGGTCCTGACCCTGATATTTCTGGGCCTGGGACTCGGCGCGCTGACCAGTCAGCCCGTCGTCGGAAAACTGTTCCTGATGGCCATCCATGGCTTCGTCATCGTGTTGCTCTATCGACATCACACACCCCTCTGGCCCATCTCCTGGTGGGGCCTCGGGGCCTACACGCTCGGCGCCCTCTGCCTGTTGCTGACGCTGGTAGCCGCCCCGCCGCTGTCTTCGATGGCGGCGTTGCTGGCCTGTACGATTCTCTTACCCGTCGTGCCGTTTCACGATGGACATCTCACTGCGCTGACCCGGTTACCCGGAAATTTGCCGTCGTTCATGGTGCTGCTCTTTCCGGCGCTCGGCCTGCATAGTCTGGCCCCGCTCGCGGCGACCTTGCCGGATTCCGTCGTGTGGATCATGAGCATCCTCGCCCTGGCCGGCACCGCCTATGGCGCGATCAAGGCGCTGGCACAGTCGCGCGTACGCCTCCTGCTGGCCTACAGCAGCCTGTCGTTCTTTTCGATGCTCTGGTGGTGTGTGGTGACCACACGGTCGGCCACGCCACGCGCCGCGCTCTTCGTCGGTGCCGTCGGTCTCGTGATGTGCGGGCTCCTGGTAGCCTGGCAAATTATCCGCACTCGTTACGGAGACGACGTGGACCCGCAAGCCATCAGTGGATTGGCCTCCACCATGCCCCAGTATGCCGTGCTGCTCTCTCTGCTGGCTCTGGCAGCCATGGGTCTGCCGCCGTTCGGCGTCTTCGCGGGCTTCATGGGTCTGCTGCTGTCGTCTACCGCCGCTTTTTCGACCGGCATCATTGTGCTGGTCTCTGCCTGGCTCGCGTCGTCCTGGTACATCCTGGATCTGGTACAGAGGCTCCTGTTCGGCACTCGCCGCTCGGACTTGCGGTATGCCGATCTCCTTCAAACCGAGCTGGTGTCGCTGGTGATCGTTATCTTAACCCTGCTCGCACTGGGCGTGGCCCCGATCAGCCTCTTCGGACCGGACCGGACGACCGCCACAACCGGCGCCAACTCAGGATCGGTCGCATGGAACAGATAAACCCGTCGATCGACATCGAATCCAAACGGATGGAGCTGCGCGGCGTGGTCCAACTCGCCGGCGAAGTGATTGCGCAATATTGGCCGATGCGGACCTTCGTCCACCACAATCCGCTCCATAGCCTCGAGTATCTCCCCTTTGAAGAGACGGCCCGGCGCGGCAAGCAATTCATGGGAGGAAATAGTTATCTCCCCGGCACGCTCTATCGCGAGTATCTGAAGACGGGCCGGATAGAGGCGGCCCATCTCGACGCTACCTTACAGCCGCTCGTCCTGGATCAGTCGGTCACGATCGGCCCCCGCCGGATCACGCACGGCGACGTGCTGCGGGCCTGTCTCACGGAGGGACTCTGTGCGCCGGTCGCAGAGCCGCTCGATGATCAACTGCACGACCCCGCAAAAGACGTGATCGACGTCGTCGCGGCAAGTCTGTCTACCGAATGGGCGTTCCCCGATCTCCGCAAACGGATTCAGCTCATTGTGGAAGGCGACCAGGCCGCGTTGGGCCGATGGCTCACGCTGTCACATTGGTGCGACGACACCTTCGGGACACAGATCGTCCGACAGATCAACGATCAGTTGATCAAATGGTGCGAGGCTTTCCTGGACGAAGGCCATGCGACCTGGTCTATGCCGGAGCGGGAGAAGGGGCTATACCATGCCTGGAAAGAACTGGCGGCAGAGGAATGGTCTCCTGTCGGCATTGCCGACAGCAGAAGAAAGATCTCCCGCCTGCCCGACTATCCGGAGGATGCGTTGCTGCAGAGCCTGGACGCGCTCGGCATTCCCTCGGATCTACGCCAGGATTACTTGTCGCTGCAGTTGACCGCGCTGCCCGGCTGGGCAGGCTTCATCAAGTGGCGCGCGGAGGAGCGCGATTATCCCTGGCAGAAGGCCTATCCGGTCGGTCTCGTGAAATTTCTCGCGATCCGCCTCTGGTACGCCAGCGAGCTGGTTCAGAAGACCTGCCGCGAAGAGCTCGGCATCGAGGGGCGCTACGACGCCGTCGTCGCCTATATGCGCGAGCACCCCGACGAATACTATTTGAGGAGACAGCGGGTCGCCGGGCGATTACCCGCACTGTATGCGGAAGAAGTGGATCGGCTCCGGCATCACAAGGGAAACGGGTGGGGACGCGTGATCGAGCGCTACGGAAGGGACGTGGTTCCACGGCAGGAAATTGCCGCACGCCGCGGCGCCGCTAAGCGGCTCGTGGCGCTGGCTCGCTCCTTGGAACTGGATCCGGCAATATTGGCCGAGACGCCGCACGCCACGCTGAAGCAACTCTTTGATTGGATGGAGGCCTTTCCCGAATCTAACCATGGCCCGGTCTGGCTCAAAGCCTTGGAAACCGCCTACCAGCAGCGTCTGCTCGCCCAGTTACGGACACCGGCGCAGCAGCGAACCGTGCCAGCGGATCAGCCGGGTACGAACCGGCCCTATTCGCAATCCGTCTATTGCATCGATGTGCGCTCCGAGCCCTTCCGCCGGCACCTGGAGTCCACCGGTCCGCACGAGACCTACGGGTTCGCCGGATTCTTCGCGGCCTTCATTCGTTATCGCGCGTGGGGCAGGGAGCATGACACCGAGCAGTTCCCCGTGATCATGCGCGCAAAGAACGAGGTGCGCGAAATTCCCCGGAGTTATCTCGATCACAAAGTGTCGAAACATGAAGCCCGCACCAAGTGGGTCCATGCCGGCCATACGTTGCTGCACGATTTGAAAGAAAACGTGGTGACCCCCTATGTCATGGTGGAATCACTGGGCTGGTTCTACGGCCTCCCGATCTTCGGCAAGACCCTCTTGCCGTCGCTCTATCAACGCTGGACCTCATGGTTGCGGCGCCTGTTCGTGCCAACCATTGCGACGACATTGACCGTCGACAAGATGGCCCCGGCCGAGACCGCAGAGATGCTGGCGGCCGAACACCATGCCATCGTCAGAAAAGTGCTGCACGAGCATGCGGGATTGCGCAGCTCGCGCATCACCCCGGCCCTCGTCGAAGCCCTGCGTCAACAAGCGCTGAACGGCCAGGCGGAACTTGAGCCGTCCCTGATTGAACCGGCAGAGCTGGCCGGGCTTTCGACCGACACCCTGTGTTCCCTCGTCGACATCTTGCGGCGCCAATGCGACCTCACCGCACGCGCAGCCTCTCGCCAGAAAGAACGGATCACCCGGACCGGATTCACCCTCGATGAACAGACCCTCACGGTCGACACGGCGCTCCGGATGATGGGGCTCACGAAGAACCTGGCCCGGCTGGTCTTGTTCTGCGCCCACGGCAGTACGTCTGAGAACAATCCCTATGAATCGGCCTTGGATTGCGGCGCCTGCGGCGGGAATGAAGGAAAACCGAATGCCCGCGTCCTCGCGATGATGGCGAACAACCAAAAAGTGCGGGAGCGGCTGGCCAAGAACAAACTGGTGATTCCACCCGACACCCACTTTCTGGCCGGTCAAATGGATACGACGACCGACAAGGTCCAGCTCTTCGATCTGGAAGATGTGCCCCCCACCCATCGCGCCGACCTGGCGCGGTTGCAGGAGGATCTCAAGGAAGCCTCCACCCTGACGAGTCAGGAACGGTGTGCGCGCTTCCCCGAGATTCAGCAGCCACTAGACGAGCGTGCGGCTCAATCGCACGTGCGGAAACGGAGCGTGGACTGGAGTCAGGTCCGGCCGGAGTGGGGCCTCTCCGGCAATACGGCATTCGTCGTCGGCCGGCGGGATCTCACCAAGGCACTCGATCTGGAAGGGCGCGTCTTCCTGCATTCGTATGATTATCGCGAAGACCCGAGCAACCGGTTACTCGAAGTCTTGTTGACCGGCCCGCAGGTCGTGGCGCAATGGATCAACATGGAGCATTATTTTTCAACGGTCGACAATGACGTATACGGGAGCGGCAGCAAGATCTATCACAACGTCGTCGGGCGGCTCGGCATCATGTCAGGACCCTGGAGCGATCTCCGGCTGGGATTGGCCAGACAGACCGTCATGAACGGCGAGATGCCGTACCACGAGCCGATGCGGCTGCTGACGATTATCGAAACCCCGCGCGGGCGCATTGAGAAACTGATCGCGCGCCATGAGATGTTGCGGCACTATTATGACAACGAGTGGGTCCATCTCGTCGCACTCGACCCCGACGATGGGATATGGTATCGGTATCGCCCCAATGGAGAGTGGAGCCCGATTACGTAGCGGGTCGTGGCATTCGAGCAGAGAGAATCGAGTAACTATTTCGAGCTATTGAACTTCAGAACCAGAGGCCGGGAAAGGGGTGCGTTCATGGGTGCGTTGACCTTACATTCGATGAAGGAGATTCGCGTAATCGTCGCGGGAGAGCACCGGGCGTTCGTGACCGAACTGTTGGACCGCGTGAACGCGTCCGGGTACACCATCATCGGCAACCTCTCCGGAAAGGGTCATCACGGCATACGTGAAGCCCACTTCATGTTCAGCGAGCAAGAAAGCCTGGAGATGATCATGACGGTCGTGCCTGAAGAAAAGGTCGAACCTGTGTTGGCCGGACTGCGACCGCTGTTCGAGCGGCACTCCGGCGTCATGTTCGTCACCGACGTCGCGGTCAGCCGGCAGGAATATTTCGGTAAGGCCCCCAAATTGTAACGCCACGGGTCCGGAACTGGCCCGACCCGACTCCGGAAACCGTCCCGAAGCGCAACGCACGGTCGGCTCGCCCCGCCCCGCCCTTGTCTTCCAGGATCTGTTTGTCTAAAATGGGGTCCTTCGCGCTGGTTAAGAGGAGCATGTGATGAAGGGTTTACGGTTCGAGCGCATCGGGAAAGACCGCTACTACAATGTGGTGTTCCACATGGGGAGCAGCTACGTGCCCGTCAGCGATGAGACCGTGGAAGAACTCAAGGCCCAGAGCCTGCTCCCGGTCGAACGGTTTCTCGACCTCTTGATCGACCGAGTGGGGTACTCCTCCTACCTCAAACATCAAATCCGCACCGAACTCAAATCCTCAGGCGATCCGGTGACGCAGATCACGGTTCTTCAAGGCGCCATCCGCGAACTCTAGTCGGCTGCTGAAAATTCCCTCCAGCTGCGTTCTCACCGCGGCTGTGCAGACGACCTTCTTGACCTGCCCGCAAAATTCTCAGGAACACATTATCATCCAGCTTCGCATTTGATCACCCGCCTATCTTACTAGTCGTTCAGAACAGTGAATGCGCTCCGACCAGAACGAGCATCATCCAAAGCGATACATTTCCTAGGGAAAGTATGATCTGCGTGATACGTTCAGCTGTACGATACCATCGCGGTTAACTCACCTGATTCGTTTCCCAGTATTTAAGATGAAGAATTACTTAAACGCGATAAATTGGAAGAGTGGACCGGTCAAAGCGCTGGCTATTCTTTTTGCCGGCTCGGCCTTGGGACTATTGTGGATTCTCAATGACCTCGCCTTTGCTCAAAGATTCGTCGGTTGGCTGGTTTTTGCTATCATCGGACTTCCCTTGTATGCATTTGCAGAGCTCATGTGGGGAGAGGTTGTGTCCCTGGACGCCGGGGAAAGGATTTCACGAAAAGCATTTTCGTTGAGACGCATCGGGTACGGACTATTGTTATTTCTGGGCCTATTTACGGTCGCTTCGTGCGTTTATTTTCTGGCCAAGAGTCTTTAACCTCCTCCGTGCTAAGCCTCCTTCTTCGACTACGCGCATCATAGAGCCTCTGTGAGCAAGTGGGGATGCCGTTCGGTCCTGCAGGATGCTCAAAAAGGCCGTCAGCAAGGCCGCAGCGAGTGAAGACCGGAGGCGTACTCTCTGGGGTACGTTGAGGATCTGAACGATGCGAGAACGACGCTGGTGGACTTTTTCAGCATCCTGCTAGTCCGCCATCTGGCCTTCTTGAAAGAGCTGATTCAGAAGTCGCATTTTTCTTTTCAGGATCTTTGTAGTACTTGAGCGCCTTGGCAAAATTGTCCAGGGCGCTCTCTCGCTTCCCTTTTTGGGAATAGTATTCGCCAATGCCGTGGTAGGCCCGAGGATCTTGCTCGTTGGACTTGAGGGCTCGATTGAAGGCTTCGTAGGCGGCCTGCATGTGCTGCTTGCCCAGCGCCAACCAGCCGATCGCCGAGTGCGCCGGACCGAAGTTCGGATCGGCGACGAGGGCCGCGTCATATTCTTTTTGCGCCAGATCCAGGCGGCCCCTCGTTTCGTAGAGACCTCCCAGCGCGAAATGTACTGCTGCGTCCATGGGGTTCAGGCGCAACGCCTCCTTGTAGGACTGCAAGGCCGGCTCAAACTTGCCCTGCTCGGCGAGCGCGCAGGCGAGGTTGGCGTGGGCCACCGAGTCGTTGGGATTCAGCTTGATCACTTCGCGATATTGAGGGATCGCCATCTCCAACCGGCCCTGCTCTTGATAGGCCACACCCAGGTTGGTCCGCGCCGGCGCATAGGAAGGATCCAGTCGGACTGCTTCACGGTATTCCTTGATGGCCATTTCGAGGTGGTTGGCCCGCTCATGGATCTGTGCGAGAAAATAATGAGGGTAGGCGGACTGTGGCGCGAGTTTGATCGCTTCCTTGTAGGACGCGATCGACTGTTCGGATTGGCCTGATTGGGCCAGGAACAACCCCATCACGAGATGGGCATTGGCCTGCTCCGACTGTCGCGCGACGAATCCTTCGATCCACTCTTTGACCTGGGCAATGTCTTCTGGTTCCTGCAAACATTTCGGGTGAGTATTCCAGGCTTCGGCGAACTCCCCGCGGAGCAGGTGGATCACGTTCAGGGCGAAATGGGGCCGAGGATCCCGGTCTGTGCCGGTGGCGGGATGGCGGGCCCAGGCCAGTGCTGCCTGTTGCGCCTGATCCCATTGGCCTGCCAGCAGCGTCGTTTCACATTGTGCTTGGTAATCGGTCATCGGGGTCGGTCGTATGGGCTATCTGGTGAGGGTGTCCTCAATGTCCGGCGAGGTCGCCTGAATGCGATCCCCGAGTGAAGGATAGCGCGCCGCGAGTTTTTGTTTCATCAACCAGGCTATGGTCCTGTACGACCAGTGACCTTTCACACCGGAACGGAGTCTGGCGATGTACTCGGCTTCGGCATAGTCCATCTTGAAGAGGCATCGCACCTTGAATCCGAACGGCGTGGCGTAGAGCGACCCCTCCGCGCTCGTTTTCTTCAGCTGCTCGATGTCCGAACGGACCGCGTCCATCGCCTGTCGATACTCCTGATCCAATCCCGCTTGCACAAGCGGCGGTGGGACTTCATATCCGTGCACCGTCGTAAAGTTCTGCTGAATCTGCTGACAACGCCGGTGCCGATGCATGTCGCGCCAGCCTCCGATGTCCATCAGCACGTCGAACGTGAAGGCATAGCCGCTGCGGAACTCTTTGATGAGTTCGTCGTAAGGCCCTCGTGCGCTCATCGCCACGTCGATTGCCTCCTGTTTCTGTTTCTCCGTCCAGGTGCGGACGACCGCGAGGAGGCTCCGATAGGGCGCATGCGAGACACGGTACAGCAACGTGGTGACGATTTCGTCCAACGGATCGTGAGGGTCGAGGAGTTCTACCGGCTCCGGCACACCCCAGGACGTCGGTTGATCCAGTCCGGTTCCCCGGAGCGCATCCTTCGCGTATCTGGCAAGGTCCTGGTAGACCGAGGCTTGATAGTCGTTGGCCTTGGCATGGCGAGCGAGCGTCGGCGCGAGGGGTTCATGTGCTCCGGCCGGCTGGCCACATAGCTCGCCCCACAGGTTCACGGGTGACCGTTGGCAGGCATCCTTGAGTTCGTCTCCGATCGAGCGCAATTCTGGAAGTTGTGACGACAACAGTCTGGTGATTTGCTTCTCCAACGTCCTGATGCTCACGACTTGCCCGACGTTCGTCCTGGCCGCGAGGGGCAGGAGATACCGCGTCACATCGAAGGCGCGCGCGGCAATCGTCCGTTGGTAATCGGCCGGTTTCATCGACTCGGGGCGCGGCTCGCGCTTAGAAATAAATTGGATCAAGGGTTGGTGTAAGAGTCGATAGATCTCGGCGAGGCTGCGGAGAATGCCGTGGTAGGTACCTTCCGTCTCCGACCCTCGAATGGAATCCGGGACGAACCACCCGCCGGACGCAAAGTTCTGATACCGGCTCGATTTCGCCTGGCCATCCCACAAGGGCTCGTCTTCGAGTCTAATCGCGGCGAGTTCGGAGATGTCCTCGAAGCAGATGATGACATGGCCTAAGTCGGCGATCGAGGCATGACCGTAGTCGAAGTAGAACTGATCCCAGAATTTTTCAGAAGAATGTCCATGCACCCAGCGGAGGCTGCTCTCGATAGAGTCAGGCGAGCGGCTGTAGCGGGCCAAGGCGTATGCGGATTTCTCCGGCGGCATCGGTGCAAGCGCGATGACGCGGCGGGTCGGCTGATCTGTGCTCATAAAACATCCCCTCAGAGCAAACTAGGCCGCGAACTATACGCCCGCGAGCCAATCGGCGCAAGAAGGCAACAAGGTCTCTCGTCGCGCTCCGTTTAAGCCACATGAGCGGAGGAACTTTCCTGATCTGACGGGCGACCTATCGCGGCAGACAAAAAACGACCCTCTGTTTGCGTTGACTTGCCTACGACCCGTCGCTATAGTCCCGAATCTTTCGCGATGGTCTCTGAATATGGACACGATTAAGGGCATCAAGGGCGTCAAAGATATCCTTCCGGAGGAGACGCCTCGGTGGCGTCTCATTGAGGATACGGCGAGGCGCTGGGCTCTCTGTTACGGGTATCAGGAGATCCGTATCCCCATCTTCGAACTCACCGCGCTCTTCGCCCGGAGTATCGGCTCGGCAACGGACATCGTCGAGAAGGAGATGTACACATTTCCCGACCGGGACGGGACCTCGCTGACCTTGCGCCCGGAAGGGACGGCCGGAACGGTCCGCGCCTTCATCGAGCACAATCGGGCGGCCGACCCGCTCCCACAGAAATATTTCTACATCGGGCCGATGTTCCGCCACGAGCGGCCGCAGGCGGGACGCCTCCGGCAGTTCCATCAATTCGGGGTCGAGTCGTTCGGCACGTCGGACCCCCGCGCAGACGTCGAGGCCATCGCGCTGCTCTGGCGCCTCCTGTCGGATCTGGCCCTGCCGGACCTGACACTGGAGATCAATAGCCTGGGAAGTTCCGGCGACCGCGCTGCCTACAAACCTATCCTGCTTGCGTTCCTCAGAGAGCACGAATCCCGCCTCTGTGCAAACTGCCGGCGCCGTATGGAAACGAATCCCTTGCGGGTGCTCGATTGCAAGGTGCCGGACTGTCGAGCTGCGACAGAGTCGGCGCCCCAACTGATCGACCATCTCTCTCTTGAGGCCCGGACACATTTCGACCAGGTCCTTGCGGGTCTCGTTGCTATTGGAATCCCTTATCGCCTCAACCCTCGTTTGGTGCGGGGGCTCGATTACTATTGTTTGACAAGTTTTGAAATTACATCGACTCATTTAGGAGCTCAGAACGCGGTTGGTGCCGGTGGCCGCTACGACGGTTTAGTGGAAACGCTAGGTGGCCCCTCTGTTCCGGCTGTAGGATTCGCGGTCGGGCTTGAGCGTGTGTCGCTGATGCTTCCGGAGGCCTCATCGTCCTCTTTAAACGAACTTCTCTACTATGTCGCGGCTTTTGGAGAGAAAGGGACTAAGCTTGGGCTCGTGCTTCTCGATGAACTCCGCAGAGTTGGACTTTCGGCGCAATGTGACTATCGCGCCACTACACTCAAAGCTCACCTTCGCCAAGCTGATCGATCGAAGTGTCGTTATGCCATTCTCTTGGGTGATGATGAGGCAGGTCGTGGCTCTGTCATTCTCCGTAACCTCGAGTCGAAGGCTCAAGAGGAACTTCCTCTGCCAGGTCTCGCCTCTCTCCTCCACTCTCGTATTCTCGTCCGATAGAAGTCCCGTATTTTTGGTATTGACTTTGTGTTGAAAACCTCGTAGTCTCGCCCAGAAGTTAATTCATAAGCAATTGATTGTATTGATGTCTTTGGTTGATTTTTATGGCGGCTCGCAAGCTTGGCCTCTTGTTATCCACAGCCCCTTCTCATCCCAGTGTTGAGACCGTCGTCCAACTGGCTCAGGCTGCCTTACGCCGAGGAGTTGAGGTCTATCTCTACCTCATTGATGAAGGGGTAAAGAGCGCTACAGATCAGCGTTATCTCAGTTTGATCGATGCCGGGGTCAAGATGTCTGTCTGTGCTTATGGTTGTCAGCAACATGGTGTTCCTACGGCCACTGTCGATTCGAGAATCTCTTTGTCTGGGCTGGTCGTGCTGTCTGGAATTATTGATGGTTGCGATCGCTTTCTTGCCTTTACATAAGAAGTTGTCGTCAACTTCAGGTGGTTTTCTCTATGTCGAAACGCATCGCTGTGGTGATTTCAGAGAATCCTTGTGTGACGGCTCGTCCTGTTGAAGCACTTCGTATTGCGCTAGGGCTTTGTGCTGGGGACCATGAGACGACCGTCGTCCTCCTAGGACGCGCTCCCCTTCTCTTGATGAATGACACAGAAGAGATCGTCGATGTCGATATCCTTGAAAAATATCTTCCCTCTTTCAAACACTTATCTGTCCCCTTTATCGTCGAGCCAGGGACGGTGATGGATGCCTGGTCTGATACGTTTTCTGTGACGACTCGAACAGCTGATGAAATTAGACAGTTAGTTCGAGCAGTTGATAGAAGTCTCGTTTTTTAAGGGATCTGTCTGTGTTGTATGGGAACGACACTTTATCTTCTTCGACAACAGCCAGACCTTATATCCTCATCGCTCTTTCGAGCTAGTGATACAGATATGGAAATCGTTTTTGTTGAGAAAGCAGCATCGATCGTCCCTTTCTTCTGTGAAGGGAGTTGCTGTTGCCGCCGAAGGAATGGGAGTTGGTCTTGCACATCCGACGATGACATATGACGACCTTGTCGAGAAAATTTTCGCATCAGAACACATCGTTGTTTTATAGCTATATTAGCCAGCTCTTCTCTTAAAGCTATTATCTATAAAAGAGAGATAGTCGTAGTAGTAGGAGTAAGAGTAGGCTCTGTGGATATTGTGGATGGCAATCAAGTAGTTGAATTTGTAGATTCCTTATGACGCCGTCTTTGTGGAGAGAGTTGGGGATTGACTCTGAGTAACCGCTGCATGCAGAGTCTATTAAGTTGTGGTGATTCAGATGAGGGCTATTATCGTAGCTCATATCAAGGTCTGATAATGATCAGGTTTAAGAGGGTAAGACTGCAGGAAGAACCAGGTTATCCACAGATGTGAATAAGTCTGTGTATGAAGAATGATACAGAAGCTATGACTGTCGCAAATGTATGGCAGGATGCCTTGGCTTATATCCAAGGGAAAGTGCCAAAACAGGTTTATGATACGTGGTTTACGCCGGTTCACCTCGAACGGATTGAGGACTCCACGGCTCAACTGGGTGTCCCAAACAAGTTCTTTGGCGACTGGTTAAGCCAGCACTACGGGCCCCTCCTGACCGAAGCCGTCTCTGCTGCCCGAGGTGGGGAAGAGACGGCGATCATGTTCACTATCTTTCATAAACAGGCGATAAAGCAGGCTGAAAATAGTGGGAGTACCACTGCAACTAGTCGCGAGAGCACCGGGTCACGGCCGAAACGGGGAATCCAACTCAATCCAAAGTACACCTTCAAAAATTTCGTAGTGGGCGCGGGAAACCAATTTGCCCATGCTGCCTGTATGGCGGTCGCCGAACAGCCGGCGAAAGCCTACAACCCGCTCTTTATTTACGGGGAAACCGGATTGGGGAAGACGCACCTCTTGAATGCCATTGGAAATTATGTGGCAGAGCGGACCGATCTCCGCATTGCCTATTTGACGACCGAGCAGTTTACGAACGAGGTCATCAACTCCATTCGATACGACAAGATGATGGATCTGCGGAAACGGTATCGTCATATCGACATGTTGATGATCGATGACATTCAATTCTTGGCGGGCAAGGAACGCACGCAGGAGGAATTCTTCCACACGTTCAATGCCCTCTATGAAGCGCATAAGCAGCTCGTCCTCTCGAGTGATCGCTTTCCAAAGGACATGCCTGATATCGAGGAACGGCTGCGTTCACGGTTTGAATGGGGACTCATCGCGGACCTCCAGCCGCCGGACGTTGAAACACGCATTGCCATCTTGCGGAAAAAGTCCGAGGATGAGGGCGTCACGTTGCCGGAAGATGTCATCCAGTTTCTCGCCACCACGATGAAGAGCAATATCCGCGAGCTTGAGGGCTCGCTGGTGCGCCTCGGCGCCTATGCCTCGCTCACCGGCCAAACGATCACGCTGGAGATGGCCAAGAGCGTACTCCGGGATCTGATCGGCACCAAGAAAAAGATCGTGTCGATGGATGACATTCAGGAAACAGTGGGCGCGCGCTTCCATGTGAAGATTTCCGACCTGAAGTCCCGTCGCCGGAGTAAAACACTGGTGCATCCGAGACAGATTGCCATGTATCTCTGTCGGGAGCTCACGGACTCCTCGTATCCCGAGATCGGGCGGCAATTCGGAGGTAAAGATCACACGACGATCATCCATGCCTGCAAGCAGGTCATCAAAGCAAAAGACAGCGACAGTTCATTGAGTGCCACGTTGGACAGCTTGAAGGAGCAGATCCTGCGAGCGTGAGCGGCTGCGCTAAGGGGAAGAGATTATGAAACTGCGTATGGGACGAGTTGAACTCTTGACGGGCCTCCAGCGAGTCCAAGGTGTCGTCGAGAAGCGCAACACGATGCCGATCCTCTCGAATATCTTGATTGAGGCGAAGCAGGAAGGGGTGGAAATCGTCGCCACCGACCTCGAAATCGGCATGCGCGGGCTCTACAAGGCGACCGTTGAGAAGCCCGGAGGGGTCACGGTCTCGGCTCGGAAGCTCTATGAGATCATTAAGGAGTTGGCGGTCAGTGAAATCGAAATCACCTCGGGTGACAATAACTGGACGACCATTCAAGCCGGCAAGAGCCAATTTAAGATCGTTGGACTCCCCAGCACAGACTACCCCGCGTTGCCCACGATCGAACGGGAAGGGCTCATTCCCCTCGCCGGGGCCGGCTTCCTGGAGCTGATTCGCAAGACCCTCTTCGCTGCCGGAGACAATGACGCGCGCTACATCCTCAACGGTCTGTTGGTGACCCTCATCACGTCGGAGAAGAAAACGATCTTGCGGCTGGTCGGCACCGATGGACATCGGTTGGCGGTTGCCGAGCAGGAGGTCGGAAAGGCGGGGGCTAAAGGCGCTCCGCAAGAGATCAAAGCCATCATTCCGAAGAAAGCGGCACATGAGATGCAGCGTCTTCTGGAAGAGGGCGGCGAGGGCGAACCCTTGATCGGGTTCACCAAAAATCTCATGATATTCCGGAAGAGCGGGCTGCTGCTGACCTCGCGGCTCATGGAAGGGAACTACCCGAACTATCAGCAAGTGATCCCAAAAGAGAGCGGCAGGAAAATCGGGGTCAATCGCAGCGAGCTTGAAAGTGCGCTCCGGCGTGTCTCCGTGCTGTCCCGTGATAAGGCGAACGCGGTGAAGGTGTCGTTTGTTTCCGGACAGATGACGCTGTTCTCCAGCAATCCTGATTTTGGGGAAGCGACCGAAGAGCTCGCGGCACAGTACGAGGGGGAGGCCATGAACACTGGGTTCAACGCCCGCTACTTGTTGGATGTTCTTGGAGTGATGGACGGAGAGACGATCTCTCTGCAAATGGATAATCCGCTGAGCCCCTGTTTGATCCAGGAGTCAGACAGTCCCGGGTTTAAGTGCGTGGTCATGCCAATAAAAATCTAGCTGAGCCCAGCAATCAGCGGTCAGCCGTCAGATAGGTCGCTGAGGGCTGAATGCAGAGAGCCGATGGCTATATTTAAACGGGAGACAGATGGCCAGTAACGACACCGAGACCACACCGAAATCCGACAGTTACGGCGCGGATCAAATTAAAGTGTTGGAAGGCCTGGATGCCGTGCGGAAGCGTCCGGCGATGTACATCGGCAGCACCGGTGTGGACGGCCTCCATCATCTCGTCTATGAAGTCGTCGACAACAGTGTCGATGAACATATGGCGGGATTCGGTGAGACCATCGAGGTGACGATCCACATCGACGGCAGTGTCACGGTCGTGGATAACGGCCGCGGCATTCCTACCGGGATGCATTCCACGCAAAAGAAGTCTGCTGCCGAAGTGGCCCTGACGGTCCTGCACGCGGGCGGTAAGTTCGAGCAGGGGGCCTATACGGTGTCCGGCGGGCTCCATGGCGTCGGGATCTCGGTGGTCAACGCCCTCTCCGAATGGCTCGAGCTGGAGATTTGGCAGGACGGCCAGGTGTTCGAGCAGCGCTACGAGCGCGGCAAGTCGACTGCCCCGCTCAAGATGACGGGTAAAACCAAGCGCCGTGGCACGATGGTCACCTTCAAGTCGGACGGGCAGATCTTCGAGACGCTCGACTTCAGCTTCGACGTGCTGGCGCAGCGACTGCGCGAGCTCGCCTTTTTGAATAAGGGACTCGAGATTACACTGAAGGATGAGCGGAAAGAGCCGGTCAAAGAGCAAGTATTCAAGTACAAGGGCGGGATCGTTTCGTTCGTCGAGCATCTGAACGAAGCCAAGATGCCGCTGCACAAGCCTATTTACGTGCAGGTTGAGAAACCGGAAATGGTGCTGGAAGTCGCGCTTCAATACAACGATAGCTACGCCGAGAACCTGTTTTCCTTTGCGAATAACATCAACACCAAGGAAGGCGGCACGCACTTGGTGGGCTTCAAGGCCGCGCTCACCCGTACGATTAATACCTACGCGAACGCCAACGACCTGCTCAAGAAAGACACCGAATCGCTCACCGGTGACGACGTTCGTGAAGGGCTCACCGCCGTCGTCAGCGTCAAGGTCCGGAATCCTCAGTTTGAAGGACAGACGAAAGCCAAGCTGGGCAATAGTGAGGTAAAGGGCATCGTCGAGGCTGCGGTCAATGAGGCGCTCGGGACCTATTTCGAAGAGAACCCGACGGTGGCCCGAAAGGTCATCGGGAAAGCGATCGACGCGGCTCGCGCTCGTGAAGCGGCGCGAAAAGCGAAAGAGCTCATCCGACGCAAGAGCGCGCTTGATGGAGGCTCGCTTCCCGGTAAGCTGGCCGACTGTTCGGAGAAAGATCCGGCCTTGAGCGAGCTGTATATCGTCGAGGGTGATTCGGCCGGTGGCTCCGCGAAGCAGGGGCGCGACCGCAAGTTTCAGGCGATTCTGCCGCTCAAGGGCAAGATCCTCAACGTCGAGAAGGCGCGCTTCGACAAAATGCTCTCGAGCGATGAGATCCGGACGTTGATCATGGCGCTCGGAACCGGCATCGGCCGCAAGCGCGAAGAGAGCGAAAAGGCCGACAAAGACTCGTTCGACATCAGCAAGGCCCGGTATCACAAGATCATCCTCATGACAGACGCCGATGTGGACGGCAGTCACATCCGGACCCTGCTCCTCACCTTTTTCTTCCGGCAGATGCCGGAGCTGCTCGAACGAGGCTACATCTATATTGCGCAGCCGCCGCTCTTCAAAGTGAAGAAGGGCAAGACGGAACGGTATCTCAAAGATGAAATGGCGTTGAACGAGCACCTGGCCGATATCGCCGTCGAGGATGTGGAAGTGTACGTGGAAGGGGTCCAAGGGTATGTCACGGGACGGCGGCTCCTGCCCATTCTCAAGAAGCTGATCGCCTTCGAGACGTTGCTTGGCCGGCTAAACAAAAAACCGCACGAGGCCAGCATGGTGCGGGCGTTTGTGGATGAGCCGGGGCTTGATCGCGAGCTCCTCAAGGATCAGGAGGCCCTTAAGAAGGTCGTCGTCAACGTGAAGAAAACTCTCGCGGTGGTCTATCCGAAGCTCACACCGACGTTGGATATCGTCGAGGATGAGGAACATCAATCGAACAAAGTCGCCTGCCGGCTGCATGCCAACGGGGTCACCCATGGCTTTAATGTGACGCACGAGCTGGTCGGCTCCGCCGAATTCCGCGAGCTGCAGAAGCTCTCACCCTCGACGATCGGTTTGGGCCGGGCGCCGTATAAGATTAAAGCCGACGGTCAGGAGCAGCTCCAGCCTGCAACGGCTGAGTTGGTCAAGGCGATCCTCGATAAGGGCAAGCACGGGCTCGGCATCCAGCGCTACAAAGGTCTCGGCGAAATGAACCCGAATCAGCTCTGGGAAACGACGATGAATCCGGAAGTCCGGACGCTGTTGAAAGTCAAATTGGAAGACGTGCCAGGCGTCGACGAGATCTTCACGATTCTGATGGGTGATGAGGTCGAACCCCGACGAAACTTCATTCAAGCCCACGCGCTCGAGGTCAGAAATCTAGACGTGTAAAAATTGGCTAAAGGCCCCGGCAAGAGGTAAGGACCAGACCTCTCGCCTTGCACCACTTGCCTCTTGCCTACCAACGGAGTTGAGATGCCACCTGATGAACGGTTAGGACATATCGCCATCGAAGACGAGATGCGCTCGTCGTACCTGAGTTACGCGATGAGCGTCATCGTCGGCCGGGCGCTCCCCGACGTGCGCGACGGCCTCAAGCCGGTCCATCGCCGTATTCTCCACGGTATGAACGAAATGGGCCTGGCATCGAACCGGGCCTACCGCAAGTCCGCCAAGATTGTCGGCGAGATCATGGGGAACTACCATCCCCACGGGGACAGTGCGATCTACGACACGCTTGTTCGAATGGCGCAACCCTTCAACATGCGCTATATGCTCGTGGATGGTCAGGGCAATTTTGGATCGGTCGACGGCGATCCGCCAGCGGCCATGCGGTATACCGAAGCCCGCCTGACCAAGGTCGCCGAGGACATGCTTGCCGATATCGACAAGGATACGGTCGATTTCGGGCCGAACTACGACGAGTCGCTCGTCGAACCGCTGGTGCTCCCCTCTAAAATCCCGAATCTTCTCGTCAACGGCGCCGGCGGCATTGCGGTTGGCTATGCCACCAACATTCCGACCCACAATGTCGGCGAAGTAATCGAGGGGCTCCTCCTGTTCCTGGAGAATCCGGACATCACGATTGCCCAGTTGATGAAGAAGATTCCAGGCCCCGACTTCCCGACGGCCGGGTTCATCTATGGAACGGCCGGCATCAAGTCCGCCTACGAGAGCGGCCGGGGTCTCCTGACGTTGCGCGCGAAAGTGAAGGTCGAGTCCGATGAACGCACGGAACGCGAACGGTTGATCGTCACGGAGCTGCCCTATCAGGTCAATAAGTCCAAGCTGATCGAAAAGATTGCCGAGTTAATCCGGGACGAACGGATCAAAGGGATCTCCGATCTGCGCGACGAATCCGATCGGGACGGCATCCGAGTCGTCATCGAGCTCAAGCGCGGCGAAATCCCGCTCATCACCTTGAACAATCTGTATAAGCTCACCCAACTCCAGACGACCTTCGGGGTCATCATGCTCGCGCTGGTGAACAATCGTCCGGAGGTGTTGAACCTCAAGCAGATCCTGCGTCATTTCATCGAACATCGGCGCGAAGTCGTCGTCCGTCGGACTGCCTTCGAGCTGCGCAAGGCGGAAGAGCGGGCCCATATCCTCGAGGGCCTCAAGATCGCGCTCGACAACCTGGATGCGGTGATTGCCTTGATCCGACGGGCGCAATCGCCCGATGAAGCCCGCGTCGGCCTGATGCGGGAATTTGCGTTGAGCGAAATCCAGTCGAACGCGATTTTGGAGATGCGGCTCCAGCGGCTCACGCAATTGGAGCGCAACAAACTCATCGAGGAATACAAAGAGGTCTTGAAGCAGATCGAGCGTCTCAAGTCGATCCTGGGCAGCGAAGCGCTGGTTCGTACGATCATCAAGGATGAGTTGATCGAGGTGCGTGAAGCCTACAAGGACGACCGCCGTACGCAGATCGTGAAAGAAGAAGCGGAGATCACCCTGGAAGACATGATCGCGAACGAAGAAGTGGTCGTCACGATCTCGCACGCCGGCTACATCAAGCGCAACCCGGTCACCCTGTATCGGGCGCAGCGGCGCGGCGGCAAGGGTAAGATCGGGATGGGAGTCAAGGAAGAGGATTTTGTCGTGACCCTGTTCACAGCGTCCACCCATGAGTCGCTCTTGTTCTTCACCGACGCCGGGAAGGTCTATTGGCTGAAAGTCCATGAGATTCCGGACGCAGGGCGGGCGGCCAAGGGCAAAGCGCTCGTGAATCTGCTGGCGCTTACCGGCGATGAGAAGGTCACCGCGACCGTCCCGGTCAAAGAGTTCCGCGAAGACCGGTTCGTCGTGATGGCGACCGCGCAGGGTATCATCAAGAAGACCGAACTCTCAGCCTACGGCAATCCCCGCCAGGGCGGCATCATCGCGCTGTCGTTGGATAAGGGGGATCGGCTCATCAGCGTGCATGTCACCGACGGCCAGCGGGAAATCCTGTTGGGCACGAAGAAGGGCATCACGATCCGCTTCAAGGAAGACGATGTTCGCCCTATGGGACGCACGGCGCATGGGGTGCGAGGGATTACGCTCGAGGAAGGCAACGAAGTCATCGGCATGGAAACCATCACGCCCGACTCCACCACACAAATCCTCACGGTCACGGAGGGAGGCTACGGGAAGCGCACGCCGGTGAACGAGTATCGCGTCCAGGGGCGCGGGGGGAAGGGTATCATCAGCGTGAAGACCAATGAGCGCAACGGACTTGCTGTCGGGTTTCTGCAAGTTCGAGACGGGGATGAGATCATGCTGATGGCCGCTCAAGGCAAGGTGCTTCGGTGCAAGGTGGATGAATTCCGTGAGATCGGCCGCAACACCCAGGGGGTTCGGATCCTTGATCTCGATGGCGAGGGCGACCGGGTTGTGGCCGTTGCGCGTTTGGCGGAAGCTGTCGAGGTGCTCCCCGAGGAAGGCGGCGGCTGACGGATACGCGCAGCATCATTCGCCTTGTTCGTTGAGCGCAGGCCCTCCATGCACGAGCAGTACTCTTCTCCAACGCCCCTTCCCGGATCCAAGCCCAAGAAGCCGCTGGATACGGTCGTCAAGATGGCCCTCGGCGTATTCGTCGGGTCCTTCGCCCTGATCTGGGGCGGGATGTATCTCAGCCGTCCCGATCGATCGATCCCTCCCTATAGCATCGGATCGCAGGAAGAGACAGCCGTCGCGATCCATGTCCCGCCCTGGACGAGCGACGGAGAAATCGAAACGCTGATCGAGCGCTTTCGCAAAGTCGGTCGCGAGACAAGAAATTTCGGACCGATGAAGGTCCGGCCGACGACGCCCGACGACCCGAGCGAGCGCTACCGCCGCCTCACCATCTATATCTTTTCCCTTGATGCCTGGGCCGAGCCGGTGATGCTGCACAAGTATCTGACCGGGGAAGACCGAGATGTTCGGGAAGGATTTCGGAGAGCCTTGCGGGGGTTGTATCAGATGACTGAGTCGGAAGAAGAAGGGCGAATTGGTCCGCTGCTGGATAGCTCGGCGACGGTGGCGACGCAAGTGTATGCCCGCCAGCTCTTCAAGGGACCGCTCAGCTTGCCTTCGTCGCGCGCGGTTGAGCCAACTCCTGCGCCATGAGCTGCGCGAGGCGATCGCGGAGAAGCGGGTCTTGGATGGTGGTCACATGCGCCGAGATTTCCGCGAGCAGTGCGGCGCTTGGTGGTGAAACGGTCGCGCGAAGGGCCTCGGGCGACACGGGCACGTTGTCGGCCTCTGGAAGTTCCCCTACCCGCAACACGATATCGGTAACAAGTTCCGCGCCGGCTACACTATTGAGTTTGTGAATGAGTGTCGGTTTGAGGAACGTGAGCTGGTGTAGCCAGACACTATTGTGGACCAGGAGATAGAGCTTCTTGTAGCGAATCTGGTCGGGCCAGGTATTGGACGCGATGGGTTCCCCGACGATGGAGACCCAGTCCCGGCGCAAGCGGCTTTCGAGCAACTTGGATTCGAGACCCAAGCGACGAGCCAGCCCTTCGAGGACGCTGGAGACAGAATCGATGGAACCAAGTCTGCGCATGGCGGCATCATAGCAAAAATTGCTACGGCAATCAGTAGCCAGCTCCTGGTCACGCTCGGATGGTCACTTTCTGGTATTCTGAACGGAAGGCTGACCGCGACCTACCTCTGACAATGAAAGTCTGACGGCTGATGGGGAAAGAGAAGGACAGTTTCGAAAGAGCGGTGGTCACGAATCGCAAGGCCTACCATGACTATTTTATTGAAGAGAAGTTCGAGGCGGGCATCATGCTCCAGGGTACGGAGGTCAAATCCCTGCGAGAGGGGCGCGTGAACCTGCAAGATAGTTACGCCAGCGTGAGGGACGGCGAGGTCTTTCTCCACCACTGCCACATCAGTCCCTACAGCCACGGCAACATTATGAATCACGAGCCTCTCCGTACTCGGAAACTGCTTCTCCACCGCAAGGAAATCAATAAGCTCCTCGGCAAGACGCAACAGCAAGGGCTCACGCTCATTCCGCTCCGCATCTATTTCTCCAATCGGGGTCTTGCCAAGGTCGAACTCGGGTTGGCCAAAGGCAAGAAACAGCATGACCGCCGGGAATCCATCAAGACGCGCGAAGCCAGTCGCGAAGTGGAGCGGGCGATGAAGGGGTCGCGGCGCGACTGATAAGCACCCGCCCTTCTCCCCTCCCTCCTCGCTCGAACCGATTGACCCCACTCACTATTTCACGAAAGAAAACAAACGAGGTATTTTTCCTATTGACTTAGTTCTAACTAGGACTATTATAATAGAGCCCTGTATAGGGTGAGCATTGAATGGGACGGAGCGACGAGAGAACCAGGGAGCTATGCGATGCGGCAATTCTTTCAGACAGACAATAGCTGGACCGGTCTTGTTCTTCGTCTCACTCTCGGGCTGGTGATGTTCCCGCATGGAGCCCAGAAGTTGCTGGGGTGGTATGGCGGGTTCGGATTCTCCGGGACCATGGGATTCTTTACGGAGACGATGCACTTGCCTTGGATCGTCGCGTTGTTGGTGATCGTCGGGGAGTTTTTCGGCAGCCTGGGGCTGATCGCCGGATTGCTGACGCGCTTTACGGCGGCGAGCTTCATCGTGATTATGCTGGGCGCCATCACCACCTCGCATCTCCAGAACGGATTCTTCATGAACTGGTTCGGCAAGCAACAGGGCGAAGGTTACGAGTATCATCTCTTGGTGATCGGCATCGGTCTCGCGCTGTTGATGACGGGCGGCGGGAAATGGTCGATAGATCGACTCATTGCGGAGAAGGTCGAGAGATAAGCGAGGGACGTGGCAGAAGACTTGCGAAAGGAGGCGGAACCATGAACACGACCGGGATCAAGTCCACCGAAATCGATATCCGTCGAGCCCATGAGCGCTTCCACACGGAGATCAGCTGGCTCGACTCGTGGCACAGCTTTAGCTTTTCGAACCACTACGACCCGGCTAATACTCATCATGGGCTGCTGCTGGTGAGTAACGACGATACGGTCAAGGCCGGTACCGGATTTCGAACACACCCGCATCAGGATATGGAAATTGTCACGTGGGTGCTGGACGGCGAGTTGGAACATAAAGATTCCGAAGGCAACAAGGGGATTCTCTATCCGGGGCTCGCACAGCGCATGAGTGCCGGTACCGGCATCTGGCATTCGGAAATGAACCCCAGGGCCGACAAGGACGTGCATTTCATTCAGATGTGGGTAGTTCCTGATACCCAGCGGATTAACCCTGGTTATGAACAGCTCGACATCAACGGATATCTGGCAAAGGGAGGGCTCGTCCCTGTTGCCTCGGGGAAGGGACATGACAGCGCCATATCAATTCGACAAAAAGGAGCGGTCCTCTGGGGCGGCCGACTTCTGCCGGGACAAACCGTCACGGTGCCGGACAACGCACATGTTCACCTGTACGTGGCGAAAGGGTCTGTGTATCTGGAGCAGGCCGGTAGCCTGAACGCAGGCGATGCCGTGCGACTCACGGCGGCGGGAGCACGGAAACTGACGGCGGAGGGGACGACCGGAGCCGAAGTGCTCATCTGGGAGAGCGAAGGAACGGTTCAATTCTAAGGAGTCCCCTAAAGCTGCGCGATATGCGGCTCAGCGAGATGAGTCTTCAGGCGCAGCAATACCTCGAGGAATATATCCCCAAGGTCGTGCCGAAGGATCGTCCGGTGTATGTGTGGTTTGATGTCTACGATCTGGAGGAAAAGCGACTGTAAGCAGAACGGTCGGGATATCGATCTGCAACGGAAGGAGACCAACGATGAACCAGCATGTAATGAACGCCGCCGCGACCAAGGAACTCGTCGGAGTCTATCAGGCAGGGTCCCACCATATGGTCGGTGATGGCTTTCCGGTGCGCAACATGATTCCAGGCGCTGGTGTCGATGAGCAACTGTCTCCGTTCTTGCTCCTGGACTATATGGGGCCGGAGAATTTTCCGCCGACCGACCGACAGCTCGGTGTGGGCGAACATCCGCACCGGGGATTTGAGACGGTCACGATCATGTATCAGGGCAAGGTCGCGCATCGTGACTCGACCGGAAGTGGAGGAGTCATCGGTCCTGGCGATGTACAGTGGATGACCGCGGCGTCCGGCATCGTGCATGAGGAACTGCATGAAAAAGAGTTTGCCGCACATGGAGGCACGCTGGAAGGCGTTCAGCTGTGGGTCAATCTTCCGAAGTCGTTCAAGATGTCGAAGCCTCGGTACCAAACGCTGGTGAGCGACGGGATTCCCACAGTGGATCTTGGTGGAGGAGCCGGCCAGCTTCGCGTCATCGCCGGTGAATTTCGCGGCATCGACGGCCCAGCCAAGACATTCAGCCCTGTCCACCTGTACGATCTTCGGCTGAAGGCAGGGCATCAGACTGAGTTGACGCTTCCAGAGGGATTTAACACGTCGGTATTCGTGCTCCGCGGACAGGTTGTGATTAACGGGTCGCAAACGGCCAAGGAGGCCGAACTGGCCCTGTTCGGACACAGAGGCGAGCGAGTGGTGCTCGAGGCCAAAGAGAACGCGACCATTCTCGTCCTCAGCGGAGAACCGATCCGTGAGCCGATCGCGCGCTACGGTCCGTTCGTCATGAATACTCAGGATGAGCTGGTCCAGGCTGTGAACGATTACCGGGCGGGCAGGATGGGACATTTGTCATGACCGATCGGAAGTTCACGATCGAGGTGTATTCCGACGTGGTCTGCCCTTGGTGCTACGTCGGCAAGCGCCGGCTGGAACGCGCGTTGGCTCAACTGAATGGCGCAGTACAGACGCGAATCACCTGGCGGCCCTTTCAGTTGAATCCGACGATGCCCAAAGACGGTATGGACCGAACGACATATCTTGAAGCCAAGTTCGGGAGCCTCGATGCGTTCCGTCAATTGGAGGAACATGTTCTGGCGGCTGGAGCAGCGGAGCGCATTCCCTTTGCCTTTGAGAAAGTGGCGCGGGCTTCGAACACCTTTCTGGCCCATCGCCTGATCTGGTATGCGGGGCAGCAAGGCCGCCAGGATGCCGTGGTGGAATCGCTGTTCCGGGGGTACTTCACGGAAGGGGCCGATATCGGTTCGGTGCCAGTCCTCGGTCAACTGGCGGGCCGCGCCGGTCTTGCTGCTGCGGCCGTCGAATTATTTCTTCAAAGTGAGGAAGGGACCACGGAGGTCAAGGCTGAAGAAGCGGCAGGCCACCGACTCGGCATTCGCGGGGTTCCCTACTTCGTGCTGAACCAGGCCTCCGGCATCTCGGGTGCGCAGCCGGTCGACGTGTTTGTTTCCGCGATTGAGAGAGCCAGCATCCACATGCCCGGAGCCGCCGACGGCTCGACAAGCAGGAGGTGAATAGATGGCCGTCCAAGTCTACGGATGTAACCACATCGTGATTGAGGTCACTGACGCCAAGAAAGCGGTGAAGTTCTATTCCGATGTCTTTGGCTTGAAGATGCTCCGCGGCGGCGAAGGCGCCGCCTGGTGCAAGTTGGGCGAGCATCAATTCATGGCCATTTTTGAAGTGGCCACACTGCAACCGGATCGCACGAAGCATTTCGGTCTCATGGTCCGGGACGAGAAACAAATCAAGGAAGTGCGGAAGAAGCTTATCAACAAGTACAAACTCAAACTGGCGCCCGGCTTTCGTTGCGACTTCCGCGATCCCTGGGGGAATCGTATTCAGGTCGGCGATCTCAGCGATGAATCGCTTGTCTGGCTCCTCCCCTACCAAGAGGTGCAGAAAGCCGGCATTACGTTTAGGAAATGAGGCCACCCATGGCCCTCGACCCTGAACATGATCAGCAAGGGCATCACACGATGACGGAAGAGAAGATCTCGCATTGTGCACGAGCGGTTCTATTACTATACTGGATAAAAGCGTGAGCGGCCCGCGTTGGAGGACAAGATGAGCGCGGAGGACAAAGTTGTGCTGATCACCGGAGCATCCGGAGCGCTGGGCCAGACGGTCGTTCCTTCCTTCGTGGCGACAGGCGCCCGGGTCATCGCGGCCGACCGCCATCCACTTTCCATTCAAGTTGAAGGTTGCAGGCACATGAAGGCCGATGTCACCGATGAAGCCGACGTCCGGCGCCTCGTGGATGAGGTGATCCGAACGGCGGGCCGCATTGACGCGCTCATCAATTTGGTGGGCGGATTTGCCGTAGGTCGTGTCGTGGAAAGCGACGCGTCACTCTGGCATCGGATGTTGACCATGAATCTCACGGCGGCCTTTCTCCTCTCAAAGGCGGTGTTGCCCCACATGATGGAACGGCGGACGGGACGCATCGTGCATGTCGCCGCCCGAGCAGCGCTGGAGCCGTTCCCTGGGGCGGCGGCCTACATCGTGTCGAAGTCGGGCCTTGTAGCTCTGATACGAGCCCTCTCGCTAGAACTGGCCGGGTCGGGCGTGACGGTCAACGGAGTTCTGCCCTCGACCATTGATACGCCGGCGAATCGCAGCAACATGCCGGATGCCGATCCGTCGAAATGGGCCAGGCCCGAATCCATCGCTCAGACCTTGATCTTTCTCGCATCTAAAGAAGCTAGTCAGATAAACGGCGCGCTGATTCCGATCGGGTAAGGAGGAGTAACGACATGAAAGCACATTACCTCGGGCACGTCGTCTTCTATGTCAAGGATCTGAAGCAGTCGCTCGCGTTCTATCGTGACCTGTTGGGATTCAAAGAGGTCGGGACGATCTTCAATGGCGCGGCAGCAGCCCTCACGTCCGGCCGTACGCACCACGAACTGCTGCTGATCCAGGTCGGCGATGCGCCGGGTCCTCCGGCCGGAAGGCGTCGGGGGCTCTATCATATCGGCATTAAAGTCGGCGACAGCTTGGAAGAGCTCCGGGCTGCGAAGAAAGAACTCGAGGGAGCGGGCATTGCCATAGACGGCATGAGCGATCACACCGTGAGCCAAAGTCTCTACCTCCGCGATCCGGACGGCAACGAAGTGGAGCTGTACGTGGATGCGAATGAATCCATCTGGAAGAACAACCCCCAAGCCGTGTTGTCACCGATCAAACCCCTGCGGCTGTGAGCGATCCTGCGGTACGAGGGAGAACGTCGCGAAGGCAATCGCGGGGAATGTAGAGTGGATGGTGAAATGCCCAATGGCGGCAATCCGGGAAGTGGATATGCGACCGGTGCTGACTGAGACGACACCATCACAACGCAACCGTGCTGTCCGGGGCGGAACTCAGATCGTGATGTAAACACCACAATCCATTTAGAGGAGCTCCGATGTGTCTCTGGAAGTGGTTCCCATTCTCGTTAGCTGTCGGGTGTCTGCTGATTCAGGCTTCTGTGGCGTTTGCTCAACAATCTAGGCCCGATGATGAAATCACCAAGCTGGCCGAAGACGTGCACCTGTTCAGGCATCAATCTCATCAGTCTATTTTCATCATCACACCGAAAGGCGTGATCGTCACCGATCCGATCAGTTTTGACGCGGCGACCTGGCTGAAGGCCAAGATCAAGACCCTTACCGATCAGCCTGTCCGATATGTGATCTATAGCCATGACCATGCAGACCACATCACCGGAGGGACTGTGTTTGCTGAGACGGCTACCTTTGTCAGCCATTGGGCTGCAAGGCGGGAGATTCTAAACGGATCGCGGCCCGAGACCCCCGTGCCCGAGCTCACGTTCACCGATCGGATGTTCATCGATCTCGGCGGCAAGCAGGTCGAACTGATTTACACCGGGAAGAACCATTCGGATAACAGCCTCGTCGTTCTGCTTCCGCAGAACAAGCTGCTCTTCGCAGTCGATTTCATTCCGGTCGAGACGGTGGCCTACCGAACAATGCGGAACGATTATCCCGATGACTGGATCGAGTCTCTCAAAAAGGTCGAGCAATTGGATTTCGAGATCCTGGTCCCCGGCCACGGCAAGATCGGCAGGAAGGAACATGTGCGCATGTTTCGCGGCTATCTCGAAGATCTCAGAGCTGCCGTACTGGAGCAAATCCAGAAGGGCGCAAGTATGGACGAGGCGAAAAAAACCGTTCAGCTTCCCAAGTACGAGCAGTGGCAGCGCTATGCCGAATGGTTCCCGGAGAATGTGGAGGGGATGTACCGGTATCTCTCTCAGCAGCGGAAGTGATATCGCTGAGTGTTTTCTGTGGCTGCTGATATGGATGGAACAACGATCCGACGGGAGGTGTACCATGAAGATCGCAGTGATCGGCGCCACAGGTTTTGTCGGGTCGGCCATCTTGCAGGAAGCGTTGGATCGTGGGCATGACGTGACGGCCATTGTGCGGAATCCGGCGAAGCTGAAGCCGCATCCGAAGCTTCGTCCGACTCAAGGGCGACGTATACATCGCAGAGGAGGTGGCACGGTTGGTCGGGGGCCATGATGCTGTGATTAGCGCTTTCAATCCTGGATGGAGCAATCCTGATATCTACAATCTTCAGGTCAAGGGCGCGAGATCCATCATCGACGGAGTCAAGAAGGCCGGAATCAAGCGATTGTTGTTCGTCGGCGGCGCAGGCAGCTTGGAAGTGAAGCCCGGAGTACAGGCTTTGGACCTGCCGGGATTTCCTGCTGAGTATAAGCAAGGCGCGCTCGCCACCCGCGAGGCCCTGAACATGCTGCGCAAAGAATCCGGTCTTGACTGGTCTTTTCTCTCTCCTTCAGCCGACCTCGCTCCCGGCCAGCGCACCGGAAAGTTCAGACTCGGTACGGATCAGATGTTGAGCGATGCAAATGGGAAGAGCCGCATCTCGACGCAGGATTATGCGGTGGCCATGATCGACGAGGTCGAAAAGCCAAAGCACATCCGCCAGCGTTTTACAGTGGGGTATTGATGGACATCCGAATGAATCATAAGGTCCTTTCCCGGCAAGCGAGCGAATAGAAAGCATCGTGAAGCGAATAACCAGGGACTGTCGGTGTTCTTCTGCTCGACGTGGCCGGCGTTGCGGCAGATGAACCTATAACGTAGATCGAGAGAAGGAGGACCATGGCCAACAAATGTGCGCATCCTGATTGTAGCTGCCCAGTTCCGGAAAAGTGGATGTATTGCTACGCCAAGTGCGGCTGCGGACATCTTGGCTGCAAATGGCGATGACGAATCTGAAATGTTGAGCAATCGGAATCGTTGCCGAGGACGACAAGGGAAAGAGGGTTTTACACCGAGTTATGACGAAGCCGGTCGTTGCGCGTGGTCATGTTCGAGTGAGGATCAGTATAGGGTAGTGGTCTCGGGCGCGAGGAGCGAACGCCAATGAGGAAGCCCTCTGTCGATGCCAACCGGACTCTTCCCATCCAGGACGATGACCATGTCACCGGACCCGACACATGCGGCGATCACCCTGGTGGCCTACTGTGATTTTGAGTGCCCCTACTGCGGCCGCGCGTATCCCATCATCAAACGACTTCAGGCTCGACTCCCAGATCGCCTGCGGTTCGTCTTTCGTCATTTCCCACTGATTCATAAACATCCTCTTGCTCAACAGGCTGCGGAAGCCGCAGAAGCGGCCGATGCCCAGGGTGAGTTTTGGGGCATGCACGATCTGTTATTTGAGCATCAAGATGCGCTGGAGGAAGGCGATCTGTATGCCTACGCTGGAGTTCTTGGCCTCGATACCGGGCGGTTCGAACGAGAGTTAGTGAGCCGGGTCCACGAACAGCGCGTGGACCGGGATGTCGTGAGCGGACGGCGTAGCGGTGTAAGCGGAACTCCGACTTTCTTCATTAATGGCCTTCGTCACACGGATGAGGAGACCTTGGAACGCGTCATTCTTGACATGAGTGAAAGGAGGCCCGCATGACATCATTGCCGAGAAGAATCGAGCAAATCATTGACCCGCAACCTGTCATTGAGGGGGCGGGCGTTAGGCTCAAGCGAAGTATCGGTACGCCGACTCTGGACTATCTTGATCCATTCCTTTTGTTCGACGACTTTACCTCGAGCCATCGAGAAGACTATGAAGCCGGCTTTCCTCTGCATCCGCATCGCGGGATTGAAACGGTCACCTATGTGTTGCAGGGGGAGGTTCAGCACAGGGATACCCTGGGGAATGCCGGCAGCATCGGGGCGGGGGAGATCCAGTGGATGACGGCTGGCCGCGGCATCATGCATGAGGAAATGCCTCAGGTACGGCCCGGAGGGATCGCCGGATTTCAACTCTGGGTCAACCTGCCTGCGAAACTCAAGATGACGAAGCCGCGGTACCAAGATATCCGGTCAGGTGAAATCCGGGAACTCACACGAGAAACCGGAGCCAGGATTCGGGTGATTACTGGAACCGTTGATGGGATCACCGGTCCGGTGACCGGCATTGCTGCGGATCCCACCTATCTGGATGTCTTCATTCCTCCTCGCACCTCATTCACCCAGCCTATCGAACGAGGACACACAGCATTCGCCTATGTGTTCGAAGGTGAGGCTCGCTTTCAAGACGGTGAGCGTGCGAATGATCCGCTGATCTCGCATCCACATCTCGTCATCTTCGGCGACGGTGATTCTGCAAAGGTAACGACAGGGACGAATTCCGTTCGGTTGCTTCTGATATCAGGACTTCCGCTGGGTGAGCCAATTGCCCGGTATGGTCCCTTTGTGATGAACACTGAACAGGAGATCGAACAGACCTTGTTAGAGCTTCGTCAAGGGACGTTCGTCACGTCGTGACGCTGAAAGAATGCCTAGTCTGTTCAGCTCATGAACGGTAGGCGCTCTATTCGTCAACAGTCCAATGAATGGAGGGTAACCATGGCGACACAAGTCACAATCAAAGATCCGGCCAAGGCGAAGGCCTATTTCGAGGCGAAGATGGCGTTCACCACCGGCCCTGTGGAACTCGAACGCATGATGAAGAACAACGAGGTCAACGTGGTCGATGTGCGGGCCGCCGAAGACTATGCCGAGGGACATATACCGGGCGCGATCAATCTGCCTAAAGATCAGTGGCAGACGGTGAGAGGCCTGCGCAAAGACAAGACGAATGTCCTGTACTGCTATTCCCAAGTCTGTCATCTCGCCGCGACGGCGGCTGTAGAGTTTGCGGACAAAGGCTATCCCGTCATGGAACTGGACGGTGGATGGCGGTGGTGGAAGGACGACGACTTCACCATCGAAACGTGAGGAACTTGTAAGATTCCGGGTGTCGGACCACGTCAACATCTTCCGGGCGGCCGGTCTCGAGTCGCATGACAGAAAGGAATGTTATATGGACAACAGAAAACAAGCCACAGACCAACCGGTGCTGAACCATATCCAGGAACTCGTGAAAGAAGAACATCGATTGTATGAACAAGGTGAACGAGTGACGCTTAGTGATACGGACCGTCAGAAGCTCGCGAAGGTTCAAGTTGAATTGGATCAGTGCTGGGATCTCTTACGTCAACGCCGAGCCCTTCGTGGAGCTGGACTGGATCCAGAGATGGCACAGGTTCGGTCAGCACAGGTGGTCGAGAAGTACGAGCAGTAACGACCGGTGTCACAAGAGGGTCTTAAGGCAAGACCGCCATCCGACTCAGCCGCGACACCGTGCAGAACGCCCAAAGGGGGGAAAGATGAACCAACGCGTGTTAATTACGGCAGGGGCATCGGGCGTGAAATAGTGCGAGCGTTCGCTGCGAATGCGGCAAAGTAGGTGTGTGCGATATTGATGCTCAGGGGCTTGATACCCTGGCGCAAGAAATCCGTGGCTTGGCGCCCATGCTATACAACATCTCGAAACGGAATGATATTGGACACATGGAAGTTATAACCATGATAGGAGCGCGTCATGTCCCCTCACAAACAGATCACCATCTTGGAAAATGGGCCATACCTCGTCTCCGGTTCGGTGCCGCTCGCCTTTCAGACCATTGGGGCCAACGACAACGGCGAGTCGACCGAGTGGGTCGAGGGTGATGCACTTCCCGCCTCCGCGCAATACGCGCTCTGCCGCTGCGGAGAATCGAACACGAAGCCGTTCTGCGATGGCACGCACAAGACCCTCTGATATCGTTGGAGGGCTTGCCCGCATTCCATATATATGCCATCACACGTGACTGCATACCGATTGTGCGTATTGGATTGTATAGACGGTTCGAGGAACAAATCTGCCGTCTCCCGTCAATAGCCTTCGAAAATACGCCATGATCGGCGGTCGCGGTTCTATTCCAAGCCTGAGTGACCGAGGCTGGGAGAAAGTCTTCAGTGAGCGCATTGTGAAGCTTCCGCTGGAACAGTTATCCGAGGGAGCTATATAATGCCGACTTAGCCGCTCTGGGGAGAGTTAACCAATGCCCCTCACAGACAGCCTGAATGGGCAATACCGTGCGCTGCTGAAAGTCTCCGAGTCCATAGCAGCTCACCGTGATCTCTCCTCGCTGTTTCGGGATCTCGCACAGCGCCTTCCGTCAGTGGCTCCGTTCGATTTCATCGGCTTGGTCCTCCATGACGCAGCGAAAAATATGATGAAGGTCCATGTATTGGAAACGACGGCAGCCCAGCCACACGTGACCAGACTCGACGGGTTGGAGCTGCCGATCGAGGAATCGTCAACCGGCTGGGTCTGGACCCACCAGCAACCGTTGATCATCCCGTCAGTGGCCGAAGAAACCCGATTCACGATGGGCATGACGGCGCTACGAGGGATCGGCGTCCAGTCCGTCTGCCTGCTGCCCTTAACGACCGCCATGCGGCGTCTGGGGGCGATCGGGTTCGGCAGCCTGAAGCCCTGTGCTTTTAACGACGGCGATGCGGATTTCCTCAAGCAGGTCGCCAGGCAGATTGCGGTGGCCGTCGAGAGTGCGCTGCATTATGAACAGGCACAGAAGGCCCAACGCGAATTGGCCAGGGAGCGGGATCGGCTGCAGCTGCTTCTGGAGACGAACAATGCGGTCGCGTCTCAGCTAGAATTGCGAGACCTGTTTGACTCGATAACGGCCAGCCTCCGGCGCGTGCTGAAAGCAGACGTCATTAGTTTGACGCTATTGGACCCGAAACTGAACGAGTTGAAACTCTATGCCTTAGACTTTCCCGGACGAAAGGGATTTATCGAAGAAGGGACCACCTGCACGCTCTGCGGCTGCCCGGCTACGACTGCCATCACACAACGGGAACCAGTGGTGCTGAGCCGACAGGATCTCGATCAGTCGGAAAGTACCGTCTCTAAACGTCTCGTGGCCGAAGGGGTCAGGTCCGCCTGCTGTGTTCCCCTTCAGTTACGGGATCGCATGCTCGGGGCTCTCAACGTCGGCAGTCTTCAGGAGAACGCCTTCAGCCGGGCGGACGCCGAGATGTTAAGCGAAGTGGCCAAGCAGATTGCACTTGCCGTTGCCAATTCATTGGCCTATCAGGAGATTGCCTCGCTCAAAGACAAGTTGGCGAAGGAAAAGTTGTATTTGGAAGAGGAAATCCAGACCGGGTACAACTTCGAGGAAATCGTCGGCGACAGCCAGGCTCTCAAGCGGGTTCTTAAAGAGGTCCAGACCGTGGCTGCGACTGATTCCACGGTCCTGATTCTGGGGGAAACAGGCAGCGGGAAGGAACTGGTTGCGCGGGCGCTCCATAATCTGAGCGACCGACGTGAACGGACCTTCGTCAAGCTCAATTGCGCCGCCATTCCGACCGGCCTGCTCGAAAGCGAACTCTTCGGACATGAAAAAGGGGCATTCACCGGGGCGATTGCGACGAAGATCGGCCGGTTTGAATTGGCCGACCGCGGGACCCTCTTCCTCGATGAGGTGGGAGAGATTCCTCTGGAGCTTCAAGTGAAGTTGCTCCGGGTGCTTCAAGAACAGGAATTCGAACGGCTGGGGAGCACGAGGACGATCCGTGTCCATGTTCGCATAATCGCGGCGACGAACCGCGATCTGGCGCAGCTAGTGGAAGAAAGGGGATTTCGGAGCGATCTGTACTACAGGCTCAACGTGTTTCCGATCACCATGCCGCCACTTCGCGAGCGCGCAGAAGACATTCCTGCGCTTACCCGGCATTTTGCTCAGAAATTCGCCCAACGAATGAAGAAGCGCATCGAGACGATTCCGTCCGAGGCCATGAAGGCTCTGCAGAATTATTCGTGGCCTGGCAACGTACGGGAGCTCGAAAATTTCATCGAGCGTGCGGTGATCCTGACACAGGGGCCGGATCTGTTTGTCCCTATTGCCGAGTTGAAGCGGACGCCGAACAACACGACACACTCTGTGACTACGACCCTCGAGCAGGCGGAACACGAACACATTCTGAAAGCTCTGCGCGAAACCGGTTGGGTCATTGGAGGTGCCGCTGGTGCCGCCGCCAGGCTCGGGATGAAACGCACCACCCTCCAATCCAAGATGCAGAAGCTGGGCATCGCTCGCCCTCAGTAGTGCCGATATTTCGGCACGGTGCCTATCCCTCGGCACCTCAATCTCGTCACCGACATGTTTATCTTCCTCGCCGGCGCTGCTTTCCTTTGTCATCTCTTTGTTTTCATTAGGGTCTCTCGATTCCATCCGTGTCTCACGGCTGTGGAACAGTCATTGCCATTATCCCACTATCAGAGAGACGATGTGAGGTCCGGTGATTTTTACAACGTGATCCAGGGGGCAGCGATGAACGCAGAGAACAAGTTATTTCAGCCGGTCAAGTTCGGGGCCATTTACCCGATACTCGGTGCCCAGGCATTTGTCGGTGCCCTTGCCGCGCAAGAGCACGCATTCTGAAGGTAAAGAAAGCAGGAATGTCATGAACGAAACTCTTCAATTTTTGACGCAGTACGGAACTCTGGTGTTATTTCTCGTCGTGTTTGTCGAGCAGATCGGGTTGCCATTGCCGGCGATCCCGGTCCTGGTCGCGGCTGGAGTGCTGGCCGGAACTGGACACCTGAATCTCTGGGCCGCGGCCGGCGTCACGGTGATCGCCGCGCTCGCGGCGGATTGGATCTGGTACGACCTGGGCCGCCGGCGCGGCCGCCAAGTCCTGGATGTGCTCTGTCGTATCGCACTGGAACCGGCCTCCTGCGTGCGGAGGACGGAGGATTTCTTCACCAAGCATGGCCCGAATTCGCTGGTGGCGGCGAAATTCATTCCCGGCTTGAGCACGATAGCGCCGCCCCTTGCGGGCATCGTCGGGATGGGAGCGCCGCTCTTTCTGCTCTACGACGGGATCGGTGCGGTGATCTGGGCTTGGTCCGGCTTGGGGCTCGGCTATGTATTCAGCAATCAGATCGAGCAGGCCGTCAGCTATGCGGAGCAGGTGGCGCCGGTGGCAACGATCTCGGCCATCAGCGCTCTCGTCATCTACATTGCCTACAAGGCGGTGACCCGTCGTCGACAGCTCCGTCTGGTTCCTCGTATCACGGTCGAACAACTGACGGAAAAACTCCAGACGGTCGAGCCTCCCCTGCTGATCGACCTGCGGCCGCGCGCCAGCGCGGAAGCGGAACCGGGGATTCCAAGTGCGGTCCTGATGTCGCTGGACGAGCTGACTCGTCGCCACCATGAACTGCCGCAGCATCGTGATTTGGTCCTGTACTGCGGCTGCCCGGAAGATGCCGCGAGCGCCCAGGGAACGCTCCTCCTAAATAAGAAGGGATTCACGCGCGTCTGGCCACTGGCCGGCGGGATCGAGGCCTGGCGCAGGCATGGTAGTACGGGAGCGGGTCAATATTATTATGTGCCGCGCCCGTCGGTGGCGGTAGGCATGCAAGCGTGAAGAGGACGTCATGTTGAAAATTACACCGCATACGACTCAGGACTCGACGAGACTCACGCTGGAAGGCCGACTGGCCGGTCCATGGGTGGAAGAGTTCGAGCGGTTCTGGCGGGGAATGAAAGATTCCGCAACAGGCTCTCTCGTGGTCGACCTGACGGGCGTCACGTTTATCGAACAGGAGGGCAAAACACTCTTGGGCAAGATGTGGCAGGAAGGCGCAGAACTGGTGGCTGCTGGATGTTGTTCGAGGTCCATCATAGAGGACATCACGTCGTCAGGCCGGCAGACCCCGTCGAAGCCGATCCAGACGAGTTACCCGAGGTCCTGACTTGCTAAGCAGGTCACCTGACCACTAGGATTGCGCCCGGGACTGCAGGAGGAAGTATCCATGGAAAGCCACGTGTCCTTGTTCGCAACAATGAGAACTCCTCTTATGACCCGAGCTGGATTGACGAAGAGCCTTGTCCTCTGCCTCGTCCTGGTAGGTCTGTCTGGCTGCAAGCAGGAAGCCGGGTCGGCGCCAGCTACTCAGGTGGCGCAGGTCGAGGTGGTCACGGTGACTCGCCAGACGATTCCGGACGAGCCGGAATTCATCGGGCAAGCCGAGGCTTCGCGTCCGGTGGAGATCCGTTCGCAAGTGACCGGCCTGCTGAAAGCCGTGTTGTATCCAGAAGGGCGTGACGTCAAGAAGGGCGACCGCTTGTATCAGATCGATCCCGTTCCCTTCCAAGCAGCCGTGGCGATCGCGAAAGCCAAGATTGCCGAGGCTGAAGCGCGGCTTGTGCAAGCGAGACAAGATTTGGCTCGTGTGAAACCGCTGCTTGCGGAGCAGGCGGTCAGCCAGAAAGACGTCGACGATGCCGTGGCTGGTGGCCTTACGGCCAAAGCGCTCCTGCAAGGCGCGCAGGCAGAGTTGACCAGGGCGCAGTTTGATCTCGACAATACGCTCATCACCGCCCCCATCGAAGGCCTGATCGAACGGAGCCGTTATTACGAAGGGCGCCTGGTCTCAGCGCAAACGGATTTGTTGACGATCGTCCATCGCGTCGATCCCATGTATGTCGTGGTGAGTGTGCCGGAGACTTTCATCCTCAAGCGGCGGCGGGACATCGAGTCGAAGAAAATTCACCACCCGGGGGCCTACCAGTTACGAGGCCAGCTCACGCTCATGGATGGCACGGTCTATCCCCATGAAGGGGTACTCGATCTCCTGGAGCCTGGCTTGCGAACGGAAACCGGTTCACGTCAAACCAGAATCACGTTCCCCAACCCGCAGCATAGCCTCCTGCCGGGGCAATTTGTGAAGGTGCGATTCACCGGCGATACGAAGACGGACGCGATCCTCATTCCTCAACGCGCCGTGTTGCAAGGTCCTCAGGGTCCTTTCGTCTATGTGGTGAACCAGGACGAGAAGATCGACATTCGAGACGTCGCCGCGTCCGACTGGAAAGGGGACCAGTGGCTCATCGACACAGGCTTGAATCAGGGCGATCGCGTGGTCGTGAACGGGCTCATGAAGATCGGTCCCGGCGCGCCGGTGAAAGCGGTTCCCTGGGGCCCGACGAATGCACCGGCTACAGATTCAGTTCCTTCCACACCTAAATAAGGATCGTTTGTGACGTCGCACGTCTTCATAGACCGGCCGATTTTCGCGTCGGTGGTGTCCATCATCATTGTCGTGATGGGCCTCATCGCGCTGCAGTTCCTGCCGATTGCGCAGTTTCCTGAAATCACCCCGCCGGTCGTTCAGATCGATGCGGATTATCCCGGTGCCAGCGCGGAAGTCGCAGCCGAATCGGTCGCCAGGCCGATCGAGGTCACGCTCCCCGGCATCGACAACCTGCTCTATTACGATTCCACCAGCAGTAACGATGGGCACGTGACCATCAAGCTGACCTTCGAGATCGGCACCGATCCTGACATCGCCCAGGTCCAAACCCAGAACCGTGAAAAGCTCGCGGAGCCGCAGCTGCCGACGGAAGTCATCCGGCAGGGTGTGTCCGTGAAGAAGATGTCCCCTGACCTCGTCGCGGTCATCGTGTTGAAGTCGACCGATCCCCGACACGACGCTGTCTTCCTGTCCAACTATGCGACGCTCCGGCTGGTCGATGATCTGAAGCGGGTCAAAGGCGTCGGGGATGCGCTGGTGTTTGGACAACAGAATTACAGCATGCGGATCATTCTCAATCCCTTCCACATGGCGAAGCTTGGTCTTATACCGAGCGACATCGCGGCCATCATTCGAGAGCAGAATCGTGATTATCCATCCGGGACCATTGGGCGGGAGCCGGCGCCGAAAGGCACCGAGTTGACCATCCCCATCATCACGAAGGGCCGGCTGACCGATGTGAAGGACTTCGAGGAGCTGATTGTTCGCGCCCTGCCGGATGGTTCTACGGTTCGGCTCAAGGACGTGGCGCGGATTGAGTTGGGTGCCCAGTCCTATGCCCTGGAAGGGCGCTGGAACAGCCAGCCCACCACCTTCATCCTGACCTTCCTCGCCCCGGGGGCCAATGCGCTCGATACGGTGCGCCGCACGCGTGCGCAGATGGACGAACTGACCAAGAATTTTCCGCCCGGTGTGTCCTATGACATTCCCTACGACACCACGCGTTTTATCGAAGTCTCGATCAAAGAAGTAGTCAAGACCTTGGCGGAGGCCATGGTTCTGGTGGTGCTCGTGGTGTACCTGTTCCTTCAAAGCTGGCGGGCCACCATCATTCCCACGGTGGCCGTGCCTGTCTCGCTGATCGGCACGTTCATCGGGCTGTACGCATTGGGATTCTCCATCAATACGATCACGCTGTTTGGGATGGTGTTCGCCATCGGGATCGTGGTCGACGACGCCATCGTGGTCGTGGAAAACGTCGAGCGTCATATGCGCGAAGATCGTCTACCGGCCAGAGAAGCAGCCAAACGAGCGATGAGCGAAGTCACTGCCCCGATCATCGCCATCGTGTTGGTGCTGGTGTCCGTCTTCGTCCCCGTCGGGTTTGTCGGCGGGATCACCGGAGCCCTCTATAAACAATTTGCCGCGACGATCGCGATCTCGGTCACTGTGTCCGGGTTTGTCGCGCTCACCCTCAGCCCGGCACTCTGCGCGATGGTCCTCGTTCCGCAGCATCAAGCGCGGGGCGGTTTCTGGGCATTCTTCGACCGGACCTTCGGTCGGACACAGCGTGGCTATACTGGTGTGGCCGCTGCATTCATGGCGCGGCCGTTGTTGGTCATGCTGCTGTTCGGTGTGCTCCTCGTGGTGTCGACGGGTCTCTTCAAGGCGCTGCCGAAGAGCTTCCTTCCCGAAGAGGACCAGGGGTATTTTATCGTGGTGGCGCAGTTGCCGGACGGAGCGTCGAAACAGCGAACCGATGCAGTTCTCGAACGTATTGAACGGTTTTTTCAGGCGAACCCGGCGGTCCATTCAACCGATGCGCTCTCCGGCCAAAACTTCGTCTTTGGCACCAGAGGGCCGAACGCGGCGACGATGTTCGTGCCACTGAGACTCTGGGATGAGCGAACGGAACCACAGAGCCATGCAAGGGCGCTGGTCGGTGCCGCCTATGGCGAATTTGCGAAGATTCCGGAAGCGCTGTTGCTGGCGTTTAATGCGCCGGCGATCCGTGGCGTGGGGGCTGTCGGGGGATTCTCCGCACAGTTGCAGGATCCCAGCGGCGGAGATTTCAAGAAGTTCGCGGCGGTGGCGCAGCAATTCGTCGATCGGGCGCAGAAGGAGCCTGCGATCGGCCGGGTGGGGACGAATTTCCGTGTCTCTTCGCCGCGGCTCTATGTCCATGTGAACCGGGAGCGGGCGAAGGCCCTGGGGATACCGATTTCAGACATCTTTGATACGTTGCAGGCCTACTTCGGCAATTTCTACATCAACGATTTTGTGAAATTCGGTCGCGTCTATCACGTTCAGACAGAGGCCGAGGCGGAGTACCGGGCTACCCCTCAGGATATCTCGAGGATCTATGTACGGGCTCAGGGCGCCCAGGGCACCAACATGATTCCCCTCGATACCGTCGTGACGACGGAGTATCAGAGTGGACCGGATCCGGTGAATCACTTTAACGGGTATAACACCGCCCTGGTGCTGGGTGCCGCTGCGCCTGGCTACAGTTCGGGTCAGGCACTCGAAGCGCTTGATCGTGTTGGCAAAGAGGTGCTCGTTCCGCAAGGTTACGCAATTGACTGGAGCAACATTTCGTTTCAAGAGCGACGGGTGGGAGGCCAGTCCGGCCAGGTCTTCGCGGTCGGTCTCCTGATGGTGTTCCTGGTATTAGCGGCCCAGTTCGAGAGCTGGGTCGTACCCTTCGCGGTGATCCTGGCCGTGCCCTTTGCGGTTTTCGGTGCGCTCACTGCCGTGTGGATACGCGGTTTCGAGAACGATATTTACTTCCAGATTGGACTGGTCACCTTGATCGGCCTGTCCGCTAAAAATGCGATTCTGATCGTCGAGTTTGCCAATACCCGCTATGAAGCGGGACGCCCGCTGATCGAGGCAGCGCTGGAAGCGGCTCGGCTGCGGTTCCGGCCGATCATCATGACCTCCATGGCCTTTATTTTCGGCATGGTCCCGTTGGTCGTGGCCACGGGCGCGGGGGCTTCAAGCCGTCAGTCAATTGGAACCGGTGTCATGGGCGGAATGCTCGCTGCCACGTTTCTCGCGATCTTTTTCGTGCCTCTTTTTTATGTGGTCATTCGCCGGCTGACTCAGCGTCGTGCATCAGCAGGGCCTGTTCTCGAAGGAGCACCGATGTCGCTATCTCTGGAGGATAAGGCATAACATGCGCAAGCCACTGGTCATTGGGTTCTCGTGCTTTCTCATGTCCTGCGCGATGGGGCCGGACTTCGAACGCCCCAAGACGGAGGTGGCCGAGACCTTTCGGATGGCGGAAGTGCCGTCGGACGCCCCGTCGATCGCAAATCTGGCCTGGTGGGAACTCCTTCGCGACGAGCCGTTGCAGCAGCTCGTGCGCATTGCGCTGGAAGAGAACAAGGATCTGCAGCGTGCCGTGGCAGCTGTCGACGAGTTCCAAGCCCGCGCCTTGCTCGCCCGATCGGACTTTCTTCCCGGAATCCAGTACTCGACCAACGAATCCGTCTTTCGGGCGCAGGACGATCTTTCTGGTTCCCGGCTTCCCGAACCCATTCAACTACTATCTACAGGGGACTTTATCCTGGGAGATCGACATTTGGGGACGTATCAGGCGCTCGAACGAGGCAGCGCGAGCCGATCTGTTCTCGAAAGAAGAGAATCGCAGAGCCGTAGTCTTGCAACTGGTCAGCGGGGTGGCCGAGAGCTACTTCAACGTGCTCCAGTTCGAGGCGCAGATGGATATCGCCAAGCGGACGCTGCAATCGTGGGAAGATTCCGTCCGCATCGCCCAGGCCCGACTGAAGCAGGGCATGACGTCACGCCTCGATACGGATCAGTTTGAAGCGGAACGAGCCAACGCTGCCGCACGCATGGCAGAACTCGAACGGCAAATGGTTCAAGCTGAAAACCAATTGAGCGTCCTTATAGGGCGCAAACCCTTTGCGATTCCAAGGGGCCGCCCGCTCACCGATCAGGTCATGCCGCTTGCCGTGCCAGCCGGCCTGCCTTCGGAATTGTTGCAACGGCGGCCGGATCTGCTTCAGGCGGAACAACAGCTGGCGGCAGCGACGGCCCGCATTGGGGCGGCTAAGGCCGAGCGGTTTCCCAAGATTTCAATCACAGGTATTCTCGGCTTCGCCAGTCCGCAACCTCAACCAACTCTTTACCGATAATCGTGCCTTCTTCGGTGAGGCCGGGACTGGATTGGCTGGCCCGCTCTTGAACGGGCAAGTTTTGGGGTTTCAGCAGGAAGCGATCGAGGCCCAGGCGAGGCAGGCTGTGGCCCAATACGATCAGACCGTCCTGACGGCATTCCGTGAGGTCGAAGATGCCCTCGTCGCGGTGCGAACCGCTCGCGCGCAGAACGAGGCGCAGCAGGCTCAAGTCAACGCTTTACAATCCGCGCTTCGCCTCGCCGAATTGCGCTACAAAGGCGGATTGGCCAACTATCTGGATGTGCTGGTGGCGCGCCGCAATTTGTTCGAAGCCGAATTGGCCATGAGCAGTTCACGCCGCCTGCATCTGGTCTCGGTCGTGCAACTCTACAAGGCCCTTGGCGGCGGCTGGTCTCCCGAGATGGACCGACCTAAGGGTGACAGCAAAGGGTAGCGAGGCCATGGACAAACCGGCGGACACGCAGTACCCGATCCACGACCTGTTGCGTCACCGATGGAGTCCGCGCGCCTTTGACGATCGGCCGATCGAGCCGGAGAAGCTGCGGAGTCTCTTCGAAGCGGCACGGTGGGCGCCTTCATCGAATAACGGGCAGCCCTGGCGATTCCTGGTCGCTACGAAAGACGATAAGGCCGGGTACGATCGGTTGTTCAACTGCCTGGTCAAAGCTAATCAGAAATCGGCGTACCGCGCGCCAGTGCTAATGTTATCCGTGGCACAACTTCAATTCGAGGATGGCTCGCCGAATCGCCATGCGCTCCATGACACGGGCATGGCAGCAGAGAATCTTGTGTTGCAAGGGACGGCGTTAGGGCTTGTCGCCCATCAGATGGCGGGCTTTCGAATCGATCAGGCGCGAGCGGACTGTAAGATCCCAGAGGGCTATGAGCCGGTGGCCATGATCGCGGTCGGTTATCCGGGCGATCCTGCTCAGCTGTCGGACCGCCTGCGTGCAAGGGAAGTTCAACCAAGAGTCCGCAAGCCCCTGACAGAATTGGTCTACTCAGCAACCTGGGAGCAGCCGTCGCCCCTTCTTCGATAAGGGGTGAATCGCGTCGCACGCCAAGAGCAGAGTCGATCACGCTTCGACTACCATACAGGGGATTTAGTAAGGGGATGGTTTAGCAGGTCTGCTCCACGAAACGGGCCTCGCCGCTGGTCAGAGGGTGATGGCTTGGCAGAATAGGGGCATCAGGCATCGCAACAGTCACGCACAGAGAGGCAACGGAAACAGCATGGCGTCACTCAGTGGAAAAGTCGCGATCGTCACCGGGTCGTCCAGCGGGATCGGGCGGGCGATCGCGGAGCGCTTGGCCGAAGACGGGGCGATCGTGGTGGTGAATTACGGAACGAGCGCAGTGAAAGCTCAGCAGGTCGTCACGGGCATTCAGGCCAAGGGTGGGAAAGCCGTCGCAGTCCAATCTGACATGAGCCAGGTCGCAGAGGCGCGCCGTCTCGTGATCGAGACGGTGAAGCAATTCGGCCGGCTCGATATTCTCGTCAACAATGCCGGGCGGTTTATGCCGAAGCTGCTTATGGATATGACCGAAGCTGAGTTCGACCGGGTGATGGCGCTGCATGCGAAGGGGCCGTACTTTGCGATGCAGGAAGCGGCGAAGACGCTCAAGGACGGCGGTCGGATCGTGAATATTTCGACTGACGGGACGCATATGAGTTTTCCAGGCGCGACGGCGCATCTCGGTAGCAAAGCCGCACTGGAACAGTACACAAAGGGCTTAGCTCAAGAGTTGGCCCCGCGAGGCATCACGGTCAATACCGTCTCGCCGGGTATTACGGATACGGGGGTGCTGACGGAGCAATATCGGCAATTCGGGATTCAGATATCGCCGTTCAAACGACTCGGTCTGCCGAAAGATATTGCCGATGTGGTGGCGTTCGTCGTCAGTGAAGAAGCCCGTTGGTTGACGGGCCAGAATATCCATGCCGGCGGCGGCATTGTCATGTAGGAGGGAACGGATGGGACGGCAGAACGTTTCGACTGGTGGTCCTTGGGAAGGCAAGATTGGGTATTCACGGGCGGTGCGCGTCGGTTCCCATATTCAGGTGTCGGGTTCGACGGCGATGACGCCCTCTGGCCTGGTGGGCAAAGGCGATCCCTATGCCCAAACGATTCAGACACTGAAAACAATCGAAGCCGCGCTCCAGCAGGCCGGCGCCTCGCTCGCCGATGTAGTGCGGACCAGAATCTACATGGCGAATATCGACCAGTGGCAGGAAGTAGGCCGCGCGCACGGTGAAATATTCGGGACTATTCGACCCGCGACGACGATGGTGGAAGTGAAGCGATTGATCGATCCGGACATGCTGGTTGAAATCGAAGCCGACGCCATCATTAGCCAAGGGTAGAGCCCGCGCGACGAGTGGATCAGATGACAGGGCACAGTTCAGAGACGAAGCATCTGGCCAAGGTGGATCCGGTCATGCGCCGGCTGATCCGCGAGGTGGGTCCCTTCGCTCTCACGCCGAGTGTCCGGCGTTCGCCGTTTGAGTCTCTGGCCCGTGCGATTGCCTTTCAGCAACTCCATGAGAAGGCCGCCGACAGTATCCTGAGGCGGTTCATCGCACTCTTTTCCGGTCGACGGTTTCCACGACCAGTCGACCTTCTTGCCACCGACAGGCGTGCCATCAGGCGCTCGGGGTTTTCGCGTGCGAAGGTGTTGGCGCTCCGCGATCTGGCTGCCAAGACGCTCGATGGCACCGTGCCGACTGGTCGTGTGATCAGGATGCTCGATGACGATGCGATCATCGAGCGGCTCATCGCTGTGCGCGGCGTTGGGCGGTGGACGGTCGAAATGCTGCTGATCTTCCAGTTGGGCCGTCCGGATGTGTTGCCGGGCGACGACTTCGGCGTGCGCAACGGGTTTCGCATCGCCTATGGGCGGCGTTCGATGCCGACGCCGAAAGAGGTGTTACTGCATGGGGAGCGCTGGAAACCCTACCGCACCGCCGCAGCCTGGTATCTCTGGCGGACGGCCGCTCGGGCGAAGGCGGGAGCGTGATGTAGTAGAGCAGAGGAGTTCGAAGCACATCTCTCATCGAGGAATTGGCCAGGAGGTTCCTATGGAAACGAGACAACGTGGAAGGAAGGCGACCACGAGGTCGAAGAAGCAATCCGCACTGAAGCCCGATGCGATTATGCGATTAGGGTTGGGATTTTGGGGCTCGAAAGCCCTCCTGAGCGCGATCGAGTTGGGACTCTTTACGGAACTTGCCAAGGGGGCACTTGACGCCGACACGCTCAGAGACCGATTGTCTCTCCATCCGCGCGGTGTTCGAGACTTCTTTGATACGCTGGTCTCCCTCGGAATGTTGCAGCGAAAGGGCAACCGGTATGCCAACACACCGGAGACCAACCTGTTTCTCGATCGAAACAAGCCCTCCTATGCCGGCGGGATGTTGGAGATGTGTAACGCGCGGTTGTACAAGTTTTGGGGCTCGCTCACGGAGGGGCTGCGAACCGGGATGCCCCAGAATGAAGCGAAGGAAGGCGGGAACTTTTTTACAGCGCTCTATGCGGACCCACGCAAACTGCAAGGGTTTCTCAAGGCGATGACAGGCTTAAGCCTCGGTGCGGCGCAGGCGATTGCGAAGCGATTTCCATGGAAACAGTACAAGACGTTTGTGGATGTGGGCTGTGCCCAGGGGGGAGTGCCGGTCCAAGTCGCCCTTGCGCATCCTCATCTCACTGGCGGGGGGATGGACCTGCCAGTTGTGCAACCGATCTTTGCCGCCTATGTGCGTGAGCATGGGCTCGAGGGACGCCTTCAATTCCACCAGGCAGATTTCTTCACAGCCCCCCTACCCCATGCCGACGTCATAATCATGGGGCATATCCTCCACGACTGGGACATGGAAGAAAAACGGATGTTGCTCAAGAAAGCATTCGACGCCTTGCCGAAAGGCGGGGCGTTGATCATTCACGAGGCGCTGATCGACGACGACCGCAAAAAGAACGCGATGGGTCTCCTCATGAGTCTGAACATGCTCATTGAGACGCCGGGTGGATTCGACTATACAGGCGCGGATTGCCGTGGCTGGATGAAAGAGACGGGCTTCCGCAAGAGCTACGTCGAACCTCTCGCTGGGCCTGATTCGATGGTGGTGGGGATTAAATAGACCATGGCGGACTCGAAGAAACGACTCGACTCCAATGTCGCCGGTAACTTCTACGTTGATGCGACCTGCATCAACTGCGATACCTGTCGGCAGTTGGCTCCGACGAGCTTCGAGGAAGTCGGTGATTTCTCCGCGGTCACTCAGCAGCCGACTGATAAGGAGCATACTCATCAGGCCTATCAAGCGCTCCTCGCCTGCCCGGTCGGCTCGATCGGCACCGAGCACAGCGACAGGTTGCGGGTTCAGGACGCCATGACGAGCTTTCCGCTCCATCTGGAGGGCGGCGTCTATTACTGTGGTTTCAACTCAGAGAAGTCATTTGGAGCGAACAGCTTCTTCATCGAACATCCGGACGGCAACTGGCTCGTTGATTCACCGCGCTATCTCAAACATCTCGTCGAGGCATTCGAACAAAGAGGCGGCATCGCCTGCATCCTTCTCACCCATAAAGACGATGTGGCCGATGCAGAGAAGTATGCCGCACACTTTGGCGCGAAACGGATGATTCATCGGGCGGATGTCGAAGCGGTTCCGGATGCGGAATGGATCATGGAGGGGACTGACAGTATACAAGTCATGCCGCAGTTTCAGATTATTCCTGTGCCGGGGCACACGGCAGGCAGCATGGCGCTTCTGTATAAGGAGCAATTCCTGTTCACCGGCGACCACCTATGGTGGGACTCGAGGCAAAAGATACTTTGCGCTCCGAGCCAGCTGGTCTGGAGGAAGCGCGTGCTGGTGGATTCCATCCAGAAACTCCTCGACTACCGCTTCGAATGGGTACTGTCCGGGCATGGAGATCGGACGCGTCTGCCGGCTGACGAGATGCGTGCGCAGCTGAAGGCGCTGATCGAGCGTCGCCAGACCGCCAAAGTACTGTCATAACGATGTTCACCCGTCTCGCTCAGTGGATCGATCGCAACATTCTCTCTCTCGGCCGTGAGATGCGGCTCTCCTATCTGCCCCCGCTGATGGTCTACATGGCCTACGGCATTTCCGGTCTCACCGCGATCGTCGGCACATTTTTCGTGAAAGACTACTTGGGCCTCTCTGCCTCGTTCCTTGCCGCGCTGGGATTCTGGGCAGGGATTCCCTGGGCCTTGAAGATGCCCATTGGACACATGGTCGATCTCTTGTGGCGTTGGAAAGGCTGGCTCGTGGGCCTCGGAGCCGGGCTGCTGGCAGTCAGTCTGGCCATCATGGCTGCACTGATTGGCAAACGTGAGGCAATGACCGCCATCCTGTCAGCCGAGGTCTGGTTTGTGTTGAGTACATTGCTCGCTCCGATCGGGTATGTGATTCAGGATGCGGTCGCGGATGCGATGACGGTCGATGCCGTGCCACGGGTGGATGAGCGGGGGCAGCCGTTCGATCAGTCGACACTCAAACTCATGCACACCACCATGCAGACGCTCGGGCGAGTGGCCATCGTCGGTGGCGGGATTCTAGTGGCGATGATCAACGTCTATGTCTTTACAGGGGTCGAAGGACTCCCGCAGGCAGAGATCGTTCGGCTCTACAAGCAGGTCTACCTCATGGGGCTGGTGATCCCGTTCGTCTCGGTGCTGGGAGTGGGGGTTGCCTGGTTCCTGCAACAACGTCACATACGGCAGCTCCGACAGCAGGGGTTCACGCGTGAGACGATCAACCAGATGGTACGAGAACGGGGAAGCCTGGTGGAGGCAACCAAGCCCAACTGGTGGATTTTGGGCGGGAGCCTCGCCTTTGTCCTGTTCACGCTGACCGTCGGATTCGGCGGCTTCTCTTATAGCGAAGAGATTGTCTTTGTCGGCTCGATGGCCATCGTCTTGTTCTTGATGGCCCGGCTGGTGCGAGAGTTGGAGCCTGACAAGCGATTCACTCTGGTCGGGACAGCGGTCGTGGTCTTTATCTTCCGCGCGATTCCTGGGACCGGGCCAGGGACGACCTGGTGGATGATCGACCAGCTGAAGTTCGATCAGCAGTTTCTCTCCGTCCTCTCACTGATCGGCAGCACATTAACCTTGGCGGGCATGTTCGTCTTTCGTCGTTTCATGGCCGAGCGGTCGATTGCCTATGTCGTAGGATTTCTCACGGTGATCGGAACCATTCTCACCCTCCCGATCGTGAGCATGTATTACGGCTTGCACGAATGGACGGGAAGAATCACGGGAGGTGTTGTCGATGCAAGGTTCATCGCCTTGGTCGATACGGCACTGGAATCGCCGCTCGGTCAGATTTCTATGATTCCAATGCTGGCCTGGATTGCGAACAGCGCTCCGGCGAACTTGAAAGCCACCTTCTTTGCCGTGATGGCATCGTTTACGAATCTGGCCTTGTCGTTGAGCCAGCTCGGCACCAAATACATGAACGAGATCTATGTGATCACTCGGGAAGTCCGCGACCAGGCCTCCGGCGCCATTCAAACGCCGGCCGATTACAGCCATCTCGGCTCGCTTCTCATCCTGCAGTTAATTCTTGGGCTGTCCCTCCCCTTCGCCGCGATCATGTTTGCCAAGCTGACCCGCTTCAAAAGCGCATAACATGAACAGGATTGCCGCATGAATGCCTTGCAGTTTCTTGCCGATCACGGGGCCTCGGTTTTATTCTGGGTCGTGTTTTTCGAGCAGGTGGGCCTGCCGATTCCCGCCATCCCGTTGTTGATCGCCGCGGGCGCACTCGTGGGGGCCGGCAAGATGAGCCTGGTGACCGCTCTGCTGGTTCCTGTTGCCGCGTCGCTGCCTCCGGACCTGGCCTGGTACTACCTTGGCCGCGTGAAGGGCGGGAAGGTCTTGGGCTTCTTGTGCCGGATGTCACTCGAGCCGGACTCCTGCGTGAGGGACACGGAGAATCTCTTTCATCGGAATGGACCGCGTGCCTTGCTCCTGGCGAAGTTCATCCCGGGATTCAGCACTGTGGCACCCCCGTTGGCTGGAATTGTGGGTATGGGTGCCGCGACGTTTTTCTTCTACGATGCAGTGGGGGTGCTGATCTGGGTGGGGCTGTGCGCCGGAGTTGGCGCGCTCTTCAGCAATCAACTTGAGCAACTCGCGTTGCTCTTTGACCAAGCCGGAGGCTGGCTCCTCACGATCATCGGGGTCGGTCTGGCGGGATTCATCGGGTACAAGTTCTTCCATCGGCAGAAGTTCCTGCGAGATCTCCGGATGGCGAAGATTACCGTGGATGAACTGAAGCATCGCATGGATGCCGGAGATCTCATCACAGTCGTAGATGTCCGGCATCCACTGGCCCTGGACCTGGATCCCGAGACGATCCCCGGGGCTTTGAACTTCTTGATGGAAGAGATCGAACATCGCCACCACGAGATTCCTCGTGACCGTGATATTATTCTCTACTGCTCCTGCCCGAACGAGGTCTCCAGTGCCCGCACCGCGCTGCTATTGAAGAAGAAGGGCATCCATCGCGTCCGCCCCCTCGAAGGCGGCCTCGACGCCTGGCGGGACCGGAAGTTTCCGGTGGAGCAACGCGGGCGAAGGCCAGAAAGAGTGGTAGCGAACAGTTCTTTTATCAACTCGGCGAAACCCTGAAGACCGGTTCAGTGACCTTGGAGCGGGAAGACGAGATTGTCCGGCGGTACGGGTAGGAATTCCTCACCAAGCTCATGGATTGGGGCAATAACACCGGGCTCTGGCAAATCCTTGATTCGTGCGATAACATGACTATCTGAAACAGTAAGTGGTAGATTGTGTAACAAGGAAATTGATTATGGTTCACGGGTAAGAGTGAGTGTGTTTAAGAAAGGGGGGCGACCGGA
>CAVSCZ010000002.1:0-113069 GCA_963726635.1 uncultured Nitrospiraceae bacterium
CGCCACATCGTTGATTGTCATGTTGGCCTCCTTTCAACCAGACGTGACAGGTGCGAATAGGGTCGCTTGCTGATATGCAATGACCATCGCACCCGTAGGAAAGGACATAGAGTAAGAGGATTACGATGAGAGATCAATGCCCCATCCCTCAAGCAGGATGCTCAAGATAGTCCGCCAGCAGGGGGGGATGGCCCGGTGAGTCCCCTCTGCTCGCGCAACGCGCGGTCTCAGAAGGACGGGAAGGGAGCAGCCAGACCATCCTTCTGCTCGCAGAACGCGCACGATGAAGCGGTGCTCGTCCGATGCGCGCAGTGAAGGACAGTCTGGCTGCTCCCCTGAGGGCGAAGTGAGGAAAATCAAAAGACCCTCGCCCCGGCTAGTGGCACGTCTCGGCGTGCCAGTGGGTGGGTGGGTGAGAAAGTTGCGCGCAAAGCCGGACTCCTCCGGGCCATCATAGGTCAACGCAAACGAGCAAGCTTGGAAGAACATCTTTGGTCGCTTGCTGCGGCCTGTTATACCGGAACACCATTCGCGGTTTCGTGGCCGGACCCTGGACTGCAGAAAAACCAGGGTCCGGCCTGGCTGTTCATCGCTTCACTGGACACGCTCATTTTGGTGCGGCATTCACCTTCGTCCCTTCCTTCACCGGCGGCTCGATCTTGATGTTCGGTCCCTGAACCTTGGGCAGCAGCCCTGCACCAGGCTTCTCCAACAGCCGCTGGTCGTTTTGATTGATCGACAGACTCTGCTGTACGTGGACGTCGTCAAACGCCGCTGCCTGGGCCAACGAATTTTCTCCCGTCGCATTGGTCTGGCCTGGATCGTTCGCGAGCGATTGCCCGCTGATGGGATCGACGGCCTTGCCCATGGGATACCCCTGGTGCTTCGGCAACATGGTCGGATTAGCCAATGCGAAAGAGATCGTCAACAGCACGACAATGAAAACGGTGAGTAGCACAAGAGAGGCCTTCATGATGCACCTCCTTGGAGAGAGAGAGAGACAACCACGCCCTCGCAGACATGAAACCGATGAGGGCGCAAGAAAAGAACGAGGGGGAGAGGCACAGAAGCGTGAACAGCGATAGAAACCACTGCCCCGGTGTCATACCACACCTCCGGGATGTCATTCAGCATCGCCCCCGCTTGAACCAGAGTCAAGCGGGCGAGAATCAGCCAGGGAAGCCAGCCTGCGGGTACCGTGAAGTTGGTCAGGAGCGGCGGCTTGCGACTGGGTGGCGGAAAAGAAGAAGGAAGCGAGTAGAAGCGCAAAACTGACGGCCCGCAGCGGAACTCTTCAGAATCTGAGCGATCCGGTAATGTGGGAGACAGCCATTCAAGCCGTCTCCCAGACACATTGACAACAGTAACTTATCGACGGGTGGCCTGATCGCGGCGGCAGCTTTCCTCCGCCAACATCTTCTGACCCGCGGTTGCATCGTTGGGAATGCGCGCCAGACATGCATTTTGGGTATCTTCCACAGATCCCGAGGCTATACGATCGATGCCCTTGGTCGAGGTAGATGCCGACCCGGTACCTGTTGATCCCGTCGTCCCCTCACTCGCACAACCGCCAACCATCACCCCCAACAGAGCAATGAAACCGAATATACTCACTGACCGATCTGCCATGGTGCGATCCCCCTTGTTATAAAATCCATTGACCCAGGACTGGAGCGATCCTACTCCCGACGCCGCAGAAGAACAAGGTGGGAGTCTCGCCTCGCCCCGAACCAGACGTTTTCAGCAGCCTCTAGTTAGGCCCGGTCTGAGACGACTTACGGTTGGCGGTGCCCTGCAAATCCATCTCGAGCAGGACCGCGCTATCGGATTTCTTGGGATCGAGTTTGAGCGGCATCCGATCGACAACCAGTTTGACCAAGGGCACCGCGACGATATGCGGAGCCTTGTCCGATGGATTGGAGTAGAGCCCGAGTCGGACATTCTTCGGCCGCTGACTCGGCGTCAGCTGAGGCTTGAGGTCTGCCTCCACGAAACCCACCAGCATCCCGCTGCCGTCGGCGAGCTTATGGATCTCATAGGCATTGGTGGCGGGAGGCGTCTGTTCCAACGGGAGATCCGGACTCTGCGTGACCAAGGCCAATCCCAGGAGCCTTGGGGTAATAAAGCCAAAACTCCCCGTCGGCGCGACCGAGAAGCGGATCCCCGGGGCGGAGGAACTGAGTTCGGACACCCCGTTTTTGGCCCGCAATTGACGCCGTAACTCCACTTCACTTCCGGTCGTCTCGATAAAGACCGCCGCCGGTGCGGCTGTTTGCACAGGCAACACCTCCGTCTTCCCTCCTCCTCGCGCCGCATCGAGCGAAGCAGGGAGGAGGCTCATCAGGAACAGGCCCAGCAGCGTGCCGGCGAGCACGTGCCGGACAGGAGTGAGTCGAGTCAATCGTGTGACGATGTCAAACATGGGTGCGAGTCCTCCTGGTGCAGCGATAAAGAGCGATTCCTCAGACAACGGATACGCCTCTTGTTTACCAAGCTTAGCCTATGCGGTGCAATCTAAGACCCGTGAAACGTGAACCGTAAGGCGTTAAACGGAAAAGACGACATGCCGCGCGGCGCGATAAGAAAAGGTTCCCGCCGCCATTGCTGCTTGACTCCCCCCTCCAACGAGGAATAGGGTTCTCGGTAGACGTCGCAGTACAGTGTACTCAACAATAGGTTGAGAGGTCCTGTATGACGACCATCGGACGAACCATTCTCTCCCTCGCGGTAACGGCGCTCCCTCACCGGATGTGTCGGCACCCGCATCGAGTACTTCACGGACACGGCCTATCCATCGCGAGAGACCGCTGCTCCCGTCGGTTGGCTGACAGCAGAGCCCGAACAAGCCCACGTGGAAGTAGCACGTATTACGGTACGAAGCTCAAACTATAGTATGGAAACGCTCCGGCAAACGATGCTCGATCGCGCCCGCGCGTTGGGGGCCGATGCGATCGTGCCGGACGTGCCCATGGTCGTGCGGTCCCAGACGGGCAGTCCTTACTTTAGTCCTTACTTTGAGCCGGGCTTGCTGGGCCCAGCCGGAGTGTCGTTTCAACTGTATGGATACGGATGGTACACGCCCTACAGCTCCAACCCCTACATCCTGACCCAAGGCATGACAGACCAGCGCCGGGTAGAACATGTCCTTTCAGGCATCGCCATCCGCTTTGAAGAGACCCCGACCGACGTACGGTAACCCGCCCCGCTAGTCCAGGCCCTCTCCCTACGTTGTCTTCAAAAGACACAAAGCGGGGGTCATATCTGCTAGCTTCGTCACAAGTGGTGGACCGCCGCGCGCTGAGACAGCGGGACTCGAACCGTATTCTCCGGTTCACGTTCGTTCCAGCACAAGAAGCCGTCGCTTCCGCTGAAGGCCCCAGCGATATCCTGCGAGATACCCATCTCCTCGAACGACTCGATGACAAGGGATGACAACCGCGATGGGATTGCTGGCACAGGCTCTGGCCACGGCACGAGCTGCCGTCGGTTGCCCGATCGTTCGGGCGATCTCACGATAGGAGCGAGTAGATCCGCGAGGAATCCGCTGAAGTGCCTTCCATACCTTGTGTTGAAAGGCAGTGGCCTTCACATCCAGAGGAAGGAGGTTTGCGCCTATTTCCCCGGTAAAGCACTGGAGGATCGCGCGGACGTGCTTTTTCAATCCGGTCGTGTCTCGGTGGAGAATAGCCTTCGGGTAGTCGTGCTGAAGTGACGCCACCAGTGCGACCGCTGTATCTCCGAAACGCACGGTCGCAATGCCCCGCTCCGTGATCGCCACAAGCATATGACCGACGACCGTCGGCGCGATGGTAAAGCGAAGCGTCACGCCGGCTCCTCCAGCCTGATAGATGGAGGGCGTCATGCCGAGGTCCGCATTCACTCGTTCATACAGGCGACTGCTGGAACCGAAACCGGCTTCGTAGGTCGCGCTCGTCACGGTCTCACCTCGTTTCAATGATGACTTAAACCGCGCCATCCTCCGGGCGTCTCGGTACTCTTTCGGCGAGAGTCCCACCAATTGTGCGAACGTACGCTGCAGATGAAATGGGCTCATTCCGACTTCGGTGGCCAACCGCCGAAGCGTGACAGGCTCATCAGAGTGCTCATCCAGATACCGTCGGGCCCGTTCAACCCGCTGTTCCGTCTCGGAGCCATGTGGCGACTGTGGCCGACAGCGCAGGCAGGCCCGAAATCCTGCCGCCTCTGCCAATCGCGACGAATCGAAAAAAGTTACATGGCGACGAGCTGGCCGCCGGGAAGGACATGAGGGGCGACAATACACTCTCGTTGAGGACACCGCGTAGACGAACATGCCATCGCACCGGCGATCACGTCTCACTACGGCATCCCACGCATGAGCTGCATTGACTGGCGGCATGAGCCCCTCTTTTCTCGTTGGGCCATGATACCGCCAGAACGGGTCGAGGCACTATCCGATTGTTGCGCTCAAATTCCGAGGGTGGTCTTCAGAGGTGGGACGCCGCGCGCCGCGAAACGGAGAGCTAGCCACGGCTCTTTTCTGGAAAAGCAGAATGAGTAAGCCCCGTTCTCTCTCCCTTGCCCCCTTGGCAATCTCACGGCCCCTTTATTGCGTCTGTGGGAGGGCTTCATTCTCTATTATCACGTTTGTCTCTTTCAATCTTGCACTCACCGTCCTCGCAGACCTTCGTTTGTGCTTGCTGGCTCTGATCACAAGAAATCTTATCCTCTTCACTAATGGCATTATCAAGGCATTGTTTCAACTCTTCCTGAGCTGCCTTGAGACATTCTGCGCAACGGCTTTGTGCGTAGACAGGGGCGCCAAGAAACAGGAGCAGGAACAACGCGAACGCAAGTGCTACGTTCATGACAGGACCCCCCGTGAGAAGTGTCGAAGAAGCGTTCGCCGCGCGCCGACGAATACCGCACAATGATTCCTTGGAATCTCGCCGAGCGAGGCGGGGCATTATTGGATTGGAGCGGTTTGGTGGGCTAGTCTTCAATGATTATTTCCGGATTCCATACCACCTCCCACAGATGCCCATCGGGGTCCTGGAACGAGCCGGAGTAGCCACCCCAAAATGCGTCGTGGGCCTGGTCGGTGATCGTCGCACCGGCCTTTTGTACCTCGGCCATGACCGCATCCACTTCGGCTTTGCTCGCGACATTGTGACCGAGCGTGAACTCGGTCGCGCTCCGAGGCTCCAACGGAACCTTGGCTTCATGGGCGATATCTCTCCGACCCCAAATGGCCAGCTTCAAGCCACGGTGGAGATCAAAGAAGGCGACGGCGCCATGCTCGACCTCCGTGCCGACGATTCCCCGAGTCGGCAAACCGAGTCCGTCCCGATAAAACTCCAGCGCTCGCTCCAAATCGTCGACACCGAGAGTAATGACCGTGATTCGCGGCGTCATAGTCGTACAAGTCCTCCGCTCAGGCGCTCAAAGGACAAGAAATTTGAAACAGGCTACGTTTCAGGGAGGAAGGTGTCAACTTTCAAACGGTGGGACGCCGCGCGCCGCGAAAAGTGTCTTAACTGTTCTGTTCCAGGCACTCCGTAGTCATGTGCGTCTCCTCATCTCCCAGCTAGGCTCGACGCTCGCCGGGAATGGCAGTCAACCGCCATGCGAGGAGGGTCACTACAACTACAATGATCAACGAACTCAAGGCCATGGTGGTCACGGAGGGCGGCGCCGGTGCGATCGTCATCCCAACGATGGTGAACGCAAGAATCATCGCGCCGAGGACACACAACCCAGCTTTCCGACCTCGGGACAGCAGTGCCCCTGGCACATACAGCCAAAGACCGACTGCAAGAATTAGCGCCTCCACCGCCAGCGCCAACGGCATGTGTCGCCACCAGCCCAAGCCCACGGTCTGCGAGTGCGAGCCCATCAGTGGCAACTCCGGAACATGAACGAGGGCATCGAGGACCCAGTGGGACAAGACGGCAACTCCGACAAGCACTGCGGGACGTAGCCTCGTTGCGCCCAGGCGCCGATACCACGAGTACGTGGCAAGTGCCCCCAGTAAAGCCCAAGCCGCACTTCCCGCGAGTCCGTGCGAGTAGGGGAAGACGAATTGCACCTGATGGCTCTTGCCGAAGTCAGTCGGGATAGACGCAAACTCCCAGCCCAGCAAGACGAAGAGCCAGAGCAAGGCGTCCAAGAACAGAGCAGCGAGGATCAGCACGCCGAGATTGAGGCGTCGATCCGCGCGACCAATGGCGAGCGCTGCGCCGACGTGGCCGGCAAACATCGAAGTCTCCCGAATCTATTCAGTCGAGGGAGGAAGATTTCACCGGATATGGAGGACTGTATCGAGAGACGATCACAAGGTCAACGCCGCCGCGCGCCGCATGGCTCTTCAAGGAAGCTGCAGGCCGATCGCGAACGTTGCCGCATAGCCGTCGGCCACTGGGGTTGGAGCCAGCATAAGTTGATCGCCACCACGCCGGAAGATCCGATCATCCTGGTTTCGCGCGGTGCGCCTTCCTTTCGCGGCATAGGGCGGGTCAGCATGGACGCGATCCGTCAATCCATCGTCGAAATACACTTGCGACGTGAATTCGAAGTTCCGTCCGGCCTGAGGCGCTGTGCGAACCTTGACGTGAATGTGCACCGTCCGGCCCTCGTACCAGCCTGGGTAGATGGTGAGAAACTTGGCCTCGCCGCGCGCGTCGGTGATCTGGTAGCCGCGGAAGAACTTCTGGCCGATAGTGTTGAAACCCGGATCCTTCACGTCCGAGTAGACGCCCAGCGCATCGCAGTGCCAGATGTCCACTTGAGCGCCGGCAAGCGGCTGACAGTCTCCGGCGCCGAGGCGCGAGATCGCGAGCGTCAAAGCCAGCGGCGTACCGGGCCTGACTCTCCCGTCGGTCGGATCTGAGCGAATGTCGGACCGATGCAGGCGCTCGTCGACGAAATACGGACCTTCGGTTTGCTCCGGTCGGACCACACACAAAGTTCCCTGCATAGCGGCAACAGCCCGCCTAGGAATCAGACTGCCAGCCATCAGCCAGGCCACACCAGTGGCGCTTAACAGTGTGAGAATTTCACGACGGCAAAGGAGACGCCCCACGGTCTCGGAAACTGGTTCGCCACCCTTCTTAAATCCCATCGAGGGCCTTCCAATTCTCTCTCTCTACCTCTCCGTTGAGACAGGCTACGTTTCGGAAAGGAAGGTGTCAACTTTCGGAATCGGCCCGCCGCGCGCCACGAGACGGGTGTCTGGCGTCCGCCAACTACGACGTCGTCATTATCGACCCCGTCCTGACGAGGAACACTTGCCCATAACCCGCCGCCTTCAGGAAAGAAAATTCTGGTGCTCGAATGGGACGGCTGTTTGCCAACGGCAGGAAACGGCTTTGTGAGACCTGGCGCACCAGGGCCTCTTTCACAAGAGGGCCCTGGTGGCCTTGAAGATGACTGAAAGCAGCGCTATTCCACTTCGACGGTGATGGTCTGGGTGGCCGAGACGAGTTTGTGGTCCTTGTTGGCGCCGGTCACGGTGATCTGGTGTTTCCCTTTACTCAGACCCTTGAACGTCCCGGGAAAACCCTTCTGGTACTGATTGTCCAGGTATACGTGGGCGTGTGCCGCCTCGGTGCCCTTGGTCAACTCGTACTTCAACTCAAACGTGTCGCCGACCTTGTCCCCGTCCTTGGGAGATGTAATCACAATCTTCGACCCGTCTTCGATCGGCTGATCCGCTGCAAAGACTGGGGCTCCGCAGAGACAACCCGCTAACGCGATTCCCAACCCCATGAATCCGATACGTCCCTATCACATGCATTACGGCCTCCTTGTTTGAACCAGCTGAATGAACACTGCACCTTACCATCCTTTACGGGAAATCTTCTTGTCTGGATTCCAATCGCGGTGGAGAATTCTACTTTTTCGCATTGGCCCAATCCATACGCGCTGCACGTATCGAGCGACCATGAATATAAATGATCCCTCCAAGCTCGCTTGCCTATATCCTCGCAGGGCAGCCTGGTCGATCCTCGAATGCGCGCGTCGAACGAGCACCTTCCGATTCGCTAACCTCTCTTCAGGGGAGTGGCCGAGGCTGCCCTTTACTGCGCGCATCGAGCGACCACCGCTTCATCGTGGGGGCTCTGCGAGCAAGAAGGGCACCTGGCCGCTCCCCTCCCCCCCTGTCACTCCCTCATTAATATGGTACGGTAGAGGGAAGCAGGAGCCTGACGATGATCATCAAGGCACAATTTCCAGACGAGCAGAGCGTCGAGGGTTCCTTCACCAGGCAGCCGGATGCCTTTACGGGCTGGGTGACTTCGAATGGGAACTCCGGCTTCCCGGCGGCGAGCGGCCGCTATCATCTCTATGTCTCCTGGGCCTGCCCCTGGGCACATCGGACGATCATTGTGCGGAAACTCAAGAAGCTCGAAGACGTGATCGGCATGACGGTCGTGGACCCGATCCGCGACGAGAGGGGTTGGGCGTTCCGCGAAGGGCCGGGCCATTCGCTCGATCCCGTCAACGGATTCCAGTTCCTCAGCCAGGCCTACAAAGCCACCGATCCTGACTATCGGGGACGGTTCACCGTCCCTGTGTTGTGGGACAGGGTGACGAAACGCATCGTCAGCAATTCCGACGACGACCTCATGCGCATGTTCAACGGCGAGTTCAATCGCTTCACCGAGAGCTCGATCGACCTCTATCAGGAAGGAATCAGGAAAGAGATCGACGACCTCAATACCTTCATCTACGAGAACGTGAACGACGGGGTCTATCGCGCGGGATTCGCCACCTCGCAGCAGGCCTATGAACGAGCCGTGTTGCGCCTCTTCGACGCCCTCGATCAACTCGAGGCCCGGCTGGCGCGCCAACGCTACCTCTTCGGCTCACAATTCGTCGAAACCGATTGGCGCTTGTTCGTCACCCTCGTGCGCTTCGACGCCGTCTACCACGGCCATTTCAAGTGCAATCTCAGGCGGATCATCGACTACCCGAACCTCTTCGGCTACCTCAAAGACCTCTATCAGACCGACGGCATCGCCGACACCGTGAACTTCGACCACATCAAGCGGCATTACTACATCACCCACGACGACATCAATCCGACCGGTATCGTCCCCCTTGGTCCCGACCAGGATCTCACCACCCCCCATAGCCGCGAACTCCTGCCATAACGAGCAGGCTGTTGAACCGGTTTCTCTTGTTTATTGCGGTTCTCTGGTTGAACCGGACTCACCGGATACACTGGAGAAACCAGATGAACCAGACAAACCACTTCTGGGTCACCTCGTCGTAGCATTTCAGGACAGTCCGCCAAGGACCATTGCCCTATTCTGCTACGAACCCTTTCTGTTGTCTCGCAGGTCTCCGTCATGATCCTGCGCTAACCACGCAACACATCATGCATTTGCCTGTTCCATCCTGCGCGGAGGCGATGGCATTCCCCTTGCTCTTTTCTTCTTTCGAGCGCCAATGTGAGCGTCTCACCCTTTACCGTCGGAGGTCACCATGCCCGTCCTCAAGAGACTCCAACGCTATCTCGACAGCCACAAGATCCCCTACGAGGTGGTCAGCCATAGCGCGGCCTACACCGCACGAGGGACGGCTGAGGCCCTCCACGTGCCTGGAGACATGTTCGCCAAAGTGGTGATCGTCAAAGCCGACCAGCGGTATGTGATGGCGGTTGTCCCTTCCACCTGGCGGGTGGATTTCAAGCGACTCGAAGAGGTGCTGGACACACGGCACGTGAGACTTGCAACGGAATCGGAATTCGCGGATCTCTTTCCAGACTGCGAAGTGGGGACGATGCCCCCGTTCGGCAATCTCTATAACATGGCACGTCTATGTCGATCAGTTACTCACGCGAGATGAGCACATCTTCTTCGACGCCGGGACCCATACAGGAGCCATGAAGCTCCGCTATCGAGACTTCGCAGAACTGGTTCGCCCCACGGTGGCGCAGTTTCATCGTGAGCCCTCAACACTCCAGTACTAGCAGACCGCCGTAACTCGTCGCTCGCGTTTGTCAGGCTTCATCCGGTTGTCTGATTCAACCAAACAATCCAGAGCAACCAGACAAACCACAAACGAAGATGCCGCGCTCGATCCTCATTCGAAGCATTCCTTGCATGACGAATATGTTCGTGGTAGGGTCATAGCTGATCGCGTAAGACCTTCCGTGCTCGGAGGCTGCATTCCTTCAACAGGCACGAAGTCTCGACGCGATCTTTTTTGTCCGCACGCAGCCGTTCTGCATCTGCCGAGCACTCCGCCTAAGGCGTACCCCTCCATCGCTCGCATTGCTAGCCCGACATCGCCGTGGGGTCGTCAGTTATAACTCAAAGAGGTGAATCGTTGTTTCAAGAATTATGGTCAACAGTCCGAGCACTCCTCCGCGACGCCGCAGGGAGTCTCTATCACATCGTCGTCGTCGCTCTGAGCGCGGGCATTGCGCTCTTGCTCCCGGCAGGCGCCAGACACTTTTTATCATTCTGGTCTCGCGTCGAACATGACAAGTTCTCGCTCATCGCCGTGGAAGTGACGGTGGCGATCCTCCTGATCTTCTGCCTGAACTACTTCCATCGCAGCATGCGGGATCGGGCCCTCGCCACCGTGGCGACCGGCGCCGGCCTCGTCTCGTTCTTCCCGCGCCGCACGCGGGGGGCACAACGGCGCATCAAACAACTCAGGGAAGAGCAGGGCACAGGCCGAACCATCTCGGTCATCGGGTCAAGCGGCCACAGCACTTTTGTGGATCAAGTGGGAGGGCTGTCGTCGGTCCTCGACAAGTGCCTGGGGGCCAGAATCATGCTGGTGAATCCCTACAGCCAGGAAGCGAGCGCGCGCATACAGGCGATCAACCATCCCGAGTTCACGCTGGAAAAATTCCGGAAAGAAGTCCGGCAAAGTATCCAGCTCCTCAAGCGGCTGAAGGCCATGGGAAAGGCCGTCAAGCTCAAGCTCTACTCGGATTCCCCGTTGATGAAATTGGTGATCCTCGGAGATTATCTTTGGCTCCAGCATTACCATGCCGACCTGGATGTCAAAACCATGCCAGAGTATGTCATGCGGCACAACAGCAAGGACCACGGCCTCTATACCCTCTATGCCCACTACTTCGTGCAGCGATGGGGGAGCGGCGAGATTCCGGAATATGATCTCGATACGGATGAACTGGTCTATCGAAACAGAACCGGCAACGAGATCCGGAGAGAGCGGTTTGAGATTGAGACGGCGTCCGAAGAAGTCGGAGCCCTGGTGGAATCGCTCGAACTCACCGCAGAACCGGGCCAACCCGGATTGAGCGGATCGGGCCAATCAGAGACCAGCTACGGTGCGATAGGACTCCTCCCGAGCCTTCGCGATTAAAAGAGCGGATGATGGGGGCTGGATGTAAACGGAGCCGCGCTCGGCGCAGCGCCCGCATTCCCGAGAAAGCGCCAGGCTCCGTCCTCATGCACCAGATAGTGGACCTCGCGGAACCAGCTATCCAGCGTGATACGCGTGCCGCCCTGGGTTTCCGTGCCGTACAGCCCGCCGGTGCAGGTGATTTCCGCATGCAGTTGAGATCCTGACCGGAACACCTTCACTTCCGAGAAGAGATGGGTGGACGACAGGTTGCGGTAATGGGCGAATACTTCGCCCCAGATCCGGCGCACATCCGCTGGTTTCAAGCCATGATAGTTGTAGGCCTTGGCGTAGAATTGCAGCAGCGGCTCGAGATCCTGTTTCTGCACGGCGGCTTCGGCACGACCGAACGCCGCCAGAATCTCCCGCACGGTCGGATGTGAGGCGGCCGCCGCATGATCCTGAATGGCCCGGCCATCGACCGTCAATGACACCTCCGGAAGAATCTCCACCACCGCATGGCTCTCCGGCGAGAGCGTAAGCCAGAATACTGCCAATACCGTGAGAACCATACGCCGCACTGATTGCCTGGTCATGACATGATCTCCTGATGAAGGTGTAACTGGCACCGAGGATCACGCAGACCTCCGGGCCTCAGGCACGCCACTGAATCATTTCTCGTGAGCTGACCCGACCGCTCGCCTTTAGCCTTCGAAGATGAGCATGAGGTAGGCCAGAAACAGCAATAAGTGCACGGCCCCGAGCAAGACATTCGTTCGTGAGCTGCCAAAGGTCAAGGTGCTGAGCCCCAACGTCAGCAACAACAGGGTCATATCGACCGGACCAAGTCCGAGGGTGATGGTCTTGTCCGTGAGGAACCCAATGGTCAGGACGGCCGGAATGGTGAGACTGATCGTCGCCAGGACCGATCCCAACAGAACATTGACGGACCGCTGGAGCTGGTTCGCCAGGGCTGCGCGCGCTGCGCCGAGCGACTCCGGAGCCAGGATGAGCACGGCGACCAAAAACCCGCCCAACGCCGACGGCGCATGCCACTCATGGATGGCAAAATTGATCGGCACCGCCATCTGTTTGCTCAGGATGACGAGCGGTGCAAGATACATCAGCAAGAAGAGCGTGTGATACCCCACAGAGCAGCGCTCACAGGCATCACCCTCCCCGTGTGGCGGTCCTGCTACGGCATCATCTGACTCAGGCGACACGAAATAGTTACGGTGGCGTAAGTTCTGGATCGCCAGAAACACACCGTACAGCCCGATCGACATGACGATGAGAAACACGGCTTGAAACGGCGAGAGGGTCGGACCGGGAGACGAGGTCGTAAAGTTCGGCAGGATGAGGCCGAGCACGGCCAACGGCACAATTACCGCGAGAAACGCATTGGCGCCTTGAAGGTTGTAGGTCTGTTCGTGGTACCGCAAGCCGCCCAGCAGGAGCGACAATCCGACCATGCCGTTCAACACAATCATCACCACCGCGAACATGGCATCCCGGGCCAACGACGACCCGCCCTCAGCGGTATACATGACCGCCGCGATCATCATGACTTCGATGCCGGTGACGGACAGTGTGAGAACGAGCGTCCCGAGGGGCTCGCCAAGCTTGATGGCCAGAACCTCCGCATGGCGAACAACCGCAAAGGCCGAGAGCAGCACCACGCCGAAGAGCCAGACCAGGATGATCGCAAACCAGATCGGGTTGGACAGGTCGGCCAGCCACCGTTGACCGAACGCGAGAAACGCCGCCGTCGTCGCGATACTCCCCAGAAGCGGCCATTCCCGGTGAGCCAAACTCAGAATGTTCAGACGTGGTCCGTTGTGCGAAGAAAAGGCCGCGGCGGCCGACTGTGGTTGCTGTGTCTTCATCTGTGATGATTCCGTTCAGGATCTGCGCCAGCATGGTGGCCGCACTCCCACTCCATGCTGGTAGGGCCGCACACAAGACGCAGTACTGGCGGGTCAGAACTGGACGTAAGGCTACTGACTTACCTACGACCTGTCAACGAGGCTGATTCAACCTCAAGAACGGAAGGTACTGGCGCCACGCCGAGCGGCTCGAAAAGTGAAACGTGGATAGATGGGAAATCACCTTCAACACATGACCTGCTCTATTGTTTCCTTTCAATGGGGAACGGATTACTACTAAGATGCACGATGTGATAACAGCACCGACACTGACCCTGCGGCGTAGCGTATAATTTATTTTTCCAGAAAGTCTGTCCCCCATGTCCATACAGTGGTTTCCCGGTCACATGAATGCGGCGCGCAAGGAAGCGGCCAAGACGATGGAGGTGATCGATGTCATCGTCGAAGTGCTGGATGCGCGCATACCGGACGCCAGCTGCAACCCGCTGATCGAAGAGCTGCGTTTGGTCCGCCAGCGTCCTAGCCTGAAGGTGCTCAACAAGGCCGATCTCGCCGATCCCGCCGTCACTCAGGCCTGGCTCGACCTGTATAACCGGCAACCGGGCGTCAGCGCCGTGGCCCTATCTTGTAGTCATGCGGGCGATGCAGCCAAGGTGCCCCAGCTCTGTCAGCCGCTCGCCCCCCATCGCAACAGTAGCGCGAAGCCGCTACGCATGCTGATCATGGGAGTCCCCAACGTCGGCAAATCGACCCTGATGAATCAGCTCCTCAAACGCCGCATCGCTCGTGTGGGCGACGAACCAGCCGTGACCAAAGTCCAGCAACGTCACAAACTGAACGACCGCATGGCCATCACCGACTCACCAGGACTGTTGTGGGGGACCATCAAAGACCCTCACGTGGGCCTCCTGCTCGCCACGGTCAACGCCGTAGGCCACACGGTCGTCGATGACGAAGCTGTCGCCGAGTTTCTCGCCACCATCCTGCTTGCGCGCTATCCTGCCCGGCTCACGGCCCGCTACGGTTTTGCGGTGGACGGCTTGACTAGTGCGGGCGTGATCGACGCCATCGCCAAGAAACGCGGCTGCCTGCTGACCAGGAGCGGCGGCGGGCTGGACCGAGACAAGGCGGCAAGGATTCTCTTGTCGGACTACCGCAACGGAACACTCGGCCGCACCAGCTTGGAGGGACCAGGGACGCGCGAGGAAGTGCGGAGCTGAAATAATTTCCTCCTTTTGACACGTTTTCTCCTTCTCAGGCCAACGCCGATGACGTAGAATGCCCCCGCTCACCCACCCACGATTCAATTCGATGATGGAGGTGATTGATGAGCTCCATGTATGAATAGACTGTCGTGCGATTCCATTGATTCCATCGATCATGATTCGGGATCGAAGAAGTTCCAATGGATGGGTTTTATCCCCTTCCTGGGCATCCACCTGATGTGTCTGTGGGTCTTTCAGACCGGAATCAGCCTGGAGCTGGTGGCACTGGGCGATTGTGAGCTATTACCTGAGAATGTTCGCCATCACGGCAGGATATCACCGGTACTTTTCACACCGTTCATACAAGACCAGCCGGGTCTTCCAGTTTCTCTTGGCATTTTTCGCGATGACATCTGCGCAAAAGGGAGTGTTATGGTGGGCCTCCCACCATCGGCACCACCACAAGCACTCAGACAGGGAACAAGATCGTCACTCCCCGTTGCAAAGAGGGTTCTGGTTTTCCCATGTCGGATGGATACTGTCTGACGATTCCGTGCGGACCGATTTCGCTCTCGTGAGGGACCTGGCTAAATACCCCGAACTACGCCTACTCAACCGGTTTCACTTCATTCCGCCCTTGCTGTATGCACTCCTGATGTATGGGCTGTGGGGTTTTCCGGGACTGGTCTGGGGATTCTTCATTTCCACCACCGTACTCTATCATTGCACGTTCTTCATCAATTCCCTGACGCACATCGTCGGCCGGGTTCGGTACAACTCCCGCGATGGAAGCAAGAACAGTTTCATTCTGGCCGTTCTCTGTTGTGGAGAAGGTTGGCACAACAACCACCATTACTACCAGTCGGCTGTCAATCAGGGGTGGTTTTGGTGGGAAGTCGACTTTTCCTATTACATCTTAACCATTCTCTCCTGGTTCGGGATCGTGTGGGATCTGAGAACCCCTCCTGACCACATCAAAAAAGCCAGGATCCTCGCTCCCGTAGACACGCTAACCATGTAGCGAGACTCACCGGAGCGGTAACTCGTATGGTGTCGTATTCCATTGTGGTCCATGCCTCAGGCTAGTCTCCTCGTCGTGATTTGCACGGAACGCAACATCCATCCGGTCAAGGAAAGACGGTTATCTCTATGAACTCAAAGCAGGTTATTCAAGGGCTGCTCGAAAAGGCCCAGGTGCACATTAATGGGTCTCACCCGGGGGATATCCAGGTACACAATGACCGATTCTATGATCGTGTCCTGACTGAGGGGTCGCTTGGACTCGGAGAGTCCTACATGGAGGGGTGGTGGGATGCCAAGCGGCTGGATGAGTTCTTTTTCAAATTTCATACTGTGGAACTCGACAAGACCGTGCGTGATAAGCGGCTCATTCTCAACGCGTTCAAGGCTCGCCTGTTTAACATGCAGAACAGGCGTCGCTCAACACGAGTGGCACAACAGCACTATGATTTGAGCAACGAGTTTTACGAACGAATGCTTGGCCCTAACATGCAATACACCTGTGCCTATTGGAAGCGGGCACAGAATCTGACGGAGGCACAAAAGCATAAGCTGGATTTGATCTGTCGAAAGCTGCAACTCAAGAAAGGCGAACGCGTTCTGGAGCTGGGGTGCGGGTGGGGAGGATTTGCTCATTACGCTGCCTCCAACTATGGCTGTTCAGTGGTCGCCTACAACATTTCCGAGCAACAAGTGGCGTACGCGCGTCGCTGGTGTACCGGACTTCCCGTTGAAATCATGCTCAAAGACTATCGTGAAGCGACCGGAGAATTTGACAAGGTTGCCGCCATTGGCATTTGCGAACACGTGGGATTTAAGAATTATCGCGCACTCATGGAAGTGGCCCACAGGACAATAAAACCACACGGCCTGTTCTTACTCCACAGCATCGGGAACAATGCCTCGGTTACTACCGCCGATCCCTGGTTCGATAAATACATTTTCCCGGGCGGCATGCTTCCATCCGTTGCGCAACTGAGCGCAGCGATGGAAGGACTCTTTGTCATGGAGGACTGGCATAATTTCGGGACTGACTATGACCGCACTCTCCTGGCATGGCAGGAGAATGTTGACAGGCAGCGGGGTGCAATTGGGGTCGACCTTCGACGAGCGTTTCTCCCGTATGTGGCGCTACTATCTTCTTTCTCTCGCGGGGGCATTCCGGGCCCGTACCATCCACCTCTGGCAGATCGTGATGTCGAAGCGTGGCTTGCTTGGCGGATATGAATCAGTACGGTAACGGCCATGATCTCGCATGAAGATTATGCGCGCAAACGGGAGTCTTTGATCAAGACCCTTCGTGCGTCGAGCACGACCGGACCCCTCGCACTCGAGAAATCGACTTCCAATCTGTTCCGACAGCGTGTTCAGGAGCAAAGGCACAGACTGGATGTGCGCCACTTCAATCAGGTGATCCACGTTGACGAGAAAGAGCGTTTTGCAGAAGTAGAAGGCATGACGACCTACGAGGACCTTGTCCGCGAAACTCTGCCCTTCCAGTTGATGCCTGCCGTCGTCCCCCAACTGAAGTCGATTACCATTGGCGGAGCGACTGCGGGGGTGGGCATTGAATCATCCTCGTTCAAGTATGGTTTCGTCCACGAAACGATACTGGAAATTGAAGTCCTCCTGCCCGATGGGACGATCGCGGTAGCCACCAAAGATAATGAGCACAGAGATTTGTTTTTCGGCTTTGCCAATTCGTATGGCACGCTGGGCTATGCGCTCAAAGTGAAAGTGAAGCTCGTGCCTGTCACGAAATTTGTCAAACTCCGGCACGAGCGTTTCTCAGATCTGGAGGCCTATTTCCAAGCGCTTGGACGTACATGCCAGGACAGGCAGGTGGATTTCGTCGACGGCACGCTGTTCGATGAACATGAGCTCTATATGACGACGGGCGAATTTGTCGACCAGGCCGAATGGCTCAGCGATTACACGTATCGGCACATCTATTATCAATCGATCCCACGCAGAACGGTCGACTACCTCACGACGCACGACTATCTGTGGCGATGGGACACCGATTGGTTCTGGTGTTCAAAACATTTTCTCGTGCAGCATCCGTTCGTCCGGTGGTTATGGGGGAGGAAGCATCTCAACTCCACGGTGTATTGGAAACTGCGCAAGATGTTCAACAATTCACGGATCGCGCAGCTGGTTGCCAGGACTCTTGGCGGGCGGCAAGAGGCAGTGATTCAGGACGTGGAGATCCCTCTTGAGCATGCGCCGGCTTTTGCGCAGTTCTTCAATAGGGAGATCGGGATCAAGCCTGTGTGGATCTGTCCGGTCGCTGCCTATGATCCATCGGTCTCGTATCCGTTGTATCCCATGATTCCCCGAACGCTGTATGTCAACTTCGGATTCTGGGACGCAGTCAGCACCGATCACGAGGAGGGATACTTCAACAAGAAAGTAGAAGCCAAGGTTCGGGAACTGGGTGGCAAAAAATCTCTCTATTCGAATTCGTTCTATTCACGTGAAGAATTTTGGCAGTTGTACGATGAAACAGCATACCGCAGGCTCAAAGCTCGCTACGATCCGACAGGCAAACTGAAGGATCTGTTCGAGAAATGCGTCCTCACCAAGTGACTCGTCGGACCCATCTAATTGACCCCTCCAAGCTCGCTCGGTATCTCTTTAGGGATGGGGACTGACTGATCTTCCACTGCGCGCGTCCAACGCACCTCGAGTTCATTAGCCGACTCAAGCGAAGGGCGGGAAGCTTTACTGCGCGTCGAACGAGCCCTTCCGAGCGTGCGCGTCTGCGAGCAAGAAGGCCCTGGCCGCGCCTCACCTTCTTAAGCCGCGCGTTGCGCGAGCACAGAAGATCATCAGTCTCCATCACACTCCCACTCTGACGAAGTCGATGTACCCTCGTTCGACGTCCGTGCTTATGAGTTCCACGCTCACGCTATCTCCGACGTCGAGGCCGCTCGTGCCCGTCACCACTCTCCCTTCAACCGGCGGCTCAAGGAGCCGGACCCACGTGCCGCTCTCTGACGCGCCCGTCACAATGGCGTCGAAGCGCTGCCCGATCCGCGATTCGAGCAATAAGGCGGCGGCTGATTTGCGGAGCCGCCGCTCGACTTTTTCGGCGTCGTCTTCTTTCTCGGTGCAATGGTCGGCCAGATACTTCAGTTCTTCCGTGCGGTAGGGCGTTGGCGCGCCGGCCAGCGCCGCTTTGACCAGCCGCTGGGTGATGAGATCGGGAAAGCGTCGGTTGGGAGCCGTGGAATGGGTGTACCCCTTCACCGCCAGCCCGAAATGTTCCGGAGAGCCATCCTTCGACTGATCCAGCACATACTCGCCTCTGCCAATGAGCTTCACGATAGCCAGGGACAAATCTGGAAATCTGAGAGGGTCGGCCCGCCGCCGCGTGACGAGAAAGGCTTCGAGCGCACTCGCGTCCGGCTTCGGGGGTAAGTGCTCGCCCCAGCGGGCCGCCACCTCGATAATCCGCTGCCAACGTTCGGGAGAGCGCAGGATACGGCGGAAGGAGGGAACGCCCTTTCCTTTGAGATAGGACACGGTCGCCTGATTTGCTGCGATCATAAAATCTTCGATCAGTTCCTTGGCGCGATTCTTCTGCTCGACCCTGAGATCGGTCAGCACCTCACCGTCAAACACGGCCCGTGGCTCAATCGTTTCAAGACTCAGCGCTCCCTGCTGGTGTCGTCGTGCCTTGAGCCGCTGCGCGATCTGGTTTTGGAGGCGAAGTTGCGCATCGAGGCCGGAGATGGCCTTGACCCGCTCAGGCGCGGGCGCCTCCCCTGCGAGCCAGGCTGCAACGCTGTTATAGGCCAGCTTCGCGTGGTTGCGGACCAGTGCCCGAAAGAGGCTCGAACTCAGAACCGCCCCATCCTGCGCAATCACCATCTCTATGATGATCGCGAGGCGGTCCTGCCCTTCGCCGAGAGACGTCAGATCGGTCGACAGCTTTTCCGGCAGCATGGGGAACATGTCGCCGGCCGTATAGACCGATGTCGTATTGTGCTTGGCATGAGTATCAAGAGCGGATTCCTTCCCGACCAGCGCGTCCACGTCAGCAATCGCGACCAGTATGGTCACAGACCGATCAGGTCGTGGCTCGGCTACGGTGAGTTGGTCGAGGTCTCGGGAATCGTCGTTGTCGATCGACGCCCAGAGGAGACCCGTTAAGTCACGCAGGTTCGAGGGCCGATCGGTGGCAGCAGTTTCTATCCGGGCAAGTTCGGCCATCGCCGCGGCTGAAAAATCAGGCAAGAGGCCTCGTTCGATCATGGCGCGGCGGGCGATACTCCTTAGATCTGTGCGATGACTTTTCATCTCCGATTCAATCTGGAATGAGACCTGTGTCGATTTTCTCGGGCTGTCGAGCGAGCATTATCACTCCCAATGATCCTTCCAAGCTTGCTCGTATCTCTTGAGGGGAGTAGCCGAGACTGCCCTTCACTGCACGCATCGAGGGAGCATCATTCTGATGTGCGGCCGCTGCGAGCAAGAAGGGCACCTGGCCGCTCCCCGCCACGCCGCGATGCGCGGCGAACGGCCAGATTGTGAGGCGGGGAACTGACTTGGAGGGGATCGCCCACGATTACTTCTTTATGCGCTCGGTCTTCGTCGTCCCAGCCATGACGACCACCTGCGTCCGGGAAGAGAAGGCCTGATCGATTCGTTGCTTCCCATTGCTCGTAAGGATGACGAGTCCATTGTGACCCTCAATGCGCTGCAGGAAATGGGCTACCTCCGCATTCGCATATCGGTCACGGGCATCTTTGGCCTTACTTCCGGTCCCGAACAGCCCGTCTGCTTCATCGAAGAAGAGAATCGCGCCACTCGCTTCTGCTTTATCAAATACGTCGTTCAGATTCTTCTCAGTTTCGCCGATGTATTTGCTCACGACCGCCACCAGATCCACCCTGAACAAATCTACTTTCAAAGTTTCGGCCAACGTCTCAGCAGCCTTCCTTCGGCGAAGCGCCGTGGAGCCGGACAGGATCAGGACCGCGGCTGATGTCGCCTTGGACTTCTTCGCCCGACGCACCGGCGTTGCCTTCTTCTTTCCCGCTGGCTTCGTTCCCTGCCCTCTGGTCATGTCTTCTTCACGCTCCTCTCAATACGTTGAACTCCCGGCTCCACCCAAACCCCTGGCGCCAACTTTCACTCCCGTATATGCAGCCGGCGACTTGCGAATCTTATCTGCAATTGATCACAATGGCCAGCGGCTCACCCGGCAGAGATTCAGCCATCGGAAAGACTTCGTCTGATGACGCCAACGGCGCTGATTGAGCAGGAACTTGCGGCAGCCGAGGCCGCGCGGCAGGACAGCAACGACGGGAAGGCACGAGTCTGTGCGCGACGCGCCGTGGCCCTCGCCACCGAAGCGTGGCTGGCGAGGCTCCCTCTTCCACGATGGCGCGGGGACGCGTTGGCACATCTCCGTCAGATTCAGCAGGACGCATCCTTCCCTCTTCTCATCCGCCAAGCGGCCGAGCGATTGAGCACCTCAGTGACCCGTCAGCACACAGCCCCCTTCACGGCAGACCCAATCGCCGACGCAAGACTCATCATCGCCCACCTCAGCAGCGCCCCCTCAGAAAACACACCTCGATAGCGACGACACTACCAACACTCCCCACGCCCGCTTGTCTTCTCTTCACAGAAGGGTAGCCAGACTGTCCTTCCCTGCGCGCGTCGAACGAGCACATTCTTATCGTGCGCGTTCCGCGAGCAAGAAGGATGGTCTGGCTGCTCCCTCTCCCCCTACCAGCCTAACGTCCACTGATGCCCATTCTTCTCCAGCAACGCATCCGCTTCGCTTGGTCCCCAGGTACCGGCCGTGTAGAAGTGGACGGAATTTTCGCCGGTCAACAACGGGTCATAGAGGCGCCACGCCGTTTCGGTGAAATCCGCGCTGACGAAGAGGGTCTGATCGCCGATCATCACGTCGCGGAGGAGAGTTTCGTAGGCTTCGGGGAGCTGGCCGAACGCTTTTTCATAGTCGAACTGCAGCGCATGGTCGCTCAGTTGGAACGGCCTCCCCGGACTCTTCACAGAAAAACAGAGCGAGAACCCTTCACTGGGCTGGAGCGTGATCAGCAGCTTGTTGGGCGGAATGCTGCCGGGATCGAGGGACCGAAACACCTGGGTGGGCGCCTCGCGAAAGGTCACCGCGATCTGGGTCAGTTTGCGCGGGAAGCGTTTGCCCGTCCTGAGATAGAAGGGCACGCCCTTCCATCGCCAGTTGTGAATCTCCGCTTTCAGCGCGACATACGTCTCCGTGGTTGAATCCTCCGGGACCCCATGCTCTTCACGATAGCCACGAATCGTCTGGTCGGCGACCTGCCAGGACGTGTACTGGCCAAAGACGACATCCTGTTGCGTGATCGGCGCAATGGAATGCAGTACTTTCAGTTTTTCGCTCTGGATCGCGTCGGCATCGAAGGACACCGGCACTTCCATCGCAACGACGGTCATGAGTTGGGTCAGATGGTTCTGGACCATATCGCGAAGCGCCCCGGCCTGCTGGTAGTAGGCCCCGCGATGCTCGACGCCGAGATCTTCGGCAACGGTAATCTGAACGTTCTCGATAGTGTCGCGTTTCCAGATCGATTCAAAAATCGGGTTCGCGAAGCGAAATGCCAGGAGATTCTGCACCGTCTCTTTGCCGAGGTAATGATCGATGCGGTAGATCTGGGATTCCTCGATATATTGATGCAGGGTCGTATTGAGGCGGCGGGCTGAATGAAAGTCGTGGCCAAATGGTTTTTCGAACACGACGCGGACCCACCCGTGGCTCTTGAGCAGTCCCGCCTGGTTCAACCGTTCCATCGCGATGGGCACGGTATCCGGTGGCAACGCCAGGTAGAACACCCGGTTCTCCGGCATCTTGTGCTTGCGCTCCAGCCGGCGGATATACAAGGCCAACGCTTCATAATCTTGCGCTCCCCCTTCGTGCACAGTCTGGTAGTGAAGACACTCATCGCACCAGAGCCGCAATTCTGTTTCATTGCGCCAGCCCGCTGTCTCCAGACCTTCGAAGGCCCAGAGTCGAAACCCCTCTTCACCCATCTCGGGCAAGGCGGCGCCGACAATCAGCGTGTTGCGAGTTTCCAGGATTCCCTGATCCCGCAAATGATATAGCGCGGGCAGGAGCTTCCGACGCGTCAGATCGCCGGTCGCACCGATGATGACAAAGACATGGGGCTCAACCTGATGTTCCGCCATCCTGCAGGGTCCTCCGTGTGAACAGTCAACAGTCTCTTAGCATGATGCTGAAACATCCGCCAGTGCCGGAGACCGTGGCGCTTCACGCGCCCGGACGATTCCGATCACAGAGAAGACTGCTCCGTATTCTTGGAATTCCAACGCAACCAGCCTTGCCGGATGAACCACTTCTCAATCTCCACCGCGATGAACACGACTGACGAGAGCGCCAGGCACAGCAGCAGTTCGTCGAGATCGAGTGGTTCCGTCTTGAAGATCAGATTCAACGACGGGACATAGATCGTCGCCATCTGCAGCGCAAAAGTCAGCGCCACTGCACCCAGGAGAGGGAGATTGGACCAGGGGCCAACTTGGAAGAACGAGGCATGTTCGGATCGAAGCGCGAGCACATTGCCCATCTGCGACAACGTCAGGACGGTGAAGACCATCGTCTGCCAGTGGGCATGTCCCGTGCGGTAGGCCCAGGCCTGGGTGACGAGTGTCACGCCGCCCATGAGCAGACCCACCCAGATTATGTCCTGCCACATGCCATCCGCGAAGATGCTTTCGCGTGGCGGTCTGGGCGGCCGCTCCATGAGGCCTTTTTCTTCCGGCTCAACCGCCAGCGCCAGCCCCGGCAACCCGTCGGTGACGAGGTTGATCCACAAAATGTGAATCGGCAGCAGGGGAATCGGCATTCCCAGAAATGGCGCCAGAAAGATGGTCCAGACCTCCGCCGTATTAGAAGATAGTGCGTACTTGATGAACTTGCGGATATTGTCGAAGATCCGCCGCCCCTCCCCCACCGCCGTCACGATCGTGGCGAAATTGTCATCGAGCAAGATCATGTGCGCCGATTCGCGCGCCACATCGGTTCCGGTCAGCCCCATGGCCACGCCAATGTCGGCCCGGTTGAGCGCCGGGGCATCGTTCACGCCATCGCCGGTCATCGCGACGAATTCGCCTTTATCTTGCAACCCCTTCACGATCGTAATCTTCTGCTCCGGCGACACGCGCGCATAGACCCGGATCCCCTCCACTCGCGCCTCGTACTCATCCAGCGTCAACCTCGCTAGCTCCTGCCCCGTCAATACCGCATCGTTGTTCTCGATGATACCGAGGCGCAGGGCAATTGCGCGGGCCGTCGCTGGGTGATCGCCGGTAATCATCACGGGCGTGATGCCGGCCGATTTGCAGAGGGCCACCGCCTCTCTCGCTTCGTCCCGTGGCGGGTCCATCAAGCCAACCAGGCCAAGAAATGTCAGCCCACGCTCGACGCTGTCAGGGGTGAGCTCTGCCGGCAGATCCGGCCACGTCCGATAAGCTACAGCCAATACGCGCAAACCATCCGCCGCCATCCGGTCGGCTCGATCCAAAATTGCTTTCTGATCGAGCGCGATCCGGGCATCGCCGGTTAACTGGCCATCGCACAAGGCCACGACCTGCTCGGGCGCACCCTTGGTGAAGGCCACGACCTCCGATCCCTCCCGGTGCAGGGTCGTCATGCATTTGCGGTCTGAATCGAACGGCAGTTCAGCCACCCGCGGCGCCCGCACCAGCAGTTCTGCTTTCCCGTAGCCCTTGTCTTCTGCTCCTTGATAGAGCGCGACTTCCGTCGGATCGCCGATGATCCGGCCTTCCTTATTACGGGTCGCGTCGTTGCTGAGCGCCATGGCCTTCATCAGCCAACGCCAGGACTCCTGTTTACTCGTGAATCCACTCTCCGGCTGGCCGCTCACAACGAGTTGCTCCACTCGCATCTTGTTCTGTGTGAGCGTGCCAGTCTTGTCCGAACAGATGTAAGTGACGGACCCCAGCGTCTCCACCGCCGGCAGTCGGCGAATCAGCGCGTGCTTCTTCACCATCCGACGAGCGCCTAAGGCCAGCGACACGGTTACTACTGCAGGGAGCGCTTCCGGGATCGCTGCGACAGCCAGACTCACTGCCGTCAGAAACATCAACACGACCGATTCGCCACGCATCACTCCTAGGGCAAACACGATGGCACAAATCGCCAAAGCCGCCAGGGCCAGACGCTGCCCAAACCGCGCGAGCCGCTTCTGGAGCGGGGTCTTCACGGCCTCTTCTTTCCCGAGCAGGGAGGCGATTCTGCCCAATTCGGTCTGCATGCCGGTCGCGAACACAAGGCCGCTGCCGCGGCCATAGGTCACGCTGGTTCCCTTGTAGGCGAGGTTCACCCGGTCGCCTAGCGGCACTTCGGCCTCCTGCAACGGAGACGTGCGCTTTTCAACCGGAACCGACTCACCGGTCAGCGGCGATTCATCCACTTTCAGCTGGACGGTTTCGATCAGGCGTAGATCAGCCGGCATCACGTTGCCGGCCTCCAGCAACACGACATCACCGGGCACAAGCTGCAGGGCGGAGATTTCTGTCACGTGACCGCCACGCCGGACTCGCGCCGTGGACGCCGCGAGCAACTTCAGCGCAGCGATCGCTCGCTCAGCGCGGTACTCCTGAACAAAACCGATCACCCCGTTGAGCAGCACGATCACGACGATGGCAATTGCATCGGGCGGCTCGCCGATGATTCCGGAAATAATCGCAGCTCCGATCAAGACGAGGATCATGAAGTCGGTGAATTGATCGAGGAGCATGCGCCAGAGAGGGCGCGGGGGTCGCTCACGTATTTCGTTCAGACCATATTGGACGATTCGACGCGCGGCTTCACCGGCGCTCAAACCGGCCAGCGGATCAACGGTCAGCCGCTGAGCGACGGCCGACGCAGACAACGCATGCCATAACGGCACATCAGGACCACGTGAATGCGAGGGAGTGGTGCGAGGGGAGCGTAGGATGGTTGCCATTACGGAGCCGCCTGCAGCTACGCCATGACGGTGATCGTCACGGTCGCGAGGCAACTCTATCATGTCTCATGGCTGAGTGCCCGTACTCCGTCTGGTGCTATAGATAGCAGGTTACCTTGCTGATTACGCATTGACTACGCTCCGTTCGGACAGATCCAAACAGCAGCAGGCTCTGGACACCCTCAATACCGAATTGATCGTGGACGTAGAGAGCCCGATCAGGACGGACTACATCCACGTGAAGACAGGGGAAGGAGTAGAGGGGTGAGTGAAACGAAGCGATGTGCGATGGAAGCCCTGCCCGATCGGATAAGACAAAGAAGGGGGCCACACCCTCCCGCGACGGCGTGGCCCCCAGACCGACCCCCTATGACCGACTCGATCGCTTATTCCGGCTTCGTCATGCCATACATGGTTTGAGATTTTTCTAAATGGACTGTGTATAACTCCTGCATGCGTCCGGCAGCACTCCGCTTTTCTTGACCGGCGGTCACTAACCCTCCCCGCCGAAAGCCCTTGGGGTCTTCGTAGGGTCCAATCTTTGACGCTACTGCTTCATAGCGATCCGCCTCCCCTTCTAATTCCTGCGCCTTACTCTGATAGAACATCGCCGCTGCCCTGTGATCGTCGGCGCTTCCGTTGGATGCAACCGTACTCTCCGGTTGCGTGGCAGTTACACCGCTGCACCCTACGAGGCCGAAAGCCAGCCAGCGGGAGGGCCGCAGTAGACCGTATTGAGACTTTCGCAACATCATCTCTCTCCCTCCTTGTTCAGGTTGTCCAGCGAAACCTGTGAGACGTTCTTGCTCTTTCCCCCACTGTTCCCGAAGAGATTACCCATCTCAGCCACTGGATTGATTGTTAGGTTCTTCCTGTTCATACGTTCACACAAACTCTGCCTGGGGGGTATCAGGGAAACCCTGAAACAGCGAAGAAAAACACCTGAGGAGAGATTGGACCATACATGGCACTGCGAGGGAATCGCCGGAGGTGCCAGAGACCGAGGCACAGACGCAGGAAGCACATGATGTGAGGGGAAACCTTGCTAACGGGAAAAGGAAGAGTTCATCTGTGAGACTCTGAGGCTCTGCGCAGACGTAGCGAGAACGAAGGGATGCCGGTCCGCTAGCCCGCGTTATTCATGACGGTTCGTCGCGAAATCGCGCAGTCGCCAAGCGAGACAGGCGCGCGGAGCCGCGAGGGAGGGAGGCATACTTGAAACAGTATGTTGACCGACAGAACGGCGAGCCCGCCTGCCTGGACGCCGGACCGACCGCGTCCAGGCTTGTCGCAGCGGCGAATCCGCGATTGCAGCAGAAACGTTCATGAATAATGCGGGCTATGGTCCCAACGTGACAAGACCCGTCTTGATCGCATAGCGAACGAGCCCGGCCACATCATGGATGGCGAGCCGGCGCATCAGTTCGCTTCGGTGGGTTTCGACAGTCTTGACGCTCAGGTTCAACTTGTGGGCAATCGCTTTGGTCGAGCTGCCCTCCGCGATCAATTGCAGGATTTCCCGCTGACGCGAGGAGAGATCATGAAGCGGACCGGCTTGATCTTTTCGACGAGCCAGGTACTCATCCACCAACGGCTTCGACACACTCGGCGTCAGGTACCTCTCGCCGCGCATGACAGCCCTGAGGGCCAATTCCAGCTCGGCAGGCTCCGCCCCTTTGAGAAGATAGCCGGTAGCTCCCGCATCGAGGGCTTGTCCGACATATTCCTCGTTCGCGTGCATCGAGAGGATGATCACCCGGACTGCCGGCCATTGTTTGACGATTCGGCCCGTCGCATCCAAGCCATTCAGTCCCGGCATCGCAATATCCATGAGCACCACATCAGGCTGTTCACGGGCGACGAGCTCGACCGCCTCATGTCCGGTGCTCGACTCGCCGATGACCGAGACATTCGGCAGGCTCTGCAGCAAGGCGCGGAGACCTGCTCGAATCAGAACATGATCGTCAGCCAACATGACTCGAATCGACATGGACGCCTCCAAGCCTCCCTATCCGCCTTCCGTAGCCTCACGGGGGCGGAACGGAATCCGCACGCGAACCTCCGTGCCCTGATCCGGCAATGACTGAATCGTGATTCGCCCACCCAGCGCCTGCGCCCGCTCTTGCATTCCGAGCAACCCAAGGGTCGAGCGGCCGGCAGCCGTGGCCGGCGTCTCCGGGGCGCCAATACCGATTCCGTCGTCCTTGATGCAGAGATCCAGAGAGTGATCCTTCTCTCGCAAGGCCACATGAATCTTTGTCGCCTTTGCGTGGCGCAGGATATTGGTGATCGACTCTTGAACGATACGAAAACAGGCCACAGACAAGTCCGGCTCCAGATCCTGAGGCACGTTCTCAGCCTCGACCTCGGCGACAAGGCCTGCCCGCTTCGCTTGACGCTCGACATACCAGCGGACCGCTGGTACTAACCCGAGGTCGTCCAGCAATGAGGGACGTAAGTCCAGAGAAAGATCCCTGACTCGCTGAAGAATTTTGTCCAAAATCCCCAGACTGTCGTTCAACGTATCCTGAACGCTCGATGTATCGGCGACTCTCTGCATGGTCTGGAGGTTCATCTTAATCGCGGTCACGGCTTGACCGATTTCATCGTGAAGATCATGGGCGAGTTGCCGGCGCTCCCGTTCCTGTACCTGCATGAGCTGGCGGGATAAGGTCTGCATTTGCGCGTGAGCCGACCGCAAGGACTCCTCGGCCTCCCGGCGCGTGAGATAGGACGAGACGCTGTCGGCCAGCGAGTCGATGAGATGGCGCTCTTCGAGAAGAAACGGCCCCTCCAGCTCTTCCTGTCTCTGCTCCAGATACACGACATCGATGGAACCGCTCGTTCCCTTCGCGGTCACGAGCGGAGCCCGCTGCATCCATACTGTTTCATGAAAGGATGGCGTCGTCACAGTCAGTCCCTCAAACCTGATACGCGCCGCCGTGACCTCCGGATATTGCCAGGCCGGTGGAATGAGCGCCACAATTTCTACAAAGATCTCTTCCAGCGCTTTCGTGCTGTCTTGCAGCACCCGCACGGTTCCATGCAGGGCGGTCAGTTCCTTGACTCGTTCTCTGAGGTGGTGCAATAGGTCTTCCTGCGCTGCTTCACCTTTCAGAGCCCGCTTGGGAATGCCCTGCCCTGATGGGTTCGATGCCAGAGCTCGCTTCCCTGATTTTACGGTGGGCGGCACGTTACGAGGGGATTGTCGTGGGCTCATAGATACACCGGAGATATGCGCAGAGCGGCCTTCTCGATGGATATCCTACCGGCGATCGACAATCTGAAACAAGGTTCCGGTAGAACGATGCTAGCGGACTGTTTCCGTATCCTGCTAGAAGCAGTCTGCTTGTTATCACACGTCGAGCAGCTCTTGCCCCGTTAGCCCACGACCCGAAACAAGAGGACATCCCCAGTACATGGCCCCTTGACCATCAGGATGCCATCCGAATTCGATCAACGTGAACTGCTTTTCCCGCGATAGCTGATGTCCCTCAACCCGATGTTCATGAGTAGAATGGACCACGGAGCATGTCGGGGCATGCGTCCGGTGAGCAACAACGACATGGCGGAGAGACCTGTCAGGCAAAGCACTGGCAGTACTCCCCTGCTTGACGAATTAGACGAGTATCAGTGCGAGGCTATCTCACGACGAGGACCGAACAGGAACTGTGCTGGACCACCCTTGTCGAGACGCTGCCCAGCAGGAAGCGCGCGATGGCGCCCAGCCCTTTGGCCCCCATCACGATCAGATCGGCACGGTGTTTGGATGCCACCTTCATGATCTCCTCAGCAGGCTTCCCAAGCTGACACACAGCCTCGGCCGTAAACCCCGCCTTGACCAGCTTCCGCACGCTCTGTTCGACCAAGCTGCGCCCTGCCTCCTTCAGCTCCGGGTACTTGATGAACGGCATCACATGGATCACGGTCACCTGAATCGGCACGCGCCCGCCCTTGCCGGTCGAACTATCCGGATGAAACTTGGTCAGCACAAACGCCAGTGCTTTGGCCGATGCGTCCGATCCATCGGTCGCCAAGGTGATCCGCCGCAACGGTGCCGCCTCGTCCTTGACGACGAGCACGGGACAGGTCGCATGATGGATGAGATTCGTCGACACGCTGCCGAGCATGAAGCGGTCGAGAGCGTCGAGGCCCTGACTTCCCACCACCAGGAGCCCGTCCCGTTTGGGCGCTCGTCTCAAGATCACCGGTGCGACTGCCCCTTGCTCCTTGCGGACTGTGCCCTTGAGCTTCAGCGACGCCAACTGCTTCTTGGTGTCCGTGATGGTTTTGGCCGAGCGCGCTTCCATGCGCTGAATTTCTTCCTGGATGTACCGCTCGTTGCCGGCCATCACCGGCTGCGCCAGAAACGGCGCGCGGAGCGCGCCGATATCGATCACATGCAGCGCCGTCACCCGTGGCAGCTCGACGAACGGCAGCTTGGCCACCCAGCTCAGTCCCCATCGCCCATACTTCGATCCATCCGTTGCCACGAGCACATTCATGTTGCGCATCCTTTCGTTTGCCCGGACTATTCATGAATACCTCCTACGTCGTCCGATCCTCTCGTCCGGCGAGGCTGTTCTCGTTCGGCCTCCTCGACGGACTGCATGTACGCCTCCGTCGGCCTTACGTGCGAGCAGCCCCGGCGGGCTTCGGTCTCGAACCCCTCGCGACGGCATTTATGAATAATCCGGGCTTAAGTTCCCACCACGTTCGAACCGACAGGCTGAAACCGGCTTTGAAATGCCTCCGGCGACAGCCCCGCAAGGGCCGCGTAGCGGCCAAGTGCCACCGGATCCTTGAGGTCCTTGTCGGACAGCCTGATCATGTACTGGCGCGCAATCTGGTAGGACTGCGCCGTGATATCCACCATCCGCACTTTCGCCCGGCCGCTGACAGGATCCACCATCTGCTTGAAAGGAATCGGCGTAAACCGCCCGTCCTGGATTGACACCATGGCCGCAGTGCCTCCATCGAGAAGGAACTGCGCTGCACAATAGCCGAGATCGCGGGTGTATTCCATATCGAACGGAATCGGGTCCGCACAGCGTAATTCATAACCCACGTTCTTGGCGACGATCGTCGCGGCAAGTCCCAAGGCTTTCATGCCTTTCGTCACTTCACGCCGGAGCACATCGCCGATATCCACGTCTGCTAATCGCAGGTGGCCATGTTCATCCCGCTCGACATGGTCCAATCCACCCAGGTCTCGCGGGTCAAGAATCTCGATCAGTCCTTCCGCCAACACGACCACCCCATCGGAGCGCCCTCCACTGAGGCGCTTGATCATCGTCCCGATCACAAGATCCAACAGGCGCTGGAGTCTCACGGGCCTCTCCTCAAATTCCTCGGGAATGACGGTGAGGATGGCGCCGGCGGCTTTCCCGATTCCCAGCGCCAAATGACCGGCCTTGCGTCCCATCGTCACGACCAAGTACCAGCGCGACGTCGTCTGGGCGTCCACCATGAGATTTTTCACAATCTCCACGCCAAAATGGCGGGCGGTTTGAAAGCCGAACGTCGGGATTCCATGCGGAAGATCGAGATCGTTGTCGATCGTCTTGGGCACATGGACGACTTGGATGCGGCCGGACGATCGCTCCTCCAACTTAAGTGCGGAGAAGGCCGTATCATCGCCGCCGATCGTGACCACGCGCGTGATGCCGAGACTCGTCAACGCCGACAAGACCCGATCGAGATGCTCTGCCTTTATCGTGGGGTTCGCCCGCGAGGTGCCCAGACACGACCCGCCTCGGAAGTGAATGCGACTGACTTCTTCGATGGAGAGGGGGCGCACCTGACTCGTGCTGCCCTCCATGAGCCACTTGAATCCGTCGATGATACCGACGACATCGCAGCCGCCGAGAATGCTGCGGATCGTGACCGCACTAATCACGCTGTTGATGCCGGGCGCAGGTCCGCCTCCCACCAATATTCCGACGGTCGTTCTCTGCAATGTCATCTGTCCTCCTAGAATTTTGCCCAGCGACTTTCCAACTTCTTCATAATCTGCGGCATGGTTGTATACTCCATCTCGTCGAGAGGCAACCGGTGCGGCTCGAAGGGGACAGCCGTTACCGAACGCCTACCGAATGCCCCTCGCGTTCCCCGCGAAGATACACAAACCAATAGATCAAGGCCACCAGGACCGTCCCGCCAAGGATGTTACCGATCGTCACCAGCACGAGATTGCTCAATGCTCCGAGTACTGAAAGCGGGGCTGGTCCGCCTGCTGCCAGCACGATGCCGATCGGAAGGAAATACATATTGGCGACGGAGTGCTCGAACCCGCAAGCGACGAAGGCGCTGATGGGGAGGAGAATCGCGAGGATCTTGTCCGTGACGCTCCTCGCTCCCATGCACAACCAGACCGCCAGACAAACCAGCGCGTTGCATAAGATGCCACGAGCCACCGCCGAGACCGGATCGAGCGCGATCTTGCTGCGCGCGATCTGGACCATCGTCTCTCCGACGGCTCCACCGCCAAGCGTCTGCACACCAGCCAGCAATACGAGGGCGGCAGTGCCGACTGCACCGAGGAGGTTGCCGATATAAACCCACAACCAATTCTTGACCACCTGGTTCGTCCGGACACAGCCGACGGCCCAGGCCATGGCGATGAGATTGTTTCCGGTAAAGAGTTCCGCCCCGCCCACGACCACCAGTACAAGGCCCAGGCTAAACGTCAGGCCCCCCGCGAGGCGCAGGAGCCCGAACGGGACCGCAGCATCGTTCCCGGTCGTCACAGTGACTGTGTAAAACAGCGCGCCCAGCGCGATAAACGCTCCTGCCAGGAGAGCCAGCGCCATCATCGTCGACACCGGCGTGGTGACTTTCGCTAACCCGATCTTGCAGACACGCTCTGCGATCTGAGCCGGTGCGTAGGCATCGAGCGTCAGCGTCGGAGGATTCGGCTGGTTCATCGGTTTTTCAATCTTTCAGCAATTAACTCTCAGCCTTCAGCTCCAGAGCCATTATTCTGGCTGACAGCTGAACGCTGATGGCTGATCGCTTCCTTCACAAGATTAATTGGTGGCGCATGTGCCGCAGTTCCGCTTCATCTTCCGGATCGAGTTCGTCCCGTTCAATCGGTTCTACGCGCACGGCAGACACCTTGTACTCCGGGCACTTTGAGCTTTCATCTGCACTCGACGAGAGCAATTCGTTCACCGTTGAAGCAGGGAAGTGAAAGCTGGTGAAGAGATGCCCGGGAAGGACGCGTTCACTCCCCACGGCTGGGAGCAGGGCGTCGCCATGGGCACTCACCAGACGAATGATCTCACCGTCACACAGATGCAGCCCCTTCATATCGGCCGGATGCATTTCCAGCACATCGGTATCGACCAAGTCGAGAATATCCGTCCGACGTGTTTGGGCCCCGCAGTTGTAATGTTGGAGAATGCGGCCCGTGGTCAGCACGAACGGATAGTCCGTGCTTGCCGCTTCACCAGGAGGCAAGTACTCGACGCCGACAAAGTGTGCCTTCCCCTTCGGAAATGTCTCCTGATGCATCAGGACTGTGCCGTCGTGCGTGGCAGTCGGCACCGGCCACTGTAACCCGGCATGCTGGTCGAGCCGATCGTAGGACACACCGGCACACATCGGGGTGAGTTTCGCAATCTCGTCCATGATCTCCGAGGGATGCTGATAGGGCATGGGATAACCCATCCGCTTTGAGACTTCGCAGACCACGCGCCAATCCGGAAGGATACCGTGAGGCGGCTCCACCGCTTTCCTGATCCTTTGAATACGACGTTCGAGATTGGTAAAGGTACCGTCCTTCTCGAGGAACGACGCACCAGGCAGCACCAGGTGCGCGAACTTCGTGGTTTCGGTGAGAAACAGATCCTGCACCACCAGAAACTCCACCTGCTTCAACGCCTCGTGCACTTTTTTCAAATTCGGGTCGGTCTGCGCGACGTCATACCCGATGATCCAGAGCCCCTTGAGACGACCTGCAATCGCCGCGTCCCACATGTCGGGCGTCTTCATGCCGCGCTTCGTGGGCAAGGGACGGCCGGTGATGGCCTGATGCAACGATGCCAGCTTCGGATCGTCCAAACTCTGGTAGCCGGCGAAGTAGGTCGGGAGGCAGCCCATGTCCGAGGCCCCCTGCACATTGTTTTGTCCCCGCAAGGGATTGATGCCGGTGCCGGGCTTTCCGATGTTGCCGGTGGCCAGAGCCAGGTTACAGAGCGCGATGACCCCATGACTGCCCCAGCGATGTTCTGTCACACCGAGACCATGGACGCAGAGCGATGCGCTGCTGCTCCCATAGCGCCGAGCCGCTTGGCAGATGAGATGGGCCGGCACGCCGGTGATGGCTTCAGCAACTTCCGGCGTACAGTCCGAGACCGTCTTAAGCCAGTCATCGACGCCTTCGGTCCTTGTCGCGATGAAGCTCTGATCGAGAAGCCCTTCCTTGACAAGAACGTGGCCCAGCGCATTGAGCAAGGCAACGTTGGTGCCGGGTCGCAGTTGCAGATGCAGATCGGCCAGCCGCGCCAGCTCCGTGCGCCTGGGATCGATGACGATCAAGGGCACCCCTCGCCGATGCGCCTGCTTGATCCTGGCCCCGACCACGGGATGGGACTCCGTCGGATTCGCCCCCACCACCATGATCAGATCAGCCAGATCGAGATCCTCAATGGAATTGGTCGCCGCGGACGCCCCGAGCGTTTCCATCATGCCGGTCACGGTCGCACTGTGACAAACCCGAGCACAGTTGTCGATGTGGTTCGTCCCGATCACGCAACGCATGAACTTCGCAAACAGATAATTCTCTTCGTTCGTGCCCCGGCTGGATGAAATGGTCGCGAGGGCATCCGGACCCCACGCGTCCTTGATGCGCGTGAACTCCTGCGCGACCAAATCCAATGCCGATTCCCAGGAAATCTCTTCCCAATCGTTGCCGCGTCGCAACAGCGGGACTCGCAGCCGATCGGGCGCATCGTTATAGGTCCAGCCGAACCGACCCTTCATGCAGGCGTGCCCCTGATTCGAAGGCCCATCGTCTGCCGGCATCATCGTCACCACGCGACCATCTCGCACGCCGGCGTCAAACGCACAGCCCACGCCACAATAGGCGCAAGTCGTGCGCACGGTTCCGGTCGGTGCGCCCCGCTCCAGCACCGTCTTCTCCGTGAGCGCACCAGTCGGACATTCCTTCACGCAGGCGCCGCAGGACACGCAGTTGGATGTGGCAAACGCTGCCGCTTCACCCATTAAAGAACCGGCTCCCGCAGCCGGTCTTGCCGAAAATCCTCGCCCGATCATGGTCAACGCGAAAGTGCCTTGAATTTCATCGCAGGCCCGCACGCAGCGCGCGCAGGATACGCAGGCGACGTTATCGAAGGAAAAGAACGGATTCGAGTCATCGCGATAGGCCAGTCTGCGCTCCGGATTGTGGTAGCGCACAGAACGGACCCCGCAAGCAACAGCCAGGCGCTGCAGCGCCTCCGGCACGGGACCGGCGGCCGGCTGTTCAGAGAGATACAGCTCGACGATATTGCGCCGCAGCCGTTGGAGTCGTTTGGTTTCGGTCTGCACGACGAGCCCTTCTCGCGCAGGGGTCGTACAGGTCGCTGGGGTCCCGCTCTGTCCCTCGATCTCGCACAGGCACAGGCGGCAGGACCCAAAGGGGTTGAGGTGGTCGGACGCACAGAGGCTCGGGATGGCGATCCCGGCTTTCTTGGCAGCCTGGTAGACCGTCTCGCCGGGCTCGGCGGCGACGCGTTGACCATCGATGGTGATGTTCATGGTGATCAGCTTTCAGCGTTTAGCAATCAGCAATCAGCTCACTGCTGATGGCTGAAGGCTGACAGCTTGCTTCGGAATTCGTCTCCGAAATGTTCGATCGCGGTCAGGACCGGATAGGGCGCTCGCCCTCCCAAGGCACAGAGACTGGCGGTCTTCATGGTCTCGCCGAGGTCGGACAGGAGGAGAAGATCCTCCGCGGTTCCCTGGCCGCGTTGAATCCGTTCGAGAATTTCACGACCGCGCAGCGATCCAACCCGGCAGGGCGTACATTTCCCGCACGATTCGTCCGCCGTGAAGGCCATGAAGTGTCGTGCCAGCTCGACCATGTTCGTCTCATCATCGTAAACGACGATGCCCCCATGCCCGAGAATCGCTCCTGCCTCGGCAAACGCGTCATAGCAGATGGGGATATCGAGCTGCGATTCAGGAAACAGGCTCCCCAACGGCCCCCCGACCTGCACGGCTTTGAAACGCGAACCAGGTGCCATGCCACCGCCGAATCGATCCAAGACATCATGGAGCGTCAAACCAAAAGGAATTTCCACCAGACCAGGCTGCTTCACCCGACCACCGATCTGGAGCGCCATCGTACCGCACGACCCTTCCGTGCCGAGTGAAGCATGCCAGGCGCCGCCGTTCGCCAGGATATTGGGAATCGTCGCGAACGTCAGGACATTGCTGACGATCGTTGGTTTGCCATAGAGTCCGGACTCTGCCGGGTAGGGCGGCTTCGCTAGCACGACACCACGGCGGCCCTCCAGGGATTCCAGCAAGGCGGTTTCTTCGCCGCAGACGTAGGAGCCGGCGCCGACCACCACCTCAAGATCGAACGGATAGTCGTCGCAGTCCAACAAGTCCGCATCGCGCGCCTTCTGAATCGCGAACTTCATAGCCCGCGCCGCCGCTGGATACTCGTACCGGCAATAGAGATAGCCGCGCGTCGCCCCGATCGCCCGCGCACAGATCATCATGCCTTCGATCAATCTGAAGGGATCGCCCTCCATGATCATCCGATCGCAATAGGTGCCGGCATCCCCTTCGTCGGCGTTCGCTACGACATACTTCTGCTCCGACCCGCTTTGCTGCGCGACCTGCCACTTTTTCCACACAGGAAACGCCGCACCCCCGCGACCTCGTAATCGCGAGACGCGTAACTCTTCGATGATCGCCTCCGGCGACAGCCTCTGTGCCGCTTCGAATCCCTTGAGTCCTCCCCGCGTTTGATATTCATCGAGCGCGAGAGGCTCGGTGATGCCCAAGTTGGCGAAGGTGAAGCGAGTCTGTTGTTGCAGAAACGGGATCCCTGTAACCGGCGTCCCACCCACGCCGCCCACGATGCGCGGCAAGTCATCCGGCACCACGTTGAACCAGGCCTCACGCCCGTTGGGCGTATCTCGCTCCACCATTGGTTCCAGAAAGAAGGCTCCGCGCGAGGACGTGTGAATCAGTTGAATCTCAGGACGAGCGCTCCAGGCATCGGCAAGTCGTCCGGCGCCGGCCGCAAGGGAAGAGGTATCGTTGGAGAGATAGCAGCGCGTCGTCTTCATCTATTATCTATAGGGTTCCAGAAGTGATGGAACTTCGGAAGGCGTCACTCGCCCACAGAGATCCTCGTCGATCATCACAGTCGGCGACACCGCGCAGTTCCCTGCGCAGGACATCCTTTCTACAGTGAACCGCCCTTCCGGCGTGGTGGCGCCAACCTCGACGCGGATATGCTCTTGGATCGCACGAAGGACGCGCCCGCCGTGGTTGGCCGTGCAGGATTCGCCCATACACACGCGAATGAGGTGCCGCCCAGGCGACTGAGTCCTGAGGTCAGAATAGTAGGATAAGACCCCGGAGACCTGGGCATCCGTCACGCCTAACACCTGCGCAATCTGAGGAATAGCACTCGTCGGCACATGGCCCAGGGCAGACTGAACAGCCAGGAGCGTCTTGAGAATGTTCGACTTGGCCGGCGGCACAGGTCGACAGGGTTCGAGCGCCTCGGCGAGTCTGGGGCTGTGCCGCGTCGTCATCGAGCGACCTCGTCGAGCCCCACATGGGCTCTCAGCTTGTTGTAGTCGAATGATGCATGGCCTACTCGCCTGATTCCAGGGTCGTGGCGCTCCATGTCGGCAATTAAGGCGGCTACCTGCTCGCGACCGGCTGCTGAGGTTGCGAGGTGACGAGGCATGTGATTTCCCAACGACGGGCAGGCCTGTTCCGCCCACTCTAAGTACAGAGTCTCTAAGAATCTTTTCAAGAGGGCCCGATCTTCCTCCGCCGAAATCACCAACGTGAGAGGCTCCTTGACGGCCAACTCTGATTCCTTGAGCTGTCGAGGTGGTGGCGCACAGGTCTCGCCGCGGAAATGAAGAGAGAATCCGAACGTCGCAGCCAGCTTATGCTTGATGGCATCAAGCCGCTCTCGCGAATCACACTCCACCCACAACTGGGTCGCCGTGAGGATTAGTCTTGCGACCACCACAGATTCGAGTGCGCCGTATGCCCCTCGCTGCACGAAGTGCTGCGCGTCCTTCGACGCTGAAGCTCCGCCGCTGGAAGGGACCGCCTCTTCCCGCTCGAATCCTTCAAGGCCTGCGAGCATTTCAGTCATGTATCCGTACTCGACATGATCGTACAAGGCCAAGGCATAGCAGATAGGGCTGCCCGCCTTCTGCCACATAGCGAATACTCACCACAGCGTCAACGAGCGCGGCAAACCGCATGCGGGCGAAGGTCCACAGCAACACGTGTCCGTAGCGCTTGGCGAATTCCGGCCACTCACCAAGTTCGAAGGACCCAGCGGAAATTTCCACCTGTCGCCGATAGTCGAGCGTGGCGTTCAGCAGGCCTTTCCCGTCCTCGTTGGATAACACGATCGCGGTGCCCGCGATCACCGCCCGCTCCCACTCCACATCCCCCGGCTCGCGAATCAGCCGCGTGAGAAGGACCTGTCCCGGTTGTAGCCCCTTGCGGAACGCTTCGTCCGCCACGCGATAGACCCGCGCATCTCCTACCGAACGGAAGACCAGGCGCTTGTCCTTCTCGTCGACCGACAGGAATTCGGCCAGATCGAGATAGGAATGTTTCAGCGGATCCAACCACTCTCGTTCTTCTTGTGGAATATGCTCCGTGATGACGTCGCGCAACTGCTCGATCAACGTCAGTTGCCCGTCCTGGGGGTAGAAGTCGGCGTAGAGTAAGAGGTTGGCTAACTCCGTTTCCTGCGGCAGCGGGGATAACAGCGAACCTGCGCCACCTTCAAGATAAGGCTGGAGGGCGAGACCCAGTGCGATCTGCCGCTGGGCAGCTAACCCCGGCTCCAACGAAAGGGATTCCAACCGAGCGAGCAACGCCTCGAGCGAAGGGACAAGAGGCACCCAGAGGCCGGCTGTCGTTTCACTCGCGAGCTTCATGAATTTCTTCCATCACCGTGGACTCGGCGTCGAGCCAGTCCTCGAGATCGTGCCCTTCGCGATACCCCCGCTCCTGCCACAGCTCGAAGGCCTTCTTCGAAATCCGTTCCCACATGCCCTCCGGCAGCTCAATGGGTTGTGGCGATGCCGCCAAGGGCGAACGCCTCGAAGGTTTCTTTTTTCCTGTTTGTTTGGCTGCACTCGCCATCACCCACTCCTTGGTTAAGTGTGCGTTACGGGAGACGTCGCTGTCGGAATGATCTGACGATGGTCAGGTCCAAACTTCGGGCTACGCACCGTCAGGACGGGACAGTGCGCTTTTCGCAGGACTGCCTCCGCCACGCTGCCGGACAGGGCGTGCGAGATCCCGCGGCGCCCGTGCGTGCCCATGACAATGAGGTCGCAGGGCAGGGTCTGGGCAGAATCCAAGATTGAATCGGCCGGAAGACCGCCCCGCAGTTGAGAATCAACCGATACATGAATCGCCTTCAGCGAGGAGGCCAGCTCCTCCAGTCGTTTCGTCCACGTCTCGCGCACTTGTTCGCGTGTCCTGATATGACCCAGGGTAAAGTCCAAGCCGTACGACACCGGCTCCAACACATGCAGGAGCATCAGGGAGGCCTTCGCCTGCTGCGCCACCAGGGCTGCATACTCCAAAGCATCGAGAGAACAATCCGAAAAATCGACCGGGACGAGGATACGCTCCAAGGTCACAGGCCTCGACAGGACGCCCTCCTCCCCTTCGGTCGCTGCAGGCTCCGTTCGTACCGTCAGCACCGGGCAGGGAGCTCCGCGAATGACCCGCTCCGCAGTACTTCCCAACAAGACGTGCGCAAGGCCCGTCTTGCCCTTCGTCCCTACGACGATGAGGTCTGAATCCTCCGCCCGCGCCGCGGTGACGACCTCTTCACTCGGAATCCCCGTCGCCACCCTGGTTGTCACCGCAATGCCTCGCCGTTCCGCACGGCCTTTGAGGTCGACTAACTGCGACGATGCGTGCTTGAGCAGATCAGCCAAGTATTGCTGGTTAACGGGGTAATCGGGATTGAGTCCCGGCATAAATTCCGCGACACTGAGCACCGTCAAGGAAGCCCTCCATGAGCAGGCGAGGGCGCAGGCATAATCTTCCGCCCGCCTGGCCCACCGTGAAAAATCCGTGGCAAACAAAATTCGTTTGATCAAGATGTCATCTCCTCACATTCCAACCCATAACCTCTGGCAGACAGCTGAAGAACTATTTCAGCACGGCAAAACTCGATGGTCCGCAGGCTGCTCAAAAAGGCCGTCCAGCAAGGCCGCAGCCGATGAAAGCACCGGAGGCGTAGCCTCTTGGCTACGTTGAGGATGCTTTCAAGGCGAGAACGACGCTGGCGGACTTTTTCAGCAGCCTGCATATTGCTTACACCGCCTCCACGCTGAGCAAGAGCAGCTCACCGGTCATGTTCGGATGGATTGAGCACCGGAACTCATGCCGGCCAGGTCGCGACATATTGAACCGAATGGCCGCATCCCGTTTGGGATCGAGAAATACTCCGCTCAGGCCTCGTCCATAGACGATCACCCCGTCTTTCTCGATCTGAGTAGGGATGCCCTCAAACATGGTCGAGCCAAAGTCGTGCCGTTCGGCATCCTCGTTCCTGACCTTAATCACTGAAGGGAATCCGAGACGGAGCGGCCCTTGCTTGGTCACAAACTTGAAGTCCTTGATCGTGACCTCGACGATTTGCTCCGACTGCGAGAACACCGGCCCCGCCGCCTCCCACCAGAACCCGCATGTGACGGCAAGCACAAGAACCCATCCCCACTGCTGCGCCTTCTGACTTCTCATGCACCCCTCCCTCTAGCAGGATGCTGAAAAAGTCCGCCAGCTTCGTTCTCGCATCGTTCAGACCCTCAACGTACCCCAGAGGGTACGCCTCGGCCCTTCACTCGCTGCGGCCTTGCTGGACGGCCTTTTTGAGCATCCTGCAAAAATGTTCATCCTGTTGTGCCACACGTGCAGACCACCGAAATTCAAGCATGCCAACGTAGTTTTTCCGCAACCTGCCAGACTCGTTTCCCCATCATCGTTTCGGCTTGGGTGGCAGCGGAACAGTCAACACCGGACAGCCCGCGGTCCGCACCACCTTTTCTGCCGTACTGCCGAAAAAGATCTTGTCCACGTTACCTGAGCGCCCGCCATAACACCCCATCACCACCAGATCCACTTTTTCCATCCGGGCCGTCTTCGCGATCTCCATAAACGGACCGCCCTCCAATACGATTCGCGTCACGGTCACGCCCTTGGCCGAATCTGATTCGAGCAATCGCCGGACATTGAGTCGCGCATGATGGCGCAGCCGCCGCTTCTGGTCCTGCGCGTCTGAGGGCACAGCCAATAACCCCAGCTGATTGAAGGTCGCCAGGGCGCTCGTGTCGATCACATGCAGAAGCAATAGCTTGGATTGAAACGTCTTGGCAAGCGTCAGCGCGACGCGGAAGGCTTCTTCCGAACAAGGAGAAAAATCTACCGGCACAAGAATCTTGGTGAAGAGCGATTCAGCCATGTAACCTCCCAAATGATTGACTCATCACCCTTTATCTATCAGCAAGGCCGGTGCCACCGAGGCACGAACCGATTGCTCTATCTAATAGCTCAATGGATCAGGCGATTTCGCATTTGGGCTTCGTATCGGCTGTGAGCCATCAGCTCCCTGATCCATCTCCGGGGGGTGTCCTGCTACAGTATGTCTTTTCACTCTGTAGCAGAAGGCAACAGCATATACACCCTAAAGACCTATGAATGCTGCAGAGAAGTCTGGCAAATCCTACCGCTGCTGGCTGTTCCAGTGGGAGGACCAACGGCATCAGACTTGCTGAGTCTCTCTATACAGCGAAATTGGAGGCGGATCCATGACAAGGACACAGTGGCTGCTGCTGGGGGCTGTCCTGCTCGGGCTTGCGGTGGGACTGTACATTCTGTTTTTCTGCCCCACGGAATGCCAATGAGCTTCGGATGACCACGTAACAAGGGAGTTGACGACGTTGCATGACCGCTGCGACAGAATTGATGAATGGGCGAAGTGCCTTAAGTTCAGACCAACCAGACTGCGGCGGCATCCGCTCGGCCCTTCGTCCGCCATCGGAAGATGAAACAAATGAAGGATCCGGAGCAGGTGGACGACGATGAATGAAGAGGCAGTAAGACTCACGCGGGGGACCGCTCTCCCTTGAAGGAGTCCTCGGCCTTCCGGCGCAGGCACTCGGAATGGTGGTCTTTGCCCACGGAAGCGGCAGCGGACGATTCAGTCCGCGCAACAATTTCGTCGCCCGTTACCTCCAGCACGGAAAAGTCGCCACACTGCTGCTCGATCTACTGACCCCGGATGAAGCCGATGACCGCCGCAAGGTCTTCGACATCGACCTGCTGGCAGATCGGGTCCTGCTGGCCAAAGCCTGGCTCGAAAAGGACGATCGGACGAAGGGTCTGGGCATCGGCTATTTCGGCGCCAGCACCGGCGCCGGCGCGGCCCTGCAGGCGGCAGCCCGCGATCCCTCATCGATTCGGGCTGTCGTGTCACGGGGCGGCAGACCGGATCTGGCAGAATCCTATCTCCCCTCGGTCACTGCGCCGACTCTGCTGATCGTCGGGGGAGACGACGAACCGGTCATCGAAATGAATCGAACAGCCTACCGACTTCTCGCATGCCCGAAACGTCTTGTGATCGTGCCGGGTGCCTCGCATCTATTTGAAGAGCCCGGCACACTTGAACAGGTTGCGGAGCATGCTCTCACCTGGTTTCAGCAACACTTTCATCCTGCCCCGCACGAGGGCACAGGTGCGCGAACAAAGGAGCGTCCTCGATGAAAACATTACTCGCGGTTGACGGATCGGATAATTCCTATGAGGCCGTTCATGCCCTGAAATACTTTGCCCGGGCAGAGCAGCTCACCATCCTTCACGCGTTGGACGTCCCGAGGCCGGCATATCCGATGATGGTGCCGGAAGTGGCGGAGGAGCTCTATAAGACGCTTGAGCAGAGCATGCGGGAAGACGGCGAACGGCTGCTCGATCGGGTTCAGTCCCTCCTCCCGATGCACGCAGGCCCCTCGACGAAACAGCTTCGAATCGGGTCTCCGGCAGAGGTGATTGTGTCGACGGCCGAGGAGCAAAAAGCCGACCTCATCGTGATGGGAGCACGGGGTCTTGGTCCCATCAAGGAGCGGCTGCTCGGCAGTGTGTCACACCGCATCCTCGCCCTGTCCCCCTCCGCCGCGTTGATCGTGAACGGCCCGGTCAAGGCCATGAAACAGATCTTGCTGCCGCTCCAAGGTTTATCCGACGCAGAAGCCGCAATTCGTTTTCTGCAACTGAAGCCGTTTCACGATGCGGTTGAGGTAACGCTGCTGACGGTCTTGCCTTCGACACAACCGCCATGGCCGGTCGATGTCGCAGCCGCCGAGAAACTGGAGGAGCAAGCCTTACAAAGCGCGCGCGACTACATCGACGATGTGGCAGAACGTCTGCGCGCCCTAGGTTATCAGGCGCGCGGGATCGCCGTGCTCGGGACGCCGTCTGCCATGATCTTGCAAGAAGCCACCAAACTGCGTTCGGATCTGATTCTGATGGGCACAAGTGGCCGGCAGGGAATCACCCGCTTCGTACTCGGCAGCGTGTCTCATGCCGTGTTACACAAGATGCCATGCCCGGTATTGGCGTTTCACTGAGACAGCCGGCTAGCAGGATGCTGAAAAATGGGCGGGGTGGCTGGGACGATCCCCGTGCTCGCGCAACGCGCGGCCTCCGAAGGCCCTCGTTGGACGCGCGCAGTAGGGATCATCCCACCCACCCCTTATGAGTGATAGTTCGCTGCGGCCTTGTTTGGGACAAGGCGCGTCCCAGGGTGAAGAGGCTGTCTTGGCAGACTCAGGGCGGGCGGGTGAAATATCCGCCGGGGTTGGGCGGGTGGGAAGTCTGGCCTTTTTCAGCAACCTGCTAGAGGAATTTCGTTTTGACCAGGTCCAAAATTTTGCGGGCCGCGTCGCCTGAGGGAGTGGTGGTGCTGTCGATCCGGAGATCCGGGTTGATCGGCGCTTCGTAGGGCGATTGGAGTCCCGGTACAGTGAGAGATTCGCCCCGCTGGCCCTTCAGATAGGTCCCTTTCCGGTCTCGTTCCATGCAGGTCCTGAGAGGGCATTCCACGGAAACCTCAATGAACCGAGGGATCACGGACCTCGCAAAGTCCCGATAGAGCCGGCGGCTCGCCGTCGCATCGAAAACCACGGTCACACCATGTGCCACGAGCCGCTGTCCGGTATATGCCAACGCGCGATAGAAGAGATCTCGCTCCGATTCTGAGTAGGTCGGCGTTGGCGTGATGACCCGCCTGACCTCATCGGATTCCAACACCTCCACCGCTAGCCCCATCGCCTCAAGTTGAGGTTTTAATACCGAGACAATCGTGCTCTTGCCAGAGGCCGGCAGGCCGGTGATCCAAATGGCGAAACTTTGAGGGCGATTCATGAACACCACCGAGCGATCAGCCTTCGGCTAGTGAAGAGAACAGTGATGTCCGCTTCTATTGAGAGCTGAGAGCTGACCGCTGACAGCTCATTCACTCCCGACAATATTCGTTCACGCGAGAAGGATCGAAGCGCGGCTCATCCAGCACATGTTCAATAAATCGGAAGATGGTCTGGCGCACCTCGATCGGCAGCTTGGGATACCACACAGGGCTCGCCAGGACCAACCCTCGAAACGCAAAGAAGGGGGCGGCCGACTCTGTGACCGCATGATCGTGGCTTGCTTCCATATAGGTGTCCCAAAAGAGTCGGAACATCACTTCCAACGGCCCCTGCAAGGTGCCCCAGCGACAGAGTGAGAAAAACAGGTAGTTGATCGTCATCGAGGTCACATCGTCCGCCGGTTCCCCCCACTCCCCACGCGACCGGTCGAGCACTGAAAAATCCGATCCTTTCCGGAACAAGACATTCCAGGGATGAAAATCTCCATGGACTTGTGACAGACGCTGGGTCTCGCCGCGCAGGCGCCAGCGCCAACGGTTGCAGGCTTCTTCGACCCCACGTAAAAGATCTTCCGTAATGAAGCCGAATCGCTCCGGGTAACTATCGGTCAATCCCATGATGCATTCGCCGTGACCGATCAGTTCTCGAAGCCGCCGACGGTAGAGATTCGGGTCCCGCCGTTTCCTGGCATGAATCTCCGCCAGGTAGCGTGCCAGGGCTATCGTCCGCTCTCGATCCTGCTTCCGAAGCCTTCCGCCTTTGGCTAATCGCTCTAGATCGAGATGATAACTGGCCCCCTCCGTCCACTGGGTGAGGACGAAGAATTCGCGCGCCTCGGCCACCGAGATCAGCTGCCGATCGTCGGTAAAGGCCCCGACGTCAAGCGCGTTCACATGACGCGGCAGCCGGCCATAGGAGTCATAGTCCCAGAGAATGGCCTGCGCGCGATCCGCAGGGTGCTCATGGCCGAAGGGGCCAGGCTTCATGGTCTCCAGAACCGCAGACTGAATCTTCCGCCCGACTTGAAATGTCAGCTTAACCGGCGTGCCATAACCATACTGTTTCTGCGCTCCTTTCGAGCTCGCTTTTCCAATGACTCCATAGGACAATAGGCTGACCTTCTCGCCAAAGCGGGCGCGGAGATAACGCTCTAATGATTGTTTGCTCAGGGACAGCATCACCCTGTGCGAACGCAAGTCATGTTCCACGGGGTGAGGGCATGTGGCGAGAGGCAAGAGGCAGGAGGTAGAGCTCATACTTCGCACCCTAGGCCCTTGCCTTTCAGCCCTTAGCCGGTTTGTTCACTGGTGCATTGAGCTTCACTGCCAAGAGCGCAACTGAGGAAAAATGCGCCACTCGAAGCCAAGGCTAGAGGCAAGCGGCACGGGGCCAGAGGTAAGAATAATCAGGCCCATAGCCTCGCGCCCCTAGCCCCTCGCCTCCTTTCAAAGGGCGGCACATCGCTTGCTGATATCAACCACCAGAAGACCAAGATCAACTCCAAAAGGAGGCAGCATGGAACTGGAAATTGAAAGTAGAAACGTCGAAATGACTCCCCGCTGGAAAACTGAGATCGAAACCCGCATGACAGGCCTCCAGCAGAGGCATGACGATCTGATCCATGGGCGAGTCACCCTTACGAAAAATCCCCACCACAAGAAGTTGGACAACGTCGCCGAGGCACTCATCGTCGTCACGCTCCCTGGTCGCCAGACCATGACGGCCCGCAAGGAAGACAAGACGTTCGAAGAGGCCATCAGAACCGCCTTCGACGCCATCGCCATCGAACTCCGCAAGTTCCGCGAGAAGCGGGGCCGCACCGAGGTGCGCACGTCTCCGATCCCGCCATTTCGAGGCGTGATCTGCAAACTGTTCCCGAAGGAGGGATACGGCTTCATCCTCAAGGAGGGCGGGGGCGAGGTGTATTTTCACAAACACGCGCTGCAGGGTCTCACGTTCGATGAATTGAATGACGGGACTGACGTCGCCTTCAACATTGAAGAGGGCGAGAAAGGCCCTCAGGCGTCGACGGTTCACCGTCCGTCCCCCATCGTCCCATAGCAGGATGCTGAAAATGTCCGCCAGCTTCGTTCTCGCATCGCTCAGAGGCTCAACGTACCGAAGCGTACGCCTCGCCTCTTCGCTCGCTGCGGCCTTGCACGCGGAACGGCGCGTCGTGGCGCGCCGGGGTTGGGCGGTGAGAATCTGGCCTTTTTGAGCATCCTGCGTACGGTGTTCCCATTGCCCTACAGGAGTCACGATGACCGTCGACAAGCTCAAGATCCCCGTTTCCATGCTGTCTCCAGCCGTCGATCCGGCGCAGCTGGGGTTCGACGATACCAGCGAATTGGAACCCCTGAACGAAATCATCGGACAAGAGCGAGCGGTCGAGGCCTTGGAATTCGGCCTGCAAATGAAGGGCCCCGGCTTCAATCTCTACGTGTCTGGTCCGGTCGGGACCGGCAAAGGAACGCTCGTCCGCAGTATGGTGAAACGGATGGCCCAGGGCGCGCCGGCCCCGGCCGACTGGTGTTATGTAAACAATTTTCAGGACGCGTCACGTCCGGTCTGCCTCTCATTTCCAGCAGGACAAGGCTGTGCCTTCAAACGCGAGATGGCTGCGTTCATCGAAAGCCTACGGCGTGACATTCCCCTCGCCTTCGAAAGCAAAAAATATCTGGATGCCAAGGCCAAAATCGTCGAGGACACAGAATCGAAGAAGAAAGCGCTCTTTCAGGACCTGACGGAACTGAGCCTGAAGCGGGGGTTCGGATTCGAAGAAACCCCGGTAGGGTTCGGGCTCGTCCCCCTCAAAGAAGGCCATCCGATGACGGACGAACAGATGGAGGCCCTGACGGAGCAGGAGCAGCAAGAGCTGACGGAGCGGCGGAAAACGCTCGAGGGCGAGATCCGCGAATTTCACGTTCGCATCCACGGCCTCGAGAAAGAAGCCGAACACCAGCTGCGCCTGCTGGATCACCAACTGGTGGCCAATCTCCTGGAAGGTCGCTATGAGACGATGCGCCGCGCCTACCTGGACTGGCCGGCGATCTCAGGCTATCTCGAACGAGTCCACCACGACATTATTCATCACTACAAGGATTTCCTTCCACACGAAGGCCCGACAATCCATATCCCAGGACTTGAATCCCGCCGGCCCGATATGACCCGGTACCTCGTGAATCTCATTGTCGAGCATGACCCCGCTGCGGGAGCACCAGTAATCGACGAATCCCACCCCACCTATACCAACCTGATCGGGAAGATCGAGCGGAAAGCCCAGATGGGCGTCATGTACACCGACTTTACTGAGATTCGGGCTGGCGCGGTCCTGCTCGCCAACGGCGGATATTTGATCGTCAATGCGATGGATGTCCTCCGCCAGCCTTTTTCCTGGGACGCGCTGAAGCGGGTGATTAAGACCGGAGCGGTCAAGATCGAAGACCCCGCCGAGTTCTATGGCTTTTCCACCGCAGGGCTCAGGCCGGAATCGATTCCCGTCAGTGTCAAGATCATCATGGTCGGGCCTCCGATGCTATACCACCTCCTTCAGGCCTACGAAGAAGACTTTGCGAAGCTCTTTAAGGTGAAGGCCGACTTCGACACCGAGGTGGTGCGGAGCGAACGGCAGGATCGCCAATATGCACGCTTCATCGCCAAACTCTGCCGGGAGGAAGGGCTCTCGCATTTCGGAGTCGATGCCGTGGCCGAGGTCATCCGGCAGGGGTTCCGATTTGCGGATCGGCACGACCGGCTCTCGCTGCGATTGAGTCTGGTCAGCGACCTCATCCGGGAGGCCTGCTACTGGGCCAAGAAGGAGGGCCATGCGTTCGTCTCACGCGCAGACGTCGAAGCGGCAGTCGCGCACAAGCGCCATCGGTCGAATCTGGCGGAGCACTGGATCCAGGACGAGATCCGAGAAGGCACCTTGATGGTGGATCTGGACAAGGAAGTCGTGGGCCAGGTCAACGGACTCTCCGTGCACCAACTCGGCGACTATGCCTTCGGCCGCCCGACCAGGATCACTGCTCGCACCTCCGTCGGCACCAAAGGGGTGATCGACATTCAACGCGAAGCGGAACTCGCAGGCAACATCCATAGCAAGGGCGTGATGACGCTCGTGGGATACCTCTACCGGCAAGTTTGCAGGAGTCCATCCCTTTGCGTTGAGCGCCTCTCTGACGTTTGAACAGACCTACTCTGAAGTGGAGGGTGACAGTGCCGCAGTGGCCGAGTTGGCCGCCATCCTGTCCAGCCTCGCGGATCTCCCTATTCGTCAATGGCTGGCCGTGACCGGATCGGTCAACCAGCTAGGCGAGGTGCAGCCGATCGGCGGCGTAAATGAAAAGATCGAAGGATTCTTCGAGTCCTGTGTGCGGCGGGGGCTGACCGGGAAACAAGGCGTCATTATTCCCGCCCGCAACACCAAACATCTCGCCCTGCGGCGCGATGTCGTCGAGGCGGTGGAATCCGGTCAATTCACGATCTATGGGGTGAACACGATAGAAGAGGCCATCGAACTGCTCACCGGCGTGCCGGCCGGTGAACGAAGCCTTGAGGGGGAGTACGCCCCCGACACAGTCTACGGCCGCGCGGCGCAACGACTCGCGGAACTGGCTCAGGCCATCGCCGAATGGAGCGAGGGCGAAACGAAGCCAGACGGACGTATCATCACAGAAGTCTAAGGGGGTACTTCATGCCCATGTACGACTACAAGTGTCTGGATTGCGGGAAAGAATCGTTGGTGGTCTTGACCTTGAAGGACCATGAGTCCACCAAAGTGACGTGCCCGAAATGCGGCAGCACCAAGATGCAGCAACTCTATACGTCGTTTGTTGCCCACACGACCAAGAAAAGCTAACAGCATGCTCAAAAAGTCCGCCAGCGTCGTTCTCGCATCGTTCAGACCCTCAACGTTGAGGAGGAGTTTCTCGGAGATCGGAAGCACTGTAGGGGACTTTCCGTTCGCCAAGATTCATTGGATGGTCGAACGGCCCACACGAAGTGCGGTATGTACCTCCTCGGGCCCTCACTCGCTGCGGCCTTACTGGACGGCCTTTTTGAGCACGCTGCAGGATTTGTATCTTATGGTCGATGGCAAGGGAACATTTCAATGCCGGACATACCCCCATGGGTTTTCCGCAGCTGTTTAGGAGGAGGAGGGATGCGTATTTTCTCCTGGAGCATGATAGCCACTCTAAGCTTGGGACTCATCAGCCTGCTGTGCGCTCCTCTCCTCCACGCGCAAGAGTATCCTGCCGATATCACACGCGGCAAAGCCGTGTATCAGCGCAATTGCCAGGCCTGCCACGGTGTCGGAGGCTGGGGGGATGGACCGGACGCGAAAAATCTCAAGGTGGCACCGGCCAATTTCCACCGGTATGCATCCTTTCTGAAATCCGACGAAGAACTGTTGCGAACCATCGAACACGGGGTCGTCTTCAGCCCCATGCATTCATGGCGAGGCCAACTGACGGACGGCGAGATGCAGGACGTGGTGGCGTACATTCGTCTGTTGGCCCAACAGGGACGTTAGCACACTCTTTGATATGACCATTGTGAAGCCATGAGTTCACTAAGAGAAGAGCTGTGCGTGCGGCGATGCCTTGCTGATCGCCGATATCCAGAACGACTTTCTCCCCGGTGGAGCCCTAGGGGTGAAGGGGGGCGACGAGATTGTCCCCGTCCTGCGCGGGTACATCGATCGTTTCCAATCACGCGGCCTGCCGATTTTTTTGTCGCGAGATTGGCATCCCCCCAACCATTGTTCCTTTCGCGAGCAGGGCGGGCCCTGGCCAATTCATTGCGTGGCCGGGTCGACCGGCGCTCTGCCTCCTCCGTCATTCCCCATCCCGGAGACGGCCACTATCATTCATAAGGCGACCCTGCCGGACAAGGAAGCCTATTCGGCATTCCAAGATACGCCCCTGCACAAGCACTTGCAGGCTGCGGGCATCGCACGGCTCTTCATCGGCGGGCTCGCAACGGACTATTGCGTCCTCAACACGGTCAAAGACGCGCGGGTGCTCGGCTACCACGTCTGCTTGCTGACCGATGCAATCAGGGCCGTCAATGTGGCCTGGGAGGATGGACACAAGGCGGAAGAGGACATGATTCGATTGGGAGCGATCCCGACCCGTCTAGAAAGTCTCGCTGCATGAATCCCTGCTCCACGGTCCTCCTGACCGACCTCTATCAACTCACCATGGTGCAGGCCTATCTCGAACAGGGCATGGAAGACGAAGCTGTGTTCGAATTGTTCGTCCGCAAGCTGCCGATCCATCGCAATTTCCTGCTGGCCGCCGGTCTCGAACAGGTCGTGGAGTTCCTCTCAGGGCTTCATGTCACGACGAAAGAGCTGGCATGGCTCGAATCGACCGGACGGTTTAACTCGACGCTGCTGCGTTATTTGGAAGGGTTGCGGTTCACAGGCGAAGTCCATGCGATGCCGGAAGGAACGATCTTCTTTCCGCATGAGCCGATTCTCCGAATCGTCGCGCCTCTTCCCCAGGCCCAACTCGTCGAAACCCGCATCATGAATCTGTTGAATTTCCAAACCATGATTGCGTCGAAGGCGGCACGGTCTGTGCTGGTCGCCGGGGGGAAACCGCTCATCGATTTCGGATTGCGTCGGGCGCACGGTGCGGAGGCCGGCCTGCTCGCCGCGCGAGCCAGCTATCTGGCCGGCTTCGCCGGAACCTCGACGGTCCTCGCCGGCATGGAATATGACATTCCGATCTACGGCACCATGGCCCATTCCTTTGTGCAGGCCCACAAAGACGAGACGATCGCCTTCGAGCATTTCGCTCTGGCGCAGCCAAAGAACGCAGTCCTCTTGATCGATACCTACGACACGGAGGCGGCGGCACACAAAGTGGTGGCGCTGGCTCCGAGCTTGCGACAACAGGGCATCATGGTGAAAGGCGTACGGTTAGATAGCGGCGACCTGGCAGACCATGCGCGAAAAGTCCGGCGCATCTTGGACGAGGGGGGATTGCCACAAGCCCAGATCCTGGCAAGCGGCAATCTTGACGAATTCCAACTGCAGCGCCTGATCGCCGGCGGAGCACCGATCGACAGTTTTGCCGTTGGCACCGCCATGACCACGTCGGCCGACGCACCGTCGCTCGATTGTGCCTACAAACTTCAAGAGTATGCGGGCCGACCCTGCCGGAAGCGATCGGAAGGGAAAGCCACCTGGCCTGGCCGCAAGCAGGTCTACCGACAGTACCGCCGCGATGGACGATATGATTACGATCTCGTGACCACGGTGCAGGCCCCCGGAGCAGGAGATCCACTCTTGCATCCCGTGATGACAGAGGGCCGCCGCCTCGTTCCTGTTCAGAAACTGGCGGAATTGCGGCAACGGGCCGCCACACAGTTGGCACTGTTGCCCGATTCGCTTCGGAGACTTGAGTGCGACCTCCCCTATGACGTTCGGATCTCGCAACCACTTCAGGATCTCGCGCTTGCCGTGGACCAATGTGTGTAATAATCATGCCCCACACCACCGAAGAATCTTTCTCAAGGAGACACGAATGAACAGAACGTATGCCGGAGTCTGTGCCGTCCACGCCTGTTGATTGCGGTGCTGACCATCAGCATACCGGCCATCACCTCAGGCAGCAGAGCCGAGTCAGGCAGGCAGCCACCCCACCCGCTGTGAGAGTACGTACAGAAAGAAGCCCGTTCCGGCCAAGCAGCTGCAGGCGATCGTGGAATCGCATGGACAGTGGCTCGAACACCGTGAGAATCCGGAATATCATCGCGCGGATCTGTGCCAGGCAGACTTGCACCAGGCGAAACTCGCCGGGGCCAATCTGGAACGGGCGCGATTGGAAGGGACCATCCTCCGCCAGGCGAATCTGTACCAAAGTAATTTGTCACAAGCGAGTCTCGCGGGAGCCGATCTCACGAAAGCCGTCTTGGAAGATAGCAGCCTGGCGGGAGCCGATCTCCGGCATGCACGATTGTCGAACGCCAATCTGTTCCGTGCAATAGGCGATGAAGCGGCGCTCTACAACGCCGTCCTGACCGGGGCACAACTGCACGAATCCAGCTTCGAGCGGGCCCATTTTGAGGAAGCGGATCTCGCCTCAGCTGATCTGACGAACGCCTCCTTCATCGAGACCTACTTCTACGGCGCCAACCTCCACCGGGCCATTTTGGTAGGAACCGATCTGATGGGGGCCGACCTCCGCCGGACCGTCCTGACCAACGCAAACCTTCATCAGGCCAATCTGCAAGGGGCACTCCTCGACGGTGCGCGGCTCGACGGAGCCCTGATGGTTGAGGTAGACCTGGAGAGCGCCTATCTCGACGACACCAGTCTGGTGGGGGCCAACCTGCGTGAGGCCATCCTCCGCGGGGCAGACCTGCGATACGCGAACTTCCGTTCGGCCGGCTTGCAGCAGGCTGATCTGGAGGAGGCCAATCTGGAAGGAGCACAGTTGATCAAGGCGAAGGTACAGTCGGGCAATCTTCGGATGGCGATTTTCTATAAGGCCGTCCTGGACCAGGCGGATTTCCGAGATGCCAGACTCTATCGAGCGGTGCTGATCGGCGCCCGGGGAGTCGGGACAATCTTTACGAAGGCGGACCTCAGCGAGATCTACGCACCGAAAGCCCAATTCCATCACGCACAATTCAATGAGGCGACCATGGACTCGGCCAATCTCGTCGCAGCGGACCTGAGCGGTTCGGATTTCACTCATGCGAATCTCACCCATGCCAGCCTTCAAGAGGCAAACCTCCGAGGGGCCACGTTATCCGGAGCCGATCTCACCGGTGCGCGGCTCGACACGGCAGATCTCCACCGCGCTACGTTGCATGGAGCCAACCTGTCTTTGGTTTCAGGTTTGACACAGGCCCAACTCGATACGGCCTGCGTAGACGAGCAGACGAAACTACCAGCGGAACTCAGCCGCCCGGCGCCTTGCGCAGTGAAGAAAACCAAGCAGAAATAAGTCTGGTTTCGTTGACCTACATTGCGGGTGGCGCGCCGGTTCGCCGCGCCACCCGCCAGGATTTCAGCAGGCAGCACAAGCTTATTCGGGGAGCGGAGGTAGAGGGATATGACGGAGCCGAGGATTCGATCGTGAGCCGTGCTCGGGATCTTACATCACAAGCGGCCGTTGCCCACAAATCCTGCAGAGGTTCTGGTCCGCAAGCCATCGGAATTCGAACCTGCCCAGACCGGAACTCCGCTGTCCATATGCCGGCGCGTTACACGGTGGCAGCTTCAACTTCTTTGGCTGCTTTAGCGGCGAGGCTGTTTTTTCGATTATTGGAGATCGTCCGATCAATGACCGCTCCGCAATTAATACATTTCCAGGCATAGAAAACCAGGAAGAAATCCGAGAAGCGTTCCAACATCATCAATCCTTTGCACTTCGGGCAATCCATCATTATGTCCTCCCTCATTGTGTAAATGAACTTACGCGAGGAAGGAGCAATTTCCGATCCAACATTTCAATCGTCGTACTATCAATAACTTAGTACTGTGGGGACTACTTATACGTACATTCCTGTACGCCCTGTTGCATTTTTGCTTTCAATTTTGTCCGGCCATTCGATTTTTTTGCGAACGAGGATACGGTGGGCATCTGGAACCTGAATACGTTGAGGGATAGCCTCTCTCCTGGCCCTTACCCTCCCGCCAACGCATCGTTATTTTACGCGGAGAATACTTCCAGAAACCTTCTTGATCCGACAACACTTGCCTCGACGAGCAGACCAAGCTGCCAGCAGAACTCAGCCGCCCTGTTCCGTGCGTTTCGACAAAGAAGGCCGCACGCCATAAGTAGAAAGTCTAGGCTGAGGTTCAGGCCGGGAACAACAGAGTCAGATTGATCATCGCTCAACCTGAGCCTCGACCTCGGTCTACGTCAGAAGATTCCACTACCCTCGCTGCGGGGCCTGACCGATAATGTGGGCCCACGGACCGTGGGGGAGAGGAATCCCACGGTCGTTGTCCGGCTCGTCGCCTAGCACCTACTCGAACAGCTTCCGTGCATCGCCCGGTGTCCCCCAATCACATATTTCAGAAGGAGTCACTAGCCCCCGGTTTGGCGGCTTGAGGATTAGAGACTGACCAGACCGGCTTCAGGATGAGGTCCCGCTTATTGACGAGGGAAACTTATAGTACTAGTATAGTTTTCACCGTCTATGACTGCGGGCTCTTCCATGCATCACCGTAACGTACCGGAAAAACAAAGACCAGCCGAGAACTCAGCTCAGCAACGGATTATCGCCGAAGCTCGGCGGCACTTCTTTGCTCACGGTTTCCGTGGCGTCACTATGGATGATCTGGCGCGTGAATTGGCGATGAGCAAGAAAACGCTGTACGCCTGCTTCCCGAGTAAGTCGGCACTCCTGGAGGCCGTGATCCTCGAGAAGTTCCGCAGGGTCGACGCAGATCTCGGTCGCATTACGTCTGCGACCTCATCCAATTGTCTGGGCGCGCTGCATGACCTGCTCGAGTGTGTCCAGGGGCACATGGAAGAGATTCAGCCACCGTTTGTGCGGGATATTCGGCGGGAAGCACCGGATTTATTCAAAGTGGTGGAGCGCCGGCGGCGGGACGTGATTCAGCGCCATTTCGGCAAGGTGTTTCTCGAAGGGCGCAGAGCAGGACTCATTCGCCAGGACATTCCTCCCAAGTTGGCGATCGAGATCCTGCTTGGCGCAGTCCAGGCAATCATGAACCCACCCAAGATGGAAGAACTGGGCCTCACGCCGAAGAGCGGATTTGCCTCTATCATCAGAGTGGTCCTCGAAGGATTGACGACGGAGAAAGCCAGGTCACGACGACCCGGCTAATCATGTAGGCTAACAATGCTGAAACGAATCGTGTTGATCATGCTTGGGGCGCTTGCCGTGACCGGAGGCAGCTATCTGTACGTTCGCTCAGCGGCCAATCATACCGCGGACACCACGCTTCGGATTTCGGGCAACATCGAGGCGCATGAAAGCGTGGTGAGCTTTAAAGTGCAAGGCCGGATCATGGAACTGCCAGTTCAAGAGGGGCAGAACGTCAAACAAGGCGACCTGTTGGCGCGTCTGGACAACGATGACTATCGGCAGCAAGTGAGCGTGGACGAAGCTACGGTGGGCACACGCGAAGCCGAGCTCGAACTCGCAGTGGCAGGGAGCCGTGTCCAAGAAATCCAGGCGGCGAAGCAGACGCTCATCGACGCCCGAGCGGACATGGAATTGAAGCGATCAGAGTTCCGACGGCGTCAGGCGCTCTTTGCCGAACAAGGCGTCTCCCGGGAAGATCTCGACAACGCCGCATCCAACTTGAAACGCGCGCAGGCGACGTACGAGCGCAGCAAGCAGACTTACGATCAAATCGTTGAGGGCACCCGCAAGGAAGAAATTGCCGTGCGACGCGCGAATCTTGCGTTCTCCCGTGAAGCGCTCCAGATGTCCCGGGTGAAGCTGGCCTATACCGTCCTCTCCGCTCCCGTCTCCGGCGTCGTGTTGGTCAGGCAGGCTGAACTGGGCGAGGTTGTGTCCGCCGGGACTCCGGTGGTGACAATTGCCGACGTCGATCATCTCTGGATGAGGGGCTATCTCAACGAAACGGATTTGGCGCACGTCAAGTGGGGCCAGTCGGCCACTGTTCGCACCGATACCTATCCCGAGAAGGCCTACCAAGGCCGCGTGTCGTTCATTTCGTCACAGGCCGAGTTCACCCCCAAAAGCGTGGAAACCCACAAGGAACGTGTGACGCTGGTCTATCGCATCAAAATCGACCTGGACAATCCGAACCATGAACTCAAGCCGGGGATGCCTGCGGACGCCGTGATTGATGCGCCGCCGCAGTAACGAGTCATGCCTGCTGCCATTACGACATCGGACCTTACGAAGCGCTTCCCCGGCGTCCTGGCGGTGGACCGTCTCCGCATTGAGGTGCATCCCGGCGAGATCTTCGGCTTGGTGGGACCAGACGGCGCCGGAAAGACGACCACCGTCCGCATGTTGGCCGGCGTGCTCACACCCGATTCTGGCTCGGCGATGGTCTCAGGATTCGACATCGTGCGGGACCCGGAATCGGCCAAGGCCCACATCAGCTATATGCCCCAGCGGTTCGGTCTCTATGAAGACCTGACCGTCGAGGAGAACATCCGCTTCTACGCCGACGTTTTCGACGTCCCGCGCGCAGACCGCGAACAGCGAAGCCGCCAATTGCTCGACGCAGCCGGCATGGATCAATTTACAACCAGGCTGGCGGGCAAACTCTCCGGCGGGATGAAGCAAAAACTCGGGCTGGTCTGCGCGCTCATTCATCGCCCCCGCGTGATCCTGCTCGATGAACCCACGAACGGCGTGGACCCAGTTTCGCGCCGCGACTTCTGGCGCATTCTGTATTCGCTGCTCGACGAGGGGATCGCAATTCTGATGTCCACCGCCTACCTCGACGAGGCTGAACGCTGTCATCGGGTCGCGCTGCTGCATCAGGGACGCATTCTGTTCTGTGAAACACCGGCCAAACTGAAGACACATCTCAGGGGCGCGGTACTTTCCGTTGTTGCTCCCGAACCGCGTCGCGTCCGAGCCGCGCTCGACGGCGTCGAAGGCGTGCTGAACACGTTGCTCGTCGGCGATGGCGTGCACTTGGTGGTAGACGATGCCACTCGCCGGATCCCTGAACTGCAGGCGAAGCTCCAGGCGGCGGGACTTCCGTTCGACCGCCTTGAAGAGGTCGCCCCCACGATCGAAGACCTCTTCGTCGCCGCCACGTCAGGGACTGACGGGAAATCCACATGACCAACCACGATGCCGCGCCCGTGATCGCCCGGGACCTTGTCAAACGCTTCGGCGACTTCGTCGCAGTCGACCGGATCAGCTTGGAGGCGCAGCGGGGAGAAGTGGTGGGATTCCTGGGTCCGAACGGAGCCGGCAAATCGACGACGATCCGCATGTTATGCGGATTGCTCCGCCCCACGGCGGGCCAGGCCATCGTCGCCGGCTACGACGTGGCGCGTGAGCCGGAGCGGGTCCGCCAACGGATCGGCTACATGTCGCAAAAGTTTTCGCTCTACAACGATCTTCGCGTCATCGAAAACATCCGGTTCTTTGCCAGCCTGTATGACGTGCCTGCGTCGGTGCTGAAGGAACGCGAATCTTGGGTCCTCGAGATGGCCGGCTTGAACGGCCGCGAATCGACGTTGACCGGCACGCTGCCCAGCGGATGGAAGCAACGGCTCGCGCTGGGCTGCGCGGTGCTCCACCGGCCATCTATTTTATTTCTGGATGAGCCCACGTCCGGAGTCGATCCCATCTCGCGGCGCCAATTCTGGGAATTGATCCACACGATGGCTGCGGAGGGCGTGACGGTGCTCGTCACCACGCACTACATGGACGAAGCGGAGTATTGCAATCGCCTGGTCTTGATCTTTCAAGGCCGAATCGTCGCCTCCGGGTCACCGACGGAATTGAAGCAACGTGCAATGACCGGCGCATTGCTGCTCGTGGAATGCGAACCGCTCGGCCTGGCCCTCGACCTGCTCCAGCAGACGCCCGACGTGCGCGATGCCGCCGTGTTCGGCAACGCCCTGCACGTGGTCGTGCCGGACGCCAATGCCGCCATTCCTCGGCTGCGCACCGCTCTATCACAACAGGGCGTCACTGTGACCAAGGTGGAACCGATCCGCCCGAGTCTGGAGGACGTCTTCGTGTCATTGACGGCCGCGCAAGAGGCTGCCGGAAAGGCCTAGGACACATGCGTTGGCATCGACTCGCCGCCATCGTGCGGAAAGAAGTCATTCAGATCAGCCGGGACCTGCCCAGTTTGCTGATCACCGTGGCGATGCCGCTGCTGCTCATGCTGGCCTTCGGCTACGGCGTGCGCTTCGACATCCAGCACATCCCCGTCTACGTGTACGACCGCGAGGGCAGCCAGCAAAGCCAAGACTTCCTCAAGCATTTTCAAGCCTCGGAGTATTTCGACGTCGTGAAGACGGTGGACAATTATCCGGCGCTGATTCAGGCGCTCGACGCCGGCGCCTGCCGGCTTGCGATTGTGATCCCGGCGGATTTTTCCGAGCGGTTGACGACGGGCGGCACCGTGAGTGTCCAAGCGCTGATCGACGCAACGGACAATAATACGGCCAATGTCAGCATCAGCTACAGCGAAGCCGTGGTCCAGACCTATAACCGGGAGATTCAGCTTGAGTGGCTGCGCGGGCACGGACAGGCCGGGTTTCAGCCCCCTCTGACGGTCGATACGAGGACCTGGTTCAACGAAGACCTCGAAAGCACCGCCAACATCGTGCCGGGCGTCGTCGCCATCATCATGGCCGTGATCGGCTCCTTTCTCACCTCGTTGACCATCGCACGGGAATGGGAGCGCGGCACCATGGAACAACTGGTCTCCACACCCGTCACGCCGATGGAACTCATGATCGGCAAGCTCGTGCCCTATTTTGTGATCGGGTTGCTCGACACGGCCCTCTGCGCCGGCATGGCGATCTGGTGGTTCGACGTTCCGTTTCGCGGGCAATGGAGCGTCTTCTTCCTCAGTTGCACTCTCTTTCTGATCGTCGTCCTGTCGTTGGGGTATTTCGTGTCGGTCATTGCCAAATCCCAACTTGCCGCTAGCCAAGTTGCGCTCATCGCGACCTTCTTGCCGGCTTTTCTGCTCTCCGGTTTCATTTATCCCATCGACCAAATGCCGGCTTTCATCCAACTGATTACGCATCTCATTCCGGCGCGCTATTTCATGACGATCATCCGCGATGTCTTTCTCAAAGGGACATCCATCCCGCTGCTCTTGAACGATCTGTTGGCGCTGGCAATCTTTGCCCTGCTCCTCACGATCCTGGCGACTCGGGCCTTTCAGAAGAAGTTGAGCTGAGGATTCTCATGCTGGGACGTATCCGAGGCATGCTGATCAAGGAATTCATCCAGGTCTTCCGGGACAAACGCTCCCGCTTCTTGTTGTTCGGCCCGCCGGTGATCCAGATGCTCGTCTTCGGATACGCGGCGACATTGGAGATCCGGCACATCCCGACCGCGGTGCTGGATTACGATAACAGCCAGGTGAGCCGCGATCTATTGTCGCGCTTTACGGCGAGCCCTTACTTCGACGTTCGGGCTCGCGTGAACAACCGCGGACAGATCGGCGACCTGATCGATCGCGGTGACGTGACTGTTGCGCTCCAGATCAATGCGGGATTTGCGCAGGATCTCCGAAAAGGCCAGACGGCCCATCTCCAACTGATCGTGGACAGCAGCAACTCCAATACCGCCTTGATCGCGGTGGGATACGTCAATCAGATTGCCGCGCGGTTCGCGCAGGAGTATCAACGAGAGCGGCTCTTCGCCACATCCCCCCTGGTCCAGTCTCAAATCCCCTCGATCGTGCTGGATCGGCGTCCCTGGTTTAACACCGACCTCGACAGTCAATGGTTCTTTGTGCCGGGTGTGATTGGCAATCTGATCCTGGTCATGGTGGTCAGCCTCACCGCGTTCGCCGTCGTGCGCGAGCGTGAAATCGGCACCCTCGAACAAATCATGGTGACGCCGATCAGCCGGCTGGAATTTATCCTGGGAAAGACCGTCCCGTTTTTTCTTATCGGACTCTTCGATACAACCCTTGTGTCCTTGGTCGGCACCCTCTGGTTTGGCGTGCCCTTCCGCGGGAGCATCGGCGTTCTGGCGGTCGGTGCAATTCTCTTTATCCTCTGCATGCTGGGCATTGGTCTCTTTATCTCGACCATTTCGATGACCCAGCAACAGGCGATGGTGTCCGGGTTCTTCTTCAACATGCCGGCCATCACCTTTTCAGGCTTTGGTACCCCGATCAGCAGCATGCCGGAGTTTATGCAGTGGCTCACCTACCTGGACCCGTTACGGTATTTCCTGGATGTGCTGCGGGGCGTCTATCTGAAGGGGGTAGGATTGGATGTACTCTGGCCGCAAATGACTGCGATGGGCGTCTTTGGCCTCGTCATGCTCACCATTAGCGTCGCCCGCTTCCAAAAATCGCTTGATTAACCCTTGCCAAACGGCTGAGCACATGAGTGGAGAACAAAAGTCATGGCCCTTTCGGGTTTCGCCTGACTACGGCTGATGGCTAGGCGCCTGGCCGATGATGTGAACGCGTGGTCCGCGCTTGAGAGGAATGACGCGGTCGTCGTCAGTCTCACCTCCTAAGACCCACTCGAACAACCTCTTCGCATCGTTCAGCTCCGGCTCTTCCGGGATGCCGTACTGTTCCTTCTGCATCGACTCATCATAGAGGCCGATGCAGCCGTGCGAGGCCGGATAGCCCGGCATGTCCCGTCCATGGATCCAATAGGACACGCCTTCTCGATTCAGGTAAAAGCGAAGCGCATAGTTCATAGGATAGGGACGGTCCGTCCCCTCGATCGTGTAGAGACAAGACTGATGGGAACGATGGGCGGCGGTGAGGCGAAATTCGCCGGTCAGCGTTTCGTTGTGGCCGTTTCCTGACGCGATGGGCACGGCAAATCGAAGCGCGCCATATTCATAGGCGCCGAGGAATTGCTCAGACAAGTCGATCAAAATGATTTTCTCGTCCAGCTCTCCTGGCGGATAGACCAGCGGCAATGGAGTAAACTGCGCCAGATCCTCGAGCCGCCTCGGCACTTTGATTGAAAGACCAGGGTGCGCGTGACGCCGATCGATCCGATTGAATCGTGCACACCTCAATCCAGTACTCGCCAAATATGGTTTCCAGCGATTCGCCCGCGTGGAGATGATGCGGCAATCCCACTCCAACGTGGCATCACTGGGATAGTGGATCTCGCAGGGACCGCGATGCTTCTTGGGCGAGTCAGCTTGTGAGAAGCGGGAAAGGCCGCGACCACACATTCACACAATGAGTGAACTCCAGAACTGCCAGGGCCAGGCGACTGATCGACTCTCGTTGCACTCCGGCATCGGAATCATGGTACTCCGCAGGACGCTCAAAAAGGCCGTCCAGCAAGGCCGCAGCGAGTCGAAACCGGAGACGTACGCTTCACGGGTACGTTCGTTTCGCTGAGCCGACGAAGCTGGCGGCCTGTTTCAACGCTTGTTAAGACCAGTACTGCGACGCTTTGGTATAGCCGAACAATAGATCTCGCCGCGCCAGGATACCGACGAGTTTGCCGTTCCGAACGACAGGCACCCGCGTGATGTAGCGATCCTGGAACAGATTCGCGACCTCCTCCAGCTTCATCTCCTCGGTGGCCGTCACCGGATGGGTGCTCATTATTTCGACTGCCATTATCTTCCGCAGATCCCGGCCCTCGATCATCGCCTGGAGCAGATCATACTCACTCACCAGGCCAACCAAGGTCCGGTCCTCTTCCACCACTGGCAGGCTACCGAAGTTTCGCTGGGTCATCAACCGGCTGATGGTCAAGGCATCGGTCCTGGAGACCAGCATGTAAAGACGGCATCCTGCATCAATTGTCCCACCGTCAAGGTCTTCGGATCGCAGGCTGTCGAAAGAAACTCCGTTCGTCGCATAGACCCTCCTTCTTATCCTATATCTAGCAGACTGCGGGGGAACCATGTTGGCACATAAAAACATCGGTGATCCGGGACTGCAGCACAACAGAAGAGCATTCCCGCAGGATGCTCAAAATGGCCGTCAGCAAGGCCGCAGTCGATGAAAACACCGGAGGCGTAGCCTCAGGGCTACGTTGAGGATGCTTTCGAGGCGAGAACGACGCTGGCGGACTTTTTCAGCGTCCTGCTATGCCGGCCGCCAGGTAAGCACGAAGTACATCCTGGCGGGCAATGATGCCCACGAGCTTGTCTTTCGCGTCCACCACCGGCACGCGAATCAAATCACTGGCTCTAAACACATGAACCAGCGTGGGGAGTGTCGTTTCCGGGCGGACCGAATAGGGATTATACGTCATTATATCAACGGCGGCGACGGCACCAAGCTTGTGCCCGTCATCCATTGCGGCCAGCAGATCATGTTCGCTGACGATGCCCAGGAGCTTATCTTTGGCATCCACCACCGGCACAGTCCCGAATCCCTCGACCATGAGCGACGCGATGATGTCGCCTTTGGTCTTGAGATGAGCAGATTGCACCCGTTTCTGCATGACCTGCTTGACCGTCATCACGCCGAAATCTTTTTTCGTGCTCGACCTGGCCTTCTTCGCCTTCTTCTTCGTCGGCATGAATCTCCTCCTCACTATTGATCTAACAGGATGCTGAAAAAGTCCGCCAGCAGCCTTCTTGCATCGTTCAGACCCTCAACGTACCCCCGAGGGTACGCTTCGGGCCTTCACTCGCTGCGACCTTGCTGGACGGCCTTTTTGAGCATCCTGTGGGAGTGCTCTCCCGTTGTGCGACACTTGCGACCATCGAAGTACTTGCCTGCCAACATGGTTTTCCCCCAGCCTGCCAATAGCTTATTGTACGACCGCTTCTCCGGACGGTGCAGTAACGCCCTTGTCCTCCGGCCAACGGAGGTGTACCGTCTTCGTCTTTCCCGCTTCCACCGTCACCCCCTTGAGACCCTGCGTCCGATCCGCGTGGACCGCCGTGAGGTGATAGGTGCCGGACGGAAGTTCGACGAACAACCAAGGTCCGTTCACATGGTCACGAGGAATGTTGATCGAAGGGCCCCCTTTTGCTGACTGAATGGTGACCGCAACTCCCGCCAGAAAAGGCTTTCCTCCCGCAGTGAACACGAGCTTCAGCGAGAAGGGGGGATACTCGGCGCTGCGTTCCTCGATCCCGACTCCGGCGCTGAAATATCGAACACCGCCTGCCCGATAGAGCGAGAGCGACTCCTTGGACACCTGACCGTTCTCCTGATACTCCAATTCGAGAGATTCGCCGGACTCCCCGATTCGGGCGACCGGGCTGCCGTCGGCTAGACTCATCCCTCCCAAAAGGCTACTCCACAACGCAAGCACCGGAATCAGAATCTGTCTCATATAGCCCCTCCTCCCATTTCTAGTAGTTAGACCACGCAATGTAAGTGCCAGAGCCTCGAATCAGACAAGGCCCCCGATTCGCGCGCGCGGGATCATCCTTTCCCCCTGATCCTTTTCCCGTCTTTCAGAACTGGGGCCAATCACCACAGTCGCCCCTTCCGCGCTGCTGCAAAACGCCTCAGGGCCTGGCTCAGAGACGCCAACCTCTCTCTCCACAAACCATGAGAATTCTAGCGCGTCTCACATATAATGCAGCACATGTCGCGGGCACATCCAATGCAGATCTGATACCCGGAGTCGCCCGCTAGTTGTTCGCCGTCATGGTCGTTGAGGAAGGGAGTCTGTCATGCGAATTCTTTGTGCCGTGGATGGGTCTGAATATTCGCAGTGGGGGGTACAAGCACTCGAAGCGCTCGCCGACCGTGAGCCGGAATATGTGACGCTGCTCCATGTGGTCGATCCGTCGGCCCTCCAGACAGCCAAAGACAGGAATCCCGTAGCAGAGAAGCGCGCCCTGGCCGCCATGGAGAAGGCCGGTGGAATCCTCCTCCGCGAGGCAGAGCGATCAGCTCGAGTCGCCCTCGGGCAGGCCGCGACCGGCCCTCGCACTAAATTCCACACCACTTTAGCCCATGGCCCCCTCGCCCAGACGATCGTACGACAGGCGCGACGCGTGAAGGCCGATCTCATCCTCATCGGATCCCGCGGGTTGAGCGACATTCAAGGATTCTTGCTGGGGAGCATCTCCCGGCAGGTCGCGTCGATCGCCCGCTGTTCCGTCTTCGTCGTGAAACAGCCGATCCCGCAGCTGAACCGTGTGGTCCTTGCGGTCGATGATTCGAAACACTCTCGAGCCGCCGCTCGATTTCTTCGATCCCGCATTCTTCCTGAATCCGCCACGACCACCATCCTCTCCTCGGCTGAAAGACCGGTGACCGACTTGGCCGTTCGATACTTGTCCAAAGCCCAAGTCGCCGAGCTGGAACGACCGGTCGTCGAACGCGCCACGCAACTGGTCGCGAGATTGCGGGATGAATTCCTGAAAGAAGGCTTCGCCGTCGACACGGACGTGCAGATGGACCACGTCATCGACACCATCGTCAAACAGGTGGAAGCGGATCATGCCGACCTCCTGGTGATCGGGTCTCGCGACTTGACCAAGAGCGAGCGGCTCCATCTCGGCAGCGTCTCGGAGAGTCTCCTGCGACACGCCCCTTGTTCCGTCCTGATCGTGCGAGGTACCCGTGGCTGACCCCGACAAGCCACACCTCCACCAACTGACGGTTGGTGAAATCTTCACGCACCTGGGAACCAGGGCAGGCGGCTTGTCGCCCGAAGAGGCACAGCAGCGGCTCAGTCGGTATGGCCCCAATGTTCTGAAGGAGCCGAGTCACTATTCATTGATTCGAGGATTCCTCCGCCAGTTCACCCACTTCCTGGCCATTTTGCTCTGGATCGCCGCCGCCCTGGCTTTCACGGCAGAATTCATGAAGCCCGGCGAAGGTATGGCCACGCTGGGCTGGGCGATCGTCGGCGTGATCGTCATCAACGCCGTCTTCGCCTTCTTTCAGGAATATAAAGCGGAGCGCGCGGTGCATGCCCTCCATCGCCTCCTCCCTGCCAGGGCATGGGTGCTGCGAAGCAACCAGCCGCATGACGTGTCGCGAAGCGAGATCGTGCCGGGTGACGTGCTCTTGATCGAGGAGGGAGAACAGATCCCTGCCGACGCCCGGCTCGTCGAAGCCACCGAAATGCGTGTCGACATCTCCTCCCTTACAGGCGAATCCCAACCGAAGCGGCGGACAGCGGAGCCGGTGGCCGATGGACATCTCCTGGACATTCCCAATCTCGTATTCGCCGGCACCCCCGTGCTCTCCGGCAGAGGTCGGGCCGTGGTGTTCGCCACCGGCATGCAGACGGAATTCGGCAAGATCGCCCGCCTCTCCACGAGCGTGGAGACAGGCCTCAGCCCGCTGCAGAAAGAGATCGCGAAGATCACCCATGTAGTCGCGCTGCTGTCGGTCGCCATGGGTGGAATCTTTTTCGTCATCGGCGTCTCCATGGGCTTGAGCTTCTGGATCAGCGCGATCTTCGGGATCGGCATCATCGTGGCGAACGTGCCGGAAGGACTGCTCCCCACTGTGACGCTGGCCTTGGCGTTGGGCAGCCAGCGCATGGCCAAACGCCACGCCCTCATCAAGCAACTGACGTCCGTTGAAACCTTGGGTTGCACCACCGTCATCTGCACGGATAAGACGGGGACGCTGACCGAGAACCGGATGCGCGTGGCTCGTTTCTATATGGACCATCTCGAAGTCGAGGTGCAGGAAGCCTGTCTGGTGATCGCCGGACGCGTCACCACCGCGATCGAGGCCAAGGAGTATGCGCCGCTCTTCGATGCGATCATCCACTGCCACAATGCCAAGCGCGTGCGGCGGACCGACGGCCGCCTCACCGTCACGGGCGATCCAACCGAAGTGGCCCTGGTCGAGTTCGCACTGGATCACGGACTCCTCCACCATGAACCGTTGCCCCGGATGGGCGAGCTGCCGTTCGACGCGGACCGGAAGCGCATGTCCACCCTCCATTGGCGTGAGAGCCGGCTCGTGGCCTTCGTGAAGGGGGCGCCGGAATCGCTCATGCCCCTCTGCAATCAGATGCTCCACCAAGCTGCGCGCTCGCCGATGAGTCAGGAGGATCGCCAGCGCATCATGGCGCAAAGCCAGACCTTCGCGCACCAGGCCTATCGGGTCCTGGCTGTGGCCATGCGTGAAATTGAGCAGGGTGTCGAGAAGCTGGACATCGATCATGTGGAACAGAACCTCACCTTCCTCGGCCTCGTGGCGATGATGGATCCCCCGCGCCACGAAGTACCGGAGGCCATCGCGCGCTGCCGCCAGGCCGGCGTCCGCGTTATCATGATTACCGGCGACCATCCGCTCACGGCCCTGGCCATCGCCCGCCAGATCGGGCTGGCGCCGAAAGAGTCCCGCACCGGACCGGTCGGATACTGTCCCGTGATCGAAGGGCATCAGGTCGAAACGATGAGCGACGAGGCGCTGCGCCGGCTCCTCACGCCCACCCGTCCTGGCGAGGCTGAGCCGGTCTTCGCGCGCGTGGCCCCCCGGCACAAGATGCGCGTGGTGTCGGTGCTGAAAGACATGGGCGAAGTGGTGGCCGTCACGGGCGACGGTGTGAACGACGCCCCTGCCATCAAGAAAGCCGATATCGGCATTGCGATGGGCATCGCCGGAACGGACGTGGCGAAAGAAACGGCGGACATGATCTTAGTCGATGACAACTTTGCTTCAATTGTGAACGCAATCGAAGAGGGTCGAGCTGTGTATTCGAACATTCGCAAATTCGTGACCTACGTCCTGTCGCACAATGTTCCCGAAGTCGTACCCTATTTAGCGTATGGCCTTTTCGGCATGCCCTTGGCCTTGACCATCCCCCAAATCCTGGCTGTGGATTTGGGAACTGATATTGTTCCTGCTCTAGCTTTAGGCACGGAACAACCACATCCCGGAATTATGGAAATCCCACCTCGTCCACGCGGGGAACGACTCATCAACCTCCCGCTAGTGCTTCGCGTGTATGCCTTCGTCGGTCTGATCGAAGCCGGCATTGCGATGGGAGGGTTTTTTCTCTATCTCTTTGTGAATGGTTGGACCTGGGGCACACCGCTAAACTGGTCATCTCCTTTATATAAGGAGGCCACGGCGGTGACGTTCGCCGGCATCGTCCTGGCGCAAGTGGCGAACGTCTTTGCCTGCCGCTCTGAGCGCATGTCCGCATTCCGACTGGGCATCTTCACCAATCCGTTGATACTTTGGGGCATTGTCACTGAACTCACCATCCTCGTGTTGATCGTCTACACCCCATCAGGAAATGCCATCTTCGGAACCAGCCCCTTGCCTGTCTGGATCTTCGGACCACTCGCGCTGGGCGCCCTGGTGCTGTTATTCGCAGAGGAAAGTCGTAAGATCATCGTGAAGCGATTCAATAACAGTCGCGCAGGCGGAGTCACGCAACCAACGGGTAAATCATGACCAATAACCCCCAAGACCAGATTCGTGAGGTCCCTGTCACCGAGATCATTCCCCCCGGATCTTCTTCAGTTCCCGCTCGCCATTCGTCGAGTGCCTCATCCGACCATGTGCACCGGCTCCCCGCCTCCATGCCCGTGCTCCCTTCGCCCCGAACAAGGCCGCGTATTCCCTTGCTCATCGGCATCGTGACCATCCTTGCAATCATCGGAGCAGGAACTTGGTATTGGTGGACCGCCGGCCCCCCGCCCGTCCACTACAAGACAGCGCTGATCGACCGAGGCCCCATCACCGCGATTGTCACCGCCACCGGCACAGTCAATCCGGTCGTGTCGGTGCAGGTGGGCAGCCAGGTGTCCGGAAAAATCACCCAACTGATGGCGGACTTCAATTCCGTGGTCACGAAGGGCCAGGTCCTGGCCACTGATCGATCAGCAGCCGTTCCAAGCGAGGGTGAGTCAAGCCCGCGCGGCGCTCAAAAGCGGGCGTGGCAATCTGGCGAAAGCGAAGAACATGGCGAATCAGCGAAAGCTCGAACTCGATCGCATGACAAGTCTGCGCCGGCAACAATTCGTCTCACAGTCGGATCTCGACCTCGCCGCCACAAACTTCCGCGACGCCCAGGCCCAAGTAGATGTCGCGCAGGCGCAGGTGGATCAAGCGGTGGCCACGTTGGACTCAGCAGAGCTCGATCTTGGCTATACGACGATCTACTCGCCGGTGAACGGCATTGTCGTGTCCCGCAACGTCGATGTCGGCCAAACCGTCGCCGCCAGTTTCCAAACCCCGACTCTATTCGTGATCGCCCAGGACCTGACCCAGATGCAGGTCGACGCCAACGTCAGCGAGGCCGACATCGGCGGGGTCGCGGAAGGCAAGCCGTCCAGCTTCCGCGTGGATGCCTATCCCAAGCAGTTCTTCGAAGGCACCGTGACGCAGGTGCGCAATGCGCCCATCAGCATCCAGAACGTGGTGACCTACGACGTGGTGATCACGGTGGACAATCGGGAGCTCAAGCTCAAGCCCGGAATGACGGCGAATGTGACGATCGTGACGGCCAAAAAAGAAAATCCTCTGCGCGTGCCGAATGGGGCATTGCGCTTCCGGATGCCGGCGGTCCCGGTGGATCGCAAGGTCACGCAGGTGTGGCTGATGGATCAGGAGAAGCAGGTGCGACAGACGGTGATCACCACCGGCATCGCGGACTCCCTCTTCACGGAAATCACCGAGGGGACGCTGAAGGAAGGAGACAAGGTGATCCTGGGGATTGAGACGCCCGAAGAACAAGCCCAGAAAAAGTTGCCACCGGGCTTCGACGGCGGCCCGAGGATGAGATGAAGGGGAAAGCAGCAATCAGCTGTCAGTGTTCAGCCTTCAGCTTCGGGATAGGAGTACTGATTGCTGAGAGCTGACGGCTACTCGCTATGTCTTTTCTCTGGCTCACCATTCTTTCCGCCCTCCGCATCCTCCGCCGCAATCCACTGCGCGCCGGGCTGACCATGCTCGGCATCATCATCGGCATCGGCGCCGTCGTGGCGATGGTCAGCTTGGGTCAGGGCGCCACCGCCTCCGTCCAGGCGGAAATCGCCAGCCTGGGCACCAACGTCCTCATCATCATCCCTGGCGCCACGACCGTCGGCGGCGTGCGGGGCGGGCTCGGCACGATTTCCACTCTCACGGTCGACGATGCGGAGGACATCCGGACTAAAGTCGGGAGTGTCACGACCATCATGTATGCCACTCGATCGGTCCTCCAGGTGATTCGTGAGAACAAGAATTGGAGCACCATCGTCGTCGGCGCCACCCCCGAGTTCACCGACATCCGAAGTTGGCAGCTTGCACAGGGCAACTTCTTTACGCAGTCGGACATGGATTCGGCCGCGAAGGTCGTGGTGCTTGGAAAAACCGCAGCCCAGAACCTGTTCGAACCGGGCGAAGAGGTGGTGGGAACCCAGATTCGCATCAGGAATACTCCGCTTCGTGTGATCGGGGTCCTGGCACCGAAGGGCCAATCGATCACGGGTCAGGACCAAGACGATTTTGTGGTACTCCCCTTCTCGACAGCTGAACGAAAAGTCATGGGCACGAAGTTTCTCGGAACCGTCGGAATCATCCTGGTCGCCACGCAGACGCGCTATGAGATCCCTGCCGTCGTCGCGGACATCAAAGAACTCTTGCGGGCACGCCATCACCTCCCCGCCCAGGAGGAGGACGACTTCACCATCCGCACCATGGAAGATATCGCCAAGACCATCGCCGGCACGAGCCGGACCATGATGCTCATGCTCATGAGCATTGCCTCGATTTCGCTGATCGTCGGCGGCATCGGTATCATGAATATTCTCCTGGTGTCGGTCACGGAACGGACAAAAGAAATCGGGCTGCGCATGGCGGTCGGCGCAAAGCGCAGGCACATCCTGCTCCAATTTCTGATCGAAGCGATCATTATGACGGCGATCGGCGGATTCGTCGGCGTGGCTGCCGGCATCGGAGGTGCGAAACTGCTCACCACGCTCGTCGGATGGCCGACCATTATCTCTCCGGAAGCCGTCGTCATTGCGTTTCTATTTTCCCTGATCGTGGGCGTCTTCTTCGGCCTCTATCCCGCAAACAAAGCGTCGAAGATGAACCCCATCGAGGCGCTGCACTACGAGTGAGGTCCAGCACTGGCATGGCGAACATGGCGCAGAATCAGGACATCGCCAGGCGATTGCGAGAAGTCGCACAGCTCCTGGAGGATCAGGGCGCGAATCGGTTTCGCGTACGGGCCTATCGCGCCGCGGCAGAGACGATCGAACGCTTGACGATGCCCGCCGCAGAGATCGCACAACAACAGGGCACGGACGGGTTGCAATCATTGCCGGGCATCGGGGTGAGCCTGGCGCGATCCATTCATACCCTTGTCGTCACCGGCCGACTGCCGATGTTGGATCGCCTGCGCGGCAGCATGGACCCGGTCTCACTGCTTTCGTCCATTCCAGGGATCGGCCCGGGCCTCGCCCATCGGCTGCACGACGATCTGCATGTTGAAACGTTGGAACAACTGGAAATGGCCGCGCACGACGGACGCTTAGCAGAAATCGAAGGGATCGGTCCCAAAAAACTCCTGGGCATTATCGATTCCCTGACCGCGCGGCTAGGACGCGTTCGGAGGCTGCCTCAAGCAGCAAGGCCACACGCAACCGGTGAACCTCCCATCGATGAATTGCTGGATGTGGACAGGGAGTACCGGGAATCTGCTGAGGCGGGCCGGCTGCAGACGATCACGCCACACCGATTCAATCCCAAGAAGGAGGCCTGGCTGCCGATCCTCCACACTCAACGAGGCGCCCGCCACTACACTGCCTTGTTCTCGAACAGCGCCCTGGCCCATCAACTCAAGAAAACGCGCGACTGGGTCATCTTGTACTACGATGATGACCAGGGCGAACGCCAGTGCACCGTGATCACCAGCCACCAAGCCCCATTCAACGGGAAACGAATCGTACGGGGACGAGAGGAAGACTGTGCAGCCTACTACCAGACTCGCGAAGCCACGACCACAGAGGTAACCTCCCCAGGCTCTTGATGGCAGCTCGCCGCTCTTGTGTCTTCATCGGAATTGTTATTGTTGCAGTTGGCGCAGGATGGTTCGCCATGATCCGGATGCCGGGACAGAGTCACCGGGGGCCGCTGCCTCCTCTGACGGAGGAGCAACGAACGCTGGAGCAGGAACTCCATTCCCACGTCCAGACCCTCGCTGCCCAAATCGGGGAGCGCAACCTGTTTCGCCATGACAGGCTCGTCATGGCGGCGGATTATATCCGGACGACCCTCGTCGATGCCGGGTATGAGGTCCACCGGCAACCCTACGAAGTGGAAGGGAAGATCTGCGAGAATATAGAAGCAGAACTGCGGGGAAGCCGGAGACCGGACGACATCATCGTCATCGGCGCGCACTATGATTCGGTGCAGGGAAGTCCCGGTGCCAACGATAATGCGAGCGGCGTAGCAGCGATGCTCGCCTTGGCTCGTGCGTTCGCGAAGAACCAGCCGACCCGTACGCTGCGATTTGTGGGATTCACCAACGAGGAGCCGCCGCTCTTTCAAACCAAATACATGGGGAGCCGCGTCTACGCCAGCCGTAGCCGCGAGCGTGGTGAAAAGATCTCCCTCATGCTCAGCCTGGAGACCATCGGATACTACTCAGATGAGCCAGGAAGCCAACACCTCCTGTTTCCATTGAATCTCATCTACCCCTCTACCGGAAACTTCATCGCCTTCGTCAGCAACGTGGAGAACGGTGTCCTGGTGCGGCAGCTTCTGGGAGCTTTTCGGCAACAGGCACAATTTCCCTCCGAAGGGGGAGCCCTGTGGGAATTGATCCCCGGCGTCGGGTGGTCGGACCATTGGGCATTCTGGAAGGAGGGATTCCCGGCGGTGATGGTGACCGATACCGCCCTCTTCCGTTATCCCGCCTACCATTCGAACGCCGACAGGCCCGAGCTCGTTCAGTACGAACGAATGGCGCGCGTCGTCTCCGGCCTGCACACTGTCATCGCGGAAATGGCGAACGCACCAAGGTGAGAACAGACGAAAGTCTTCCAACTTTCCCCACTATGCCCTAAGGGGAGCAGCCAGACTGTCCTTCACTGCGCGCATCGAGGGAGCACATTCTGATCGTGCGGCCTCTGCGAGCAAGAAGGATGGTCTGGCTGTTCCCCTCTCCCTCCAAGCTCGCTCGTTTTCTCCCCCCACCACTGCAACCGAACGTGACACAGAAGGGGCGGCCTGGGTGAATCCCGAACTGCGCGCGTCGAACGACCACTTTCCGAAGTGGGGGTTCCGCGAGCACGGGATCACCCAGGCCGCCCCTTCAATTCCTAGTTCGCCTCAGCCCTATTCCTCTGCCTGAACCCCAGGCTGATAGGCGGCATACACATACACAGGGATGGACAGGTGGCCGAGGTGTTTTTCCATGAGCGGCTTGACGTCTTTCCAGTCGAGCCCGCCCACACCAGTGGCCAAGCGGGGAAGCGCAACACTCTTGAACTTCTCAGCCTCAATCACCTTACACAACGCTTTGAGACAGTGGTTCACGTTCTCGATCGTGGCCCGGCCCGGGTGGTTGGCTCCGTGACCGGCAGCAGGCTCCTGGGTAAATAGATTCACGATCCGAACACCGCCCACGCCCGCCCAACTCCACAACTCGCCGGTCTTGGGGCTAACCGTCTGAGAATAATGCCGGAAGTCTTTGTACATCGCCGGCCACCGTTCTCTGAGTGCCAAGGCTAACCCGTTGGCGAAGTTGTCGTTCGGTGCGACGCCATGTGCCAGGGCATCCGCCTTCGTTAATAAAATATCTCCTGCCACTTCCTTCAGCATGTGACGTCCTCCTCCGCCGAGTGAGTAATAAGTCGCGGAGCCTATCACAGTGAGCAAGATGAGTCTCCTCCGCGCCCCGCGCTCGAACTACGAAATGGTCCTCAAGTCCCTTTCTCTTTTCTGCATTATGGATAGTGAACCGGTAGAATCCGGTACTGGGCGCATCCAACAAGGGCCTTCTTATGATGCTCCTTCCAAGCTTGCTCGTTTCTCTCTTCGGAGGGCGGCCAGGTCGATCCTCAAATGCGCGCGTCGAACGAGCACCTTCCGAGCGTGCGCGTTCCGCGAGCAGGAGGACGACCAGGCTGCCCTCCTCTCTCCCCTCTATTCGAACAACTTCTTAAACCCCGCCTTAATATGGTCCAGCCTCTCGCGCAGGTCGGTCTCAAGAGCATCGGCCTTGGTCTGCACCACCAGATGCTTGGCCTTGAGCTGGTCCTTGAACAACGCCAGCTTGGTGAGTAGCTCCTGTTTCTTTGACTCCAGCGTGACTTGCTGCTTGGCTTTCTCACTCTCGAACCGTCCCTTGAGTGCCTCGAACTCGGCTTCGAGCGTGCTCGTCCGGCCCACCAGATCCTCCCAGACCCTACCCGATTCGAACGCAGCCCCTTTCAGTTTCTGTTCCGCAACGGATTCGAACTCCCTCAGGGCTTTGAGAATCTTCGTCCTCTGCTCCTCGAACGTGTCACGGGCGTCCGCTTTGCCGAGGGCCAATTGCACTTGCAGATGTTCGAGCTTGGCCTGCACCTCACTCTTCGCCTGCTCTGCCATCTCCTTCGACTTCTGCACGTCGACCTGGACCTGCTTGAGCAGATCCCTCAGCTGTTGCTTGCGCTGCTCCAGCCGCTGCAGTGCCTGATCTTTCGTCTGGGTCAGTTGCGCCTCCAGGGCCAGCGCCTGGTGCTCCAATGCATCCAACTTCTTATCGAGCGACGCTCTGAGTTCCTTGATTCGCGACATGGGACCCTCCTCTGGGTGAAGTAGGAAATGCTATCCGGCTACGTTCCTGCCGAGAGTGGACGAATCTATTTATGACAGCCCATGCTGTTCGCGCCCGATGCGGCCATCGTAATCCCTGGAGGATTTGAACCGCTCGAACCGACCGTCCATGGCGTAGCGCGCGACGCGGGTGCGCAAGATCTCCATCTCGGCAGCGGTCATGGGCGTAAAGCGCCGCAGGATGCCGAGATTCTGCTGCAAGACCAGTCGTGAATCGATGCCGCTGACCAGGGAGGCGACCGGCAGGCTCAACACATAGCGCAAAGCTTCTTCCACGGTGACGACACCCTGCTTGATCGGTTCGGCGTTGCCACTGAGCGATTTCATGGCGAGGGGGGCGATGCCCCGTTGCGTGAGGACCGGCAGCACCTCCTGCGCAAAACTCCGATAAGTCCCGTCGAAGACGTTCAACGGCATCTGACAGGTATCGAAGGGAAAGTCGTGTGCCAACATCTTGAGATGAATCTTCGGGTCTTTGTGGCCGGTGAAACCGAGAAACCGCACCTTGCCCTGCCGTTTGGCTTCGAGCAATGCGTCGGCCGCCCCGTTCGGCGCAAAGTGCCGATCGGGATCGTCGTCATACACCACTTCGTGAATCTGCCAGAGATCGAGGTAGTCGGTCTTCAGACGCCTGAGCGATTCGTCGAGCTGTTGCAGGGCCACTCGTTTGTCGCGTCCGTGCGAGCAGACTTTGGTCATGAGGAAGGCCTGTTGCCGGCGGCCCTGCAGCCCCTTGCCCATGAGTTCTTCAGATCGTCCGCCATTGTATTCCCACGCGTTATCCAGGAAAGTGACCCCCGCCTCAAGGGCCTCATGCAGCACCCGGATGGCTTCGGTCTCGCTGTCCATACGGCCCCAATGGGCGCCACCGAAGCAGAGAGCCGACACCTGTACCCCCGTCTTCCCCAGCATGCGCTTCGGGATCTCCCCCGTCGCAGCGTTCGCAATCGCACTCGGTCCCGCAGACTCAACAGGGGAGACTTGCCCCATGGCCTCAGCCAGCCCTCGCGGACCTTCGAGGGCCATGACCGACCCGGCCACACCGAGAACCTTCAACAGCTGCCGACGATCGAGCATCTTCCACCAGAAGCCTGTGTCCTGTGTCTTGGGTTTCATGGAAGCCTCCCCGGTTCGGTTGACGGCCTGAGGATAGAAAAGGATGCCCTCCGACTACGCTAACTTTACGGAGAAGCGAGCTATCCAGCAGACCTCTTCCCACACTCTACCTCAAGGTGAGCAGCCAGACTGTCCTTCACTGCGCGCATCGGACGCCCCTTATCCTTTTACTCATACTTCTAAATGATCCTTCCAAGCTCGCTTACCCCTCTCTTGGAATGGCACGCGTGCTGGTCCCACTGCGGCCGTCGAGCGAGACTACAGATGCTTCCCCAAGCTTGCTCATAATCTCTTCAGGGATGGGGGCTGATCGGACTTCCACTGCGCGCGTCCAACGAGGGCCTTCTCAGGCCGCGCGTTGCGCGAGCACAGAAGACCATCAGGCTCCATCCCCTCTCTGCTCCGGGAGCAAGGGATCAGCATGGGTATCATTCCATCCCTTTCATGGTGCGCGTTCTGCGAGCAAGAAGTATGGCCTGGCAGCTCCCCTCCCACCCTGCTACTCTCCACTCCATGCCCCCCGCACTCCAACTCTTTGTCGCCATCTTCATTGCCGGGGCCTTGCTCCGCTCCTTCGGGGTACTGACCAAAGTCCATGCGGAGTGGGTCGCCACGCTGGTGTTCTCCCTGTGCTTACCGGCCACGATCCTTGTCTCCCTCGATCAGATCACGTTCAGCCCCACTGCGTGGAAGCTCCCCACTGCAGCCTGCCTGGTCACTCTCCCGCTGCTCCTCTGTTCCTGGCTGATCGCCCGCCTACTGCAACTGCCCCGTCCCACGCAAGGCGGTTTCCTCGTCGCCACCGGTCTCATCAACTCCGTGTACTTCTCCTATCCGGTCGTCCTGGCCACCTTTGGAGAAGAGGGCTTAGGCCATGCGGTGCTCTTTGATGTGGGCCAAAGCCTGCTGACGTTCACGGTGGTCTATGGTCTCGCAGTGTGGCATGGATCCGGCTCTCCCACGGCGCGACCAGCCATGATCCGCTTCCTGTCCGCTCCACCGTTGTGGGCCCTCTGCACCATCCTCGCGCTGAAACTTGCCGGCCTCAGTCTGCCCTCGTGGCTGCATCACCTGCTCACGCCCATTCATCTCACCACGACGCCCCTCGCCAGCTTGGTGCTGGGGCTCTCGATCAGCTTTACCGCCCTGCGTCACAATGCACCCTTGGCCCTGCTGGGTGTCGTGGTGCGGATGGGTGGCGGATTGCTCCTCGGCCTAGTGGCCGTATTCCTGTTGGGCCTGACCGGCATGGAACGGGCGATTGCGATACTGGTCTCTGCCATGCCCTCCGCGGTCAACGCTGTGGTCTTCGCTACAGAAGCGCATTTGGACGAAGACCTAGTCGCCTCCATCGTGGCCCTCTCCATTTGCATCGGCATCGCCATCCTCCCCTGGCTACCCCGGCTTTCCTTGTTTCTGATTGGCTGACCACTATCAATCGTCCGTCCAAGCTTGCTCGTTATCTATTTCACTCTCCCAAAGGGGCGGGGTCGTGGGTCCTCAACTGCGCGCGTCGACGCTTCTTTCCCCCAGTTCGTCACCCACTCAAGCAAGGGTGTGAGAAGCTTTCGACTGCGGCCGTCGAGCGAGGCCCTTCCGAGGGCGCGCGCTCCGGGAGCAAAGAAAGCTCCTCACACCCTTGCGCCTCACCTTTCGAGCGTGCGCGTTCCGCGAGCAGGAGGACGACCAAGCTACCCCCCTTCCCTCCAAATTCGCTTATACCTTCCACACCGGGAGGGCGGTCTGTTTGATCTCCCACTGCGCGCGTCCAACGAGGGCCTTCTCAGGCCGCGCGTTGCGCGAGCACAGGAGATCAACAGACCACCCTCCCCTCACACCCACTCAGGCGCATACTCCTTCCCCGCTTCTTTTTCTGCGAACCCTCGATAGAGGGCCGGCAACACCACCAGCGTGAGCAGGGTAGAGGTGAAGAGACCGCCGATCACAACGGTCGCGAGCGGCCGCTGAACTTCGGCACCGATCCCTTGCGCGAGCGCCAACGGCAGCAGACCCAGCAACGTCGTCATCATCGTCATGACGACGGGGCGAAGCCGGAGGACGCAACCTTTGACGATAGCCTGGTCCATCTGCGTGCCTTCATTGCGCAACTGATTGATATAGGAGACCAGCACGATTCCGTTCCCGACCGCGAGGCCGAACAATTCAATGAATCCGATCGAGGCAGGCACGCTCAGGTATTGCCCGCTCAGCCACAGAGACACGAATCCCCCGATCAAGGCGAAGGGGAGATTCAAGATAATCAACGTCGCGTAACGGAGCGAGTGAAAGGCCCAGAAGAGCAGAAAGAACACGAGCCCCAACGTGATCGGCACCACGATCAATAGCCGCGCGTTAGCTCGTTCCATGTTCTCGAAGGCTCCGCCCCACGTCACGCTGGTACCCTTCCGGCAATCGCACCTGCGCCGCCAGCTTCTTGCGCCCTTCATCGACGACGCTGCCGATGTCGCGCCCGACGACGTTGAAGCCGATGTAGATGCGACGATGGACCTGCTCACGGCTGATGCGGGCCGGGCCTTCGCGCATCTCGATCGTGGCGAGGTCGCTCATCGGGATCAGCGCACCGGAGGCGGATTTCACCCGAATTTCGCCGATGGTGCCGATGCTGTTGCGTTGCGATTCGGGAAACCGAAGAGTCAATTGAAAGCGCCGCTCGCCTTCGTAGACATGGGTCGCCGCTCTGCCGCCGATGGCGGTGGTGATGATCTCCTGCACGTCAGCCACGTTGATGCCGAAGCGGGCAATCTTCTGCCGATCGATGTCGACCGTCAGGTAGGGCTGGCCGGCGATCTGCTCGACTTTGATATCTTTGACCCCGTTGATCTGCTGCATCAAGGAAGCGATCTCCTCCGCCTTGTCGTGAAGGACGTCGAGATCCTCTCCGAAGAGTTTGATCGCACATTCGGTCCTGATGCCGGAGATGAGCTCGTCCACCCGTTCTTGAATCGGCTGGCTCATGAGCACGGATATGCCGAGAATCTCCGCCAGCTTTTTCCTGATGGCATCGGTCAATTGCGACTGAGTTGTCGCAGTCTTCCATGTGCTCCGATCAGTCAGGGACACGATCGGGTCGCTCTCGTTCGGCTCTTCCGGCCCATAGGCAATGTCCGGCCGCCCGATCCTGCTCACGGCCATCCGCACTTCTGGAAACTCCAACATCGCCTTATGGGTTTGTTTCTCCATCTCGATGGACTCCGGCAGCGAGACGCTCGGCAGCCTCACAATCTGAGGCGTCAGAGCGCCTTCTTCCAGAAGAGGGATGAACTCCCTCCCGACGAGCGGAACGAGAGCGAGGCTGCATAGCACGATCACCGTCGAGCCGGTCAGGACGAGACTGCGATGCAGGAGCGTCCATTGCAACACCGGCACATAGCGCTGTTTCATCCAGAACGTGAGGCGCGTTTCCTCCGGATGGTCTCCGCGCAAGAGCAGCGACGCGAGCACCGGCGACAGGGTCAGCGTGACCACGACCGAGGCCAAGAGCGCAATGACCAGCGTGTAGGCCAGCGGCGCGAACATCTTCCCTTCCATGCCATGGAGCGTCATGAGCGGCAGGAAGACGACGCTGATGATCAGAATGCCGAAGAGGATCGGCCGGCCCACTTCTTGCGTGGCGTGGAGGATCACCTCTAATTTGCTCTTCCGCGTCGCGCCTTGGTTCTCCGCCAGATGCCGATAGACGTTTTCCACCACGACCAGCGAGCCGTCCGCGATCTCGCCGATGGCGATGGCCAGCCCGCCAAGCGTCATCAAGTTCGCCGAGAGCCCGAACCGCTCCATCACGATAAACGTCACTAAGGGGGTGACGATCAACGTGGCCGTCACGACGACGGCGCTGCGGACGTGGCCCAGGAAGAAAAAGAAGACGAAGACCACCAGCACGATCCCTTCGATCAAGGCATCCCGCACCGTATCGATGGCCGCCGTGACCAACTCGATGCGATCGTAGAATGGCAGGAGCGTCGTGCCTGCGGGGAGGATGTGGTTCTGCCGCAGATCTTCGACTTTAGTCTTCACCGCTTCGACCACCTGACGCGCATTGCCCCCGCGAATCGTCGAGCACGGTGCCCGCCACGACCTCTCGCTCGCCGTTGAGCACCACCGCCCCATGGCGGACGGCGTGGCCGATGCGGACTTCCGCGACATCGCGAACGAAGACCGGCGTGCCGCCGGACTCCTTCACGATGATGGACTCGATATCGCTCAGGGTCTTGATCAGGCCCAGCCCACGGACGATCGCTCGTTCCGCATGGCGCTCCAGCACATTGCCGCCGGCATTGGCATTGTTCTTCGCCACCGCGTCGTAGATATCGTGGAGCGTCAGGTCGAACTTCCGGAGGTTGGCCGGATCAACGAGGACTTGATACTGTTTGACGAACCCGCCCATGCCGTTCACATCGATCACGCCCGGCACGCTCTTGAGCAGCGGGCGCAGAACCCAGTCCTGGAACGTGCGCTGATCCGTCAGTCCGCCTCGACGACCTTCGGATCAGTCGCCGTCGCATGAGGCCCTTCGACATAATATTGATAGACCTCGCCGAGCCCGGTGCTCACGGGGGCCATCACTGGATCAACCCCCTCTGGCAATCGCTCCTTTGCCGCCATGATCCGTTCGAGCACCAACTGGCGGGCGAAATAGATATCGACGTCGTCGTTGAACACGACCGTGATCTGAGACAGGGCGAATTTGGAGAGGGATCGGATCTCCGCTAAACCGGGCAGGCCGGTCATCTGGAGTTCGAGCGGATAGGTGATGAATCGTTCGACTTCGACCGGCGAGAGACCAGGCGCGTCGGTCAGTACCTGCACCTGGATATTCGTTACGTCGGGGTAGGCGTCTATCGGGATAGCCCGAAACGCGAACACGCCGGCGACGGATAACAGGCAAGCCAGGCCCAGGACCAGGATCCGTTGCCGCAGCGAGAATTCCAGAAGAGCGGCGATCATAGCGCCGGCTCGATCTTGTGCCGTTCCATCTCGGACTTGAGGACGAATGATCCCTTGGTCACGACCTGCTCACCTTCGCCCACTCCGTCCAGCACCGTCACGACCTCCCCCTGCTCATCTCCCAACTTGACCGTCCGCACTTCGAATTCGTTCGTTCCCCCGCTGCACAAAGAGTATCTTGCCTGCTGGCCCGTTCTGGACAGCCGCGAGCGGCACGGTCAGGGCGTGCGGGGTCGGCGCCGCATAGACGCGCACAGTGGCGAACATTTCCGGCTTCAGCAGCCGATCAGGGTTCGGCACCGTCACCCGCAGGCGCATCGTGCGGGTGGCAGGATCGAGCACATCGCTGATGTAGGTGATCGTTCCCTGAAAGATGGCATGGGGATAGGCCGACGCGATGACATCGACCCTCTGATCCTTGCGGATATACCGCACGTCCTTCTCGGGCACGTTGCCGACAACCCACACATCCGAAAGATCCGCCACGGTGAAGAACTTCTGGTTCGTCTCGACCACCTCACCCCTGGTGATATTGCGCATGATGACCCGGCCGTCGAATGGCGCGCGCAGAGGCACATCGGCCTTGATCGTATGCTCGCGATCCAGCCGCTCGACTTCCTTCCGGGGGACGCCGAGCAGTTCCAGGCGATTCTGCGTCTCACGCGCGTCGGCTCGTGCCGTTTTCATTTCGGCCTCGCGCCGCTGGACCTCTGCCAAACTCACAGCCTTATGGTCATGCAGGTCCCTGGCGCGCTCGTACGCCAGTTCCGCTTCGTGCAGTCTTGCCGCAGCCTTCAGGTAGGCCCCCTCCGCCACGCCGAGGTCCGTACTGTGGAGCATCGCCAGCAAGGTATCTTTCTTCACGTCTTGACCGACATCCACATGGACCTTCACCACCCGGCCCCGGATGAGCGTGGTCACCTCGGCTAGTTCATTTTCGTTGGACTGCACTGTGGCGGGAAATTCCCGAGGCACTCGCAACTGCCCACGGGCAACCGGTGCAACCTCAATGGCCGTCCGTGCGAGTTCCTCGGATGTGAGATGGAGCACTCCCGGCCTGTCGGCCACAACGGCCTTGTTGGCCTCTGGCGCTTGCTCGGGAGTTCTCTCGCATGAAACGAACCCGGCGAACACAAAGGCAACGAAGCCGATCGTCAGGAGACCTCTTCCAAGTCCCCTACCCTTCACTCCTTCCCCCTGTGAATAGACACAGACACCCATCGACAGATCCATCCGCCAGGAAGTTCTTGGCCCCATGATCATAAGACTCCATTAAAGAACCAGCATGAGGTGTGCCACGGGAAACTCGCGATTCTACGAGGGAAGAATAGACGATCTAGGAGCCTTTTGCCACGTTACCGATGGAGGACCGTGGTGAAATGCGACATCGGGGATCACAGAGGCGAGAAACGGGCAGGAGCGGATTGTCCGAGCGGGACGGGCGAGACGAGCGAGGGTTCGAGGTCGATGATGTTCGAGATTTCGGAACTTCGAAACCCCGAACTTCGGATCGCGCCTTTCTCGCATGTCTCACGCTTCACGCGCCACGGTCTTTGGCGCTGGCGGACTTTTTCAGCATCCTGCTAGAACCCGACCGACAGTCCCACCGTTCCCAATAACGCCGCCCGATCCGCCGGTCCGGCGAACTCGGTGCCGAGGCCGGCGTCGACCACCATACGCGAAGTCAGTTGATGGCGAATCCCCACCTCGACGCCGGTGTTGTTAGGTTGCCCTTGCAGATCGGATTGGCGGGTGTAGACGCTGGCGATCAGCGTATCGCGGAAACTGGTGGGATAACCCAATGGATAGCTGACTGCTGCGACTACGCGATAGGCGCCAGGCCTTTCCTGGCCCTGCGGCGAGCCGAGGATGGTGTAGCCCGCATTGAGATGCACACGAAGCCGCCCGAACGAGCGCGTCAGGATACCGGTGAATTGGGTATCTACGCCTTTCGAGTTCACGCCGGTAGGCAGGTCCGCCTCGACTCGCACGGCCAGGGCCGGAAGGGTCAACGTCTCGGTGTTGAAGTTGTAGAGCAGGCCCAGGTGCAGATCACCGGACTTGTTCGCGCCGACCAGGCGTTCGGATCGGTGATCAGGTCGCCCTGGATTTCGATCTGCATGTTGTCGAAGGCGCCGTAGATGATTTGCGGTTGAAAGGTCACGCTGGTGCTGCCTTCCTGCCGATCGTTGAAACGCACGCCGCCCTCTAGCCCGATTTCGCCTTTGGGAATGGCATAGGCGTCTTCCATTCCGATCGGACGGTTCGGATCGAGGTTGTCATGGTCCAGCGCGGAACCGTACAGGCAGCAGCCCAAGCAGCATGAGCGCGAGGAGACGGACGGCTCGCAGGGTGACATTCCTCAATGACGGTGCTCCGCATCCTTGACGATCATCGGATTCGTCGCATCCGCACTCGCCAGATAATAGGCATTCAGAATGCGATAGATCTCCGCCCGCTTTCCCTCCAAGGTCGGCAGCTGTTCACTCGTGAGGATGTCGCTGATGTTGTCGTGCAGCATGTGGAGGTTGTCGAAGATATTGGCGATCTCCGGATAGTGTGAGGCAAAGGCAGGGCTCAGCTCCGCTGTGAGCGGCATGAAGGTCCACTCCACGGGCGGCTGGTCGAGATAGCGGCGATAGGTCGAGAGAATCGGCCTCACCACCTGTTTCTTGGCTTCGAGATCGCGCGCGGCCTGCAGGGGATCGTATACGGCCACTTGCAGATAGTGATAGGACCAGATCGTCGCGTTGAAGAGCGGAAACCGTTTGCGGAACGATTGGGAATAGGGAAACGCATCGAGACGATGATGATCCAACCGCTTGGCCGTGATGGCGTAGGCGCTGTCCTGGTAATAGGCCAGCACGTTGCGAATCGCGGGGTCTTTATCGGCTTCGTCCGAGACAACGATGTCGTACGTGGCGCGGTGCAGGGCGTGCGCTTCGTCGAAGGTGTTCTGCGCGCGCCAGGCCAGCTTCATGTACGTCGGGGCAATGGCCTCCTCGTTGGGATTGAGTCGGGGTTTAGACGCGATGAAGGCCAGCGTCTCCTTGCGGGCCCGGTCTTCGATGGCCGGCACGTCTATGCCGCCGGTGAGCAAGAGATTTTCGTAGAGATTGGAGTGGCCGAAGTCCACGCCGTTGAACTCGCTGTCGAGTTCGGCGAGATCTTCCCGCAGCGCGAAGTTCCAGAATGCCCGGTAGTAGAACCGCTTATCGCGCGGCTCGAACTGGCTGCAGGCGGCCAGGGCGAGCACCGTCAGCCCCATCAGGATCATGGCCCCAACGGAAACGTCTCGATGTCCTTGTCGTGTGGCCTTGCCGCTCATCGTTGACGCTTAGTCGCCTTCGCCCCACTGAGGGTGGTCTGGATGAACCCGCATCGCGCGGGTCAAACTAGGGCCTTCCGAGGCCGCGCGTCGCGCGAGCACAGAGAATTGGCTCAGCCGCCCTCACTTTCCCAAATCTCCTAGCTCCCTCATCTCATCCAGCCATCCCATCCGCTGCTTCTCAGTCATCCCTTCGATCGAGCCGATAATCGTCGATCGAATCGGCCCGATGCCGCAGAACCAGAGCGTGTTGCGCCGGAGACTCTTGAGGCTGTGGGCGAAGAAGACCCATCGGTAGACGAAGGCAGGCATTCCCATCGTCACGACGATGCGGGCCGACCTGCCGGTGAGCAGCTTTTTCGCTATCCCGCCGGACTTCTGATATTCGAACGCGAAGCCCGGACGCAACACCTGTTCGAGAAACGCTTTGAGCAACGCAGGCATCGACCCGAGCCAGAGGGGATAGAGAATGACGAGATGGTCCGCCCACTTGATGGCGTCCTGCGCCTGTCTGATTGAATCCGGCGGCCTGCCCTTCTCGAAGTCTTCCTTGGTTCGTAGGAGAGGAAAGTCGAGCGTCGCGACCTCGATGCGTCTCACCTCGTGCCCGCCGTCTTCACAGCCCTTGGCATATTCGTCAGCCAGCGCATGGCCAAAGTGTCGTACGGACGAGTCCGGATGGCCCTGGATAATCGCAATATGTTTCCCCATATCGTGCCTCTCTCAGATCGGACAAACCTCTTGCGCAAGACTCTTCTTCCCATAAATCTGCAAGTTCCCAACCAAGGCACAAACACAGAGGGTTGCGCCTGTATCGTGGCATTTCAGGACAGAGGGCACGGCGCCATTGCCCCATAATGCCACGTGAACCGAGCCGGCGCTGGTCGATACTGCTCCCGCGTTCATGCTAACTCCTCTTTTCTTCTCGCATTTGCGCAAGCATCTGCACCAATCGCGCATGGCATTCCCCTTGCTCATTTAGTCATACGAACCGTACAGACATCTGTCTCTGTCGAGCGAGGGAGGTTGCCATGCCGGTCCTGAAACGACTCCAGAGTTATCTCGACACAAACAAGATTCCCTATGAGGTGGTAAGCCACCCGAAGGCCTATACCGCCCGTGACGTGGCGCAGACACTCGATGTGCCAGGCAAGCTCGTCGCCAAAGTCGTGATGGTGAAGGCCGATGCATACTTTGTGATGAGCGTGCTCCCCTCAACCTGGCGGGTGGACATGAAGCGATTGCGGGATGTACTGGAAGCCCGCGAGGTGCGACTGGCGACGGAAGCAGAAATCGCGAATCTGTTCCCCGATTGTCAGGTCGGCACGATGCCTCCGTTCGGCAACCTCTATGGCGTGGAGGTGTACGTCGATCGACTGCTGACGGAAGACGAGTCCATCGTCTTTGAGGCCGGCACCTACGTCGGCGCGATCAAGCTCCGGTACAAGGACTTTGCCTCATTGGTCCGTCCCAAGGTCGCGGCATTCCATCACGAGCCATCAAAGCTCGCGCATTAGCGTGACGGAACCTGGTGCGCGACGATGGCCTCTCCCTTGTTAGACATCCGCGATCTGACCTTCGAGGTAAGCCGTCAGACCATTCTTGACCGGCTCGATCTCGCGATCAATCCACAAGAAATTCATGCGCTCCTCGGAGCCAACGGCTCCGGCAAAACCACGCTGGCCTACGTCCTCATGGGCTGTGAGGGCTATGTGCCGAAAGCAGGAACCGTTCTATTCGATGGCGCAAACCTTCTTCCCCTCAAGATGCATGAACGGGCCAGGTTGGGCCTGACCCTCGCGTGGCAGGAGCCGGCCCGGTTCGAAGGCGTCACTGTTCGCGAGTACCTGACCCTGGGCAAACCGGACTGCGATCCAGAACCGGCGCTGAGACAAGTCGGTCTCGCTCCGGATCGCTATCTGAATCGGCGATTGGATAAGGCCTTGAGCGGAGGGGAACGTCATCGCATCGAATTGGCCTCAGTCTTGTCCATGAAACCCAAACTTGCCATCCTCGATGAGCCGGCGGCGGGGATCGACATGCTCTCGATCAATCACATTATCGATATCATTCGCGCCCTGAAAGCAGCCGGCGGATCAGTCCTCTTGATCACGCACCAGGAAGAGGTCGCGCTCATCGCCGACCGGGCTTCACAACTTTGCGCCGGGCGCATCATTTTCTCCGGCAGTCCACGCGAAGCCGTCGATCATTTCCGGGGACGGGCTTGCGTTCGTTGTGACGGGGAAGTCTGCAACTATGTCCGAGCTTGACGAGCTGAGACGCACCCTCCCGATGGTTGGAGCCGAGCCATCAATCCTCGACGATACGCGCATTGCGCATGTTGTGGCGCATGGGCATCGTATCCTCAGCCATCGAACCGTTCCCGGCCTCCGCGTCGAGATGGAAGAAACTCCGGACGCGATCGTTGGAAAACTGATTGTCGAAGCGGGTGCGCAGATCGCTCAACCGATCCATATGTGTTTCGGCCTGGCCCACCCCACCGGGGTGCAGCAGATCAAGATCGACGTACAAGTACTCGAAGGGGCGCAGGCGAGAGTGCTGTCCCACTGTCTCTTCCCCTTCGCGCAAGCGGCAGAACATCGGATGCAGGCCATCATGGAAATCGGACCAGGCGCGTCGCTGACCTATACTGAAGGCCACTACCACGGCCCCCATGGCGGCATGCTGGTCCTGCCCCACGCGACGATCAAGATCGGCAAAGGCGCCCGCTATTTTTCAGACTTCTCGCTACTCTCCGGCTCCGTGGGGAAACTCGACATCGACTATCTCGTCGACGTGGAGGAAGAGGGCATCGCCGAACTCAGCGCAAAGATCTTCGCGCACAAGACCGACCACATCACGCTCAAAGAAGCGGTCATGCTCCGGGGGGAGCGGTCACGCGGCCTCATCAAGACCCGTGTGGTGCTGGAGGACCAGGCACAGGCCGAAATCATCGGCATCACCGAAGCCTACGCCAAAGGCGCGCGGGGCCACGTGGATTGCATGGAGATCGTGCAGGGCCAGGCGAAGGCCAGCGCGATTCCCATCGTGAGGGTCTTTCATCCGGAAGCGAAGGTCACGCACGAAGCAGCGATCGGAAGCGTGGACAAGAAAGAACTCGAAACCTTGATGGCGCGGGGGCTGAGCCCTGAGCAAGCAGTCGAGATGATCGTGAGCGGAATATTGCGATAGCGTCAGGCGGTCGGGATCGGGCTTAGGTGAACTGTTTCAACAAGACCGGCCGCCTGCGTGCACCCCAGTGGCCTGGCGCGGCTTCGAAGACTCCGGCACAAGGAGTCTCGCAGAAACGACAGTTCCCTTCCGCCGTCAAGTTCCACTCGCTCAGTTCATACCAGTCCCGGCCGATGAGCTTCTGCCCGCACTTATGACAGTAGGTGCTCCCGCCTTCCTGGTCGGAGACGTTGCCGGTATAGGCATAGCGGACACCGTTCTTCATCGCGATACGGCGGGCCATGGTCAGGGTGGCAGCCGGCGTGTGCGGGAACCCGCGCATCTTCCAATCAGGATGAAAGGCTGTGAAGTGGATCGGCACGTCCGGCCCGAGATGCTCGACCACCCACTGCGTCAGGGCCTCGATTTCCTGCTCGGAATCGTTTTCTCCTGGGATGAGCAGCGTCGTGATCTCGAACCAGACCTTGGTCTGCTGTTTGAGGTAGATGAGCGTCTCCAGCACCGGTTGGAGATGGGACCCGGTGACCTGGTGATAGAACCGCTCGGTGAAGGATTTGAGATCCACATTGGCGGCATCCATGTGCCGGTAGAACTCGGCCCGGGGTTCGTCGCAGACATAGCCTGCCGTCACCGCGACGGACTTGATGCCTCGTTCACGACAGGCTTGCGCCACATCAATCGCGTATTCATGAAAGATAACCGGATCATTGTAGGTGTACGCCACACTCCGACAACCGAGTTCCGACGCAGCCCTGGCGATCGTCTCGGGCGACGCTTCGTCGGCCAAGGTATCCATTTCGCGGGACTTGCTCATGTCCCAGTTCTGGCAGAACTTGCAGGCCAGGTTGCATCCTGCCGTCCCGAATGACAGAACCGGCGTGCCGGGCAGGAAATGATTCAACGGCTTTTTCTCAATCGGGTCCACGCAGAAGCCGCTGGATCGCCCGTACGTGGTCAGGACGATCTGATCCTGCCGGCGTTCGCGCACGAAGCACAGGCCCTGCTGCCCCTCTTGGAGCTTGCAGAAGCGCGGACAGAGGTCGCACTGGATGCGGCCGTCATCCAGCTTGTGCCAGTACTTGGTGGGAAATCCGGTTGTTGCACTCATCGTGGCTTCTTTCAAGAGGCTCTGCATTATCCGACTCAAACCGACTGCTTCTTCAGTCCTAGCGCCGGGTCGTCAGCGGGGAGACCGTGATTGCATGCTTCGCGTCGTTCGACGCAGAGATATCATACATCCTGTCACCAGCTGGCGGTAGCCAGGCCTTCGGGAGAGGAGGAGAGCAGCCGCCCAGCAGGACAGCGGCGCTCAGAAGACAGGTGACGATCACAGGGCGAATAAGCCAATTGTTCGTCATGGGAGGATCTCCTTGCAACAGGTTTTGATGCTCACTGATATCCGCTACTCATGCAGGATAGAATAGCAACATGGAGTCTCTCAATTCACCGATCGCTCCTTCGCCGGCTTTCTTCGCCGATGCAATGCTCGGCAGGCTGGCCCGCTGGCTCCGGATGCTCGGATACGACACAGCCTACGAAAAGGTCATTTCCGATGAATCATTGATCGCGCGTGTTCTGACAGAACAGCGGTGGCTCCTCACCAGGGATCGCTACCTCGTGCAACGCAAGGTCCTTCGAGGTCGCCACACGCTCATTGTCAGCGACCATCTGCAGGACCAGCTCCGGCAACTCCAGTCGGAGCTATACATTAAGCTTGACCTCAGTGACAAAACCGCAAGCCGTTGTGCATCATGCAACAACATCCTAAAAGTGATCCCCCATGAGAAAGCAACGCTCACAGTCCCCGCCTATGTCGCAAGCTTGCATCCCCAATTCGTGCAATGCCCGAACTGCGGACGGATCTATTGGCCCGGCACCCATTGGACACATATGCTCACGCGCCTCCAAGAACTGAGGGCCTCATGAGAGTGGGCTGCCTGCCGTTGATCCTCTTCCTGATTCTCCTCGCTCTCCTCCCGCTCGTGTTCGGGCAACTGTTCACGACAGCATTGATGAAGCTTCGGCTAGAGCCCTCAACCGCGATTCTCCTGGTCATGGGCATCATCCTGGGGAGTGGAATCAATATTCCCCTCAAGCGCATTCCCAGGAACGACAGACTGGTCGAAGATCCACTTGCGATCTTGGGTTTGACCGGCCGGTGGCCACGGCTTCAGCGTAGTTCGGCAAGAAACGGTCATCGCCGTCAACGTGGGTGGCTGCCTGATTCCTGCTGGCCTGGCCATCTACGAGATCGCCCATCTCTTATTCGACAGTCCGCAATCCCTCCCCTGGCTGGCCATCGCGGTCGCAGCAAATATTGCCGTCTGCTATCGACTCGCCCAACCGGTCTCAGGGATCGGCATCGCCTTGCCTGGACTGGTGCCTGCCGCGGTCGCAGCCGTGAGCGCTTATTGGCTGGTTCCCGAACAGGCACCGCAAGTCGCCTTTGTCGCGGGAGTGCTGGGTCCCCTCATCGGCGCCGATCTGTTCCACCTTCGTGACATCGAGACACTTGAGACCGGAATTGCCAGTATCGGAGGCGCAGGCACGTTTGATGGGATTGTCCTCTCCGGAATCGTCGCTGCCTATTTCGCCTGAAACACGGTCCGATGCGATCGCCCTGCCGATCACAATTCCTTAGGACAGCTCGAGCGTTCCCACTCCTGTCGCTCCAATTCTCAGAACACTTCGAGCATTCCCGCGCCGTCGTGAAACAGAACCTGTTACTTCACCTGATCGTTCCACCTGTCCTACCCATCGTGCTGCCGAAGGCAGCGCACTTGGCCTGCATCGTTCTTTGCAAAAATTCGATCTCCTGGTCCTTCGCCAGCCGGACATACAAGTCTTCGATGCACACGGGATGGAGAACGATACGCGCGATGCGGCCTCGTTCGAGTTCCAAGACAAACAAGAAGGAGAGATCGTTGCGCTCGGCTGAATCGACCGCATAGTCGTCGATGAAATCGCCGGTCGAGTAGAGGATGGCCTTGCCCTTGTAGATTTCGATGCCTTGCGCGGTGTGGTTGGAATGACCCCAGTAGAGATCGGCTCCGAGATCGATGATCTGATAAGCGAGCGCCCGCATGGCCACCGAGGGGGGACCCCAGTTGGGGCCGACGTGCGCGCTGACCATCACGAGATCGGCCTGACAGCGGACCTGTTTCAAGACCTGCGCAAGCCGAGACCGATAGGGTTCGACTAAGCCCTTTGCATCGTAGGCAATGTAGTGAGTGCCCGGCTTCTTCTCCCCCGCTTCCCATTCCGGCTCGTTATCCGTGAGGGAGACGACTCCGAGCCGGCCTTGCGGCAAGTCCACGATGGCAGGCGTGAGGGCCTCGGCGAGCGAGGCACCGGCTCCCGTCCGCTTGATACCGGCTCGATCGAGCAGCGCGAGGCATTCGATCAATGCATCCGTTCCGTAATCCAACACGTGATTGTTGGCCAAGGTCACGCAGTCAATCTTGGCGGCGCGAAGAAAGTCGATCGCGCGGGGCTGGGCGCGAAAATGAAAGGCTTTCGAATCGGGCTGCCACTCGCGCCCTCGGCCGCTGATCACGCATTCCAGATTGATCAGCCGTCGATCCGCCTTGAGCAGCAGCGGCAGCACATCGCTCCAGATCTTGTCCGGTCCAATCGACTGATTATGGATCACATACTGATCCACCAGCCGACCCAGCATGACATCCCCGGTCAGTGCGATCTGCATGGCAGGCCCACCCCCTCTCCTGGACGTGATGCACAGGCTCCAGCCCGCAGTCTAGACAAGCCTGTCTGTCTGGTCTATTTAGTCTGTCTCGTGTGCTTGGATGAACGAAACCAACCAGATGAACCAGACAGACCAGATGGACCGAATAGACCCAAACGAACAAGACAGGCTGGCGGACTTTTTCAGCAGCCTGCTACCGCCCGAATCGTCCCATGAGCTGCGCTTCTGCCAGGACATGTCCCTTGCACGCATCCAACACCTGAGCCTTGGTCGCGCGGGGCTTCAGATTCAACGTGACATCCAACGCATAGAGCGTGAAGTAGTACCGATGGGGCTTGCCAGGCGGCGGGCAGGGTCCGCCATATCCGACCCGTTTGAAGTCGTTCAATCCTTGCAGAGCCCCGTCGGGCAAACGGTCCTTCGGTAGGAACGCCCTCCGTGAGCCCACGCAGGTCAAGAGGCAGATCGTAGATCACCCAATGCACCCAAGTGCCGACCGGCGCATCGGGATCGTCTGCAATTATGACGAAACTTTTCGTCGCGGCCGGTGGCACCCCCCAATGAAGCGGCGGCGACAGATCCTCACCTTCACAGGTATACCGGCGCGGAATGGGATCGCCGGATTTGAATGCCGAACTTGTGAGTTCAAACGCCATCACATTCTTAACTCCTATAGACCAGTACCGAACAGGGGGCATGTTTCAGGACCAAATCGACCGCATGGACCAACAACAGTGAGGAGTTGTCCGGACTGCAGACGTGCGACAGCCAGTCTAAAGCCCACTGGGAGTGACGGGAACCATCGATGGCACTGAGGATCTTCATGCCGGGAGTTTCCTCTCTCGTGTCAAGCGCCTCTGCGGACCTTCTCCAGGCACGTGATCTACCTCCTCATCCTCGACCTGAGGAAACTGTTCATAGAACTGGCCGACCCCGAAGAACCACTCGGACGTGTGCAGGACCACCACTTCATCGACGAGCATCTTCAGTTCAGCCAATACTCGTGGCGGCGCGACCGGCACCGCAGCAATGATTCTCGCCGTCTCCGCCTTGAGCAGGGCGCCCAGCGACGCATAGAACGTCGCCCCTGTCGCAATACCGTCGTCCACCAGGATGACCGTCTGCCCCTTCAACGAGGGAAGTGGCCGTCCACCCCGATACCGTTCAATTCTCCGGCGGATTTCGCCCTGCTGACAAAGAGTCTCCTCGTCCACTTCGGCCTTGCTCACGTGATACTCCCGGATCACATCCTCGTTCATATGCCGGTAGCCGGTTTCGGCCAGGGCGCCCATTGCGAGTTCGGGATTCGAGGGAGCTCCCAACTTGCGCGTAATGAACACATCCAAAGGGAGTCGCAACGCCAGGCTGATGTCGTAGCCCACCACAACCCCGCCGCGAGGCAATGCGATCACCACCGTATTCTCCGCTTGCCTGTAATGGAGAAGCTTCTGAGCCAGCCGTTGGCCGGCATCGTGGCGGTCACGAAACAGAGCAAACTCACCGCTCCGAATCATCGTTTCCCCTCCTGCAACAGAATTCATTAAGGCGGACCCCAATAAGGCCCCCAATAGGGTCCCCAGTGGGGGCCCCAATAGGCACCGAAGTACGGATAGGGATAGCCCCACCACACTGGAACCTTGGGCGGCCAGACCGTCATTGCCTTGATGTCCAACGTGGGATAGACATAGTCAACCTCGTCCACCGGCAAGGTGACCGATCCGGTTACTTCGCCCACCACCGTCACGCGCGTCCCAGTCGGGATCGTCGCCGGATCGAGGAACTCCTTGTGGAAGGCAAGGAAACGCCCCTGCGAGTCAGTCAACCGACCTGTCGGCTCATAGTCTTCGCCCAGAGGCAACTCAAGGATTTCGATCCTCGTCCCGTCCTGCTTCAACGGTTTGGCCGTCAAGACCATCCCGCCCGCCACGATCAGACGGCCTTTGTACGAGAGCGGGGACGCTTTCACTTGTAGAAACGAGACCTTCTCATCGACTTTGTCTTTCAGCTCCGGGGGAACGACGGAAACCCCGGCGCATCCCGCCAACAATAGACTCACCCCAATCGCAGCAAGAGCCCTTCATTGAATCTTTCCATATGTTATAGTAGTCTCCTCCGATATCTGAGCAAGACGGGTGCCGAGGTCATTTTCAAAGGGAGAAACGTAACCAACTGAACCTTCAAAGAAAGTTGGATCGCAGGCAGCACGCGAGCGTGATTTACAGGAATGCAGCTGAGGGAGATTTCCACAGTGCTCGAATATTACTGCGGCAAGGAGGGGCAATCGGACGAATTCTGACGGAGCCTTCCGACTAGCGAGATCAGGCTGTTCAAAAAGGCCGTCTTCTTCGTTTGTGGCTTGTCTGGTTCATCTGGTTTATCCGGTTGGTCTGGGTCAACCAAACAAACGAGACAAACCAAAGAACCGAGCCAGCCGGGTTTCACGCTTCACGGCTGTCGAGAGCGCAGTCGGAGTTCAACAGCCGGCTAGTCGGACTTCCCCTTCCGCCAGAAGATCCAGAGGAGCACTGCGGCCACGACAGCCATGAGTATCAGTTCAAACTTCAGCAGACATACGCCCATTCAACGTGGCGGACCGCCTCGTTGCCTCTCACATGATGCTGAAGAATCACGCCGGCGACGTTCCAGGCCTCACGCTTCTCACGGACGGACCTCCAAACGATTATCCACCTTATCAACCCCGAAGACATACCAGGCATCGAGCTCGGCCATCTCCTTCTGAGGCGCAGAGGGCGCATCTCCTTCCAGCGTAACTACCGCCTTCTTCACCGTCACACGGATACGCTCGCCGTTGACGAAGGGATCCTTTTCCAGGACGAGGCGCACGGCTTTCGCAATTTCCTCATCAGAATCCTCCTGCAGCGGAACGACCTCCATGCCATTGATGACGTCTGTACTCCCGGGGACCCACCAGGCCAGCACGCCGGCCAGCCGTTTCTGGATGAGGCTGGTGACATGATCATCCAGGAGCACAACCCCGTCTGTGACGGACACTTGAATCACCCCGTGCGGCGTCACGGTCGCCTCCCTGACGGTTTCCCAGGTACCTTTGCGCTTCACCTGAATCGTACAGTTCTGCAGGCCGGGCGCGTGAAGCAACGCATCACGCACGGCGTCCAGGATCGCTCCATCGCCCATGTGGGTGGAAGGCGTCACGTGCAGTCGATCCACGATCCCTGTGACTCCGGGAATGGCAATCGCGAGTTCCAGGGACAGTTTCTTGGCCGCCACATGCTCCGCCTCACCCTCCAGGGTGAGCACGCCGTCGCTGAAGTCCATGCGAACAGGAAACTTGTGCAGGTTGAGACGAGGCTCCCGCTCGAATGATGCACGGACCGCTGTGAGGACGTGACCCTGATTCGTCATGACACACTCCTTCTTGCCTAGCAGGATGCCAAAAACCGCCAGCGCGATCGGAAGATTAAGGCTCAGGTTGAGGCTGAGATAAAGCAACTCGAACCTTCGCTCAACCTTGACCTCAGCCTACTTCGCTTACTGTGGCCTTGCTGGACGGACTTTTTGAGCATCCTGTCCACGCTTTCCGAGTGCCCGTCTCGCTTGGCGTCTGCACGCTTTTCCGGAGAACCTTGATGACTCATGCGGGCGAAGGACTAACAGACCGGATAATCTCCCTTAGCCAACGCCTCGCAGAAGGGCGTCATTCTGCGCAGGGCGTCTTGAACCTGCCGACTGATCAGCGACTCAACCGTAGCCAGCGACACCCCCTGCGCCAAATGAACCTCGACCATGACGAACTGCGGCGATGACACAGGCCGGCCAATCTGGCTCGTCAGCCAGACCGTCACTTCACGGAGGCCCTTCACGTTCCGGTGGATCTGCTTAGCCAGCACGTGAGCGAGCACGTTGTAGATCTTCCCTACGTGAGCCACAGGATTTTTCCCGGCTGCCGCTTCTGCACTGGCCGGCCGGCGGAGTGAGATCACTCCGCACACGCGATTCCCTCGCCCACTTCGCCCGAGTCGCCCGCTTCCGCTGAGGTGCCAAGCAACGAGAGGTACATCCCCTCGACTCCCGCTCCACGACGATCCAGCGCATTGAGCGTGACCTCAGCTGACAACCGCGGCCCCGCCTTCTGTTTCACGAAGGACTGCAAGGACTTCAACACCTCGGCCTTGCACGCAAAGTATTGAGACTCCTTTCGGATGGCTGAGGCCATCAACGGCATCGCGACCGTGAGCGCCACCTCCCCCCTCGTCCGCACGCCAAGCACCTTGACGTCTTGCCCCGTGGCAGGAAATGCCTTCTTAAAGGAAGGGCTGTTCAGAAACTGTTCCACCTGAAAGACTAGGCGCTCAGTCGGGGTGAACGGCGCGTAGCCCACCGCAGCGGAGGTATCATTGGCAACCGGGCCTCCCGGTCGTTCAATCACGGATTGCAATTCCGCGGAAGCCGGCTTCAGCTCCACCTGGCACGTGAGGTGCTTGAGAGGATCCACGTGCGGGAGGTGCTGTCTGAACCATGTAAGGGCAACCCGCTCGGCAATCTCCTCAACCGGCACCAATTTCTTTCGCCACTCGAACGTAGCCCGATCTCCCATGACCAAACGCATCGGCGTGATGACGTGGCCTCCGCCGGGACGGCAGTCTACCTGACCCGCCACCAACAGCCCCTTATCGGCGTTAAAGTGGAGCACGCGTCCGCACATCTTCAAATAGGCCTGCGCCAGCTCGACCGCAACCTGTTCCATCACCGCATCGCAGATCGTGTCGGGATGACCCAAACCCTTCCGCTCGACAATTTCAAACAGCTGATCGGCGAAGGAATCGCACGTTGATTTCAGAATCATCGGCTTTGTCACGCAAGAGTCCTTACTTCCGTTCCGGGTATCGCACGTCGCAGGACACACAATTCATATCGTGATGCTGCCGAACCGGTACGTGTCAATCATGGTTTTTCACGTGTTCCGTTGTACTGTCGCCGTCGAAGCGCCGTGCCGTCCCACAGTATTCGCGCATGGGACAGACCTGCCACCGCCGCCGGCAATAGTCTCGCCCGAGCCGCACCAGCGCCGCCTCGAAGTCGCTGAACGTCTTGTTCTTTCTTTTCCTCTCATTCCAGAGCGCCATTAGTGCCTCCACCTGTGAGCCGCACCTTCGCGCGGCGGCAGGGCTCACCAACCGGAGGTCCTTCGCTGCCTGCGCTGCCAGGTGAGACAGCTCCGGCCTGGCTTTGGACCACAGATCCCTCAGTTCACGAAGAAAAATCTGCACCGTCACCCCGCCGATTCCCTTGCCCAGTGCTTTCAGACGGATTTCGAGATCACGGGCGTCCCTCGCGGCCTGATGCAGCTCATTCAGATCACCACGGTACTGATCGACAAGATGGCGCATGACTTCAAGCAATTTGGTGGCGGTTTTGAAATCGTAGCGGGCGTAGCCACCGGCATCGAGGACGACGACCAGCCCGTCCCATCCGGTCTTGAGGATCTTCTCCGGCGTGACGAGCCCTCGACGGACGAACTCCGAATGGGTATGCGCCACGATAGTCCCAGAGATCCTGGTCCCGTACAGAAGAGCGGCAATGAACCATAAGAAGAGATCGTTCGGCCGATTGGGCGCCAGCGTAAGACCAAGCTCAGCCGAAAAGCGTCCTGGCATCCGCTTTGTAAGGACCGCCACAACCTCATGGCGACGGACCGACTGCTGTGTCAGACGTGGCACAAGAATAGAACCTTTCACGATAGCGGGCGCTTACAGCGATGTAGTCTGATGAGTCAGTACCGAATGGCCCTTCGGCATGAGTGCCTCAATACGGGTTTTGATGACTTCCGGATCACTGACGCCGCGCAGCGACAGGAGCCGGTCCCCGCTCATCGAATTGGAGAACAAGAATGCCGATGCCCATGAACTGTGCGAGAGGACCCTGCATGATCGTAACCTCACGAATATCGCTGATCGCCATCGCCTGAATCTCTCGGCCTGTATACCCGTTCCTCATGATCACCCGCTGTGAGGTCAGGCTGTACTGAGCCCAGTGACGCAAGATGGCCGCACAGACCAAAAGAATGGCGGCGCCGGCTATCCACCCTTCCCCTCCACTCACCCCAAGCCGCAGAATGAGCCAACCACGAAGACCGGACATGAGACTCAAGAAGTAGAGCCACGTGAACTGTCTCCAGGAGGGGTAGGCGCTCCACCTCTCTGTCTCTCCGACCGGCAGCCGTCCGGTCATGTCGTCCGATTTGACCATGTGCTGGCTCTAGTCTTTCTGTCGTGCGCCAGTGAGTAAGTCGAGTGCCTCGTCTTGTCAGTTGAGCAAGGCTAGTACCATCTACCGAGAGCGAGCCATGCCAGCAGTTCATCGAGAAATGCAGTAGATTGGAACGGGCAACCTCAGCCACGCTCCGAGAGCCAAGGGAAATCTTGCCACAACGATCTGGCCTGACCTGTAGTGAAACGCTACAGAAGCCGTGAGAAAATTGTAGCTCTACGTCTCTACTTCAGTCACGGCACCAGCTTGCTCATTCTTCTAGGCATCATTACCCAGGCTCCGTATCTCTTATGAACTCCCCAGCTCTTGCACTGACATCGTTGTGGATGACCTGCGTCATACTCATCCACTGTCTGATGTCATTCTTGGATGCAGCGGTGACTCTCGTGGCGACCCACTGTTCACCGATCCCACGCGCCAGGCCGAGCGCGACAGAATGGTAGACGAGCAAATCGTTCCCCGTGGCATCAAGGATCCGGCCGTCCTCGCCGCGATGCGCCACATTCCCCGCCACAGGTTCGTTCCCAGCTTCTACTCCGCGTTCGCCTACAACGACGGTCCTCTCCCGATCGGCTACGGTCAGACCATCTCGCAACCTTCTCTCGTCGCGCTCATGACCCAAGCACTCGCCTTACAAGGGGCCAAGAAGGTGCTTGAGGTTGGAACCGGCTCCGGATACCAGGCTGCAGTCCTGGCCGAGATTGTGCCCAACGTCTTCACCATCGAAATCGTCGAGCCCCTGGCGACAGAGGCATGCGCACACGCTGGCGGAACTCGGCTACCGCACCATCCACACGCGCGTCGGTGACGGCTATCAAGGCTGGCCGGAGGAAGCCCCGTTCGACGCTATCATCGTGACCGCTGCGCCCGATCACGTGCCACAACCGCTCCTCGATCAACTTGCCGTTGGAGGACGTCTGATTCTCCCGGTCGGCAAGGTCTTCCAGGAGTTGGCGCTCTATCGTCGGACCAAGGACGGCTATGAACGCACGGTGCTGACACTGGTTCGCTTTGTTCCCCTGATCCATAAGGATCAACACTCCCAACCAGGTGAGCGGTGATCGATGGATTCGCCTCGCTCGGAACTTCCACGCCACATCGGAGGCTTTACCGCCGGCTGTGTATTGGTCAGCAACGTCGTCGGGAGCGGTATCTTCACGACGACCGGATTCATGGCCCGCGATCTCGGCCATCCTGGGCTGATCCTGGCAATCTGGTTCTTCGGAGCCTTGCTGGCCCTCGCGGGAGCGCTGTCGTACAGCGAGTTAGGAACGGCTCTGCCGGTCGCAGGAGGAGAATACGTCTATCTGCGCCGCGCCTATGGCCCCTTGTCGGATTCCTCAGCGGATGGACGTCGTTCACGGTCGGCTTTAGCGCCGCCATTGCGGCAGGGGCCATGAGCTTTGCCGCGTACCTGCTTCAGATTGCTCCCCTCCACAGTGAGAACGGTCCCCTGTCAACGGGGATTGCATTGACGCTGATCTGGGCCGTCACCGGGTTTCATCTCGCCGGTGTAGGACCAGCTGGATTCCTCCAACGGCTGCTGACCATTCTGAACATCGGAGCCATTCTGATCCTCGTCGTGGGAGTGCTGATGCTCGGAAAGGGAAGCTGGAGCCACCTCGGTCTCTCTGCCCCCGACATCACCCCCGGCTTTGGAGCGACGATGGTCTCGCTGATTTTCGTCACCTACGCCTACTCAGGCTGGAATGCGGCCGCCTATGTGGCGGGAGAAATCGTCGATCCCGGACGCACCATCCCGCGAGCCATGATCGGCGGCACCCTCTTCGTAGGGCTGCTGTATCTTATCGTGAACGGGATCTATCTCTATGCGCTGCCCGTCACTGAGCTGGGGCAACCGCCGATCCTTCCCGTAGCGAACAAGGTGGCCGCGGCTATGCTGGGCCCAGAAGGCACCCTCTTGGTGACGGTCCTTCTCTGCCTCTCGATCGCCGGAGCCGTAAGCGCGATGGTGTGGGCCGGACCCCGCGTCTACTACGCGATGGCCTGCGACGAGGTGATTCCTGCCTACTTCTCGAAAACCGCAGGCCTGAGCGGGACCCCATCGAATGCCATCGTGCTGCAGAGCCTATGGGCGTCGGTCCTGATCCTGTCCGGCACCTTCGAGAGACTGGTCATTTACAGCGGCGTCGTCCTCGCCGTCTTTAGCGCGCTGGCGGTCGGCTCGGTAATGGTCCTTCGGCGACGGAATCCTGAGTTGGCGAGACCCTATCGGGTGCCGTTTTATCCTCTTGTGCCGCTGTGCTACGTCGGACTGTCGTCCGCGATAGCCGTCTTTGGCTTCCTTGAACGGCCAATTGAAGCGGGGCTGGGCATCGCGACCGTCATGGCAGGGGTGCCGCTGTATATTCTTTGGACACAGGTGCGGGGCCAGCAGCGGAACTGACACAGAATTGGGACCGGCGAGTACCAACGGGGTCCTTACGGCCACTCCCGCTCAGCCTCTTCATGCTGGTCGCCCCATAAGGCGCCTCCCTGGATAAAGAGGCTGTCTTGGCAGACTCAGGGCGGGCCTAGTATTAGCGCACCAGGGTTGGGCGGGTGAGAAGAACGACTTTTTGAGCATCACGCTAAGCGATTGTCGACCTTATCAACCCCGACGACATACCAGGCATCGAGCTCGGCCATCTCCTCCTGCGGCGCAGAGGCCGCATCTCCTTCCAGCGTGACCACTGCCTTCTTCACGCTCACACGGATATGCTCGGCATTGACGAAGCGATCCTTTTCCAATACGAGGCGCACCGCTTTCGCAATTTCCTCATCGGAATCTTCCTGCAGCGGGACGACTTCCATGCCATTGATGACGTCTCGAATCCCGGGGACCCACCAGGCCAGCACGCTGGCCAGCCGTTTCTGGATGAGGCTGGTGACATGATCCTCCAGGAGCACGACCCCGTCTGTGACGGACAGGTGAATCACCCCGTGCGGTGTCACGGTCGCATTCCTGACGGTTTCCCACGTACCAGCACGCTTCACCCGAATCGTACAGTTCTGCAGGCCGGGCTCCTGAAGCAACGCATCACGCACGGCGTCCAGAATCGTTCCATCGCCCATGTGGGTGGAAGGAATCACGTGAAGTCGATCCACGATGTCTGTGACCTTGAAATTCAGAGACATGCTTATAACCACTCCCTCTCAGCTTTCTTATGCTGTTCGCCCCACAAGGAACTGAGCCGCAGATCCAGGAATGAATGGGCGCCCGGCTTCAGCTGAGGCAACGAACGGGCAGCCGCAAGCATCATGTGCGCCGTCAGCAGAGATTCATCGAACCTCGCTTCGAGTAGAAACTGTTGATGCCCCAGGCGCCCCGGCGTACCTCGACGTTCGAGCAAGACCCCGCGACCTTCCTGCTCGAGCGCGGCGATATTCTCAACCGGAAACACCAGGGTCTCGTCACTAAGAAACAATGGATCGGCGCGGATCGCGTCGCTGACTCGATCGGCATCGACTCCCTGTTCCAGCTCCACATACACATAACGCTGTCGTCTGCCGTCTGTCGCACGCTGTTCGGTGCAGAGCGCTTCCTTGACGCCGGCAATCTGCCGAGCCATCGCAGTATGGTGCAGGCTCACTCCGACGCGATGCGAGATCTCGGTGTAGCCATCCGGATCCAAGAGTGCGAAGAGGGACCGAAAGAGGGACAGAGCCCCGGGATCCCACCCGGCACCCACGATGGCCGGGACTTTGTGGCGAAGGGCTAACCGGTGCATCTCGTCACGATGTGCCTGAAAGGCCTCTCCGTGAAGCACCGAGGATTCGACGATGGGGATTCCATGCTGCAGACACTCATGCGCCGCATCCAGGACTTGCGGCATAGGCACGCACAGGAGCGCGCCCTCCACCGTCTGAACTTGCGCCACATGAGAGACGACCGGAATCTTGCGGAACGCCTCGGGCATTGCATGCGCCAGACTGTCAGGGCGTCGAACCACCGCAGCCAAGACAAGGTCTTTACTATCGAGTAATGCCTCCGCGCAGACCTTTCCCACTCGCCCGAAACCCACCACCGCCAGACTTAAAGGTTTCATGCTCGTTCGAGCCTTCCCCCCTCACACAGATGTGATTCTTCCAACAGGCCGATCACCTCCACACTACGATTTCCGGCTCTCGCCTGGCAACCGGAGGTGTCTCGCCATTTGGATAACCGACGATGACGGGAAACACCACCGTGTAGTTCAGCGGGATGGCGAGTGTGCGCTTGGTCCTCGCGAGATTCAGCCAGGGCTGCGCGAACCCGATCGGGCAGGTTCCCAAACCAGTCGCATGAGCGGCCAGCATCAAGTTTTGGGCGGCGAGCGAGCAATCCTCCTCTGCATGCACCCCCTCGGGCTTTGCACAGACGATGATCAACGTGCCGGCACCGTAGAAGACGTTGTAGTCGGGATTCTCCAGCGCCTCCCGATGGCTGTAGAGCGGCGACTCCGGCTTCAGGGACTTCAGCACATGCGCTTTGACGCGGGTCGAATACTGCGCGAGCAGCTTCCGGTCTTGAATGACCGCAAAAGCCCAGGGCTGCTGATTCAGAGCACTAGGGGCCTGAACGGCAGCCTGAATGAGGGTTTCGACCATCGGTTTCTCGACCTGCTGGTCGGAATAGGAACGAACAGAGCGACGGCTGTAGATCGCTTCCATGAGATCCATACGGCGATCTCCCTCCGTGCCTGCGCTGCACGATCAGCGGCACAGGATCGGCGCGAACCTGACAACCGGTCACGCCGCCTTATCGTGGCTCACTGCGACGTTCTTCCGGCAGTTCGGAAACGAGGTCCGGGATTCCTTCCGCCATTGCCTTGAGATCCGGCGCATGGGGCTCACTCCTGAGCCCGTGATCGAGGGTACACAGCTGCTGTCTCAGCGGAATCAGCCGCTCGACCTGTCTGACGATGGTCAGGAGAGCGGCTTGTGCTGTTTCGTCCTCTGTCCGCTCGAGGAGGGACTCGGCATGCCCGAGGATCACATTGAGCGGGGTCCCCATCTCTTGGGCCAATCCAGACATCTTCGCACGCCACACCGCAAGTTGAGCCACGACCTCGTGCTCGGCCCGTCGTTGCTTCTCCTCGACCGCCTGCTTGTTCAGCGCGAGGTCCAGCGTCCTCCTCATCTCGCTTACGTCCTGCCCGGCTGCCTCCACCCGGTCATCGCGCTGTTTGAGGGAGGCGTTTAGCGCCAGCTCAAGGTCACGAAAAATCACTTTCAGCAAGGCGTTCCACACCGTGTGGTACAAGCGGGGCCTCGTCCAAAAGGCGTCGAACACCAGCGGATGAATGGAGGTCAGAAAATGGACGATGGTGCGGAGGTGCCACCCTGCGCCAAGGCCGAAGGGATCACGATAGTGTGCTGCCGGCGCACCGTCTCTGCCAACAGATCCCTTGTCTTCCCTGTTCAACATGGAGAACAGATACTCTTGCTGCGAACGCTTCAACCGGGCGACCGCGAGGTCGTCCGACAGCAACGAAGCCACGTCGTGGTCGCTCCCGAGGTGAAGGGCCAGGGTTTCGAGAATGAGGTCGAGGTGGCGGGCGAAGAGCGGTTCCAGCAGAGAGAGCGAGGCTTCCTCTTCCCGCGTCAGCAGCATCCTGTCCTCCTGTCGGCCATCTCGTTCTTCCATCACGGTCTCCTTTGCTCCATCGCTCAGCCTCTCAAGCGGGCATTGGTTTCCTACAGTCTGCTACTGCTCCGACCTCCTCGTCGAAACCTCGACTCCATCGACAGGCGCCCGCTCCTCTCTCACCCCCAACCCGATATAGCGATCGCCCGCGAGCACGTGCAGAAGGGCTTGCGACAGTTCTGCATAGAGGGCAGTTCTCTTGAGGAGGTAGCCGCGGGCTCCCGCCTTGAAGGCCAAGGACACGTAGACCGGCTCCCGATGGACCGTCAGAATGATTATCTTGCTCTGCGGGACAGAGGTCTGTAGGGCGCGAGTGGCGTCGAGGCCATTCAGCCCTGGCATCGAGATATCCGAGATAATAACGTCCGGCTTCAACCGTTGTGCCGCTTCTACGAGCTCCTGACCGTCCATCACCGTCCCCACCACCTCACCCAGTCCGTCTTCCAATAAGTCAGATAAAGCGCACAGCATATCTGGGTGGTCGTCAGCAAGAAGGATCCGTGGTTTCTTCATGGGTTGTCGTCGTCCTCCTCACAGGAAATCAAGAACTATCGTAGGCCTCTTGGAGAGATGGTGGAACTAGGAAGAACCCTGGCGTTGAGGGGCAATCCTACTAGAGGCAGGAGGGGTAGAGGAACCGGAATGACCTGGAAAGTATGGGGTTAACAGCCTGCGGAATAACGATGTAGGCAGGCCCAGAACTTCGATGGTTCGCACGTCTAGGCCATCAAGGGAAGATAGTACGGAGGCTGCTCAAAAAGGCCAGACTTCTCACCCGCCCAACCCCGGGCGGGTATTTCACCCTCCCACCCCGAGTCTGCAAGACAGACTCTTCGCCCTGGGACGCGCCGTTCCGCGGGCAAGGCCGCAGCGAGTGAAGGGGCGAGGCCGCCCTCTGGGGTACGTTGACGGGTCTGAACGAGGCGAGAACGAAGCGGGCGGACTCTTTCAGCATCCTGTCCGTTAGAGGCCGGTGATGCCGTGGGTGATCGCATACTTGGTCAAGTCGGCAGTGGTGTGAATGTCCAACTGCTGCATGATGCGGGACTTATGGAACTCCACCGTTTTCACCGACACGTTGAGGATCGTGGCGATCTCCTTCGTGCCGCGGCCCTCGGCGACGAGCTGCAAGACTTCCCGCTGGCGCGCGGTGAGCGCTGCGGACGCAGCCTTGCCTCGCTCGCCGGTGGATGGCTTGAGAATCGAATCCAGCACATCTTTCGTGAGCGACGGCGTGAGATAGTGTTGGCCTTGGAGGACCGACCGGATCGCCAGGCTGAGTTCTGAAGCCGCGGAGCGCTTGAGGAGATACCCGGAGGCCCCGGACTGGAAGGCTTCGGTCGCATAGGTCGGGCTGGCATGCATGGTCAGAAAGATGAGCTTGCTCTCCGGCACAAGCTTGGTGAGTTGGCGGGCCGCTTCGAGCCCGTTCAAGAGCGGCATCGAGATGTCCAGGAGAATCAGATCCGGCCGCAGCTTCTGCGCCGCCTCAACCAGCGCCCGCCCGTCTTCCACCGTGCCCACCACGTCGCACTCACCCTCCACCAGCTTCCGCAGGCCGGCGAGGATCAGCGAGTGGTCATCGGCCATGAGGACGCGCGGCTTTTTCATGCGCCCTCAGGAGAACGGGGAATCCAGGCACAGACCTTCGTGCCGTCCTCTTGCAAAGGAATGGATCCTGAGAAACCCGCCCAGCACACGCGCACGCTCCTGCATGCTCACCAAGCCGAGTCCTTTCTCGCGAGCGTCCTTGCTCTCAAGGTCGAACCCCTTGCCGTTATCACGCACCGACAAGCCGATCCCTTTGGACGAGCCGATCAGCCTGACGGTGACCTCGGTCGCCTGGGCATGCTTGGACACATTCTGCAGACTCTCCTGCATCACGCGAAACAGATTCGTGGCGATCTCCAGCGAGAGCGTACCAGGGACCTCACGAGCGGTAAACCTCACGGGCAGCCCGGTCCGCTTCGTAAACTCGGCGACGTGGTCTCGCGCGGCGACCTCCAAGCCGACGTGCTCGAGCAATGAAGGGTGCAGCCTGTACGCCAGATCGTGCAGGTCGTCGGAGAGCTGCACGACCTGGTCCCGAATCACCGCGAGTTGTCGAGCGATCGGCTCAGGTGGGGCGACGGGGGCTCGTTCCATGGTCTCCAGCTCGACGGACAGAGCCGCCAGTCGTTGATTGAAGTCGTCGTGCAGTTCGCGCGCGATCCGCTTGCGCTCCTGTTCTTGGGCTTCGATCAGCTTCCCCGTCAGGGATTCCAACTCCACACGCTTTTCGCCAAGCAGCAGCACATGTTGCTCCAACGTCCGCTCCATCCGGACCCGCTCTGAGATATCCGTATGCGAAATAACGACGCCCTTCGCCCCTTTCAATGGAGTCACCCGCATCAGGAACCAGCGCACTTCTTCCGGCAACTGCTTGTGATACTCGGCACTAAAACTGGGATCGTACCCAGCCAGTACGGCTTCAAGACCCTTGAGAATGGCCTGTCCTATCGACGTCGTGCCGGCGGCGGTTCGGCGGCAGAGGTCAAGATAATTCTGCCCGACCTCTCCAAGGGTGAACACCATATCCACGTGCTGTCGGGCGAACTCGCTCCAGGCGTCGTTCGTCTTGAGGATGACCCCGTCCCTGTCCAGCACGCAGACACGCGCGGAGAGCGAGTCGAGGACCGCGCGGGCGAATGCTTCGCTGATCTGCAGCATCTCCTCCGCCCGCTTTCGCTCCGTGATGTCCGTAGCAATGCCGCCAATCGCGTACGGCCTGCCGTCTAGTTGCCGCAGCAGAAACTTGGACACGATGCTGGTGTGGAGGACGCCACTGTAGACCGCGACTTCTTCAAACTCGAGCGAACGCCCGGCTTGCAATACTTTGAGGTCGTTGGCACGAAATGCGGTGGCTTGCTCCGTCGGGAAAATGTCATGATCCGTCTTGCCGATGATATCCAGGCGGGTGAGCTGAAAGCTCCGTTCGAATTGTTGATTGACTTCCAGATAGCGGCCCTGCAGGTCCTTGAGGAAGATCAGGCTCGGGCTGTGATCCAGCATCGCTTGAAGCCGGGCTTCGCTTTCGCGTATGGCCTGCTCCGCCCGCTTGCGATCGCTGATGTCCAGAAGCGCCGTCCGCCAGTGGGTGATGTGCCCCGGCTCATCGTGAATCGCAAGGCTCTCGAAATAGACCCAGCGCGCGGCGCCGGTCTCTTTCCGGAGGTGCACCTCACAGGTTTGTCGCGTGCCTGTCTTCAAGACATCCTGACTATGCCGGTGGAAGGTGTCCTCATCCTCCGCTGCAACGAAAGCGCGCGAGTGGTTGTCCGATCAGCTCTTTCCGGTTTACCCCCAGCAGCGTCCCGGCCCTCAGATTGGCCTCCACAATCTTGCCGTGCGTATCCAGCGTGAGATGGCCGGCCGGGGAAAAATCGTAGAGATCCACATAGCGGTCGCGCGCCGCTTCGAGTTCCACCTGGGTCCGACGGAGCTCGTCGTTCTGCATCTCCAGCTCGATCTGATGGACCTGCAACTCGTGCACAAGCTGTTGCACATCCTTGACCGGCATGGCCGCGACGTCACGGCGCGTGGCGCGCAGTCGCTCTTCCGCCTGCCGGCGGAGCCCCGTGACCTTCGTTGATCCTTCTCGTTTCTTGGCCATCACATCGCCCTTATCAAGAGAGGCTGAGGTTGAGGTTCAGGTTAAGGATTTCACTCAACCTGAGCCTGAGCCTCACCCTTTCCCCTCCTGCACCCTCACCTCTTCCATGGCTAACAGAATTCGGCCTGGTAGCGCCACTTCCTGTTCGAGTCGACGGCCATTGAGCGCCAACACCCTCCGTCCGATGTGAGGGAACGTCTTGTCCACGACGAAATCCTGGAACGAGCTGCTCTTCGGCAGAATCTCTTCCAGCAGGGAGCGTAAGTCGGGAATGTTCCAGGTTCCGTTGCAGAGGTGGTAGAGGAGCTGCTGCTCGACTTCGCGCGGTGTGACCTGAAAGGTCCGGTAGAAAGACTGGTTGGCCGAGACCACGCGGAGCTGGTCATCCAGCACGAGCAAGGGCTCGCGCACCGTCTCCACAATGCTGGCGGCAAAGCCGCGCGCAGCTTGGACGACCTGCTCAGCCCGCTTACTCTTGGTGATGTCCAGAAACGTCAGCACGAGCCCTTCGATAGTGTTCCTGGCGGTTCGATAGGGCAGGATCCGCATGAAGAACCAGCTCCCGTCGGCTGCCTGGACTTCCCGCTCCTTGACGACGAGCGTCCGGAGCACATCCTGTGCATCCTCCAACAACCGGTCATAGGCCAGCTTCGAGACGATGTCCGACAACGGACGCCCGACATCGAGGGGGATCAGGTTGCTGACCCGCTTCGCCTCCGAGGTGAACCGCTTGATGCGCAGATCGTTGTCGAGAAAGATGGTGGCGACCTCCGTACTGTTCAGGAGATTCTGCAAATCGTCGTTCGCGTCCGATAACGCATCGAGCTTGCCCTGGAGTTCGGAATTGACGGTCACCAGTTCTTCATTGAGGGATTGCAGTTCTTCCTTCGCCGTCTCCAGTTCCTCATTGGTGCTTTGCAGCTCTTCGTTGGTGGATTGCAGTTCCTCATTGGTGGACTTCAGCTCCTCATTGGAGGTTTGCAGCTCCTCGATCGTCCGTTGCAACCGCTGCTTGGTGAACTCCAGTTCCCGCAGGAGCCCGGACTCCCCTTTTTTCAGCGGTGCGGCAACTCGCGCCGGTGCGCCCTTCCGTGCGGCGGTCTTGTCCGCCCGCGCCTGGTCAAAGGTCACCAGGAACAACCCCTGGAGGGCCTCCGGTTCGGTAATTCTCTTGACGGTCAGGTTGACGAGGATGACGTCGCGGTTGGCCTTCACCCGGACATCATGCCGCACGACTTCGTCCTCCTTGGCGGCCGCCAGATGGAGCGCCATGGCCAAATCGTGCTTCAATCCTTCCCGCGCCATCTCGACCAGATGGTGGGTCGGCTGGCCGGGCGCCGGTTCGAGATATGCGCCGGTGTGCCCGTGAATATAGACGACCTCGCCCCGGCCGTTGACGATGACCGCCGCCGGAGCGTAGCGCGCCACTAACAGCTGCCGGATCAGATCGGGAATCGAGGCGTGGCGAGTGGTGATCATGGGTGCCTCGTCGTCTACGCGGGTCTCGGGTATCCCTTTCATCAAGCCACCAGGAAACCGTTCCAGGCCAGGAAACGTGCCTGGCTCATCCGACCGCCTGAAGAGCTTCCATTTCCGGTCGATGACGCTGAAGAGACTCTCGAACCCGCCGATCGTTTCGGACGAACCGAGAAACAGGATGCCGTTCGGCTTCAAGGCGTAGTGGAACAGAGGCAGGATTTTTTGTTGTGCCTTCGCTTCCAGATAGATCAGAAGATTGCGGCAGGACAGGAGGTCCAGTTTCGTGAAGGGCGCATCGGTCAGGATATTATGCGTCGCGAACACCACCAGATCCCGAATCTCCTTCTTGACCCGGTAACTGCTGTCTTCCTTGATAAAGAACCGCTGCAGGCGCTCCGGGGCGATGTCGCCGGCGATGCCGATCGGGTAGAGGCCGGCGCGCGCCGCCTCGATGGCCCGGCTGTCCAGGTCCGACGCAAAAATCTGCACGGTGAGGGGGAGCTTCCGCTGTGTCAGGTACTCCCGAAACAGGATCGCGAGCGAATAGGCTTCCTCTCCGGTGGAACAGCCGGCAACCCACAGGCGCAGAGTCGCGTTCTCGGGCTTGCCCTCAACGAGAACGGGCAGAACTTTTTGTTCGAGGACCTCGAAGGCCTGCGGGTCGCGAAAGAAGCTGGTGACCCCGATGAGCAATTCCTGGAACAACGCATCGAGTTCATGAGGATTCGCCAGCACAAACCGGAGATACTGTCTCAGGTTCTCGATTTGGTGCACGTTCATCCGGCGTTCGATACGCCGGTGAATCGTGTTCTCTTTATAGAGCGCAAAATCGTTCCCGGTCCGGTCGCGCAAGAGGATGAAGATCTTTTGAAGCGTCTGAGAGGCATCGTGTTCAGGGAGAGGGGGCGCCGGCCTCGTGAGGCTGCGTGCGTATGCGCGCAACGGTTCCGACATCTGGCTCGCCGGCTGAACCACATCGACCGCCCCGGCAGTAATGGCACTGCGCGGCATGCCCTGATACTTGGCCGACTGCGGGTCCTGCGCGATCGTCATGCCGGACTCAGCCTTGATCGCCCGCAACCCCAGAGTTCCGTCGGTGCCGGTCCCGGACAGGATAATGCCGATGGCTCTTTGCTTCTGATCTCCCGCCAGCGAACGGAAGAAATAATCGATGGGCAGCGGCACTCGCTCCTGCGAGTGAGGTTCCATGAGATGTAGGGTGCCGTGCAGGATCGCCATATTGGTACCGCCCGGCGCCAGGTAGACGCAATTGGGCTCCACCTCCACCCCGTCCATGGCCTCTACCACCGGCATCGCCGTGCATTTACTGAGCAGACTCGGCAGGAGACTGACATGGCCCGCGTGCTGGTGCGACACCACCACGAACCCCATCCCGCTGCTGGGAGGCATGTGGCGGAAGAACTCTTCCATGGCTTCCAAGCCGCCGGCGGAGGCGCCGATCCCGACGATCAGGAAACCAGGAGGTCCTGAGGGCAGGCTTGTCGACGGAGCGGGCTTCGCTGGAGGGAGTGGCACAGCAATGCGTGCTGGCTTGGCACCCTTGTTCTTGGCGCGAGTCTTGGAGGGAACTGTTCTTCTCATAGTCTTTCGTGCCGCAGCCACAGGATCTTCTCCTCGACTAGACAGAAACCGCGGCACTGAGAAGTCGTTGCCCGCGGATGAAGGGGTGATCAGGAGCCAGAGTCTAGGCCTTTTCTCAATATCAGACAAGCAGGGCAATCGCCGCCTGGCAGGCTCTAGTAATGTCTCTCTCCAGGACTAGGGGTCCCCCTAGTTTCCCTAAATAAGCGCCTGTCGTATAAGGTGAGCGGTAGACCCCGCATTCCTTGGAAGGATCGCATGCTTCAGACAGACTCCCTTGAATCGGCCATCCGTCTGGTACTCGCTCGGGTCGGCACCTGCACGCTCGAAGAACTCAACGATACACTCCCCTACTATTCATGGAACCAGGTGTTTGCCGCGGTGGATCGGCTCAACCGAGAAGGCGCAGTCACCCTCCAGCGTCCGGACTCGTCAGACTACATCGTTTCGCTCGCGCCGTGTCGATCCGTCGAGGTAGGCCACGTGATGCCGCGCTGAAGCCGGATCGAGGAGGTCACGCGCACGTTTCCAGCTGTCAGAGAAACCATTCACATGTTGTTCGTCGCATCACCGTCATCCCATTCCACACCATTTGAGTTTTTTTCGCGGACTATATCAATCACATGAAAGAAGGAGCCATTGCTGTGGATCAGGAAGAAAAGGCGACCGGGCCCGGCATCGTCGTGCTGTCCCCTTCTTTGCAAGTTTTACACGTGAACCGGCGTGCGATGGCCTTGCTCACACAATTGGAGCGCACCGCACAGAGCATCGGAGGGGAGCAGGCCCTGGCCGCGCCGCTGCGCCAGCACTGTCAGGACATCATTGAAACATTGCAGGCACGCCTGGCTTCGAACAACTGGGAACAATTCCATCAATACCGCACGATCGGTGACTCACGCCACACGATCTTACTGAAAGGATTCGGCCTGCCTGACCGGAGGGGCCTGCCCCATTCCCGGATCGTGATGCTGCTCTCTCCGCACACCCCGGCGCCCATGCCGGAAATCAGGAGAAGGGAATCCCTAAATGGGATCTCCAAGGACAGCCAGCTGGGTGCAGACTCGCCGCGTGCAACCAGCACGCACCACGCGTGACGCAATCACGCCGCAGCCCCGTCTCCATCAGTATCTACACTCTAGTAACTTGTGCGACTGGAACTGGGGGGTTCCCCAGTTCCCCAAACGGCTGCACTTCTTCATGATGCATCCATCCATACGTCATAAGTTTCGCCAAATCACCTTGTTGCTGTTCCCTGTCGGGCGGATGAATGAAGGAGGTGGCGTATGTCTCTTCAAGAAACCATTCACTCAGACAACTCGTGAGGCGCCTTCCCCTCCGATGGAGAGAGACATTCGTCGCACCGACGCTGCTCCCCGTCTGTTGTATTTGCGGACTCATTCGAGACGAGACGGGACTTCGTCCTCTGGTCTCGAGCGCTGGGTCACGCAGCGGACGTATCGCGAGACACATGGCGTGTATCCGGCCGATTGCCCTCTCACGCACACCTACTGCCCGGCATGTTTCACGAAGGTCCAGGATACGGTGCGGCAATACTTCCGGGAAATCGGAACGTCGCCATGATCCTGCTCGCCGGCTCTCCGAACATCGACTCCTCTCCCCCCGCCCTGACCGAGGCATCTCTTCGGACACCAGACCTGGACAGGGGCCGCCCAACAAGGCGTCGGCTCCGCCCGGTGAATCCTGTCTGCGCTGCGGTGGATTGCTGGTCCGCAGCTATACACTATCCCTGGAATCTGACCACACCGGCAGATCGATGGACGCTCTGGCGTTGTGTCAACTGCGGCGACTGCGTGGATAACGACATCCTGGCCAACCGATGGAAGGGCCCTGGGCCGGCCCATCCGCGTGATGCCGAGACCACCGGACAGGGCCTCAACACATCGGACGTCCGCGAGGAATTGGCACAGGCATGACTCGGTGAGTGGTTCTTGAGTCTGACAAGGAAGGAGGTCAGGAAATCGTGAGTCCACACAGCATATCGGATCAGCTGTGGTCGATTATCCTGGCAGGCGGTGAAGGCACGCGGCTGCGCGCGCTGGTGCATCGCTGGTTGGGCCGGCCCACACCGAAGCAGTACTGCGCCTTCGTCGGCACGCGCTCCATGTTCCAGCACACGCTGGACCGGGCAACCAGGCTGACGCCGCCGAATCGCATCGTCACGGTGGTCGCGCACAGCCATCACCGCGACGCGCTGGCGCAACTGGATGGCAGAGGGGGCAGCACGATTCTCTTTCAGCCGAGCAATCGCGACACAGCGGCCGGCGTGTTCTTGCCTCTGACCTATATCCGCGCCAGAGCTCAGCAGGCCACCGTGGTGCTCTACCCGTCGGATCATTTCGTCTATCCCGAAAACCGGTTCCTCGAAGCGGTCCGGCGTGCGGTCCGGATCGCCGAGTCGCGACCTGACCGATTAGTGATGCTGGGCGTCGCCCCTGATCGTCTGGAACTGGACTATGGCTGGATCCAGCCAGGCCAATCCCTCGCCGACCTGCCGGGCGAACCGGTGCAGGCAGTCCGCTCGTTCCTGGAAAAGCCCGACGCAGCTCAGGCCGATGCGGCCTTACGGGCAGGAGCGCTCTGGAACACGCTGGTGTTCGCAGCCAACGTGGATCTGCTCTGGACGCTGGGCTGGCAATGCCTGCCGGAAATGATGCCGCTCTTTGAGCGGCTGAGCCAGGCCATCGGAGGGCCGGAGGAGGGACGCGCCCTCGAGGCGATTTATCGGGACATGCCGGCGAAGAATTTCTCATCCGACCTGCTGCAGCGCGTCCCGGAGAAACTGGCGGTCGTCGAACTGACCGGCGTCCTCTGGAGCGACTGGGGCAAGCCGGAACGTATTGCCGAAACCCTGCGGCGGATTGACCGGCGACCAGCCTTTCCTTTGACCTGTCTCGATCGCCCATTCGTCCCCCTCCCGATGACTGCCACAGAGGGTGTGCTGCCCATGAGTGTGTAATCCCTGTAATCCAAGGAGGAAACAGACATGAAGTCAGTCAGCAGTCGTTCGACAAAACCGGACCGGAAAGCACCGGCTCCCCAGCAGCAGCAGCCCAAAAAGCCGGCGGCACAGAAACTTCACATACTGCCGCTGTCGCCCTGCGATGACCTCCCGAGCTTGATCGCAAAACGGGCCTATGAGCTCTACGGTGAGCGAGGGTACCGGGATGGATCGGCACTCGATGATTGGCTCGAGGCAGAGAGGGAGATTCTCAGTCAGATCCCGCCGGTCTGACAGGGCCGCCAACGTTCTATTGGTTTCCAAAGACTCACGAACGGGATCTTTCGATGATCACCTCAAACCCCTTCATGCTCTATCCGGTCTCACATATGGAACGGGCGAGAGCGTTCTATTAACATGTGCTTGGCTTGCATGTGAGCCACCACTACCGAGGGGTCTGGGTGGAATATGATCTTGGCGCATCGACCTTCGCCATCACGACGAAGGAACTGGGCCATACTCCGGGAGCAAAGGGAGCCATCGTGGCGTTTGAGGTGTCAGACCTCGATGCCTTTGGGCACAACATGAAAGAGCGGGCCGTGTCCTTCGTAACCGGAAGCGTTCGACCGGCCTGTCTGCCGCATGGCGGTGGTCGAGAATCAGGACCACAACCACATCACGATCCAGAAGCGACACAGATCAGTGCTTGGTGAAAAATCCACAACTCGCCATACTCGGCTTTATGCCACTTGAGGCTCGTCTTGAATCATGCCGTGCCTTATTCTCAACTACAATCCACTGATGAAGACACAGTTGAACCTGTTGCCCTTTGCAGCAGTGGCATTCTGAGACTTGAGGCACTTTAGCCTGAGATCAAAACGGAACGTCGCTTCCATCTTCATTCATGCACCGTAAACCTATGCGTAGCTACCAATCCTTCGATAAAGCTTCGCCACAGCCTGACGACATGTCGCTTGCTTCCCCAATGGCTTTAGGGAATGATGTTATGTCTTTCAGTGGCATGCTGAAGAGCAACAACCTGGATGTGAGCCGCGCCGACGCGCATAACAAAAGGAGGAGTCCCATGTCCGTAGCCAAGATCATCGAGTTGAGTGCCGAATCGCCAAAGAGTTTCGAAGACGCCATTCAGGACGGGATCGCCCGGGCATCCAAAACCGTACACAACATCAAATCGGCTTGGGTGAAGGAACAACATGTGGTGGTCGACAAAGGCAAGGTCACCTTGTATCGCGTAGACCTAAAAGTAACGTTTGTGCTGGATTGACGAGAGATGGAGGGAGTCGAAGCCCCAACGGGCTGCGGAAAAGCCATTTCGGCAGAGCAGAACATCAGTGGCCTGCACATCTAGGACAAGAGGAGGAACGCCACAGCAGGATAGCCGCGCGGGACGAGCGAGGGTTCGAGGTTCGAAGTCCGAGATTTCGGAACTTCGAACCCCGAACTTCGAATTTCGGACTTCGGATCGCGCCTGTCTCGCATGTTTCGCATTTCACGCACCAAAGTCTCCGGCGTCGGCGTTGGATCGCTAAGAGCGCGGCCGTTACCCTTCCTCTATTTGTTGTCGCGATTGCTTGTTCCGTCGCGTTCGGCTGATCCGGCCAGCCCACGGAGTCCCCCACTGAGGTGGTTCGCTCGACGATCACCGAAGTCTTTGCATCCTTGAAGACGAGAAGCTCAAAGATCCGGCCAAGCACATCCCGCGCCGTCGTATGTTGGAGGAGGTTATCGCTTCCCGCTTCG
>CAVSCZ010000003.1:0-250706 GCA_963726635.1 uncultured Nitrospiraceae bacterium
ACGGCGATTCGACGCGCGCGACGAGGTTCTGCCACTTCGTCGTTCGGCTGTAGCCGTCGAACCCGACCGACCCGAGGGCGACCGCGAGAAACAGACCGAGCCGGGCACGCGCTCGGCGCCTGCGAGCCCGGTGAGCGGCAGCCGCAGCCGGATCCGCCCATCGCGCGCGGTGAGCGGCGCGATCCGGGCGATGTAGGCGAAGAGAATCGCGAAACCCTCCCCCCGCTCTGTCCATTCCTCGCGCCCGAACGCAAGCATCCCGAAGAGCGCCACGTACGAGTAGAGCGCGATCGCGAATGCAAGAGCGCGCGGGTTCGACGGGTTCGAGTAGCAGAGCTCGAGCGCAACGAAGGCGAAGAGCGCCGCCGCACCCGGATAGCGCCCAAGGCGCTCCGGGTAGACCGCGAGCGGCCGGGCCTCACGGCCGAGCCGCTCCCAGACCCAGACGAAGAGGTCGGCCAGCGCGCGCCAGGGGCTGAGCGCCCGCCAGACGTTGCCGAAGAGGAGCGAGAGCAGCGGTGACCCGATCCAGAAGGCGACGTACACCCACGTCGGGGCGAGGTTCTCGAACGGGTCCCTGCTGCCGACGAGAGCGGCCGTCGAGCACGACCAGGAAGAGGACGATCGAGACCGCCTGAACGGCAACCCGCAGAGGCCCGAGCACGAGCCGACTGAGGCCCTCGCCGAGCCCCCGGCCGCCCGACCGGCGCTCGAGCTGCGGCGTCTGCCACAGCGCTCCCAGGGCGACGAACGAGATCACGAGCACGACGGCGCCGCCCCAGTAGAAGAGCCACGTGGGAACGGGGAGGTCCTGGACCCCCCCGATCCCGTGCGCGAGGACGCGCGGGAGAAGCAGCCTGATCAGGGCTTGACCGTGATCTGTGCGAGCGTCGCGTCCATCGGGTGCAACGCCAATTCGAAGCGCCCAGTCAGCTTGGCGACGAACTGGATCACGGTTGGGACGCCCTTCTTGACGGGCTTCTCGAGGTTGTAGCCGTGCAGGTGAACCGTGGTACCGACGTTGGTGCGGACGACGATCCGGACGGTCTGGCCCTTCTTGACGCTCGGCCGCTTGATGCCTCCGACCGGGCGGGCGTTGACGGCTGTGATCGAGATGACGACGGGCTTGACAGCGGTCGTGTGAGCGCTTGCTGCCGTTGGGATTGCGATCGCAATCAGGGCGATCGCAACTGTGAGTGCTCTCCGCATGAAGTCTCCTGTGCTCGTGGTTGCCGCGTCATGCGATGGCATGGGCGGTGCCGGCTGGATCAGGAGAAGAACGGAGGGCCGCGGCCCGGGTGCGCGGAAGGCGCGGTACGGACGATGGGCCGGCGGACGACCGGCGAGAGGGGAAGCGCAAGTGCGCACACACGGGGGGCGGCACGGCGAGCAGGCGCTGCGATGTCCTCGGCGATCCGGCGCGCCACGAACCAAACGGACGCCGCGAGCGGAAGCTGTAGCGCGATCCCGAGCCACAGCGCCGGGCTCGCGAGAAGGAACGGAACGTGCCCGGTGTGGACGAAACGCTCGAGGTGCTCCTGGATGACGAAGGCCAGGATTCCGAGGGAGGCGAGCGGAATGGGCGACCGGCGGCGCGCGCGGGCGTCCGTGGCCAGCCCGAGGAGCGCGAGCGTCCCGAGAACGAGCACGATCTGTGGCGCATGAGCGAGGTAGCCGTGCACCTCACCGAGAGGAGTACCCGTGACCCGGTAGGCGATCGCGTGTCCGATGAGGACGCTCGCTGCCGCAAACGGCAGCGTTACGAGCCAGGTCAGAGTCCGGCGCATCCCTGGATGATGCCAGTCGTCGCCGTTGAGGTGAGGCTTCGGGTGAGGCTTCAGCCTCACCCCCTTCCCTCACCCCAGTTTCGCGCGCGTTAGGAGCGAAGTTTCGCGCGCACGAGCTCGCTGACGACGCGCGGGTTCGCGGCGCCGCCGGTTTCCTTCATCACCTGGCCGACAAAGAACCCGAGCAGCCCCTCCTTGCCGCCGCGGAACGCCGCAACCTGGCCGGGATTGGCCGCGATGACGGCATCGATCACGGGATCGAGCTCCGACGCGTCCGACACGGCCTCCTGAGCGAGATACGGTGCCGCCTCGAACCCGGCCTCGCCCGCCTTCGAGATCGCCTCGTCGAAGACCTGCCGGGGGATCCGGTCGCGTGCCTCGACGAGCTGGGCCAGTTCCGAGGCGACGACGGTCGACGGATCGACGCCGGCGCCGACGAGGTTGTTGGAGATCACGTTGGCGGCGGCGACACGGTCGGCCCCGGCGGCGACGGTCGCCGCGTAGAGGCTGTCGAGGCCGCCCGTCACGAGCACGAGCGCACGCTCGAGATCGAGCTCGGCGCCGAGCCGCGCGATCCGAGCCGCCGGCGGCTCGGGAAGCTCGGAGCGCAGCCGCTCCACCATCTCTGCGGGTGGCTCGACGGGAACGAGGTCGGGCTCCGGGAAGTAGCGATAGTCGTCCGCCTCCTCCTTGGAGCGCCGCGGCGTGAGAGCGCCCGAGCCGGCGTCGAAGTCGAACGTCTCCTGTTGCACTTCGCCGCCCGACTCCCAGATCGCGATCTGCCGCGACGCCTCGGCGTCGATGCCGCGTGCGATGTAGCTGAAGGAGTTCATGTTCTTGATCTCACAACGGGTGCGCAGCTCGTCAGAGCCCGCGTGGCGCACGGACACGTTCGCATCGACGCGAAGCGTGCCCTTCTCCATCTCGGCGTCCGAGATCCCGAGCTCGACGACCGTCTGGCGCAGCAGCTGCAGAAAGCGCTTCGCCTCCTCGGCCGAGCGAATATCCGGCGCGGTCACGATCTCGAGCAGCGGCGTACCGCCTCGGTTGTAGTCGACGAGCGAGTACTCGGCGCCGCCGATCCGACCTGTGTGGCCACCCATGTGCACCGTCTTCGCGGCGTCTTCCTCGAGATGTGCGCGGACGATCCCGACCTCCAGCTCGCCCTCGGGCATTGGTACTAGCATTTTGCCGTTTTCGCAAGACGGCATATCGTATTGCGATATTTGATATCCCTTCGGGAGATCGGGGTAGAAGTAGTTCTTGCGCGCAAAGACGGCGCGGGGAGCGATCTCGCAGCCGAGTGCGAGCCCGAGCTTGACCGTCCACTCGATCGCCGTGCGGTTGAGCACCGGGAGAGCCCCGGGGAAGCCGAGGCAGACCGGGCACGTCTGGGTGTTCTCCCCCGCGCCGTAGCCGGCGGCGCAACGGCAGAACATCTTCGTGCGCGTCTTCAGCTGCACGTGGATCTCGAGCCCGACGATCGTTTCCCACGCGCGCTCGATCACGAAGCCGCCTCACCCTGAGGAGAGGCTGAAGCCTCTCCCCGCTCTCCCCGCTCCCCCCGCAGCCGCTCCGGGACGCCGTCGAAGCCGATCGCCCGCTCGAGCGCATGCCCGGTCCGGAAGAGGGCGTTCTCGCCGAACTGACGACCGATCAACTGCAGTCCGACCGGCAGGCCCTCGGAGAGGCCGGAGGGGATGTTGAGCCCCGGCAGGCCCGCGAGGCATGAGGGGATCGTCATCACGTCGCATGCGTACATCGCGAGCGGGTCGGAGGCTTTGTCGCCGATCGGGAACGCCACGGTCGGCGAGGTCGGCGTCGCGATCACGTCGAACCGCTCGAGAGCGGCACGGTGCTCGCGGATCAGCAGCGTCCGCACCCGCTGGGCCTGCCCGTAGTACGCGTCGTAGTACCCCGCCGAGAGCGCGTACGTGCCGAGCATGATCCTGCGCTTCGGCTCGTCGCCGAAGCCCGCGTCGCGTGTCTGCTCGACCATCTCCCGATACGTCGGCGCGTCGACGCGCGGCCCGTAGCGGACGCCGTCGTAGCGCGCGAGGTTCGACGACGCCTCGGCCGGGGCGATCAGGTAGTAACAGGCCATGCCATAGTCGAACGAGATCGGCAGGTCGCATTCGCCGATCTCGGCACCGAGCGAACGCGCGGTCTCGACCGCGGCTTCGAACGAGGTGCGGACGCCGGGCTCGATTCCCGGCAGATCCCAGATCTGGTTCGGAATGCCGATCCGGAGCCCCTCCAGCGTCTCTCCGCTCGGCAGCTCGACCGGCTCGGGGAGCTCGACGGTCGTGGAGTCGTTCTCGTCGCGCCCGGCGATGATCGAGTAGAGGAGCGCCACGTCACGCACCGTCTTGCCGACCGGCCCGATCTGGTCGAGGCTCGAGGCGAACGCGACGATCCCGTACCGGGAGACGGTGCCGTAGGTCGGGCGCAGACCGACGTTGCCACAGAGCGCGGACGGCTGCTTGACCGACCCGCCCGTGTCGGAGCCGAGCCCCCAGGGCGCGAGCCCTCCCGAGACCGCGGCCGCGGTGCCACCGCCTGAGCCTCCCGGCACGCGGGTCGGATCCCACGGGTTGCGAGACGGTCCGTACGCCGAGTTCTCGGTCGACGAGCCCATCGCGAACTCGTCGGTGTTCGTCTTGCCGATCAGCGGCATGCCCGCCGCCTTGCAGCGGGCGGCAACGGTCGAGTCGAACACCGGCACATAGCCGGCGAGGATCTTCGAGCCGGCCGTCGTCTCGACACCCTTCGTCGAGATCACGTCCTTGAGCGCGATCGGGACTCCCGTGCCCTCGGCCCCCTCGACGAGCCGGAGGTACGCGCGAAGCTCGCCGTCGCGCTCGCCCGCAGCCGCGAGGTAGGCAGCGTGAAGCTCGGCCGAGGAGACCTCCCTGCGCTCGATCAGGCCGAGCGCATCCTCGGCCGTGAGGCGGAGCGTGTCGATCACGCCGACACCTCGGGGCCTGCAGTCGGCGGAACCCGGAAGAGGTCACCCTCGCGGGCTGGAGCGTTCGCGAGCGCCTCGGCCAGGGGGAGCGACGGCCGGGGCTCGTCGTCGGCCCACACGTTGACGAGATCGAGCGGGTGCGACGTGGGCGGCACGTCGGCGAGGTCGAGCTCGGCCACTTTCGAGACGGCTTCCAGGATCGCGTCGAGCTCGGTCGTCAGGCGGTCGACCTCGTCCGGCGCGCAGATCGAGGCGCGCGAGGCGCGCGACGTGCAGCACCGTGTCTCTGTCGATCCCCATCCCGATCTCCATCCTGTCAGAAGTCCTCCCGACGAACGGGATCGCGAGGCCGAGCGACACGGCGGAGGAAGGATTTTCTGGGCTCGCCTTTTAGCTTCTCGGAGAATTTCGGAGTATGCAGGCGCGCTCGGTTGGTCGAAAAGAGCACAAGCGAAGCCTCCCAATCAAGCTACTTCCCCCTCGGCGCCGCAACGACCTGCCAGCGGCGTTCATCGGGGGAAGTAGCCGACGGGCCCCTTCCGGGGCCCGTCGCACGAAGCTCGAATCCGGAAAGCCTAGGCTGCCGTGACGTTCGCCGCCTGGGCACCCTTGGGCCCCTGGACGACCTCGAACTCCACCTTCTGTCCCTCGGTGAGGGACTTGTAACCGTCCATCGTGATTGCCGAGAAGTGGACGAACACGTCCTCTCCGCCTTCGCGCTCGATGAACCCGAAGCCCTTCTCGTTCGAAAACCACTTGACGGTGCCAATCTCTGACAACGAACGTCCTCCTGAAACATGTACAGCCCCAGCGATGAAGCCATACGACTTAACGAAGCGGCGAGAACGGTACCGTCAGGAACCGGGGAAAGCAAGCAATCCGCGACGGTAGCGCGCCGCCTTGAGCGCGCTCTGCAGGAGCATCGCGATCGTCATCGGCCCCGTGCCTCCCGGCATCGGCGTCAGGAAGCCCGCGACCTCCTCCACTGACGCGTCGATGTCGCCGCGAATCCCCTCGTCGGTGCGCGTGAGGCCGACGTCGAGGCATGCGGCGCCGGGCTTGACCATGTCGGCCGTGACGATGCCGGGGCGGCCCACCGCGGCGACGACGATGTCGGCGCGGCGCACATGGGACGCGAGATCGGCAGTCCGTGAATGGCAGACCGTGACGGTGGCGTTCGCATGCATCAACAGCATCGCCATCGGGCGCCCGACGATCTCGCTCCGGCCGATCACGACGGCTTCCTTGCCGGCAGCGATCGATGCCGTACGCGCGCAGCAGCTCCATGCAGCCGGACGGCGTCGCCGGCACGTGGATCGGAGTCCCGAGGTAGAGGTTGCCCGCGTTGAGCGGATGAAATCCGTCGACGTCCTTCGCCGGCGAGACGGCGTAGGTCACCTTCGTCTCGTTCATGTGCGACGGGAGGGGCAGTTGCACGAGGATGCCGTCGACATCGTCGTCACGGTTCAGCCGGTCGACGAGTGCGAGGACGTCCTCCTCGCTCGTGTCGGCCGGGAGCCGCACGTCGCGCGCGTCGATGCCGGCCTCGGTCGCCGCCTTGTGCTTCGCAGCGATGTAGACGTGCGACGCCTCGTCGTCACCGACGAGGACCGTCGCGAGGCCGACGTGGCCGAGCTCTGCGACCTCGCGCGCGACGTCCGCCCGCACCTTCGCGGCGAGCTCCTTCCCGTCCATCCGCACGGCCGTCATCGCGGCGACTCTAGCCAACCGGCGCCGCGGAACGCAGCACCCGGGCGAAAGACCTCAACCAACGGCCCGATCGTGCCGATAACCCGTCGGTGGAGCCCGCCGCACCGGGCTCCGTGTCTCCACCGAATCGAGCCGCACGATGGTTATCGCCAAGATCGCCATGGTCGGCGTCGCGATCGTCGTGATGATGGCTGTCGCGCGCGATCAGCAGTGGGCTCAGCGGGCCGGGGTCGTCGGCCACTGCGTCGCGACCCAGCCACCGCAGGTCGGACCCCGACGGCGCCTGGTATGCGTGCAAGCAGGGGATCCTGACCGGCTTTCCCAACCTCGAGGCCGACTCGTGCCGGAGCGTCGGGATCGTCACGCACCAGGAGGTCTGGAGCTGCACCCAGCGGCTCGAGTCACTCCCCGGCTACTGACCCGAGCGCCTGACGGCGATACCGGTCAACGCCTCGCGGACGATCCGCTCGGCGACGAGCGCCGTGATGTCGGTCGACGCGACGCCGGTCGGGATCACCTCGACCACGTCCATCCCCACGATCTGCAAGCGCGAGGCGAGCTCGCGGCACGCCCAGAGCAGGTCGGCGCTCGTCATCCCGCCCGGGCTCGGGCGTGCCCGTCCCCGGTGCGAACGCCGGGTCGAGCACGTCGACGTCCACGGTCAGGAAGACCGGCCCGACACCGACGATCGCGATCGTCTCCTCGACGATCGCCGCGAATCCCTCGGTCGCGGACGTCGTGCATGAAGAAGCTCGTGATCCCCTGCTCGGCCTGCCAGCGCGAACTCCTGCTCGCCCGGCCAGTAGCCGCGCAGGCCGATCTGCACGTAGCGGGTGCCATCGACGTGACCGTCTCGGACGAGGCGGTACATCGGAGTTCCGTGCGAGACCTCGACTCCGAAGACCTCTTCGCCCGTGTCGGTATGGGTGTCGAAGATGGACGAGCGCGACCGGGCCGTGAACGGCCGCCACCGCCTTCACGTCCGGCTCCGCGATCGAGTGATCGCCACCGAGGACGATCGGGATCGCTCCCGCCGCGACGACCTGGCCGACCGTCCGCTCGATCGCGGCGTGGCTTCCGGCCGGATCCGAGGGGACGACAGGCGCATCGCCGAAGTCGATCACCCGGAGCTCGGCCCATCGCGTCGAGCCGCGCCTCGAGGTGCGGCCCCGGCGGGCAGCCGGCAGCACGAATCGCGCGCGGGCCGAACCGGGTTCCCGGCCGGTCGGAGGTGAGGTCGTCGATCGGCGCGCCGACGATCGCGACGTCATCTCCCTCGAGGTCGGTCGGGTCCTGGCTGTACGGCAGGCCACCGAAGGTGAGGAGCCCGGCGTAGTCGGGCTTGTCGGGGAGACCCAGCTCCCTCCAGCGCTCGAGCGGATCGATCACGCGCGAGATCCTATGCTGCCTCTACCCTGCCAGGGTGCTGAGCCTTTCGCGGGACCGCGCGCAGACGGCGGCTCGGGTCGGGGGGCTTGCCTTCGTCGTCCTCTGGCTGCTCTCGGCCCGCCTGCAGGCGGCGATCCCGTTCTGGCTCCCGTTCGCGATCCTCGCCGCGACCGAGATCGAGTTCGTCGTCCGGGGCATCCGCGAGCGCCGGCACGGGATCCCCGAGACCCCGGCGTCCCGACGCCTCCCGGGAGACGCCGATGCCGACCTCGGTTGGGTCGAGACCGTCGACGCGGACGGCGAGCCTGTATTCGTGCCGGCTGCACCACGCGAGCGACGACGCTCACGTCTCCCGCTCCTGGACTTGTCGGATTCATCTTCAAACTCGAGCTCAAATCCGGCTTTGATCAACCATGCGGCGACTTGGGTTTCAAAGAAAGCGCCAGGGAAGTTGTCAGCGTTTCGCAACCTGGCCAGGAGGCGTGTTTGAATATCTTTCCCATTGTGGGCAATCAGGTAGAGGTTGTACGCCAGACGATAGTATGCAGATGCGGCTCCGGTCATTGGCGACGAAAAAACTGGTCCTAATTTTTTCGCATTCTCCTGCTGTAACTTGCAGACATGACAGTACCATTTGAGGATTGGATGCCGTTCGGGCACTGGTTTCTTCAGTTCGGTGTTACCCCATTCTCCACCCAAGGAGTTTCTTATGTAATTGCCTAGAAAATCATGGAAGGTCTTCCACTTGCCATAGTGCACCTTGCTCCCGACTGCAACAAATCGATAACCCTGAAACTCAATTGAAATGATTGGCCTCCCAAGGCCTTGCTGGTGTTGTCGCTGGATTTCTTTCGCCCGCTTCTGTTCAAGAAGGCGCTTGCCCTCTTCCTCAAGATGTTTTTCGATGTGAGCCTGTTGAATGAGAAATGGAAGTTCAAATCGAGGGTTGTTGTGACACTTCTTGAACTTCCTCCCGCTACCGCAAGGGCAAGGATCGTTTCTCCCAATCTTCATTCAGTGTCCTGGACGATTAAGATTACATGGATATTCTACTTGTTTTAAGCTGACATGATCTATTTCTACTTGTGGGCCTTTTTTTATTCTCCCCCTCCGGCATAGGAGTGGGGGCCTGGCGGGTTCCCACGGTGCGCGCGTCCAACGAGGGGAGTCTGTGACCGCGCGTTGCGCGAGCACAGGGAATCGCCAGGCTTCCCTTCCGTTCTTCTCCCTCCACTCCTCCTCCTCCAGTATTGAAGGGGGGTGGCCAAGGTTGCCTCGACTGCGCGCGTCGGACGAGCACTGTTTCATCGTGCGCGTTCTGCGAGCAAAGAGGGCGCCTGGCCGCGCCTTCCCGCTCTTGCATCTCAATCTTCCTCCCCCTTACAATACCATTCCCAAGCTAACCCCTTGGCTTTTTGAATGATTCAGGTCGCTTCGCGGTCGGGCCAAAGAAGGACCATGTCTCTATGAGAATTGAGTATTCGAAAGGCGAACGAACCTCCAAAGAACTGATCCTCCTCCATCGCCAGACCTCCGAAGCCACCAGCGGCCGGAAGATGAAGGTCATGCTGATCTTCCCGCCGGACTGGTTCCCCTCCGAACCCTATCTCAGCCTTCCCTCCCTCACCGCCGTCCTCCGTCAGGCCGGCCATACGGTCATCCAAAAAGACATCAACCTCGAGATGTGGGACTGGTACTTCAGCGAGGACTTTTTGAAGAAAGTCCTGCGCCGGGTGCCGCAACAGCTCGACCGGCTCCGCAAGCTCTCGAAGAAGCGCGAGCTGAGTGAGAGCGAGATGGATCTGCAGCTATCGCTCTGCGATTTGAGCCGGCAGCGGATCGACGAGCTGATCAAGAAGGCCGAGAAGGCCAAGGCGATCATCCGTGGAGAAACATTCTACGATATCGACCAGTTAGAGTGGGCGATTCAAGTCTTCCGTGAAGTCACGTCCGTGATCTCGATGGTCTATTTCCCGGCGCGGATCTGCATGCCGCCGATGGAGACGGATCTGTCCTACAAAGTCTTCGTGTCGTCCGAGATCATGGACGCGGTGAACGATACCCAGGTCAATATCTACCGCGACGTGTTCGACCAGCTGGTGAAGCCGGTGATCGAGCAGGAACAGCCGGACGTGATCGGCATCTCGATCGTTCTGCAGCAGCAACTGTTCTCCACCATGACCTTCTGTGCCCTCATCAAGCAGCAGTTCCCGCACATCCACGTGACGATCGGCGGCAATACGGTGACGCGATTGCGCGATGTGCTGCCTCAGTCGCCGCTGTTCCAATACTTCGACAGCGCCGTGGTCTATGAAGGGGAGACGGCCTTCGTGCAGCTGGTGTCGGCGGTGGGGGCGAAGCGGAGTCTCGCCGAGGTGCCGAACACCATATATAAGGACGAAACCGGCGTGCATACGTCCCCGACGAGCTATGCGGAAGATATGGCGATGCTGCCGCCGCCGGATTTCGACGGCCTGCCGCTCCATAAATACTTCGTGCCGACGAAGATTCTGCCCTATCTGGCGACGCGCGGCTGCTACTGGGGCCGCTGCGAGTTCTGCGACCATGGCGAGGGCTATACGGCTGGCTACCGGTCGAAGAAGATTCAGGACGTGCTGGCGGAGATCACACATCTGCGCGACAAGTACGGGGCGCGGCATTTTCATTTCACCGATGAGTCGTACCCGCCGGCGCTGTTCAGGAAGCTCGCGCGTGGCCTGGTCGAAAGCCAGATGGGCATCACCTGGACGACGCACATGCGGTTCGAAAAGAGCCTGCTGGAAGATGCCGTCTGGCAGGATGCGAAGGACTCCGGCTGCCGCTATCTCCACTTCGGCTATGAGTCGGGGGTCGAGCGCGTGCTGCAGCTGATGGACAAGGCGACGACGACCGAGGTGATGACAAAGCACCTCAAACTCACGGCTGACGCGGGCATCTGGAACCATTGCATGGGCTTCTTCGGTTTTCCCGGCGAGACGAAGGAGGAGGCCTGGCAGTCGGTGCAGTTCCTGGAACAGAACAAGGACTCTGTGCATTCGCTGGGGTTCGGCACGTTCGACCTCGGCCGGCATAACCCTGTGGCAAAGCATCCGGAGAAGTGGGGCGTGACGGCCTACAAGAACCCCGAATGGGATCTGGCGCTCGACTACTACTACACCGTCAAGAACGGCATGAGCATCGAAGAGGCAGAGCGGGTGTTCCAGGAATTCGAACGGAACCATAATCAGGTTGGGATCTGCGGCTCTACATTCGGGAATATATCTTTCTCTACATTGCGCGGTTTGGATTGGAGAAACTGCCCGACCTGCAATATCAGGCAATGAAAACTGCGGGCGCCACGCTCGCGGGGAAGATGTAACGGATGTTGAAAGGCTCCAGCGGCGTTCTCGCATCGCTCAGGACAAGTATCGCTCAAGCCTCGCCCTTGTGTGCGGTGGCCGATCATGAGTGGTCTCGTCCAAATCGACGCGTTGGCTCCGATCAAGAAAGAGGATCGGAAGCAGTCGAAGGTCATGTTGCTGTTCCCGCCTGAGTGGGTGCCGACTGCTCCCTATCTGGCCTTGCCCTCTCTGACCGCCGTGCTCCGCGAAGCGGGACACAAGGTCGTGCAGCGCGACATCAACATCGAGATGTACGATCACTTCTTCAGCATGGAGTTCCTGATCTGGGTGAAGGCCCGGTTGGGGATGCAGCTCAAGCCGCTCCAAGATAAAGAGAAGGCCGGGACTCTGACGGAGCGGGAAGCGGATCAGAAAGCCGCGGTGGAGCAGGCCTATGCAGTCGATGTGTTCGATCTGGCCGATCGGGTTGAGGATGCCAAGCTGATCGTACGGGGCGAGCGCTTCTACCAGGCCGAAAAGCTGGAAGGAGCGCTGAACTGTTTCCGCGAGGTGATGGCCTACATTTCCACCGCCTACTATCCTGCCTCGCTCGTGTTCTATCCGATGGAAAGCAATCTGGGCTATCGGCCCGGTGTCTCGAAAGAAGTCTTCGCCTGCCTGGACGATGAACAGGTGAACGTCTATCGGGATATCTGCAATCAGTTGGTCATGCCGGCTGTGGCGAAAGAGAAGCCGGATGTCATCGGGCTCTCGATCGGGACGCAGATGCAGCTGCTGGCGGGACTGACCTTTTGCAAGATGATCAAGGAGACCTTCCCGCACATTCATGTGGTGGTGGGAGGCAATGTCATCACGCGGTTGCAGGAAGAGCTGCCGAATCAGGAACGATTCTTCAAAGAGATCTTCGACTCGGCCATCCTCTATGAAGGGGAGCATGCGCTGCTCTGGCTCATCGAGGCTTTGAAAGGGGAGCGGCCCATCGCCTCCGTGCCCAACTTGATGTATCGCGATGAATCAGGCGTGCACCAGAATCCCGAAGTCTATACGGAGAAGACGACATCGCTGCCCCTGCCGGATTTCGACGGCTTGCCGCTGGATCGCTACTTCGTGCCGGAGCTGATCATTCCCTACCTCGCGACGCGCGGCTGCTATTGGGGCCGCTGCACGTTCTGCGACCATGGCCAGGGCTACTTCGACCAGTATCGTGGGGTGCCGGCCCATCAAGTGGTCGAGCAGATCAAGGCCTTGCGGGACAAATATCACTGCCGCCATTTCCTCTTCTCCGATGAGTCCTATCCGCCGGCTCTGTTCAAGAAGGTATCGCAGCTGCTGGTGGACCAGAACGTCGGGATCAAGTGGACGACGTTGATCCGGTTCGAAGAGACCCTCCAAGATCAGGAGATCTGGGACCTGGCGGCGAAGGCCGGCTGCTGCACTCTCTATTATGGGATGGAGTCGGCGAACGAGCGGGTGCTGAACCTCATGGACAAGCACGCCAAGAAGAGCGTGATCCAGAACAACCTCCATCAGGCGGCGAAGGCCGGGATCTGGAACCACGTGATGGCCTTCTACGGGTTCCCCGGCGAGACGCGCGATGAAGCGCTGGAGACCCGCCAGTTCGTCATCGACAACCAGCCGGTGATCCACTCGGTGGAGCTGTTCTACTTTGTGGCCTATCGCCATACGCCGATGGTGCGCAATCCGGACAAGTTCGGCATTACGATCCACAAGCAGGAGGACTACGATCTGCCGCTGGACTATTACTACACGTTGAACGACCCGAGCACCCTCTCCTGCCTGGACGCGATGCAGCTCTGCGAAGAATTCTACAAGAACGATTTTCACCCCTGGGCCGTGCGCGTGAACGCGCGGGAACATGTCTTCCTCTATATCTCGAAGTTCGGGACGAACAAGTTGCCGCAGATCTATGCGCAGCAGACGCAGGCAGTCGGATCGCCGGAAGGTGTGTCAGGCCTGGTCACCTGGCCGGTGGCGGTGAGCGAAGGCGAGGACGGAAAAGAGGGGATGAGTCGGGTTGTGTCGCACGGGGTCGGATGAGGCGGTTTACGAGGGACGCTGATCGCTCGATTCCTCGTCGGGAACGAGCACGGCAGAGAGCAGGGCGTAGGCTGCTTCGATGAGTTTGGTCATCTCTTCGGCCTTCTTGTAGGACTCCATGTATTTCTTGGGGTTGTTGGTCAGATTCGAGTAGCGGGCCGGGTTCCAGGTGTACAGCAGCACTCGTCTGGTCCGATCGAGGGTTTCGGGGGTGACGGGGAGGGTGAGTCCCAGCACCTCCAGTGCATGGTTCACGTCTTCTTGGGTCACGTCATGCATATTGCTAATGTGACAAAGCCGGAGTAATCCTGTCAAACGATGCCGACACCGCTGCCGATTCTTCAGGCGACTCCCATCTTCACGAACAAAGACTATCGTGATGTCCTGCGCAGGGAAATGGACGCGGGCAAGATTCCGCTCAGCCTCGGGCGCGATTGCCCGGTGAAGTGCGAGTTCTGCTACGAACTCGACCATTCCTACCGTGAAACGCTCGATCCGCCGAAGACGACTGATGAGGATTGGAAGTATATCCTCGACTACATCAGCAAGAAGCCGACAGACCCGAAACAGTTCTGGTGTCTGGGCGGCAACGAATTCATGGAATGGACCGATCTGTTCCTCCATCCGAAGGCGATGGAATGGGTCGAGGACTTTCTCACCTATACGGACAAGAGCATCCAGTTCTTTACCGTGGGGTTTGTGCATGTGCCGAAGATCCACCAGCTGGTGGCGCAATTCCCGGGGCGGGTCAACTTCGAGTTGTCCGTCATCACCCTGAGCGACTATCGCCAGCGGTTGATGCCGCACGCCCCTTCGGTCAAGCATGTCTTGAAAGTGCTGGATGGACCGGCTGTGTCCTCGGCGAATTTTTATGCCTTCGATGAGACACGATGTCGAAGGATGCAGCGCTGATCTCGTCCATCAATCAGAAGTGTGTGCTCTGGATGGGGACCCTGACGCCGGTGCGGGGGTTGAAAGAGGAAACGGCCGATCTGATGCGGCAGGGGCGGAAGCATCTGCCGGGGGAAGCGCTGCGGATCTATGACGCGGGGCTGCCCAACCTCCAGACGATTCATACCGAGGCCTATACGACGGCGTTTCTCAGCAGGAAACGGATCGTGAGCCTCTTCGATTCGTTGGAGTTGGAAAAGAAGGATACGGTCGTCATGGCCGCGAGTGTCTACAAGATCCTGAACCTGTACCGGAAGAACCGCGCCAGGTTTCTCTATGTGCCGAACGCGATGCTGAGCGGCGATTCAGACTGTACGGTCCTCTTGACGTTTGACGACATCGCCCGCCGCTTGACGAAGGAAAAGGTGGTGCATATCCCCAAATGCATCATGCAATCAGGCCGGGGTCCCTATAGCGACATTACAGGGGTAACGCTGGAGCAATTCGCCAAGAAGACCGGCGTGACGGCCAAGGTCTTGCACAAGATCGATACGCGGTTTGCCAATGAGCAGCTCTATCGGAACGGCTCGCTCCAGAACTATGTGGAGAGCTACCTGAGAAATCCCATGACGCAGGAGTATGAAGCGCTCCCCCGTCCCGCATAGAAAGGCTTGAATGTCCGACCGACGGTTCCTCAAGTTCTATCAGGCCGATGTGTTCACAGGGCAGGCGTTTGGCGGCAATCCGGTCGCCGTGTTCCCTGAAGCGCAAGGTCTCTCCGACTACCAACTGCAGCAGATTGCCCGGGAGATGAACCTCTCCGAGACCGTCTTCGTGCTGCCTCCGACGGACCAGGCGGCAGTCGTTCGACTCAGGATTTTTACCCCGACGCAGGAGATTCCGTTTGCCGGCCATCCGGTGCTGGGGACATTTTACGTGTTGGCCCACCTCGGGTTAATCGCCGTCACCGATGGCGTCACCCGCGTAATGCAGGAATGCAATATCGGCCTCTTTCCTGTCGAGCTCCATGCACGAGAGGGGCAGGTCACCCGTGTGGTGATGACGCAGCCGAAACCACTGTTCCTCGGTTCGGTGGATGAGCCGGTGGATCTGTTCGACATCGCGAAGGCCCTGGGGCTGTCGAAAAACCAGATTGTCGACACCAAGAAACCGGTGATGGTGGTGTCGACCGGGTTGCCGGTGGTGATTGTGCCGGTGCGGACTCTCACAGCGGTGCGGTCGATTGTGCCGGACGCTGCCGCAATTATCGATGTGTGCGGGCGGGTCGGCGCCAACGGCATTATGGTCTTTACGAGCATCACGGTGGAAGATCATGCGACGGTGCATACGAGAATGTTTGCGCCGGCGATCGGAATTCTGGAAGACCCGGCCACCGGGAGCGCCAGCGGGGCCATAGGGGCCTATCTCGTCCACAATGGGTTGGTGGAAGTGGGTCCTACGACGGAACTCATCGTGGAGCAGGGCTATGAAATCGAGCGTCCCTCGCGCATCCTGGTTCAGGTGGAATCGGAGGACGACGCGATTCAGACCGTCAAGGTGGGAGGGCAGGTGGTGATGGTGGTGGAAGGGACGTTGACGTTTTAGCAGCAGGATGATGAAAACGCCATCTAACTGCGTTCTCAGTCGCATGTTTCCCTGCGACGTACCCCGGAGGGTACGACTCGGTCACCATGCTCGCTGCGGCTTTGTTACATGGCGTTTTGATCATCCTGCGTGGCGGGTCCTGCCAGCAATGAAGAACGGCTGTTCGCTGATTGCTGATCGCTGAAAGCAAGGAACTCTATGAAAGCTGTACTCTTTCGCGAACATGGCGGACCGGTGAAACTCTCGTACGAGGATCTGCCGACGCCGACTCCCGGTCCGGAGGATGTCCTGGTTCGCGTCAAGGCCTGTGCGCTGAATCACCTCGACATCTGGGTCAGGCAAGGTAACCCGGCCTATCCCATGCCGCTTCCGCATGTATCGGGGTCGGATGTGGCCGGGATCGTGGAGCAGGTCGGTGCTCACGTCGATGGGGTCACTGTCGGGCAGCGGGTATTTCTTTCGCCCGGGATCAGTTGCTGGCGATGCGATGCTTGTCTCGCCGGGCGAGATAACTTCTGCCGCTCCTATGCATTGCTCGGAGCCATGGTCCATGGAGGCTACGCCGAGTATGTCAAAGTTCCCGTTCGCAATGTGCTGCCGATTCCCGAGAACCTGTCGTTTGAACAGGCGGCGGCATTTCCGCTCGTATCGGTGACCGCGTCGCACATGCTGTTTGCCTTGGCCGGACTTCAACATGGCGAAACGGTACTGATCATGGGTGCGGGGAGCGGGGTCGGGAGCGTGGCGGTTCAAATGGCCAAGCTCGCCGGAGCGCGGGTCATCACGACGGTCGGGTCCGATGATAAGATTCCCAAAGCGGTGATTCTTGGCGCAGACGCCGTTATCAACCATGCCCGGGAGAAGGTCTCGGAGCGCGTGAAGCTGCTGACCGAAGGACGCGGCGTCGATGTCGTGATCGAGCATGTCGGGCCTGAGGTCTGGGATAGTTGCCTGGCTTCTCTCGCGAAAGGCGGTCGTCTCATTACCTGTGGTGCGACCACAGGAGCGGAGGTCAAATTCGACCTTCGGTATCTCTATTCCAGGCAGTACACGATCAAAGGTTCGTACGTGGGGACTCGCGCTGAGCTGGTCAAAGCGGCGGAACTGTATGGGCAAGGGAGGCTGAAGCCGGTGATCTATCGTACGTTCCCGCTTCAGGAGGCGCGCGCGGCACAGGAACTGATGCTAAGTCGGCAGTTTTTCGGTAAGATAGTGCTGACGGTGTGACGGATGCTGAAAACGGTCCCCAACTTCGTTCTCGGTCGCATGTCTCCCTGCGACGTACGTGAAACTGTACGCCTCAGTCGCCATGCTCCCTGCGGCCTCGTTGGGACAAGGCGCATTTCGCGCCAGGGTTGGGCGGGTGAGAAAGCTGACCGTTTTGAGCATCCTTGGTAGGCCATGTTCGGGTTACCTTGTTGAGTGAACGCAACCGGTATTTTTTCCAGTCGAAACCATCGATGAAAGGGGAGGGGAAGTATGTCCACAGTGGCGAAGATCATGAACAAGCAGCCCAAGACCGTGGGGCCTGGCGTGTCGATTGTGAGCGCGGCCAAGAAAATGCGGACTGAGCGGGTGGGGTCGCTGCTTGTGAAGAAGGGGAAGAAGCTGGTCGGGATCGTCACCGATACGGATATTGTCCGACGCGCCGTCTCGACCAATAAGAATCTTGGCAAGATGACCGTCGAGAAGATTATGACGAGCCCTATTTGCACGATCGAGGGAAGTCAGCCGGTTGATGATGCCCAGGATATGATGGGTGACCTCGGCGTTCGCCATCTTGCTGTGACCAAAGCAGGGGAAATTGTTGGGGTGGTTTCAGTGCGGGATCTGCTGTTGTTTTATAAGCGATATGCGCAATCGAAGATTCCGCTGGAGGCGGAGTATTCGGAACCGAAGATCATGCAAGACTGACGGATGTTGAAAACGGGGATAGACGGCTGGGGCATCCTCTGCTCGCGCAACGCGCGCCCTCGGAAGGACCTCGTTGGACGCGCGCAGATTGGATTGCCCCAGCCGTCTTTCGAGAGAGAACTGAATCTGCGGCCTTGCCTGGGACAAGGCGCGTTTTTACGCGCCGGGGTTGGGCGGGTGAGGAAGCTGGCCGTTTTGAACATCCTACTGAGAGCGTTCTGAGGGATAAGGCGTTAGGCGCGTGGGTATCTTACGACACCGCCCCTCACGCTTATTTGCTGAGTTCTTTGACGAGGTGGCCGAGTTCCGGAAGGATGAGTTTTTCCATCGCGAGGCGGACGGCGTTTTCCGATCCCGGCGTGGAGAACAGAATACGGCCCTTGATGATCCCAGCTGTGGCGCGGCTCATGATCGCCGGTGAGCCGATGTCCATGAAGGTCAGGTAGCGGAAGATCTCGCCGAATCCCACCAGCCGCTTCTCCAGCATTGCGTCGACCGCTTCAAAGGTTGAATCCCGTTTCGAGATGCCGGTGCCGCCATTGATGATGATGGCTTGGACCGCTGCGTTCGCCAGGCCTTCGGCGATGCGGTCTTTGATCTGAGCCGGTTCATCCTTCACCACATGATAGATGACGACTTCATGCCCTTGCGCCTTGAGAAGCTTGTGGATGAGTTGCCCGCTCGTATCGGTCTCGGGGGTCCGCGTGTCGCTACAGGTAATCACCATGCACCCGATTTTCCTGGGTGCATGGGATTTGTGTTCCTGGTGTGTGGCGCTGGCCATGGCTCGAAGAGGGAGGCCTTATTTCCAGACTGAATCCGGGTTCAGCTTGGCGACCGGCTTTCCGCCCTTGATGTGTTCATCAAGGATGGTCGCCACATCGGCTTCCGTCACTTTGGAGTACCAGGTGGCGTCCGGATAGACGACGACGGTTGGTCCCTGTTCGCAGGGGCCGAGGCAGGATGAGCCGGTAACGAGGACGTCGCCCGGGGTCACACCCTTCTCCATCAGACCTATATTAAAGGCCATGAGGAGGGAGGCTGATCCGGCGCTGCCGCAGGAGGGTTTCGGGTGGCCCGGGGGACGGGAATTGGTGCAGACGACGATATGGTACTTTGGCTTCGGCATAGATTCTCCTTTAGTGGTCAATGAAGCGGTCAGCTTTCAGTTGTCTTCAGAACATCGCTGAGAGCCGATTGCTGTGATCTGATGGCTGTTTCACTGCGGCGCGAACGACTTCCACATATCGATGGCTTCCTCTGGCAGCTTCCAATGCTTGAGGCCCTTCATCACCCAATCGAGATAGTGCGCTTTGGGTTTGAATTTGCCGATGGGGGCGGCGGCATAGGTGGTGACGAGCATTTTCTCCCCGGCTTCCGTCAGCACGGTGACTTGGACCTGGCGAAACGCGCTTTGGGGGACATCCTCTTCAAATTGGTCCATCAGCTTGAGGTCTTCGTCGGTCACTTCGAAGACCGCGCCCCAGACCTGTTCTCCCGGCGAGGGGGCCACGCTGGCGAGGCCGCATCGCCATTGCGAGGACCATCGACAGAATTTGATCGTGTGTTCAGGGAGGGTGGCCAGCATCAGGAACTGATGTTCCGGAGCGCGACGTTTTAGCTGCGTAGGGTTGAGATGGTCCCCGTAGAGAAAGAATTTCATTGGTGATTCACCGCCCAAAGGTACATACCTGTCGACTAGAGCGGTATTTGTAACATAACCACTTTCACACGCACAAGCACATGCCGGGCGGTTGCTCTGAGCTGGTGCGGTCAGATTGACATCGCGCCGGTGCTCTTCCTAAGATGCAACGCCGTGATGTGCCGTTCCGTCTCTTCTCATCAAACCCAGTTCACAGGATGTCCATGCCACAGAATCATTCTTCCGCCGGTTCGGCGCCTTCCTCGTTCTCGATGGTGAAGACCATTCACTATGCGGTCGTGGTAGTGCTCCTGCTGGGCGCGCTCTACTACCTTTGGGTGAAGCCTCCGTCGCTGAATCCCATGGCTGATTCTCGGGCCGCCGAGGCCCTCGCGTTGGTGCAAACCCATCGGGCGCTGGGCTATCCCACGATTCTTCAGGCGATGACTGAGCACGTGCGTTCCATGAGCGAACGCAAGCGGGTTGCCCGGCTGGGTGAGTGGCGGGTGAAGCAGGTGGAGGGGGATCTCTACGAGGTCCGGATTCAGTTACGAGATCAAGGGGTGACCGGCCAATGGTTCGAGCGGGAGTTCATTTGGCATGCCAATCTCTCGCTGAAGAAGGTCAATGCCGCCTCGCTCCCTGCTGATGGCATTACACCCAAAGAGCCGGATGCTGCGCCTGCCGGTTCGCCGGCGATGCCATTGCCACTTGGTCCTAGGTGAAGTTTTCCGGAAGCGCCACCTGAACCTGGTTTCCTTCGATCCGCACGAGACAACAGGCGACGGTGATGTTCGGATTCTCCGGTCGTTCCCCGGTTTGGACGTTGAATTGCCATCCATGCCGCGGACATTTGACGACGTGGCCATCCAGATGGCCTTCTCCGAGCGATCCTCCCGCATGCGGACAGGTGTTGTCGACGGCATAGAAGAATCCCTCGACATTAAACAGGGCAATCCAGACCCCTTGGACTTCGACGGTCCGTCCCGTCCCCGGTGGAATCTCCTCAACCGCCGCGACGGTGACAAATTCAGGCATGGCGCTGATCCTTCTGCTTGGCGGATAAGCCGGCGGGACAGGCATATTCCTTAGACCCGTCAATGACTTGATTTCGACCGAGGCTTATGGCATAGAGAAGAGTACGCATCCTAAGACTAAACCCAGGCCTTCTCACAGAAGGAGCCTTGGTTGGGAATGAGGTTGGTGCATGGAAATGACCCTCCTGCTCAACGCGACGTACGAACCCCTGCGGGTCGTCAATTGGCAAAAGGCGATTGCGCTGCTCTGGCAGGGGAAAGTTGAGGTCCTCGAGGTCTACGACCGAGAGGTTCACGCTGTATCGATCTCGATCAAGCTTCCCTCCGTCATGCGGCTCCTCAAACTGGTCCGGCTCAAGGATAGCCACCGGGCGGTCAAATTCTCCCGCATCAATATCTTTACGCGAGACGGCTATGCCTGCCAGTACTGTCGTCACAAGTTCCGGACCGAGGAACTGACGTTCGATCATGTCGTCCCCATCGCCAAGGGCGGGCGAAAGACCTGGGAAAATATCGTCACGGCTTGCTGGCGTTGTAACAACAAAAAAAGCGGTCGCACGCCCGATGAAGCAGGCATGCGGCTCATGAAGAAGCCGGTCAAGCCCCGCTGGAATCCGGTTGTGACCATTACCATAGGGATTCGGAACACACCGGAAAGCTGGCGTGACTACCTCTATTGGAATTTGGAGCTGGATGCCGACCCGTCCGATACTTGAAGTGCTGAGTTGAAAGTTCTGAGTGACAAAGACACTAGCTGCAAGCGTTCGAACTCAGCACTCAGCACTTCCGACCCACTACTTCACTGAATCCAGCGTAATTTCGAAATCCCTTCCACCCGGCAACGTCGGGTTCTTCGCATAGCGGCCTTCGATGTCGCCTGGCTGTGCCGGGCCTGCCTGTCCATCGCGATCCAACCGGGCTACCACATCCAACATTCCTCGCAATTCAGAGCCCTGCACCATCACATCGGCATTGGTGAGCTCAAATGCAACGGGGAACTGCGGATTGTCGATCCTCTTTGCCGCGACGGGGCGTGCACCGCCAGGCCTCCGGACAATGACGAACAAGACATCGGTCGGGCGTACTTGATCGGCCAGGGCCGGGGAGATCATGACGCGGCCGGCAACCACCGCCTCGCGGGTCTCAGGGTCGCAACTATGAGCCAGGCCCAGCCAGGCCGCTATCGCGGCGAGGCCGATAATGCTGCCGGCCAGTCCAAGCGTGCGCACGTTGTATGCTGCCATTGGTACGATTCCTTTGCAAAGGTGAAGGGGGCAAACCGGCGCATTATAGCGGGGGCCGGTAGAAAAGGGGAAGGCACGGTTTACGCTGCAAAACAGGGTGTTGTATGATACGCCCCACTATTGAATTGGGAGGAATCACCATGGCTGCAAATTCTGGCTTTCCGTTGTCTCTGGATGTGAAAGGGTACCCGGTGCTTGTGCTCGGGGGAGACGAGGAGGCCGCGGAAAAGACCCAGCGGTTGTTGGAGGCGGGGGCGAAGGTGATTGTCGTGGCGCCGTCGTTACACGACACACTGAAAGATTTGGCTGCGTCGGCGAAAGTCGTGCACCGTGGGCGCCATTTTCGGGACACCGACTTGGAAAGTGCGATTCTGGTGTTGAATATGGTTCGCGGGGACCGAGAGTTTTCCCGAGCGCTGTTCGCGAAGGCGCGTGAGAAGAAGTTTCTATTGTGGTCGGTTGATCAGCCGGAAGCCTCAACGGTCACGATGCCGGCGGTCGTGGCCTCCGGCCATTTGCGTGTGGCCATCAGCACGAGCGGGGTCGCCCCGGCCTTATCCGGCTTCATGAAGGAAGACATGGAGAAGATCTTCGGTGAGGAGTTTGCCGCTTTTGTAGATTGGCTCGGCCAACTCCGTGAGCAAACCAAGGCCAATGAGCCGGATTTCGAAAAACGCCGGGCGTTGTTGCGTGAGGCGTTGGACGGGTTCCGCTTGTTGGGCAAGGTCCAGTATCCGAAGGTCTGGCTGGATGAACGTGCGAAGCTGAGTGTGGCGCCAGGCGTGAAGGGGGAAGCGTAAGGGGTGACGAAGCCTCAGAGCAGATGGCTGATAGCTGATGGCAAAGCATAGCGAAGGAGAATTGGGACAACATGGTCTTATTGGAATTCAGTATGTCGCCGTTGGGCAAGGGAGAGAGCGTGGGCAAATATGTGGCGCGCTCGCTCGATATTATCGATAAGAGCGGAGTGGATTACCGCTTGAACCCGATGGGGACAGTGCTCGAAGGAGAGTGGGATGAGGTATTCGCTGTCGTGAAGAAGTGCTACGCGCGGATGAAGAAAGACTGCGGTCGCATTTCCTGCACAATCAAAATCGACTATCGGAAAGGCCCCACAGGGCGTTTGCAGAGTAAGGTTGCGAGCGTCGAGAAAACACTCAAGCGAGCGATCAAGCACTAGAGCACTGCAAGGGCCGGAGGCGTTATCATCCTACTCATTGAATCGTAATATTTTTCAATCTCGAGTGAGATGAGCTGTTCCGGATTCTCCCGACGTGTTAGGGGAGAGACTCATCCCTCAGGCAGTTCTCATTCGTTCTTCCCACTCGTCACACAACATTCGAGCTAAACCTGCAGGCAGTGCGGGAATCGTCTGCATTGCCAGCAGGCTACGTTTCTCTGACTCCTGAATCGTTTCTCAACACCCTGCCAATAGAGCGTCTTCATTTTACGGTCACGAGTCCGAATCAACGAGGCTCCCTCTTTAAGGTGAGGAGTCGAAATGCCGTCATTTCGCGCCTTACTGGAAACGCTTTATTCTGATTGGAAAATGAATAGTGTTCCTATATAGTATGCGCCCCATAGACCGGTGCTCGTTTTCAGTGGAGGTGTGTCATTGACCCTGGCGGGATCCTGTTTTCTGCTTGTCACGATCGCCGGGATACATCGCCATCCGCAGAGTGATGACTAACAAGAGTGATACATGAACAGCAGTATGACGGATGAGGTCGAACTCAAGACGCAATCTGGCCTTGGGCTCTTGCCGAAGAACCGCACGATTCTTGAGCGAGAGGTGATGGAGTTCCGTCCGTATGGATTGGACGAGCAGGGGCACACGATCAGAGATTTAAGCGGGATGAGCATCAGGGCGATCGTTGTCTACCTTGAGATGTCTCTGTCTCGTGAGCGAGGAGCCATAGCTGGGAGCCAGGCGGTGGAGGAGTTGTGCCGCCTGTTGAATCAGCGCATCAAGAATCCCGTCTATCATGTCACGCCGGACTTCTTAAGAAATGCGTGGAACAGCTACTCCTATGAGTTCACGGCCTATCTGTATGAGTTCTGCGAGCGCATTTCCGGAGATCCTCGATTTGTGTTTCGGGGTGGGATGGAAAAGGCGTCTCCGATCATGCAGGTGCTCGCCCGGCCGTTTTCGCTCTCGCAGATTTATGGCATGTTTCCCTACTTCGGGAACAAGTTCGCATCCGGGTCGATCGAATGTCGAGTGGTCGAGATCACGCCGGACTCCGCGACTCTCGCGATGAAGTTTTCCGACCGTACCCTTCGCCAGTTTGGTCCCTACAGGAGACGGTGCGCGCAGCTGATGTGTCAGGCTGCCCAAGGCATCATGGCAGCCGTGCCGGCTCGCGTCCATGGCCTGCCACCGGCCACTCTGACTGAACTCTCCTGTATTGCGAATGATGACGAGTGGTGCCAATGGGCCATCCGATGGCAGGTCGTGGGACAGGGAACATGGGGCCACAGGGTCTGGCAGATGGTGGCGCGACCGGAAGAGGACCGGTCACAGATTCGGCCGAATGTATCAGATTCGCACAAACCGGTTGAGGACACTCCCTGCAAGAGAAGGGTTCGCGACCGAGGGGTGGAGGCGGCGCCAATCCATGCAGCGGCCGGCACCACACAGTCGCGGCAGCATGTGACGTGGCTCTTCGGGGGAGCGCTAGCCGGTCTGGCTCTCGCCGGAGGGCTCCGCGTGATGAATCCATCCGTAAGCTTGGGCGAAGTCATGCTTCTCGGATTAGCACCCGTGCTTTTCGCTGGAATGCTAATCAACCGCCATCTTCGTATGGAGAGCCAACAACGCGAGGCATTGATCCAGGAGCAGATTACGTTCGTGGAGTCACGCCATGAGGAATTGCGGGAGGCGTATTTGGAGCAGGAGCAGACACGAGTCGAACTGCGCCGAAAAGTGGCCCAGTTGACGGCCCTCCATCGAGCCGGACTGTTGTTCAGCTCGACGCTGGATCGAGAGGCTCTGATGCAGAAAGTGCTGGAGGCCCTGACCAGTGATCTGCAGTACGATCGGGCGATGGTCTCGTTCTACGATCCGGTCCGCCGGGTCGTCAAGGATGCGCGGCTACTCGGCGTCTCGCCTGAGATCCAGGCGTTTGCGCGCGCTCGTGAGATTTCCGTTACCGATCCTATGAGCCCGGAAGGCATCGTGCTGTTGCAGGGCCAGCCGTTGTTGATCGGGGACGTACATGCGGTGTGGGATCGCATTCATCCGTTGAACCAACAGCTCGCCTCACTGACGCAGACTAAGGCGCTGATCGCCGTCCCGTTGAAAACCAAAGATCGGATTCTTGGAAGCCTGACGGTTGATCGGATACAGGGGCACAGTCTCACCCAGGATGATCTTGAGTTGATGATGACGGTGGCCCATCAAGTCGCGATCGCCCTGGATAACGCCTCCGCATATGAACAAATTGAAGACCTGAACGTGGGACTCGAAGTCAAAGTGCGTGAACGCACGGCTGAGCTGGAGCAGGCGGATCGCTTGCGGTCCCAGTTCCTCTCGCATGTTTCGCACGAGCTCAAGACGCCGTTGACCTCGATCAAAGGGTTCTTGCAGAACCTGCTCGATGGATTGACGGGGCCGCTCAATGAGAAACAGCAGCGTTATTTGTCACGGATGTTAGACAATTCCGACCGGTTGATCCGCATGATCGAGGACTTGTTGGATCGAACGAGGATTCAATCCGGGAGGTTGGATCTCGTTCCCGGCGAGATCGATGTGGGGCACTGTGTGGCGGATGCGGTGGAGCCATTGCGTCTGCTGGCCCAGGCCAAACGGCAGACATTGGAGGCGGTCGTTCCTTCTGCCCCGCTCATAGCCTGGGCGGATCGCGATCGCCTGATCCAGATCATCACGAATTTGGTTCAGAATGCGGTGAAGTTTACCCCGGAGGGCGGCAGCATTATGGTGACGGTGCGGCAGGAGAACCAGACGCTCGCCGGCGTCTCTGTGCGCGATACCGGGCCGGGTATTCCGCAAGAGTTTCTCGATCAGATTTTCGATCCGTTCTTTCGAGTCAGGCAGACCCGGAGTGGAACGAGAGGGCTGGGCTTGGGCTTGTCGATCGTGCGGACGTTGGTGGAGTTACATGGTGGGACGATCGTCGCGCGGAGTGAACCGGGGCAGGGCGCGGAGCTGTCCTTCACGATTCCGATGCTTCCCACCACAGCGGTGCCCCTCGGTAGTGCATCGGCAGACGCGCCCCGTATCCTGGTTGTCGATGATGATCCGGATATTCGCCAACTGTTGCAGGATCGTTTGCGGGCCAAAGGGTTTCGTGTCCAGTCGGCGGTTGACGGAGTCGGGCGCTGGAAGCGGTGCGGGCCGAGACATTCGAGGGGATGATTCTGGACATTGGCATTCCTTCGATGGACGGGATGGATGTGCTTGGGCAAATCCGGAGATGGGATCAGCAGATCCCGATTGTGATGGTCACTGCGTCAGGCTCCAAGGAATTGGCAGTTCGTGCCATCAGCATGGGGGCACAGGCCTACTTGCTGAAGCCGTTCGATGTGGAGGAGTTGCAACTTGTCGCGGACTATTGGTTTCGTCCGTTGGAGCGACCGCCGTCGGAGTCTGTGGTGAGTCGAGCACATCCGGGTGAGTGAGACAGGGAGGAGCATGACCAGGGGAGGATGGGGCAGGTGGAGCAGGACCGGATCGGTTCTTCGGATGTGGATGCCTTGGATGTTCCTGGTGGGGCTGTGCCTGGATTGGTTGTCCGGGGTGGCCTCGGCACAGGTGCCCCGTATTCAAGGTCAGGGAACTGCCGCGTCCGCGATGAGCAATGCCTATGCAGCCCAAGCCGACGACCCCTCGGCTCTGCACTACAATCCGGCAGGGATGACGCAGTTGGAGGGAATTCAATTCATGGCAGGAGCCCTCTTCTCCGGTGGATCGACGAATTTCACCAGTCCGACAGGCGTGACGGCTCGTGGTGATCGGAATGGGAGCATGGCATGGCCCCCTCCCGGTCATATCTATATCACGGCGAACTTGAAGGATCTCGGAGTGACGGTCCTGGGCGATCTCACAGCGGGGATCGGGCTCACGGTTCCGTTCGGCTCGCTCACCCGGTGGCCGGACAATGGACCTTTCCGGTCAGCCACGACGTTCAACACATTGCCGCTTCTGGACATCAAGCCCAGCCCTTGCCTACAAGGCGACGGAGAACCTCTCGATCGGGCTGGGTGCGGATATCTATACATTCAGCGGACTCTTCGGCGAAGGCCAGGTTGAGAAACAGTCGATTCCCGTTGCCGGAGTGAAAACTGAACTCTCTGGGAAGGACACCGCGGCTGGTTTCAACGCCAGCCTGTTGTATACGGCGTTGCGCAATGCGGATGGGAAGCCGCTGGCGAACATCGGCATCATCTACCGCAGTCAAGCGACCTTGCATCTGAGCGGCGCATTATTGGCCAATGGAGCCAAAGTGTCCGATGCCAACGCCACACTGGTCTTACCTCAAATCATAACGGGGGCGATCGCGATCTGGCCGGTTCGGACGAGTGAACGGGAGTGGAAACTTGAGCTGGATCTGGACCATGTCGGATGGAAATCCGTTCGGAATCTCAATGTCACGTTGGGGAACGGGGCGACGATCGCGCAGCCGCAGAATTGGCAGAATACCTATGCCGTGATGCTCGGAACCGAATACAAGTGGCTGGAGCTTGAATCGCTCCCTAACTGGGAGGTGGCGCTCAGGGCCGGCTATACGAACCAGCAAACCCAGATGCCTGATTTGACCTATGATCCAGGGATTCCTTCTGCGGACCTACACGTCGTGGGGGGAGGGCTTGGATTGCTGTGCAAGGAGCAGGGATTGTTTCTGGGACTGATGCGATGTGGAGAGCTCGGCGTGGGCTCGCTGAAGCCCAAAGCGATCGGAGTCGATCTCTCGATTCAAGCGGCGCTCTACGAGGACCGTACGGTGGTCGGCAATCGCAACCCGACCGTCGATGGAACCTACAAGACCACGCTCTATACCGGCGGTGCGTCGATTCGAGTGATCTACTAGTTGGATGCGCGAGATACGCGCGATGGGCGGGACGGACGAGAAAGGTGCGATCCGAAGTTCGAAGATCCGAAAACCTCGAAATTCAAACCTCCAACCCTCGCCCGCGTCGTGCGGCTATAAGAGGCGCATCGGTCATGGGTCAGGCGGATTCGTAGAGTCGCGGAACGCGGGAGCCTATCCCGCAGAGGACTTCATAGGGGATCGTGCCGATCCAGTTTGCCACTTCATCAGCCCAGATCGATTCCTGCCCCTGTTGTCCGATCAGTATGACAGTCTCACCTACTTGTAGCTGTGCGAGGTCCGTGACATCCACCATGATCATATCCATGCATACGAGACCGACGATCGGGGCGCGACGTCCCTGAATCAAGACCGATCCGCGATTGGAGAGCCTCCGACTATAGCCGTCGGCGTAGCCGATGGGCAGCACCGCGATTCGAGTCGGTCGTTTCGCGACAAATGTCCCGTTGTAGCTGACTGTTCCCCCTCGTGGAATTGTCCGCAGTTGGACGATCGTGGTTCGAAGTGAAAGGACTGGTTTGAGATCAGGAGCGGGGACTGAGGCCGGCAAGGTGTGGTACCCGTAAAGCATGATGCCGGGGCGTACGAGTGAAAAGTGCGCTTCTGGAAACCTGACGATGGCGGCACTGTTTGCCGTATGTACCAAGGGAATGGTGAGACCACGCTGTCGGATTTGTTCCAGCATGGCATGGAATGCGCCAAGCTGTCGTTCCGTGAAGGCACTATCCGCTCCGTCTGCGTCGGCAAGGTGGGTCATCATGCCCTCGACGTAGAGCGGGCTCCGCAAGAGAGGATTGTCGAGGAGTGAGCGCAGCTCTTCCGGAGAAAACCCCAACCGCCCCATCCCGGTTTCGACCTTGAGGTGAATCGGGTAGTGGGTTGAATGTGAATCGGCGGCCTTGGCCAGGGCGGGAAGGATGCGCGCATCGCTCACGACCGGGGTCAGCCGGTGAGCAACCAGGTCCACTATCTGTTGTTCGAAGAGCGCTCCCAGGACTACGATAGGAGCTGAGATGCCAGCTTGGCGGAGTGCGATACCTTCGTCGAGCGAGGCCACGGCAAACCGTCCGATGCCCTGGCGGGCAAGCGTCTGAGCGCTCTCCACGGCTCCATGCCCGTACGCGTTGGCCTTGACGATCGCCATGACCTCACATCCGGGGGACAGATAGCGCTTGATGCGAGAGAGATTATGGGCGAGGGCCGCGAGATTGACGGTGGCGTAGGTGGGTAGCAAGGTCGAAGCCGCGGTCACACTTCCATGATTTCATGTTCTTTTTTCTTCACAACGTCATCGACTTTTTGAATGTATTGATCGGTCAGTTTCTGGGTGTCGGCTTCGGCCTTTCGCAGCTCGTCTTCCGTTAATTTGGCATCCTTTTGCAGCTTCTTCAAGTCTTCGTTCGCATCTCGACGAAACCCGCGCACAACGACTTTCGTGTCTTCGCCGTGTTTTTTGCAGATCTTGCTGAGTTCTTTGCGCCGTTCTTCAGTGAGCGGCGGAAGGGGAATGCGAATGACCTTTCCATCGTTGGACGGGGTGACGCCGAGGCCCGATCCTGCCAGGGCTTTTTCGATTTCCTTGATGAGGTTCGGCTCCCACGGTTGGATCGTGATGAGGCGGGCCTCCGGAGTCGAAATATTGGCCACCTGCTTCAGCGGGGTCATCGTGCCATAGTAGTCGACTCGCACGCCGTCGAAGAGGGCCACAGACGCTCGTCCTGTCCGTAGGCCGGCTAAATCGCGCTTGAGATATTCCAGCGCGGACTCCATCTTCTCCGCGACTCTTTGGTGTATAGCGGCAGGATTGGGCATGCGAGACTCCTCGGAAAGTTAGCGGCGATCGGGCGTGACAATGGTTCCGATCGGTTCGCCCGTAGCGACGCGTTTGAAGTTGCCTTGCTCCTTCAGGTTGAACACGATGAGCGGAAGGTTGTTGTCCATGCAGAGGCTGATGGCCGTGGCATCCATCACTTTCAAATTCTGATTCAAAATCGAGAGAAAGGAGATCGTCTGATATTTCTTCGCAGAAGGGTTCTTCACGGGATCGGCGTCGTAAATTCCGTCGACCTTGGTCCCTTTCATGATGACCTGGGCCCCGATCTCCATCGCCCTCAGGGCCGCCGCGGTATCGGTAGAGAAGTAGGGATTCCCCGTGCCGCCGGCGAAGATGACCACGCGTTTTTTCTCAAGATGGCGAATGGCTCGTCGACGGATATATCCCTCTGCCAGCTGGCGCATTTCGATCGCGGACTGGACCCGCGTCATAATACCGCTGCGCTCCAGCGCGTTTTGCAGAGCCAGGGCGTTGAGGACGGTCGCGAGCATCCCCATGTAGTCGGCAGAGGCGCGTTCCATGCCGGACGCGCTGGCGGCAATACCGCGAAAGATATTGCCGCCGCCGATGACCACGGCGACTTCGATGTCGAGGGCCACGACGGAGGCGATTTCCGAGGCGAGGCCCTCGAGGATGGAAGGTTGGATACCGTAGCCCTGCTCACCGGCCAACATCTCTCCGCTCACTTTGAGGAGGATGCGCCGATAGTTGGCAGAGCTCATGCTTCGCCTAATTGGTACCGGGTGAAGCGGCGGATGTTCATGTTCTCGCCAATTTTGGCAATCTTCAGCGCGAGGAGGTCCTTAATTGAGACGGCCGGGTCCTTGACGAAGGACTGTTCGATCAGACAGCTCTCCTGGAAGAACTTTTCCAGCTTACCTTCGACGATCTTCGGCCATGCGGCCGGGGGCTTGCCCATTTCTTTGGCCTGTCCCTCATAAATCGATCGTTCTTTCTCGATAAGCGAAGCGGGAATATCCTCCCGTTTGACGTAGGAGGGTTTCCCGGCGGCGACCTGGAGGGCCAGGTCGTTGACGAACGATTTAAACTCTTCGTTCCGGGCGACGAAGTCGGTTTCACAGTTGACTTCGATGAGCACACCGATTTTCCCGCCCATGTGGATATAGGCGTGTACGAGGCCTTGGTTGGTCTCGCGGCCTGACTTTTTGAGTGCCGCGGCCAAGCCCTTCTGGCGCAGGTAATCGATGGCTTTTTCGATATCGTCGCCGTTCTCGGTGAGCGCTTTCTGGCAATCGAGGATGCCGGCGCCTGTTTTTTCTCTCAGTTCTTTGACAAGCTGACTTGATCCAGCCATACGTAACGGTCCTTCTCAGTAAACAGTGAGTGTAGTAGTTGACGCCTGCGACCGGACGTTATGAAGCCGGTGCGGTCGCGAGGCTTATGGCCGCGGCCTTGTCTCCCCCTGCAGGAACGGGTTTGAAATCCGCTTCTTCGCGCTGTGTCCGCAAATGGGCGCCTTCAATGCAGGCGTCGGCAATGCGAGACGTGATGAGCTTGATGGAGCGAATGGCGTCGTCGTTTCCGGGAATCGGGTAGGTGATGTGGTCCGGATCGCAGTTCGAGTCCAGGATCGCGATCACGGGGATCTCCAACCGGGTCGCTTCCTGCACGGCAATGTGTTCGATGCGTGTGTCGAGTACGAAGACGGCTCCTGGAACCCCGCGCATATCCTTGATGCCGCTCAGATACTTCTGGAGCTTGACGATCTCCTTCTGCATCTTCATGATTTCTTTTTTCTTCAGCCCGTATTGGCTGGGATCTGCCAGCTTGGCCTCCAGCTTCTTCATTTTATCGATGCTCTTCCGGATGGTCTGGAAGTTCGTCAGCATCCCGCCGAGCCAGCGTTGGTTGACGAAGAACATGTTGGCGCGCAGGGCCTCTTCTTGAAGGATCTCAGCGGCCTGCCGCTTGGTCCCGACAAACAGGACCGATTGGCCGGCGGCAACGGTGTCGCGGACGAAGGCATAGGCTTTCTCCATCCGAGTCAGTGTTTGCTGAAGGTCGATGATATAGATGCCGTTGCGTTCTCCAAAGAGGAACTTCTTCATCTTTGGGTTCCACCGATTCGTCTGGTGCCCGAAATGGACACCCGCTTCTAACAGTTCCTTGATCGAAACCACTCCCATGCCTTCACCTCCCCTCAAGACTTGCAGAGCGCCTGCTGACGCAGGCGAGGGGGAATGGCCCCCTTATTCTCAAGTCGAGCGACGTCCGTGACGCCGATATGAATTTGATACTGTTCCTCCACGCACGAGATTGTGCGAGAAGGAGATGCTCTCCTGAGCGCTAAAGCCTTGGCACGCTAGCATAGTGACGGTGAGTTTGCAAGACGCCATGATGGAATTATGCCCTAGGATCGATAGCTTGCGTTAATGCGGACATAGTCAAACGACAGATCGGTCGTCCACATCTGGGCCTTGTGACGACCTTGCCCCAACCCCACGGTGATCGTAAATTCTTTCTGGCGAAAGACCTTCGCAATTCGGCGTTCAGCAGCGAGTCCGAGTCCCATTCCGCTCTGTACCATCTGGACCCCGCCAAACCATAGGTTCAGCTTCGAGGGGGCGATCGGGACACCGGCTCGGCCGATTGCGGCCATCACACGACCCCAATTGGCATCCTCGCCGAACAGGGCAGTCTTAACCAAGTTGGAGGTCGCAATGGTTTGGGCAATCTGCCGTGCCTGCGCCACAGTGGCAGCTCCGGTCACCTCAATCTTCACCACCTTGGTGACACCCTCGCCGTCTCGACAAATCGCCAGCGCGAGTGACTGGCAGGCCTCTGTCAGGAGCAGCAGGAACCGACGAAAGGCAGTTGTGCCTTCTTTGATCGTGCGGTTCTCAGCCATGCCGTTCGCCAAGCACAGGACGGTATCGTTGGTGCTCGTGTCTCCATCAACCGAGATGCAATTAAATGACTCGTTGACCGCCAGGCTGAGGGCCTGTTGGAGGGCGCTCTTCGTGATCGAAGCGTCTGTGGTGAAATAGCCCAGCATCGTGGCCATGTCGGGATGGATCATTCCAGAGCCCTTGGCCATCCCGCCGATCGTAATCAAGCGGCCGCCGATGGTGTCCTGAAGGACGATGGATTTCGGTCGCAGGTCGGTCGTCATGATCGCCCGTGCGGCATCCAGGCCTCCACGGTCGCTGAGCTGAGTGAGCAGCTGCGGGAATCCCTTGATGATTCGATTGACCGGCAAGACACGACCGATCACGCCGGTGGACCCGATGAATACGTGCTGTGTGGGGACACCTATTTGTCGTGCGACCAGCGTGGCGGTTTTTTTTGCGGCAGCCAATCCTTTGGCGCCGGTACAGGCGTTCGCATTACCACTGTTGACGAGAATGGCCCGCCCTATTCCCTGGCGCAGGTGTAGGCGATCGATGATGACCGGTGCTGCAACCACCTGATTGCGAGTGAAGACGCCGGCGATGGGACCGCTTTGTTCTGAGACGACGAGCGCGAGATCGAGCAGGCCTGGTTTCTTGATGCCGCAATGGATGCCGGCTGCGCGAAACCCCTGCGGCGCGGTGATCCCGCGGCGCGGAGAAGTGGTTGGTGCATTCTTGGTCATCATCGCGAAAGAGACGTTCGGTTCAATATGGATCAGGGATAGGCGGCTGGAGCCGTCAAGCCTGTCTCCTCAGGGAAGCCCAGCATGAGGTTCATGGCCTGAATGGCCTGGCCTGCGGCACCTTTCACAAGATTATCCAGGGCGGCCACGGTAATGACTGATCCTGCGCGGGGGTCGAGGTAGACCCCGATATCGCAATAGTTGGAGCCTTTGATGTAGCGCGGATTCGGCATGATGTCGTCCTGGACTCTGACGAATCGCTCACCTTTGTAAAAGGATCGATACAGCGTGCGTAGGTCTGGCAGCGACATCGGATTCTTTAGCCGGCAGTAGGCGGTGCTTAAGATGCCGCGGTTCATCGGTACGAGGTGCGGAGTGAAGGTCACGATTGGCTGTGCGGCGACCGTTCCCGCTGGCGTAGATGCGCGTTTAAGCAACCCACCGAGTTCTTGTTCAATCTCAGGGATATGGCGGTGCTGCCCGATCTTGTAAGGCTCTAAGGATTCATGGGCTTCTGGAAAATGGTAGGGGAGAGCCGGACTTCGCCCCGCGCCAGAAATGCCTGATTTCGCATCGATGACCACGGTGTTTGCTTGCACCAGATCTTGGGCGAACAGCGGGGCCAACTGGAGAATGGCTGCAGTCGGGTAGCAGCCAGGCGACGCAACCAATTTTGCCTTGGCGATGGCAGCTCGATGCAATTCCGGAAGTCCGTAGACCGCGTCCTTTAGCAAGTCCGCATAGGGATGCGCGGTCTGATACCACTGCTCATACACGGCTGGATCCTTGAGCCGATAATCGGCGCTGAGGTCCACCACCAGTTTGCCGGTTTGGAGGCAGGCGGAAACCGGCGCCAATGATTTGGTATGGGGAAGAGCCAAGAAGACTGCGTCCGCCTGTTTCGCTAGGGCTTCGGGTGAGAGCGCCTGAAAGGAAAGAGACACGAGACCGGCCAGACTGGGGAAAACCGCTGCCACGGGAGTCCCTGCGGATTTTTCCGATGTGACGGCGTAGAGCTCGAAATAAGGGTGGAGGGCTGCCAGGCGGACGAGCTCCGCTCCGGCATATCCACTGGCTCCTGCGATTGCGACGCGTATCTTCTTCATCTGAACTACCCGCTGTGCACCTCACAGACACAAAAAAAGGGAAGGCGAGGAGCCTTCCCTTTTTCTGACTGTGGCTCCGATGATTATCTCTTTGAGTACTGGAACCGCTTTCTCGCACCCTTTTGTCCGTACTTCTTCCGCTCTTTGACGCGAGAGTCCCGTGTCAACAAGCCTTCCTTCTTCAAGGGTGTACGGAGGGGCATGTTAAGTACCACCAACGCGCGTGCAATCGCATGACGCAGGGCGCCGGCTTGTCCGACCTCCCCGCCGCCGTGTACCGTGGCCTTGATCGAGTACTGCCCGACGACTCCGCCGATTTCGAGCGGAAACTGGATAATCTGCCGCAAGGTCAGTCGTGGGAAGGCCTTCTCGATCGGTTGATCGTTGATCGTAATATCGCCCGCCGTGCCGGTGACCCAGGCTCTGGCAATCGCGCACTTTCGTCGTCCGGTTGCATATTGAGTTACTACTGCCATGCTACAACGTCTCCTTCTTCGCTGGCGGTGATGACTATAGGGTAATTGGTTCCGGCCCTTGAGCCTGGTGCGGATGAGTGGGCCCGACGTAGACGCGGAGTTTCTTTGCCATATGATTCCCCAATGGGGTCTTGGGGAGCATGCCCTCGATCGCTTTCGTCAACAGAATCGTGGGGTCTTTTCGGAAGACATGCTGCGCCGTCGCGGTCTTGAGTCCGCCTGGGAAACCGCTATGGTGACGATAGAGTTTCGTGGTCATCTTGTCGCCGGTCAGATGGATCTTCTCAGCATTCACGATCACGATATGGTCGCCCATGTCGACATGGGGGGTAAAGGTTGGCCGGTGTTTGCCGCGCAACATCCCGGCGACGCGGGCTGCCAATCGGCCCAACGTTTTCCCCTCAGCATTCACGAGGTACCATTTTTCCTGCACGTCTAAAGGTTTTTGCATGTATGTCAACATCGTTCTTCCCCGCTCCTTCGCTATCGAGTGAATCAAGTTTCCTGTGCTTCCGGTGTGCCGATATCCTTCGATTCTAGTTTTGCCAGCCAGGCGTCGAGATTCGTTGTGCTCCGCCGCTTCAATACGTCTTGGGTAATGTAGATCGGGCAATGAGCCCGGAGGGCCAACGAGATTGCATCGCTGGGTCGGGCATCGATCGTCCGCTCCACGCCTTTGTTGGCGACATACACCATGGCGTAATAGGTGCTGCTTTTGACGTCCGCTATGACGACGCGTTGGATCGTGATGTTCAAATGTTCGGCGAAACTCTTGATCAAGTCATGGCTCATTGGCCGTGGCGTGATCGTGGTATCGAGCGCCAATTTAATGGCGTTACCTTCTGCGGCCCCGACCCAAATCGGAAGGGTATCGAGGGCATCGTCCTGTCGTGCCAAGACGACAATTCTCGTGTCGGTGTTGGCCTCCTCGAGGATGCGATCCACCCGGTATTCAACCAGGTCTTGCTCTTTGGGTAGATCGGCGGTGCTCATATTGCGTCTCGCTGAATCAAGAGTCCAGTTTGCCGAAATCTTCCGGCTTGAGATTTTCCAGCCACTGTTCGAGTTCTTCAGAGCTCTGTTTGGTGATGACCGAATCGTTGGCAAACACTGGCGCATTACACCGAAGCGCAAGTGCAATCGCATCGCTGGGTCTGGCATCGACGGTGTATTCTGACTCTTCGTACGTCAAATGAATTTTTGCAAAGTACGTGTGCTCCGACAAGTCCGTAATGACCACGCTGATGACTTTTGCGTTGTAGGCATCGAGGAACGACTTCATAAAGTCGTGCGTCATAGGTCGGGGGGCCGTGACATTTTCCAGTGACATGCTGATGGCACCTGCTTCTGATTTGCCGACCCAAATGGGGAGCATGTCGGAATGCTCTTCATCGCGCAATACTACGATGTAGGCGTTATTATAGGGGTCGAACATCAACCCTTTTACCTGCATCTGTGTAATCACGACAAACCAGTTCCTCTTGCTTGCCTTTGGGTCATGAGGAGATGTGGATCACCCCACACGGATGGATCAAGAAGTGAGCAATGTAGCATTTCTGAAACCGGCCTGTCAACGAAGCCTGCGAGATCGCTGGAGAATTCACGGAAGGTTCTGGGCGTCACACGGCCTGGCTGGAAACCTCGCAGCTCAGCGAGGGGTGGTTAAGGCCTAGGCCTGTGGGCGAAAATTTTGATCGATCTTTGCTGTGTCAATTTGTTCGCCGAGTTTCAGGAACGCTTTCATCTGCTTCTTGACCAGTTCTCTGCCGCTTTCCTCTCCCAGGTTTACCTGGTACTCGTTGATGACCATGACCCGCATGCCTTCCCATTTCTTCCAGCAGGGCTTGCAGACCTTGGATTTGATCTCGGCTTCGAGCTTCCCCATGAAGAGAGGGTCCGTAATGACTTCTCCTGCTTGTCCGCACGTGACGCACTGAACGTCTGCCATGGTCTGAGGATCCTCCTGCACGGATATCAATGTAAGGTTAGTTAAACGCGTTCATTCTAGCACTGCCTTCATTCTAATAATAGAGGGAGGATTGATTGACCCGCACATGGCTTCGTGTTAATAAGGTGCGGCTTTTTTATTGGTATTGGCCGTGCCCGGATGGCGGAACTGGCAGACGCGCCGGACTCAAAATCCGGTTCTCGCAAGAGAGTGGGAGTTCGACCCTCCCTCTGGGCACCATCAGTTGCAGCGGGCAGGAATATATGGGTTTTTTACGGTTACGTTAAGTCGGTCATTTATGTGAGAATCAGTAGCAAATTCACCACAATCATGCCTCTTGACATGTCTGAATGGGTAGCCTATAGTCCGCGCCGTAGAGCGATGAAAGAGCTTCAACCTGATCATGTTGGTCCCATCTTGTTGTCCGTCATTTCACTTCATTCTCTAATCTCACCAAGGAGGCAGCACATGCGTAAAGTGTTGGCACTAGGAACGGCAATTCTTTTTGTCGGTTCCGTGGGTGTGTCAATCGCTCAGGAGCGCTTGCAATCTAACCAATCCGGATTGGGCGTGGGCGAAGGAGTTGGTGATGTATCGGGGTCGAGCACCCGAGTGACCACCTTCGATCGAAGCAGCTTCCTCGATCGGTTGTCACAGGCGGAGACGATTTATGGCCGTGTGATTGCCCTCGATCTGCCGGCCAAGAAAATGCATCTTGAGGGCGGTGGAAGCTCTCATGATGAGGGACGTGCAGGCGGTGGTGCCATGAACTACCGCACGGTGTATTTTGATGATAAGACCAATTACGATCAGATTCGTATTCTTGAAGCTGGTGACGACGTGACCATTCAAGCGTATGAAGAGACGAGTGCGGCCCAGCCGTTCGGCACGGGACGTAAGATCGTCCGTGAGATCACCGTTATGCGTGGCAACGAGAAACTGGCCGGTTTCGGCGGACTTGGACAGCGCCCGAATCCCATGACCGAGCGAGGGATTAACACGAACAGCGGTGGCATCACCGGTGGTATAGGTGGTGCGGTGCTTCCAGGAAAGATCGATTCCGGTATCACCAGCCCGGTCGGTGAATATACCGGTGCCGCTCCCTGCTGGCAGTGTGAACCACAGCCGGGATGGGGCAATGCAGTCGGCAACAAGTCGGACTACGGAACAGACTACACCAAGCCAAACTTGGTCAAGGGCATGAACTAAGTCGAGACACATTCCGAGAGGGTGTGAGAAGGGGCAGCGAAACGCTGCCCCTTCTTTTTTTGCGCTCTCCTTGTCGTTGCAATAGGTGCAGTGCTTGCGAGGTCGCTGGCTCCTTGTTAGGATTTGGTTCCAGCCAGCGCGCGGCGAAGAGTCAAGACTGTTCCTGAGGAGAAGATGTGTGGCAAGAAATGGAGAGGGAAACGTGACGGTCACTGGTCAACCGGATGCCGAGCTGGACTTACGGGGAGTCATTTGCCCCTATAACTTTGTCAAAACGAAGTTGAAACTGGAAGCGATGGAACAGGGACAGATTCTTTCAGTGCTGTTGGATGATGGCGACCCGATTCAGAATGTCCCCCGCAGCGTAAGTAATGAGGGGCACACCATCCTTTCGCAAGATCGCGTCGAAAAGTCCTATCGGGTTCTTATCCGCCGCCGCGAAGACGAGTAGCGCGGGGCATTGTTCTTCTCAACTTTTGGTGGCGGTCCCGCCGCATACCCTTCAATGACGACCGTCACAGCTGAGTCTTTCGGTACTCGGCCGATTTCCTTGAGTAGCACATCAGGCATTCCGCGCAAGAGAGTCTCGTCCTGCGTCGTGAGATTCATGGCGATGGCAACCTGTCTGGTGGGGAGTATCTGCGCCAGGATTTTCAGTAGCCTTGTGAGGACTCCGGGATCTACATAGAAGGCGAGGGTTCTTCGTTCTTTGCGGAATTGGGAGAGGTATAGAATGAGACGACGGCTGGTTGAGGGAAGGTGTCCCTCGAAGATGATCGCATCACCAGAAAATCCGGAGATCGTTGTCGCTGCCGTTATGGCAGAGGGACCTGGGATGGCTTTGACCAGGATTCCCGCTTGATGGGCAGCAGACACAAACAGACTGCCTGGGTCGTAGATGACCGGGGTGCCGTTGTCTGAGACGAGGGCGACATCCTGTCCCTGCATCAGTCGATGCAGAAGGAGTAGCACTTTCTCGTGGCGATTGAGCGGGCCGTAGCTCGTGACCGTTGTGGTGATGCCATGATGGGCCAGGAGTGTCTGGGTCACGCGAGGGTCTTCTGAGGCAATCACCGAGACGCGGCGCAGCGTCGCAAGGGCCCGAAGAGTTATGTCATCAGGGTGGCCGATTGGCGTGCTGACGATGTAGAGGGTGCCGGGGGCACGAGACCCGGTTGTCCGGCCTTCCATTCCGCGATCGTTTGGTTGACTCCCATCTCGCGCCATCGATATAATTCCTCGTTTAATAGCAGTCTGTTTGTCCTGAAAAGTTGAGAGGATAGACCTCTATGGCCGCTGTGTTTTTCGTGGTGACGATGGTCCTGTATTTTGCGGCCACCGTTTCCTTTCTTGCCTACTTGCTCTGGCCTTCGGAAGCTCTGTCAAAAGTCTCACTGGGTATGACGGCGATCGGGTTTGCCTCACACACGATTGCGTTGGTGGCGCGAATGGTCGGAGCGACAGACGCCTCGCCGCCAGGGTTCCATGACGCCCTGTCGTTTTTTTCCTGGATGTTGATTCTGGTCTTCCTTGCGGTGGAGTTTCGCCATCGTCTGCATGTGCTTGGTTCGTTCATCGTCCCGTTGGCGCTGGTCTCGCTGGTCTCTGCTGCGGCATTGCCGGAAACCGCTCCCACACTGAATCCGGTGTTTCGAACGCTGTGGGTTCATGTCACGCTGAGCATGCTCGGTACCGTGGGGTTTGCCGTGGCCTTTGTGGCTGGTGTCATGTATCTGATTCAGGACGGACTTCTCAAGTCCAAACGATTTAATGTGCTCTATTCAAAGTTGCCCGCCCTGGATTTTCTTGACCATCTGAATCAACAGTCGATCGTGACGGGGTTCCCGCTGCTGACGCTCGGCATCATTACCGGTGCGCTGTCCGCCGAGTTTTCTCGGGGCTCGTATCTGAACTGGAATCCCGAGCAAACATGGGCGTTGGTGACGTGGGTCTTCTACTTCGCCGTGCTGCTGGGACGACTGACGATGGGCTGGAGAGCCAAACGAGCGGCGTATTTGACCATTATCGGATTTGCCGGGGTTATTCTGACCCTCGTTGGCGTGGTCCTTAAGAGTCACGGACCGGTGTCTTGAGATGCATATTGTCGTCGTCGGTTTGAGCCATAAGACCGCCCCAGTGGAAATCCGCGAGAAACTCGCGGTTCCTGAGAGCCGGATGGGTGAAGCCCTGACCCGTCTCTGTTCGTACCAAGGGGTGCGGGAAGGGATATTGCTGTCGACGTGCAATCGTGTCGAAGTCTATGCCGTCGTCGATGAGATCGAAGCAGGGTATGGGCGAATCCAGGAATTTCTGGCCGATGCCCATCTTTCGCTGTCCTCGGAGCAACTGACTCCCCATCTGTACTGGCACCAAGGGGATCGGGCGATCAGTCATTTGTTTCGCGTGGCCTCCAGTCTCGACTCCATGATCGTCGGCGAGTCGCAGATTCTGGGGCAGATTAAAGAGGCATTTGAGGTCGCACTCACACACAAGTCGACCGGCATCATTCTGAACAAAGTCGTGAAGAAAGCGATCTCCGTCGCCAAGCGCGTGCGGACGGAGACGAAAATCGCCGAGATGGCGGTGTCGGTCAGCTATGCCGCGGTCGAATTGGCCAAGAAGATTTTTTCGGATTTAAGTGAGAAGACGGTGTTGTTGGTGGGGGCGGGGGAGATGGCCAAGTTGGCGGCGAGACATTTTATTGCCAGCGGTGTCCGGCATGTGCGGGTGACGACCAGGAATCCGCAACATGGGTTGGACTTGGCCAATCGGTTCGGCGGCACCGCGGTCCCCTTTGAACAGTTTCGGGAGGAGATGGCTTCCGCCGATATCGTTTTGGTGTCGACTGGTGCCGCGCATTATCTCGTGAGCGAGGATGACGTGCATCGCTCCGTCAAGCAACGGATGAATCGTCCGATGTTTTTGATCGACATTTCGGTCCCACGCAATATCGATCCGGCCGTGCGCCATGTGGATAATGCCTTCCTCTTTGACATCGACGATTTGAAAGCGCGGGTTGAACAGAATCGCGGGGGACGTTTGCAGGAAGCAGAGAAGGCCGAGCAGATGGTGGTGGATGAAGTCGGGATTGTCCGGCAATGGCTCCAGTCGCTCGAAGTGACCCCCACCATTACGGCCCTCCGTACGCGGGTCGATGACATCAAGCGAGCGGAGGTCGAGAAGACCTTGGGGCGATTGGCGAATCTGTCAGCGCCTGAGCGTGAATTGGTCGAGGCGCTGGCGTCGTCGATCGTGAATAAGCTCATTCACAATACGATGGTCACGCTCAAGGCTGAGGTGAACTCCTCGGAGGGGGCTGCCTTCGTCGAGGCAGCAAGACGGTTTTTCAGCCTCGGAGACTCCTCGCCGTCTCCAACGTCAATGGAAGTATCTCCTCTGCGTCGGAAACCTGTCATCCACCGCAAGAAGAGAGCAAGGATGCTGAAGAGGTGACTCCGAGAACTGGTTCCAAGACTCCGGGCCATTGATTGTGCCATTCGTATGGAAATCACCCGCAAAGGGCCGAAACTATTCACCTGTCCCAAGTGTCGAAAGACCTACCTGGGACATGATCCCTTACCTGATTGTCCGGCCTGTGGGTTCGATTATCGGGAGCGGGAAGGGGTTCGATGGGATGTGCTCGTGTATCTCTTATCGATTCTCGGGTTGATCAGCTTTTTATTGGTTTCGTCTTCCTATCGGAGTTTCGTCAGCGGGACCCTGTCCGGCGAGAGTTTACGAGTGGACCGCGACGCTTCGGAGAAACTCCCTGGCAGCGAACGGTCGGCGACGTTTCACACCCCGTATCATGATGTGAGTCGGTGAAAGGGAGCCATGTCGAAAGTCGGCCATGAACGATCGACCGTCGTGCTCGGAACCAGAGGCAGTAAACTGGCGGTGCAGCAGAGCGAGTGGGTGCAGGCACAGTTGCAGGCGCTGGCTCCGCATGTGACGGTCACGCTGCGGCGGATCCAGACATCGGGAGACAAGATTCTTGATGTCCCGCTGGCTCAAATTGGCGGGAAAGGACTCTTCGTCAAGGAGATCGAGGAAGCGCTGTTGAGCGGTGAAATCGATCTGGCGGTGCATAGCATGAAAGATGTGCCCACGGAGTTGCCCGAGGGATTGGCCATTCTCTGTGTGCCGCCCCGCGAGGATCCCCGGGATGCCCTGATCAGTCGGGACGGGCGGTCATTTACGGACCTCCCTCTGGGCGCCAGGATCGGGACCAGCAGCCTTCGCCGCCAATCACAACTCCTGCATGCCAGGCCTGACCTCACGATTGCCATGTTGCGTGGGAACTTGGATACCCGTCTCAAAAGGCTACGTGAGGGACAGTTCGATGCCATCGTGCTCGCCGCGGCAGGGCTCCGGCGGTTGGCCTGGGCGCATGAAATTACAGAGTACCTTGCGCCGCAGATTAGTTTGCCTGCCATCGGCCAGGGGGCGCTGGGCATCGAGGGTCGGCGAGACGATCTCTTTATTCGTTCGTTGTTGAGTGGCTTGGACCATGCGCCAAGTAAGACAGCCGTTTTGGCTGAACGAGCGTTGCTCCAGCGGCTTCAGGGAGGCTGTCAGGTTCCAATCGCGGCGCATGCGACATTGGCCGGGACAGGGGTGACGCTGGAAGGACTGGTGGCCAGCGTGGACGGCAAGGAACTCATTCGCGATACCGTTCAAGGGACCATTGAGGATCCGGAGTCGATCGGCATTCAACTCGCGGAACGATTGCTTGCGCGCGGTGGTGACAAAATTCTTCGAGCCATCTACGGGACCGCATGACAAAAACGAGAAGGCAAGGGAAGGTTTATTTGGTCGGAGCGGGGCCAGGCGATCCTGGGCTCTTGACGCTGAAAGGGAAGGAATGCCTGGAGCAGGCCGATGTCGTCCTGTACGATTATCTCGCCAATCCGGTCTTACTGCAGTATGCTCCGGCCACGGCACAGCGGATTTATGTCGGTCGGCGGGGACGTGGACGGTATCAAGACCAAGCCGATATCAATCGACTGCTCATTGAACGAGCCAAAGAGGGGAACGTGGTGGTTCGGCTCAAGGGGGGCGACCCATTTGTCTTCGGACGGGGAGGAGAAGAGGCAGAAGCGGTGGCCGCCGCAGGGGTCGACTTCGAGATTGTGCCTGGTGTGACGGCGGCGGTCGCCGTGCCTGCGTATGCCGGCATTCCGGTGACCCATCGAACGTTGGCTTCTACTGTCACGTTTGTGACCGGTCATGAAGATCCCACCAAACCGGCGACCTTGTTGGAATGGCCCAAATTGGCCAGCGCATCAGGGACGCTCGTGTTCATGATGGGCATGAAGAATCTTCCGTCGATCGTGGGGCACTTACTGGCGGAAGGGCGGTCGCCCGACACGCTGGTGGCGGCGATTCGTTGGGGGACCAAAGCCGATCAACAGACCATCGTGGGGACATTGGGCGATATTGTCACGAAAGCTGAAGCTGCGCATCTCGAACCGCCGACGGTGATCGTCGTGGGTGAAGTCGTGCGATTGCGAGGGCAGCTGAATTGGTTTGAAAGCAAGCCGCTCTTTGGAAAGCGGATCGTGCTCACCAGAGCACAGGAGCAGGCACGAGAGTTTTCTCAGCTGCTCGCCGCCTACGGCGCCGAGCCGGTCGAAGTTCCGACGATTCAGATCGTGCCTCCGGTCAGTTGGCAGGCGATTGATGATGCGATAACTCGTCTCAGTACCTATCAGTGGCTGATCTTTACCAGCGTGAACGGAGTGAGGCCCTTCATGGACCGGCTCCATGGGGCAGGGAAAGATGCGCGCGCCTTGGCGAATCTTCGTATTTGCGCCATTGGACCACGCACCGCGCAGGAACTCGGGATCTATGGGTTGACGCCGGATGTCGTTCCAGCCGAGTTTCAGGCAGAGGGAGTGATCGCCGCCTTGGCCCATGTGGGAATCCGTGGGAGCCACGTGTTAATCCCACGTGCTGAAGTCGCTCGTGAGATCTTGCCTGAACAGTTACGTGAGTTGGGGGCGGCCGTCGACGTGATTCCTGTCTATCGCACGATCGTCCCGACGGTGGATGTCGCGTCCTTAACGAAGCAGCTTCACAATGGTCAGGTGGCGGCGCTCACATTTACGAGTTCTTCCACCGTCCGCAATTTCGTGGAACTCTTTGGCGGGCGGGACGTGGTGAGACCACTCGTCACCCGAGTGGTGATCGCCTGCATCGGACCCATTACGGCAAGGACGGCAAAGGAGTATGGGTTGACGGTCACGGTCATGCCGGCAGAAAATACCGTGCCGGCACTGACAGAAGCTATCGTGAGGCATTTCAGGGAAGGGGCTCGAGTCGCCCTTTCTGCGCGTGGATAGGTCGAAGCAGACGGGCAGGGTGACGGACTGAATTAGCCAAGGGGGGGACATTGCATGGTTCCAGTCAAGTCGTTCATGGTTCCGAAGGAGAAGTTTATTACGGTTGAGCGGGATACGGATGCTCAGACGGCAGCACGTATCATGCGGGATCGCGGCATCGGCAGCCTTTTCGTGACGAACGGGAAGGAGGTCGTCGGCATCCTCACGGATACCGATATGGTTCGGCGCGTGGTAGCGGCTGGAGCCGATACCCAAAAGACAACGGTCGAACAGATTATGTCGGCCCCGATCTTGACGATCGAGGAGGGTAAGACGCTGTTGGATGCCAATGATCTCATGGCGCAAACGCATCTCCGCCATCTCGGCGTGACTCGGGATGGCAAATTGGTCGGTATGATTTCTGTGCGCGACCTCGTCGTGTTCTTGACGAATCTTCCAAGGAAGTAATCCGATGGCATTCCCAATTCAGCGGCTCAGGCGGTTGCGGCAGCATGAGGCATTTCGTCGCATGGTACGGGAGACGAACCTTGCCCCGTCCGACTTCATCTATCCGCTGTTCGTCGTCGAAGGGCGCGATCGGCGGGAGGAGATCGCCTCGATGCCGGGCCAGTTCCGCCTCTCGATCGATCTCTTGGTGAAAGAGGCCAGTGAGGTTGCGGGCTTGGGGATTCCCGCCATCATCCTCTTTGGGATTCCTGATCGGAAGGATGATCGGGGGAGTTCGGGGTTTGATCCGAATGGCATCGTGCAGCGGGCCGTCAAAGCTGTGAAGGACCAGGTCCCGGGACTGATGATCGTGACCGACGTCTGCATCGACGAATACACTGATCACGGTCATTGCGGGATCGTCAAGGACGGGCGCATACTCAACGATGAAACACTGGACTGTCTCCGTGCGATGGCCAGGACCCATGCGCAAGCCGGTGCCGACATGGTGGCGCCATCCGATATGATGGATGGGCGGGTGGCGGCGATCAGGGCGGAATTAGATCAGGCAGGATTTCCAGAGTTGCCGATCATGGCCTATGCCGCCAAATTCGCTTCCTGCTTTTATGCGCCATTCCGGGATGCGGCGTTTTCGAGTCCCCAATTCGGAGATCGGCAATCTTATCAAATGGATCCCGCCAACCGCCGGGAAGCGCTTCGCGAGATCGCCCTCGATGTCGAAGAAGGGGCTGACATCATCATGGTGAAACCGGCACTGCCGTATCTCGATATCATTGCTGCGGCCAGAGCGCAGATATTGTTGCCGGTGGCGGCCTATCAAGTGAGCGGGGAGTACAGCATGATCAAAGCGGCCGCCAAAGCCGGCTGGCTCGACGAATCGCGGGCCATGATGGAATCGTTGCTCTCGATTAAGCGGGCTGGCGCGGATCTCATTCTGACCTACTTTGCCAAAAACGCAGCGCGTCTCCTCCGCTGACGACCATGCTGAAAGTGACGCGTGGCCTGTCCGACAAGTGTCCACGTGCTTATCCTGTCGCCACGATCGGCAATTTCGACGGCCACCACCTGGGCCATCGAGTGCTGCTGCAGACGGTGGCCGAGACGGCCCGAAAGGCACAGGGGACTGCGCTCGTGCTGACCTTCGACCCGCATCCGGTAAAAATCCTCGCACCCCACGTCGATCTTCGCTTTCTCACCAGTCCTGAGGACAAGCTTGCGCACCTCGAAGCCGCTGGGATCGATGAAGTGGTTTTTCTGGATTTTACTCCCACCTTCGCGGCGATGAGCCCGGATCGATTTGCGGAAGAAATCCTGCATCGGTCTTTCAGCCTGTCCGAACTGTTCGTGGGCAATCATTTTGCGTTCGGGAAGGGCCGGGCAGGACGTATCGATGACCTCGTGCGTTTCGGCGGGCAGTACGGCTTCCGCGTGCATCCCGTGACTCCCGTGACGATTGAGGGGGACGTGGTGAGTTCGACGCGAATTCGCCAGCTTATTCAGGCCGGGAATGTGGAGCGGGCTGCCACGTTGCTCGGACGCGTCTATGGGATTCGAGGGACCGTGGTGCACGGGATGCAACAGGGGCAGGCGATGGGCTGGCCCACGGCCAATCTGCGCATCCCGGCTGATCGCGTCGTGCCGCCCGATGGCGTCTATGCCGCGCGGGCGGTTCACGGCACTCAGACCTATAATGCGATCGCCTATATCGGGACGAGGCCAACCTTTGGGGCGGGTGAGCGGCTTATCGAAGTCAACCTCTTGGATCACTCATGTGATCTCTATGGCAAGGAGATCACAGTGCAGTTTGTGGCACGAGTACGTGGCGATCACACCTTTGCATCTGCCGACGAGCTGTCGAAGCAAATCGCCCGTGATGTGGAACAAGCGCGCATCAGCTTGCGAAATATCCCGCAGGGAGTCCAGTAACCATGGCCGTTGAGACAACGATCAAGCGGTCGTCATCCAGGCCTGCCGCACGACCGGCCCTGTTGACGCATCTCATTCGGACGGTGCGTCAACAACAGCTGTTCGTTCCCGGTCAGCACCTGCTCGTGGCTGTGTCGGGCGGGCCCGACTCGATCGGATTATTGTCTCTTCTCCATCGCCTGGCCCAGTCCTGGCGGCTCACGTTGACGGTCGTTCATTGTAACTATGGGTTGCGTGGAGCGGAGTCTGAGGGCGACGAGTCTTTTGTCCGCGCCTTCTGCCAGGAGCGACAACTGTCTCTTGTCATCCATCGACCCACGCTAGTCAAGCGACGCCAGCGCTCATCGCTTCAAGCAACGGCCCGCGACGCGCGCTATGACTTCATGAAGCAATTGGCTCACGAGGTAGGGGCTGACTGCATTGCGGTCGGTCATACCGCCAATGATCAGGCGGAAACGGTGCTCATGTGGATGTTGCGAGGGGCGGGCATGGCCGGGTTGGCTGGGATGCCCTACGCCCGTGAGGACAGGATTATTCGTCCTCTTCTCGCTGCCACTCGTGAGGAAGTGTTGGCATATTTGGATCATGAAGGGCTGACCTATCGTCGTGATTCGAGCAATGAGAAGCTGCTTTATCATCGCAATCGGATCAGAAGGGAACTCATTCCCGTTATCACACGGTTAGCGCCGGCTGCCGTCCGTGTGTTGCAGCGGCAGGCGGACTTGTTGCGCCAGGACGAACTATACCTAGAGGAGGTAACGGGTGATCTAGTGCGCACACTCGTGAGCCGGGATTCTGGAGCTGTGCAGCGACTCAACCGCCAGGCCTTCATCGAGTTGCCGGTCGCCCTTCAGCGGCGTCTCGTTCGGGCAATCTTACGGACCTACGACGAAGAGGGGCGCGCCAGCAGTGTTTGTGCGGTGGAGTCAGTTCGGCGTGTCCTCCTCAAGGGCAGGAGCGGGGCCAGGCTGTCGTTGAAGCAGGCACTCGTGACTCTGGATCAGGGGTCGGGGCAGTTTAGTCCCGCGGGAGGGGGTCGCAAGGATGAGACTGCTTCAGAGCAGGGGAAGAGTGAGAGCCTGCTTCTCTCAGTGCCTTCAACGGTCTATTGGGCTAGAACGAATCAGCAAATTCATGTACAACGTATGGCTCGTCGTGACGCTGAGCAGGGAGGGGTGGCTCCGTCCGCGCAACGGGTCTTGTTCGATGCCGACCGGTATTCGGAGCCGCTTCTGGTTCGGGCCTGGCGAGCAGGCGATCGATTTTTCCCTCAGGGGATGAAGGGGAAAAGTAAGAAACTACAAGATTTCTTTACCGATCGGAAGGTCGCTCGCGTCCGACGTGAGGAGATTCCATTGGTGGTGGCGCCCGAAGGGATTCTTTGGGTCGTGGGCATGCGGCAGGATGAACGGTTCGTCGTCCGTCGTGGGACGACCAACTGTCTGGTGGTATCGGTGAGCAACGGAGCCTCAGAGAAGGAGTAAGGGGAGCATGGAACGGATTTTCGGTCGACCGATCGTGACGCAGGAACAAATGCGTGCACGAATTCGTGAGTTGGGCAAGCAGATCACGGCCGATTATACGGGTAAGGACATCGTCTTGGTCGGGGTATTGAAGGGGGCCTATGCCTTCTATGCCGATTTGGCTCGCGCAATCAGAATTCCCATGCGGGTGGACTTTCTTATGGTGACGAGTTATGGGTCTCGGGCAAAAACATCCGGCAAGATTAAAATAGTGACCGAGCTGACCGAGGATATCAAAGGCAAAGATGTCTTGCTGGTGGAAGATATCGTCGATTCCGGATTGACGGTCCAATATCTGGTCAAAACCTTGGCAAAAAAGAAGCCCCGGTCAATTAAAGTCTGCACATTATTGAGTAAGCCAGATCGAAGGACCATCGACGTCGCCATCGATTACGTGGGGTTCAAAATTCCGAACAAGTATGTCGTTGGGTATGGGCTCGACTACCAGCAGAAGTATCGAAACCTTCCCTATCTGGCCGTGTTGGATGTGGCAGAGGATCAAGAGTAAGCCGGTGTCCGTACGGTTGTCAGTATGAATGGGCATGTGGTAGCATCACCAAAGTGCGCGGGTTTCCTCACCGGTTAAGCGTGCCATCCACAAGGAGATCTGGATGAATTCCAGGGCAAAGAATCTACTTTTCTGGGTCGTGGTCGGCCTCTTCATGATTTTGCTGTTCAACCTGTTCAGCGTGCCGACCCATGCGCCTGAAGAAGATGTGATCTTCAGTGAGTTTATGGCCAAGCTCGACAAGGGCGAGGTCGAGCGGGTCATCATCAAAGCCAGCCACATCAGCGCTGTCCTGAAAGACAAGACCCGTATTCGAACCTACTCGGTGGAATATCCTGAATTGGTGAAGGTTTTGCGGGAGCGGGGCGTGCAGATCGAGGCAAAGCCACCGGATGAAAGCCCTTGGTATATTACGTTTCTTGTGACCTGGGGGCCGTTTGTGCTGTTCCTGGGGTTGTGGTTCTTCCTGATGCGGCAAATGCAGATGGGGGGCAATAAGGCTCTATCATTCGGGAAGAGCCGCGCTCGTCTGCTGACGGAGGAGCGTAAGAAGGTGATGTTTTCCGACGTTGCAGGCGTCGATGAAGCCAAGGAAGAAGTCCTTGAGATCATCGAGTTCCTCAAGGATCCTCGCAGATTCCAAAAACTCGGCGGCCGCATTCCCAAGGGCGTCTTGATCGTCGGTCCTCCCGGTACTGGAAAGACGCTGTTGGCCAAGGCCATTGCCGGTGAAGCCAGTGTGCCCTTCTTCAGTATCAGTGGCTCGGACTTCGTCGAAATGTTTGTCGGCGTTGGAGCGTCCCGCGTTCGCGATCTATTCGAGCAGGGGAAAAAACATGCTCCCTGCATTATCTTTATCGATGAAATCGATGCCGTTGGTCGGCTTCGTGGAGCAGGGTTGGGCGGAGGTCATGACGAGCGTGAACAGACGCTCAATCAATTGCTCGTCGAGATGGATGGATTTGACACGACAGAAGGTGTGATCTTGGTCGCTGCGACCAACCGGCCGGATGTCCTCGACCCTGCGTTGCTCAGGCCGGGGCGTTTTGATCGGCAAGTCGTCGTCAATCGACCGGACTTGCGCGGCCGTACTGAAATTCTCAAGGTGCACACGAAGAAAGTTCCGATCGCGACGAACGTGGAACTGGAAAAAATCGCGCGCGGTACGCCGGGATTTTCAGGGGCCGACCTGGAAAACCTGGTCAACGAAGCGGCACTCTGGGCTGCGAGACAAAATAAGAAAGAAGTGGAAGTCGTCGACTTCGAGATGGCCAAAGACAAAGTGCTGATGGGGGCTGAACGGAAGAGTCTGATCTTGAGCGACGAGGAGAAACGGACGACGGCTTATCATGAAGCGGGACACGCGCTGATCGCCAAGCTGATTCCCGGAACGGATCCCGTCCACAAAGTAACCATTATTCCTCGGGGCCGTGCCTTGGGCGTGACGATGCAACTCCCCACCGATGACCGGCACAACTATTCAAAGGAATTCTTGTACAACAACCTGGCCATCCTCATGGGTGGGCGTGTAGCGGAAGAGTTGGTCTTAAAACACATTACGACAGGAGCGGGGAACGATCTCGAGCGGGCGACGGAGCTCGCGAGGAAGATGGTCTGTGAATGGGGCATGAGCGAAAAGTTGGGCCCTCTGACATTCGGCAAAAAAGAAGAAGAAGTGTTTCTTGGGCGAGAATTTGGGAGCAGGCGTGATTTCAGCGAGCAAATAGCCTTGGAGATCGATCAGGAAGTCAAACGGCTTGTGACGGAGAACTATGAACGGGCAAAGCGGCTGCTCACGGAGCACATGGCCAGTCTGAAAGGTTTGGCGGAAGCACTCCTGGAGAAAGAAGTGCTGGATGCCACCGATATTGACCACATCATCATGCAGTCCACATCCCAAACGGTTCCTGCCTAATTTCTCATTCACTGATCCCGGGACGCCATTTCAGGGCACTGGAGTCCCGGGGAGTACATCTGAGTTGTCATAGGCGAGAAGGGAGTCCTTCCCGCAAGTGGTGTGTTGTGCGTGCGCCCTATGTGCGGCCCACGATAGGTGGTGGTCACGCGCCGCCTGGCTGATTGTATGTGAGTGGAGGCGCAGTTGTTTGGTGTTAGAACCGAAGACATTGACTCGTCAGGCTAAGGATCGGCTGATCACATTCCCCGACCGACCGCTAATTATGGGAGTGGTGAACGTGACGCCGGATTCGTTCTCGGACGGAGGTCGCTACTTGGATGCAGAAGCCGCCGTGGCCCATGCCGTTCGATTAGTGGAAGAAGGGGCCGATCTGCTGGATATCGGCGCAGAGTCGACGCGTCCCGGTGCCGATACTGTTGATGAGGCAGAAGAACGTCGTCGAGCGATTCCCGTTGTCACCGCTGTGGCAAAAGCCGTCACGGTTCCGATTTCCATTGATACCTCGAAAGCCGCTGTCGCACAGGCGGCCCTCGACGCGGGGGCAGTGCTCGTGAACGATGTCACAGCCTTACGAGGCGATCCCGCCATGGTGGAGGTCATTGTCCGCACGGGAGCCGGGATCGTCCTGATGCATATGCAAGGTACGCCACGTACGATGCAGCAGGCTCCTCGCTACGAAGATGTGGTTGACGAGATTTCCGCATTTTTCGAGGAACGAATCCGATTTGCGATGACACGCGGGATTGGCCAAAGACAAATCGTGCTTGATCCGGGCATCGGATTTGGTAAGCTGCTCGTACATAACCTGACGCTGTTAGCCCAATTGCATCGCTTCGCAAGTTTTGGCTGCCCCCTGCTGGTTGGTGTTTCACGAAAGGCGTTCCTTGGGCAGCTCGTGGACCGTCCGGTTCAGGAGCGTCAGTGGGCTACGGCGGCGGCGGTGGCGATGGCAGTGGATCGTGGGGCTCGAATCCTTCGCGTCCATGACGTGAGGGCCATGAAGGATGTGGTTCAGGTGACAACGGCGATTAGTCGACAGGCGACCGTATCCATGAAAGCACAACATGCGTAAATTGTTCGGTACTGATGGGATCCGAGGTGTCGCTAACCTCGATCCGATGACCAGCGAGATGGCGATGCAGTTGGGGCGGGCCGCGGCGCATTTGTTTATGCGCCGAGCCGGACGCCATCAGATCGTGATCGGCAAGGATACCCGCATCTCCGGCTATATGTTGGAATCGGCATTGACCTCGGGGATTTGCTCGATGGGGGTCGATGTGTTGCTGGTCGGTCCGATGCCAACCCCGGCGATTGCGTTTTTGACGAGGAGTCTCCGTGCCGATGCGGGGGTGATGATTTCGGCTTCGCACAATCCTTACCAGGATAATGGCATTAAGTTCTTCTCGAACGACGGGTTCAAGCTGCCCGATGAGATGGAAGCTCGTATCGAGGAACTCATGGTGTCAAACGGGATTGCCCATCTCCGGCCAACGGCTGATGCTATTGGGAAAGCCTATCGAATCGACGATGCTGAGGGGCGCTACATTGAGTTCGTCAAGCGGTCATTGCCGAGAGTTCTCGATTTCCAGGGAATCAAAGTGGTGGTCGATTGTGCCAATGGCGCAGCCTACAAGGTCGCGCCGAAGGTGTTGCGCGAACTCGGGGCGAAGGTCGAAGTGATCGGTGATAAGCCGGACGGGATGAATATCAATGCCGGCTGTGGCGCGGTCCATCCCGAACAGCTGCAGAAGGCGGTCCGCGAGCAGGGGGCTCATCTCGGCGTGGCGCTGGACGGGGATGCCGATCGCGCCATTTTCGTCTGCGAACAGGGACGCGTCGTGGACGGCGATCATATCATGGCGATGTTGGCGCTTGATCTTCATCGCCAGGGGCAGTTGGCCAAGCAAACGGTGGTGGGAACCGTCATGAGCAACTTCGGACTGGAGCTTGCCATGACGAAAGCCGGCATTACGCTCGCGCGAACTGCTGTCGGTGACAGATATTTGCTCGAACGGATGTCTGCTGAGGGGTACAACTTCGGAGGAGAGCAGTCGGGTCATTTCATCTTCCTGGATCATAATACGACCGGCGACGGGTTGCTGTCTGCACTACAAGTTCTGTCGCTGATGAAGCGCGCGGGCAAACCCCTGTCAGAATTGGCCAAATCCATGACGGCGGTCCCGCAAGTATTGCTCAACGTGAAGGTGACGAAGAAGCCGAACCTCGAGACAGTTCCCGAACTGCAACGCGCGATCCGTGAAAGTGAACAGCGTCTCAATGGCAGCGGACGCGTGTTGGTGCGCTACTCAGGGACCGAGCCGCTCTTGCGGGTGATGGTCGAGGGTGAGAGCGATGACACAATTCGCGATGTGGCCAATCATCTTGTCGACGTCGTTAAGTCTCATCTGGGTTAGGGTTGTCGCCCCCCATTGAGGGAGGCCCATGCTGCCGTCCCTCACCGTTGCCTTCATCGCCGGGCTCCTCGTCGGATCACAGATTCCCTATTTCCCCCTGTCTGCCTCATTCCTGCTCCTCCTCGCTGCGCTAGGCGCCGTCATCTTCGAACGACTGAATCAATTTTCCGTCCGTCAGGCGACTTGGCTCTATGGAGCACTCTTGGTGGGAGTCGTCTATTGGGCGATGGTTGTCACCCTGGCTGCCAATACGACGATGGGTGAGTATCCGTCCGATACGGTGATCGAGGTGACCGGTCGCATTGTGGCACCGGTGCAACAGGCGTCAGATCGATTAGTCATGATCATCAAGTCGGATGATTCAGCTGCCTCGTCGGGAGCGTCCAGACATGTTCGGCTGACCTGGCGCACACCGGACCGATTATTCTTTCAAGGCGATCGGGTCCGCTTTCGGGCTCTGTTGCGCCGTCCGAGCGGGTCATTGAATCCTGGTGGATTTGACTATGCGGCCTATCTTGAGCGGCAAGGGATCGATGTCGATCGCCGCGGTAACCGGAGCCGAGGCGGTGCAGTTGCTTGAGTCCGGTCGTGAACATGCCTGGTGGGCGATCTGGAATCAATTTGATCGGTGGAGGGGCAGTATCCGTCTCGCCGCGATGCAAACCCTTCCCCAGCCGGCACTGGGACTGTATCTGGGCATCATCATCGGTGATCGAGGGTATTTGGATCCAGATCTGCGTGATCAGTTCATGGTGACCGGGACAGTCCATCTCCTTTCTATTTCAGGGAGCCACCTGGGCCTGGTTGCGCTGCTCATCTTCGCGGCCGTCAGATGGGCGATGATACTGTTGCCTGCCGTTTGGCTTCTCACGTTGTCTCGGAGAATCACGCCGACTCGCATGGCCGCTCTCTGTACGATTGTTCCTGTCGCAGGCTATGCCTGCCTGGCCGGGGCGGAATTGGCGACGATGCGGTCGTTGCTGATGGTGACTGTCGGGCTGAGTGCGATCTGGCTCGGCCAGGAGCGCCGTCTGTTCCATGCCCTCTCTGCCGCCGCGGTGGGGATCTTGCTGCACGATCCTCAGGCGCTGTTCGATATCTCCTTTCAGCTCTCCTTTTTATCCGTCATCGCCATCGCCGGGTGGCTTTCCTGGCCACCCGGCGACGAAGTGGAGGAGTTGCCAAACGAGCCATCGTTCCTGAGAACTTGCGCCCGATGGGGGAGAGACTCTGTGATCATGAGCGGGGTCGTCACTGTAGTGACCCTTCCTCTTGTTGCTTACTATTTCAATCAATTGCCCTGGCTCGGTCTATTTACCAATGTGGTGGCCGTTCCCGTGATGGGAATTCTATTGGTCCCGATCGGACTCGCTGCCGGAGTCTGGCAGATCCTGGGAGGGGGGACCCTGCTGCCCCTGGCTTCGCTGAATCAGTGGCTACTCGAACACTTTGTGACGGCGGTCCGTCTGCTGTCGATGCTACCTGGAGGCGAATGGCATGTCGCGGCCCCTTCGGCTCTCACCATGTTGTTGTTCTACGGATGTCTCGGATTGATGTGGCAGCGAGTGGGCAGCGCGGCGATCCGGTTGGCAGCAGGCGCCGGAGTGCTAGTGGTATTGCTGTGGTGGGCCTGGTCCCCACGGATGTTTCCTGACGGGGATCACTTCCGAGTCACATTCTTAGATGTTGGGCAAGGTGATAGCGCGGTCGTTGAGCTGCCTGACGGTCACGTGGTCTTGATCGATGGAGGGGCGACGTACGAACGATTCGACATGGGCCGTGGGGTCGTGGCTCCGTTTCTCTGGAACCGGGGAATCCGCACCATTGACCAGGTCATTGGCACACATCCTCAACTTGATCATGTCGGAGGTCTTGCCTGGGTGGTCCGCCATTTTATTGTGAAGAGCTACTGGGGATCAGGAGAGACCCGCGACGAACCGTTCTATCGACGATTGCAGCAATCATTGGTTTCTCGAGGACTAGAAGAAGGGGCGACCAGAGAAGGACAGGAGATCGTGTCATCCGGCCCCTGTCGCATGATGGTCCTCAATCCACCAGCGGACGAGCATCTTGATGTGTCGCTCCAAGATAGCCAAGTGGGGGGGCATGGGCTGAACAATCGTTCCGTGGTGACGCGTCTGACTTGTGGAAGCCATACGATGCTCTTCGCTGCGGATGTCGAGCGAGATGGCTTGTCGCGGATGACGCGATCTAGGCCTCATGATCCGGTCGAGGTCCTCAAGGTGCCTCATCACGGGGCAGTGAGTTCGTTGAATCGTGACTGGTTGGCATCGTTGCATCCCCGGTATGCCGTATTTTCAGCTGGTCGCCATAATCCGTACAAGCATCCGGCCGCGGCCGTTCTCGAGGCGTATGGGTCGGAAGGCAGTACGGTGTTGCGAACCGACCGCGACGGCGGGGTTTGGTTTACCGGAGGAGTCTCTGACGCGGCGCTTCAAGTGCACCGAGCAAGAGAGTTGGTGTGGCAGCCGACGAACAGAGCCTCGTGCCTGTGGACCTGCGAACAGGCGAACTGGGCTCGGATTTGGAAACAATGGCGCGACCGTCGTTGACCATCGTTTTGGCCACATGGGGCTTTGAACTCCATCGAGGACCACTGTCGCTGATTCTCCGGTTGGTCGAGCGAATGAGAAGGCTGCACATTTCACGTCTTAGCAAGACGAATTTCGTCCCCCCATTCATCCTCGGTGATGGATCTATAGCATAAGGCCTCAATTTTGTTCATCTCTCATCACTTGCTAGCAAGGCATAGCATGTGCATCCATTCGTGCAGGCTTAGCAGATGTGTGTCCATTTTTAAGGGAGCTAGGGGATGTCAAAACTCGTACGAATCGTGATTCAGTTACCGCTCGATCTCAAAACCCAGCTCGATAACCTGAAACTGCAGGGATACACCACCAGTGGCTTCATCAGGGCCATGTTGGAACGGGAGTTTGCCAAAATGGAGCAGAAGCCCGTGACGCCATTTCCAGTTGGGAAACGGGTGAATAGCCGGTAGCCGTTCATGACACGTCTGAGCATGAGAAAAAGGCCGGGGGGGAAGTGACGCGGTTATCCGATCTTATTCGAGAACAGTCGACTCGCGAAGCAGTGGCGACCTATCCGAACAGCTCCAGGCATTCCATGGAGCCGACCGGCCTTCCCATCCCATCTTCCACTCCTTCACCGTCTGTTACTGAGACCGATTGGTATCAACGTGCATGCCATGAGCTTCAGAGAATCAAGGGTGCGGTTCAGAAGAGGCAGCCTTGGACGCTCGATGAATTAGCCCGGGTTGCATCTGGCGTCGTGGCCTCTATTGGAGCTAATGACAAGCTGGTTCAGAGGGTCCTGCAGCAAGATGCCGGAGATTATCTCGTCACCAATGCCGTGAGTGTCGCGATCGTGAGCGTGAAGATTGCGGAAGCGCTTCGATACGAGCCGGCGAAGCTCGAAGAGGTTGCGTTAGCGGGATTGCTTCACGATCTGGGTATGTTCGCCCTGCCGGACTCGCTGGTGCACAAGACGGGGACGTTGACGGAAGAAGAACTCCAGAAGATAAGGGAGCATCCACAGCAGGGAGCCCGTCTCTTCAAAGATGTCGGAGACGCCTATCCATGGGTGGAGAGGGTGATCCTTCAAGAGCATGAGCGATGGAATGGCAGCGGTTATCCCAAGCAGCTGATTGGTGATCAGATCGATGAGCTGGCCCTCATAATCGGGCTGGCCGACGTCTTTGATGCGCTGATGAGTTCACGGCCCTATCGAAGTGGTGTGTCGCCCCATCGGGCGATCCGCGCGCTGCTGGTAAACGGCAAGAAGGTGTTTCCGTTTCATCTCCTGAAGGCCTTGGTCGAGCAACTCTCGATCTATCCGTTAGGGACGACCGTTCGTCTAAACACGGGCGAAACCGGAGTCGTGTCTCAGTTGAATCGGCAGTACCCGTTGCGTCCAATCTTGCAAGTCTCGCAACAGGCTCTCTTGGGTCAGGCACCGGTATCGAAGACGGTGGATATGCGAGCCGTGACCTCCATACACATTGTCGAAGTGGTGCCCATCGGTTGATCCGCGATTGCACAATAGGAGATGAGGCCGTGCGACAGCTAATACCGCGACATCTTATCGGTCTTCTGGGTGCTGGTGCGATTCTCGCTGTGGCGTTTCTCGGGTGCCACAATCCGGCCAGTTCGTCTTTGCCACCTTCGGCAATCAGTCCCCCTGAGACGGCGGTCCCACCGTTGCCGAAGGGAGATGTCTATGCCGATGAAACCATCCCGACCTCGGAAACGCCTATCGAAACGGGTGACACGCTTGAGGTGGTGATTCGTCGTGGTGCCGGCGAGGAGAAGTTCGCCAGTGTCGTGCGGGAGAACGGAAAGATCTCTGTCGGGTTTATGGAAGTGGACGTGGCGGGCCTTACCGCGGCTGTGGCAGAAGCCCGCGTCCAGGAAGCGGCGGTGCCCTATATGCGCCAGCCTCGTGTGCAGGTCCTGCTGAAGAAAAAGGTGTTGAAGGTCAAGCGCGTCTTCGTGTTTGGGGATGTGAAGAAACCAGGGATCGTTCCCATGCCGAGGCACATGACAGTACTGCAAGCTATCGCCGCGGCCGACATGTACCAGGAAACGGCGTTAATGGAGGAAGTCCGTGTGATTCGAGGCGGCGACCTCACAAGGCCGCACATTCTGATGGCCGATCTCGCGCGCGCGTTTACCTACGGCGATATGACGAGGAACGTGGCGCTGGAGGAAAACGATATCGTGTTTGTGCCGCGCGAACATCTGGGCGATGCCACCGAAGCTGCGAAAAAGATTATGCCGATCATTACGGCCGCGATCATGCCGCTCTACCCGATGTATCATTTTCCCTGCGCTGTTTCCTGGAAAATGATAGTCGCAATCGAAACGAGAGAAGGACGCTGACCCTATGGCCCAATACGAACTCAACGTCATCGATTACTGGCTGATCGTTAAGAAGCGGAAGTATCTCATCCTGCTGGCGGCGGGGCTCGTGGTGTTGTTCACGTTCCTGTTTTCAGAAATGTTCAAGCCGAGCGCGCTGTATGAAGCGTCTGCGCGGGTGAAGTTCGACCGGACGAGCACCGTGGCCCAACAGTTGATCGAGACCATGTCCTTCTCAAATGCCAACGACCTCAACTCCCAGACCGAGTTTATCCGGGGGTTCCCCGTGATGGAGCGTGTGGCAATGGAATTAGGGCGGGTACCGGAAAATGTGACACCGGAAGAGAAGCGATCGGCCACCTACCTCAACACGGTCTATAACCTCGGTCAGGAAATCAGGACGCAGCGGGAAGGCGATACGAATATCATCCGCATCACGGCCACCTCGGATCGACCGGAGATGGCAGAGAAGACGGCCAATTCTGTGGCCAATGCCTATCGGTTGGAAAATATCATGACCCGGAACCGTCTCGTCATGGAGTCGCGACGGTTTGTCGAAGAACAGCTGGCCGGGCTTGAAAAGCAGTTGAACAATGCGGAAGAAGCGCTGAGAGCGTTTAGGGAGCGGGAAGGGCAGGTTTTTCTGACCGATGAGGCGCGCGCCGCGTTGGAGACATTCACCAAGCTGGAAGAGCAGCATAACGAGGTGATGCGAAAGCGTGCGGAGGGGGAACGGCAGATCTCGGTGCTCAAGCGGACCGATGCCGTGCTTGGGAACCAAACCGGTCGGATCTTCACGGAGGAGCAGAATGCGCTGCTCACGATCCTGAATCAGCGCCTCCTTGATCTCCTCCAGGAACGAAACACCCTCCTGATCAACTATACGACGGATCACCCACAAGTTCGAGAGCAGCAGCAGAAGATCGATAATGTTAGAGCAGAGATGGTTCTTGAGCTCCGAGCCAAGCTCAAGACCATGCAAGATCGGGAAGCCACGCTCATGGATCAGCGCGATCGCTATCGGGGCCGTTATTTACAGTTCCCGCGAGCGGCGATTCAGATGAGCCGACTCGAGCGTGAAGTGAAAGTCAACGCCGATTTGTTGGCGACGCTCAAGGCCAAGCATCAAGAACTGCAGATCAAGAGCGCCGAACGGATCGAAGAAGTGACGATTATTGCGCCGGCCATTATGCCCAGTGTGCCGATCAATGCGCCCAATACGGAGCTGAACCTCATGGTTGGCTCTCTCATGGGGGTCTTTCTCGGGATCGTCTTAGCCTTTGCGCGCGAATCATTCGATACGTCGATCGGTACCATCGAAGGGATCGAGGAGTTTCTCAAGGTCCCGGTTCTCGGCGTCATCCCGCAGTTCGACGGTAAGGAGATGGAGGAAGCCGCCCGCGCAGCGCTTCCAGCCAATGCCTCTGCGTCGACCGTGGAAAATTTCTCGAAACTCATTTGCCTGATCGATCCGAAGTCTGTCTTGTCCGAGAGTCTGCGCTCGCTGCGGACGAATATCCAATTTGCCAGCATGGATCGGAAGGTCAAGTCCATCCTCTTCACCAGCGCGGGCCTTGGAGAAGGCAAGAGTACCTGTGTCACCAATCTGGCGATCACGCTCGCCCAGGAGGGACAACGAGTATTACTCGTCGATGCAGACCTTCGGAGGCCGATTGTGCATCAGCGGTTGGGTCTCGAGCGGGTCCCCGGTCTGGCGGATGCCCTGGTGGGCAGTACTTCCTGGCGCAATCACGTGCGGTCCGCGACGGATCTGATGCTCGGGCCGATGGGGGCAGATCGGGTGATGAGTACGCCGGGGTTGGACAACCTGCATATTTTGACCAGCGGGTCGGAGGTCGGCAATCCGAACGAGTTCCTCAACATGAACAAGATCAAGACGCTCGTGAGTGAGATGAATGAGGAATATGACCTCGTGCTGTTCGATTCTCCTCCCATTCTCCCGGTCACGGATGCGGTGGCGTTCAGTTCACGCGTCGACGGGACGATCCTGGTCTACCAAGTCGGGCGGATCGGTCGGAATGCCCTCAAGCGGGCCAAGTTCCTCCTAGACCATGCGCAGGCCAATGTGATGGGCATCGTCTTGACGAACGTGAAATCCGAGGTCACGCCGGACTACGGTGTCTACCGCTACGAATATCGCTGACGCGGCAGTAGGAGCTGACGTCCCATGCATGCGTCGATGGTGAAACCGCAAGATGCCGTCATCGTCTCGGTGCTGGCCGCCGTGCTCGCACTCGGCCTCACGCTGGCGACCCCGACTGGTCGGCTTACAGGTCGTCTTCGGTTTTCTCATTGTGCTGGTGGCCTTCACGTCGGTTCCCGCCTCTCTCTTCCTGCTGATTTTTTCCATGTTGCTCTCTCCTGAAATCGCGGTCGGGCGAGTGGAGGGAAGAGGCGTTGGTGCGCGAGAACTCTCGTTGCGCGTGGACGATCTCTTGCTCGTGATCATCGGATTCAGTTGGCTGGTCAAGACGATCATCTATCGCGATCTGGCCCTCATTCGCGAGACCCCGATCAATCGTCCCATCGTCTACTACATGCTGGTCTGCGTGCTCGCGACGCTTATCGGCGTCATCGCCGGTCGCGTCCGTCCGCTCACGGGATTCTTCTTTATCCTGAAATATTTTGAATACTTCTTTGTGTTCTTTATGGTCGTCAATCATGTGTCGACCAAACGACAGGTCGTCAGTTTGGTGACGGCGTTGCTGGCGATTTGTTTCGTGATTAGTGTGTACGCGATCGCTCAGATTCCAAGCGGACAACGGGCGAGCGCGCCGTTTGAAGGGGAAAGTGGCGAACCCAATACCCTCGGCGGTTACCTGGTCTTTATTATGGCGATCGTCATGGGCCTCTTCCTCCACTTGAAGTCCGGGCCGATTCGGGTCATGCTCGCTCTTCTCATGGGGTTCATCAGTCTGGCTCTCATGGCCACGCTCTCCCGCTCGTCCTACCTGGCCGCCGGTGTTTTGATGCTGGCTGTCGCCGCGACGCAGTGGCGGCGCCCCGGTGTGGTTGCGCTCATGCTCCTGCTCGTGGTTGCTCTTCCTTTTGTCGCGCCCGCTAATGTAAAGAATCGGGTCAACGAGACGTTTTTTGGACGACAATACGGGGGCGAAATCACAGTGGGACGCGTTGGGTTGGATCTCTCCACGACGGAGCGGCTGCGTTCCTGGCAGTATGTGCTGAAAGATTGGCTCCACAGTCCTCTGCTCGGACGCGGTGTGACAGGCTATGCCTGGGCGGACGCCCAATACGTCAAGATCCTCGGCGAAACGGGTCTCGCCGGCCTCGTCGCGTTCATCTTCCTGATCGTCCGCTTGTGGCGGCGCGCACGAGAGACCTTTCTCGCCGAACAGGATCCCTTCTGTAAGGGCTTGGCCCATGGGTTGCTGCTCGGCATGGTGGCTATGCTCGCACATGGCATTGGAGCCAACACCTTCATTATCATCCGCATCATGGAGCCCTTCTGGTTGTGCGCCGGGCTTGTCATGATCTTGCCACGCCTGACATCGGAGCAGGCGGACCCCGCCCCTCAGCGAGCGCTCCTATGAGGTGGTTCCTCTTCTGTTATTGGTATGAGCCGGATGCACCATCCGATCCCGTAGGGCTCGTCCGTCTCTGGACCTTGGCGCGACAGCTGGTTGAGCGAGGCGACAGCGTCACAGTCCTTCCTCCACGGTATCGATCCTCGTTGCTCCAGCGAGGATTTTTGACCGCGCCGATTCCGCTCCTTCCTTGGCCGGTGCTGCGTCCGGTTTCCTACGCCGTTCTCTCCTGCATCGTCGGTCTGGTGCGAGCCTGTCGGTCGAAGCCGGACGTCGTGTATTACCGGTGGATGGACAGTCCGCATCCGTTGTTATTCGCAAGACTGGTCGGAGCGCAATGCGTTTGCGAAGTGAACGGGGAGCCTGTGCCCAATTGGTCAGAGACCGATCGCACGCTCAAGCGGAGATTCAAACACTGGCTGGCGTCGTTTGCCCTCAGCCGCTGCGATCGCGTGGTCGTCCTGACAGATGGATTACGCGATCTCGTCGTTCGCCGTTATCGGGTTGCCACTGAGCGAGTTGCCGTGCTGCCGAGCGGAACGGACAGCGGCTTGTTTGTCCCTCAGGACGCAGCTGCATGTCGGCGTCGAATCGGGTTGGACCTAGACCGCGACTACATCGGTTTTGTCGGGAGCTTCTACCGCTATCAAGGATTGCAATGTTTGCTGGAGGCGATGGCCATCATCAGACGCACCCTACCCTCCGTGCATCTACTCTTGGTTGGTGACGGAGAAGCCGCTCCGGAGTTGAAGCAACAGGCGGATCGTCTGGCACTGAATCTCTGTATTACCTGGGCCGGCAGGATACCCTATCAGGAGGTTCCAACATGGATCGGTGCCATGACGCTCTGTGTGGCTCCGTTCCGTGGGGACCGAGGCGAAACGTCTCCGGTCAAAATCTTTGATTACCTTGCCTGCGGAAAGCCCGTGATCGCGAGCGCTATCCCCTCTGTCTCTGCCACGTTTGTTCAAGAGGCCGGAGTCGCCTTGGTCCCGCCGGATGATCCGGACGCATTGGCTCAGGCGGTGCTGGCACTCTTGAGCGATCCGGACCGGCAAGCCAGCATGGCAGCAAAGGGACGATGCTTTGTTGAGCAAGGGTTTAGCTGGACGCACCTCACCAATCGCTTGAGAGAGTGGCTTGCCACGGAGCAGGCGTCGGTACAACATGCGCATTCTCGTGTTCTGTGATGAAGACCTGAGTATTGCGGCAGGTGGAGCCAGGCAGGTGCTCGAATTTGCCAAGGCTCTTTCGCTACGCACCCATACCATTAGGATCGTGGCGCCCCAGCCTGCTCAAGGGCGTCAGCTCGCGCAGGAGTTCGTCTCGCTGTCGTTCAGCCCTGTGTCTGTGTGGCCGCTGGCTCGTCTTCGGCCCTTCTTGTTTCTGATTGCCTCATGGAATGTTTTGCGGCAGGAGCTTGCGGCATGGCGGCCGGACGTGCTGCTCTGGTTCGATTCGCCAGGGCAGGTGGCCCCGTTGCTCGCCTTGTCCAGTCATGCCTGTGCGAGCGTGCTATTTGTAAATGGTTTGCCAGAGGAAGAGGTGCAAGGGATCTGGCGGCTCCCGCTTGTGCGATGGATGCTTCGCGTTGCGTTGAAGACAGCTGCGCGCCGTGTGCAGGCGGTGGTGACGATCTGCCGCGAGATCGCGTCCCAGATGCAAGACGCCTGGGGAATCCCATCGGAGCGTTGCCACGTCATTCGCAATGGAGTCGACGGAGACCGCTTCCATCCTCAATCGCAGGAGTCTGCCAGAAAAGTCCTCGGACTTTCTGCCAGATGGCCCCTATATCGGATTTGTCGGCGGATTCTTTCCCTGGCATGGGTTGGAGACGTTGATCAAAGCCGTGCCTTTCGTACGTGAGAAGGTCCCCTCTGCCACGTTCTTGCTGGTGGGAGAAGGCCAGACGAGGCAAGCGCTCGAACAGCTTGTTCAGCAACAAGGACTGACGGATATCGTCCGTTTTGTTGGTCGGGCTGATTGGGCGCAGGTGCCGACCTGGATTGCGGCCTGCGATGTCTGTGTCGTGTTGCATCGGCAGACTCGGTCGTATCCCGGTGATTCCATGAAGTTGTGGGAATATCTGTCCTGTGGGCGCCCCGTGGTCACGACAGTCGGGCCTGGGTATGGAGAGACGGTGGAGGCCATCGGCTGTGGGCTCGCAGCGGTACCAGACGATGCACGGGATTTGGCCCGGCAGTTGGTCCGTCTTCTTGAGGACCCTGATGAGCGAATAAAGATGGGTGAACGGGGACGGATGGCGGTGATCCAGGCCCATACCTGGGGAGCACGAGCCCAGGAATTGGAACAGGTGTGCAGCGCGGCGCTTGCCGCGACACGGCGAACAGCATGATGACGAGCGGTGATATGGTTGTGACAGAGTCTGAGGTAAAGCAGGACATAGCTGAACCAGCCCTGCCTCGTCTGCGCCATCGGATTCTCCAAGCTGGTGGATGGGCTGGGGCGGGATTTGTGTTGGATAAAGTGATCGCGGCGATCCAGCTCATGGTGGTGGCACGCCTGTTGACCCCGGCCGATTTCGGCGTGATGGCTGCATCCGCCACCATCGTCCTGGCATTCATGACCATCAGTGAACTTGGCCTGGAATCGGCCTTGATTGCCAAGGCTGAGGTTGATCGGGAGGACTTGGCTGTCGCATGGACCGTCGCGATTGCGCGGGGAGTCACCATGGCAGCCTGTCTTTGGGCAACGGCCGATGTGATCGGCCAGGCTATGCAAATGCCTCAACTGGCGTCGTTGTTGCGGGTGCATGCCTGGTTGCTTGTGCTGCAGGGGCTACAGAGTCCGGCGATGGCCATTGTCGTAAAGAACCTGGATTTGCGGCGGCGTGTCACCATGGATCTCGTCCGACGCGTGATTGAAGCAGGCGCGATCATCGCTCTCGCGCTGTGGCTCCGCAACGTATGGGCACTATTGTTTGGGCAGCTGGCCGGGATGTGCGTGGGCAGCCTCCTGTCGTTCTGGGTGGCACCGTTCCGGCCACGCCTGTCGTTCTACCGCCCTGCACGCAATTATTTTCTGCGCTATGGTAAACACTTGAATATCACGACTCTCTGTGGCTTCGGCGTCATGAGTGGGGGAGAGCTGGTCGTCGGTCGCGTACTTGGCCAAGAGGCGTTAGGTCTCTATCAGATCGCGCTGGCGATTCCTCTGTTGTTGGGCGTACGAGCCACGGTGTTGATCCATCAGATCAGCATGCCCACCTATGCGTTGCTTCAACGGGATCGACTTGGGGTGGCCCGCGTATTCGAACTTCAAATGGGCCTGGTCGGACTGATCTTTATCCCACTGGCGGCCGGCGTTGCGGTGCTCGCTCCGGTCATTGTGCCCTTGGCATTTGGTCCTCAGTGGCTCGCCATCGTCGAGCCACTCAGAATGCTCTGCTTGTATGCCGTGTGCGCCGGCTATTTGAGCGTCATGACCGCCTTGCACTATGGGGCAAACCGGCCGGATCTGCAGATGAAGAGTTGGGGGGGGCAGTTTCTCTTCTACGCCGTGGTGATCGTGCCATTGACCATGGGTTTCGGTCTCACCGGCGCCGCCGTCGCGCTGGTCGCCAGCTACCTGGTGGGAGTGCTGTTGCAAGGGATCGGGACTAGAGCCCTCATCGGAACGACAGTGGGTGCCACATTCTGGTCTTCCGGTAGAACCTGTCTCTTCGGAGGGCTCCTTGCCGGGACTATTCTCTTGATGTCGGGAGCAACCTCAACGCCGCCGGCCTCCTGGGTGCTGGCCTCCGCCTGCCTGGGGGGACTTGGACTCTATAGCTGCTATCTCTGGCTGGTGGAGGTTCCACGGTTGAAAGTTCTCTGGGAGCATCGTTGAGGGATGACAACTGGTACACGCTCATGGCTTCTTCGATGATCGATCTGTCGATCGCTATCGTGAGTTACAACACGAAAGAGGTGCTCCTCGACTGTCTTCGCTCTGTTCATGCCCACACGACCGCCATCACCTTCGAAGTGATCGTAGTCGACAATGATTCGCGGGATGGGACGGTGGCCGCGCTGAGGGAGGCCTATCCTGCCATGAGGATAATTGCGAATCCGGACAATCGAGGCTTCGCGAAGGCCGTGAATCAAGCAGTAGCCGTGAGCCGTGGCCGGCACGTGCTCTTGCTCAACAGCGACACAATTGTCAGGGATCAGGCGCTTGCGACCATGGTCGCGTACCTGGACGATCATCCTGACGTCGGGGCAGTGAGTTGTAAGCAATGGACGGGAGATGGACACCTGAGCCAAACCTGTTTCCCTTTTCCCTCCATTCGCGATCACCTGTTCTATTCGGCGCTGTTCCAACGAGTAGCCCCAACCATGCAAGCGGCAGCCGCAGCGACGCACGGAGTCGATTGTACGCAATCCCAAGATGTCGATTGGGCGAATGGGGCTTGCTTGATGGTCCGACGATCGCTGCTGCAGCAGTTGGGGGGATTGGACGAAGCATTCTTCATGTACTTTGAAGACGTCGATCTGTGCCGGCGCCTGCGCCAACAGGGGTGTCGCGTGCGTCATCTCGCTGAGGCTGAAATTGTTCACTTCATCGGCCGCAGCAGTGGGCGAGATCGTGAAGGCTTGCAGCTCGTGTGGGAGTTCAGTCGCATCCGTTATATCGAGAAACATTTTACTCCGGTCAAGCGCTGGTTCATGAAAGGGTGGATCGCAGGCGGTACAGGATGGCGATTGGTGCAGTCGATCAGGTGTGCGCCGGCGGCGAAACGGCGCCGGCGGATACAGAGTTGTCTGACGACCATCCGTCGATTGTGGAGTGGACGGCAGTCGGTCGAGCAGTCGCTGGCCTATTCATCCGGACCGCAAGGGTAGAGAGAAGGAATAGCTCATGGAACGCCGAGACGCCTATCCGACCGACACCCAACACATTGTGAACTTGTCGGGATATGTGTGGGCATCCAGGCAGGTTCCACAGCTTGACCGGTTCCGGGTGCTCGATCTTGCCTGCGGGACGGGCTATGGATCCGACTACCTGAGCGGAAAGGCCGGTCGAGTCGTCGGGGTGGACTGCGCGCCTCAGATCGTCGCGCGCAGCCGTGCCCGCTACGGTCATTCAGGCGTGTCGTTTTTGGCGATGGATGGTTGTGCGCTCGGTTTTCGTGACGAATCCTTCGATTGTATCTTGTCGCAAGATACGATCGAGCACATCATGGACGATCGACGGTTCGTGGCCGAAGTCGCGCGCGTCTTACGCAAGACCGGCACGCTCGTCATCTTTACGCCTCATGGGAAGGGGAAGGCATACAAGCCGGAAGACCCCTATCACGTGCGGGAGTACAACCAGGAGGAGTTTCGAAACATCCTCTCGCCCTACTTCTCGACCATCCGCTGGTTCGGTCGCCGCCAAGGTGCCCGATTGAAAGCTGTTGAACGATCGATGGATGTCGTGCGGCGATTTGATCCCGGCGGCATACGCAATCTCGTTCCACGACCGATTCGGCATTGGCTCGGTGGTCTGGTCAGTCGGCTTCAAGGTGGACCATCGCTGAAAGCCCTGACTCCTGAAGATATCGAGTATGCGGAAGGGGTAGCCTGCGATACGAATCTCATCGGGATTTGTATGAAATGATGCAGGTCAGCGACAAGCACCTACCTGGACAATGCTCTCCCACTGCGCTGTTGATGTTAGCCGGTGTGCTGGGGTTGCTGGGGCGAGCCTGGATCATTCTTCATACGCCGAAGCAGGGCTACGCAATCGATGATCTGTTCGATACCTTAGCGTGGAATCTCGCCTCCTTGGGATGGTTCACGGTGGACGGCGCGACACCCTCTGCCCATGTCGGTCCTCTGTATCCAGCGATTCTAGCTGCATTCTATTCTCTGGTCGGCCACAGGCCTGAATGGGTGCCGTACCTACACGTCGCTTTTGATATCGCTGCCAGCTTCTGTATCTACCGGGTAGGGGCGAAGCTCTTTCATCCCTGGATCGGCGCATTTGCGGCTGCGGCCATGTTCCTCTATCCAGCCTATTGGACGTACGACCCTCGGATCAGGAGTGAGAGCCTCTTAACGTTTCTTCTCAGTGCCTGGTTGTGGGCCATGGTCGTTTGCCGTTCCTCAACGAGAATGGCCTCCTTCATGGGAGCCGGGTTGCTGGCCGGTCTCACCATTCTGTGCAAGCCGGTGACAATCCTGCTTGCCGTAGCGCTGATGGGTCTGGCCTGTCTTGGCTCAGATTCCACTCGTATGAAGACGGCTCGCGCGGCGGTCTATCTACTTGCTTGTCTGCTTGTGGTTCTGCCGTGGACGATGCGTAACTATCGGGCGTTCGGTCTGGTAATTCCCGTCTCTGCTGGAGTCGGCGCTGGACTCTGGATGGGGAGCGACCCTCTGTCTCGAGGGAGCTGGCCCATGCCGCAAACTATGGAAACGCAGATTTGGGAGAGCGCCGGAATTACACCGTTGCCCTATGCCCACGCGATGTACGACGTGTCGACGGACCGGCTCTTGCGCGTGAAGGGATTGGCCCGCATTACAGAACAGCCGGTTCGATATCTCTGGCTGACCCTGACAAGGGCTTTCGATTTCTGGATCGGGAACGCGTATTACCTAGTGAGCTCGGATCAGGGATTTGTGCAGGGGCTCACGGGGGATGCTGCCGATCGAGGCTGGCTGGTGGCTGGCTACAGTGTGGCGAAACGACTTCTGCTGATTCCCGGGTTGGTCGTGCTGGCGCTATGGAGTGCCTGGTCTCATCGGTCTCGTTGGCGGGAACTCCTGCCGCTCTATATATTCCCGATCGGCTTGATGCTCGGCTACGTCCCATTCACAGTGGAAGCTGGCCGGTATGCGCTGCCTGTGCTACCGTGCCTTATGGTCCTGTCGGTGGCGGTCCTGGACCGGGTGAGGCTTCCAATGGTTTCGTTGCGTCGTCGGGAACCTCTTTCTATGAGGCCGTGAATCCAATGGGTTATGACCTCACCAGAAGACAATTTGATCGCCTGGTGCGAGGCTACCGGCCCTCTCAGTACGAGACGTTTGGAGCGCAGGACGCGCGTTTCACCACGCCGATGAATCACGCATTGAAATGTCGTGATCGTCTCCATGTGGCGCTCCGAAGCGGATTGCGGCGGTTGCCGGACGGACAACAGACGATCGTGGATTTGGGTCCCTTCCCGGGCAGTCTGTTGCGTCTCTTGCGCGGGATCGAGCCGACGAGAGCGGCGCGTCTGTTCGGCGCCGGACTGATGGCCAGTCCCGATTTCGTGCAGTTCATGAGACAGGATGCCGCGGCGGAGATTTTCACCGTCAACCTCGATCCGGTCGGGCAACAATTCTCGTCCAAAGGGTACCAGGAAAAAGTCCCGCTACCAGACCATTCCGCGCAGCTCGTGTTTGCGTTGGAGATCGTCGAACATCTCACCTCGCCGTTTCATCTGATGACGGAAGCCTACAGAATTTTGAAGTCCGGCGGCCATCTTGTGATCACAACTCCGAATGTCACTCGCATCGGCAATATCTTCAAGTTGTTGATTGGTCAATCGCCCAACGATCGGCTTGCCCCTCCCGGCTACGACGATCCGAACGATGAATGGCGACCGCATGCGCGGGAATACGCGATGCATGAACTGGCGGAAATGCTGCGCCACGTCGGGTTTGAGATCGCTCTATCGCGGTTTTTTCTGGGCGAGGACACCCAGGACTGCCAACAGACCGCTCGCCAGAGCGCGATCGATTGGGCCAAGGTGCCGTTCTATCTCATCCCGCATTTGCGCGGGAGTTTACTGATCCTGGGGAGAAAGCCGTGACCCCGGTCGTCCTCGCAGAACTGGCCGGGTCGGCGGCCTATGGAGGTGGTGAACGGTATCTGGAGCTACTATGTGGTCGCTTGGACCGCGCTCGCTATCGAGTACTGCTGATCTGTCCTGAGCCTGGTCCGTTCGTGGGGCGGATGAAAGAGCGAGGCGTGGAGACACATCTTGTTCACCTGGCGCCGCTGTTCAACCCAATTGCCCTCTGGCGGTTGGCGCGGTTGCTTGCGCGGGAGCGAGTGACGATTCTGCAAACGCACGGAGCCAGGGCGAACTTCTATGGACGGATTGCAGGACGTTTGGCCGCGGTGCCGGTCATTATCTCGACGGTGCATAATTCCCTGAAAGACTACGAAGTTCGTTCGCTCAGACGACGGTTCTATGCGCTGTTGTTGCGTATGACGATCCCCCTCGTCCATCGGATTATCTGTGTCTCGGATGCCAACCGTCGAGACCTGATCGATGAGTGCCCAGCTGTGGATGAGAAGACACAGACGGTCTACAACGGCGTCGATCCCTCGGCGTTTCCGTCACAGCCTGATCGCCAAAAAGTCAGACAGGAGTTGGGAATCACGCAGGGACCAGTGCTGGTCACGATTGCGCGATTGACGGAACAGAAGGGCCATCGCTATCTGCTGCAAACGTTTCCAGGCCTCCTGAAAACGTGGCCGCAGCTCTGCTGTGTGTTCGTGGGCGAGGGCGAGCTGCATGATCCATTGCAGCGTATGGCGATTGAGCTGGGTGTTGAACGGGCCTGTCGGTTTGTAGGAGTCCGTGAGGACATTGCCGATATCCTGGCTGCGGCGGATCTGTTCGTGCTGCCGTCTCTCTCTGAGGGATTCCCCTTTGTGTTGCTGGAAGCGCTGGCCATGGGTTGTCCGGTCGTCGCGTCGCGAGTCAACGGTATTCCGGAGTTGATTGAAGACCACAAGACAGGGCTGCTCGTGCCAGCGCGAGATCCCCACGCGCTGGCGGCGGCAATTCGAGAAGTACTGATCGATCCGACCGCTGCATCCAAGATGGGGGCCGCAGGGCGAGCCGTGGTGCAGGAGCGATTCACGGTGGACCGCATGGTTGCAAATACGACGGCGATCTTTGAGGCAGCGATACAGGACGCGGGCGTGCGGTCACCTGTGCAGAAACGGGTGACCGCATGAAGTCCGCAGCCATGCCGGAGACGGAACAGATCGTCTGTCCCTGCGGCAGTCAGGCGATGCCGCTCGATGTGTTTCACACGCCGACCAGACGCTATGTGCGTTGTCCAGGCTGTGATCTCGTGTTTCTGAATCCTCGTCCGTTGGGAGCCCTGGTCGAGGAGTTTTACCGTGAAGACTACGACGAGGCGTACGGTGAGGCTGAGGCGTCGTCAGACCGCGACCCGGTTTTTGAGAGTGTCGTGCGCCGTCTTGGCCTGTACCGGCAGCCTCCCGGTCGGCTGCTCGATGTAGGCTGTGGAGACGGCGCGTTCTTGTCCCTCTGTCAGTCGGCGGGATGGACCTGTTACGGGCTGGAGTTGTCGAAGAAAGCAGCCGCGCGAGCGACTCGTCGTCAGCTGACTGTGCTTCCGTCCGATTGGTTGGAACAAACTGGGGAGCGCGAACCATTCGATGTGATCACCCTCGTGAACGTATTGGAGACGGTGACGAATCCGGCGAGCCTCATGCGACAGGTCGCCGGCGCACTGACGCCATCGGGCCTCGTCGTCATCAGATCGACCAATGGGGCGTTTCATCTCCGGATGCGGACACCGGCCCGGTGGGTCGGGTCCCGCTATGATCAAGCGTTTCACCTCTTTTTGTATTCGCCTCAGGCGCTCCGCTCGTTGCTGAAGGGGATCGGATTGCACACCATTGCGATCCATAACTCGGTTCCGAGTCGAGGGCCTCTCACTCCGGCGAATCCGTGGATGAGTCGCCTCAAGTGGCGGATTGGTGCGACGGCGTTCTGGTCGTTTGCGGAAGTGCTCTATAAGGTGACGGGAGGGCGCATGGTCTGGGCTCCCTCGTTTGAGCTCATCGCCCGGCGGAGTGAGGGATTGTCATGAGTACATTCCATTGGTTCAGGCATCGGCGGGCGGCGCTCAATCAGGTTTTTGGGGATCGTCGTTGCGCTCTGCTTACTTGGCGCATTGGCCACGCTCGGAGTACGGTTGCTGCTTACGTCGGTGGGGTCTGCCAAACATACGCGATATGAGCCGGTCGATGTGCCTCCTCAGGAGGTCTCGCCCCGCCACCAGAAGGAGCGGGAGGAGTATGAACGGCGAGAGCGAGTTCTGACGGAGAAGAGTCAGTAGCACGTAAAATTGGAGTCGCCATTCCATGTGTGGTATTTGCGGCCTTGTGGGGGACAACGATCCGGTCCTGCTTGAGCGGATGCTCGGTCGGCTTGTCCATCGGGGGCCGGACGACGAAGGGACGCATTACAGCGCAGGCGTGGCCCTCGGCGTGCGGCGATTACGGGTGATTGACCCGATCGGCGGCCATCAACCGGTTCGGAACGAAACCGGCTCTGTCTGGGCGGTCCTGAATGGTGAGATCTACAACTATCGCGAACTCCGCAAGGAGTTGATCCAGAAAGGCCATCGCTTTCAGTCCGATTGCGATACCGAAGTCCTGGTGCATCTCTATGAAGAGGAGGGACCAGAGGCGGTCTACCGACTGCGGGGGATGTTTGCCTACGCCATCTGGGACCAAGAGCGGGACCTCGTGCTGCTGGTCCGCGATCGGTTGGGGATCAAACCCTTGTACTACTCCGTCCAACCGGGGAAAGCGGGAGCTTCTCATCGTGTGCTCTTTTCGTCGGAACTGCCGTCGCTGTTGGAAGGGCTGCCGGATTGGACGATCCGTCCACAGGCCATCGCGGATTTCCTCTCGCTGCTCTATGTGCCAGGCCCCGATACGATCGTGGAGGGCGTGTATCAGCTCCGACCTGGCGAGGCCCTCAAGATTGCACGGGGTCGGTTGGAGTTCTGGCGCTATTATCGTCCGGAGGAAGAGGCCCTGTGTCAGGTTGAGGCTCAGCAGGGCGATCAACGAGCGCGGTTTCTGAGCACGCTACGTGATTCCGTGCAGGCACATCTGGTCAGCGACGTGCCGCTCGGCTTGTTTTTGTCCGGTGGGTTGGACTCCGCGTCGATCTTGGCCTGTATGCGCGAGGCGATTCCCGGATCGATCAAAACGTTTTCCATCGGGTACGACGCACCAGAAGACCAATCCTACAATGAGCTCAAGGCCGCTCGGCTCCTCGCAACACAGTTCGGGACGGACCACACGGAAGCTGTGCTGCGTCCCGATGCGGTCTCGCTGCTTCCTCGCGTGGTGGCCGGCATGGGGGAACCATTTGCCGATTCCTCGGCCATTCCCACGTATTTGGTGTCCGAGGTGGCCAGACAGTCCGTGACGGTTGCGCTGTCCGGTATTGGCGGCGACGAACTCTTCGGCGGCTATCCTCGCTATCTTGGGTTGCGCGCGGCGGCTCGCTATGCGGCACTTCCTGTGGCGATGCGTTCCTGGATCGCGTCTCGTGCCGCCTCCTGTATGCCGGATGGTTCAGGAGGCCGGGACATTCGTGGCCGTATCAAACGGTTTCTGCTGGATGGCTATCGCCCGTTAGACGAGCAATACCTCCGCTGGACAACGTTTCAGCCGGCTGGATGGGAAGGGCCGCTGTTTGCCGAGGGGCTCCGTTCTGCTGTGGCCGAGAGCTCGGCGCTTCGCAATGTCCGGAGTCTCTTCGGTCAATGGCCGTCACCCGAACCGGCCGATCGCGCTATGGGCGTCGATCTGCAAACCTATCTGCCGGACGATCTGCTGCGGATGGGCGATCGGATGAGCATGGTCCATTCGCTCGAACTTCGTGTCCCCTTCTGCGACCACCATCTGCTGGCCTTCGCCTGTTCGCTACCGGCAGCGACCAGACTGCAAGGATGGAAGTTAAAGGGATTCATGAGGTCAGCTTTGCAAGATATTTTGCCTAAAAGCATTATCTCTGGCTCCTAAGCGAGGCTTCATGTTGCCGCTCGCACGATGGCTGCGAGAGGATCTGCGCGAGATGAGTCAGGATTTGCTCACCGATGAGGCGATCCGCCGGCGGGGCTATGTCAATCCTGCCTATGTGCAGTGGCTGCTCGCAGAGCACCACAGTGGCCGGCGGAATTTCACGGATCAGCTCTATGCGCTCATGGTGCTGGAACTTTGGCACCGGCAGGTGGCTCAGTCTGTTTCCTGCCCACCGATGGGAGTGGGCGTGGCATGAATGTCGTCCTACTTAGCAGAGGTCACGATCGAACAGGTGATCGGTGGCGCCGAACGAGTCCTCCGGCAGCAGGCGTTGGGGCTCGCCAAGCTGGGCCATCGCGTATGCGTGATCGCGCGGGCTCCCTTCGAGTCTGCAGAGGCCAACCTTTCGATCGGAAGCGTGACCGAACGGCGATATCCCGTGTCGCGAACCAGCGAGCCGGCCTTCGTTTGGTCTTCGGTGCAGAATTCCATTCGGGCATTTGATCTGACGAAACAGACCTGTCCTGTCGATGTCGCCATGATTCATCAATCACTGGCTGGACTGGGTCCGATCCTGTCTCGCTATCGATCTGTCAGTCGCTGGATTTACGTCTGTCACTCCTTGGCGCATGAGGAGTATCTCACTAGGGCGGAACGGGCGTCGACGACGCTGGAATGGGTCAGGCGACGGCTGAGCGTGCGCGCCCGGCGTTGGATCGAACGAATGGTGATGCGCCGCTGTCATCATATGATCGTCTTGAGCGAATTCATGAAGCAACAAGTGATGGCCACCCACGGAATTGCGCCGAGTCACATCACCGTGGTTCCCGGCGCAGCCGATATGACCACGTTCTATCCGGCACAGGATCGGAACGAGGTCAGACGGGAACTCAAGTTGCCGGAGAGCCGCACGGTGCTGTTTACGGTTCGCAATCTGGTACCCCGCATGGGGTTGGAACATCTTCTCGATGCCATGACAATGCTTGGCGAGGAGCAGCGGAATCTTCTACTCCTGATCGGAGGGGAGGGCCAACTGCGCCCGCGCTTGGAGGAGCTGATTCGCAGCAATGGATTGGAAGCCTCGGTGCAGTTGCTCGGATTCGTGCCGGAGGAGCAACTGGCGAAGTACTACCAGGCCTCAGACTTAGTCGTGATGCCGACGCTCCAACTCGAAGGGTTCGGTTTGGTGACGGTCGAGGCGCTGGCCTGCGGCACGCCGGTGATGGGAACGCCGGTCGGCGCGATTCCAGAAGTGTTGAGAACGGTCGATCCGCTGCTCGTGACGGAGGGGACAGACGGAGTGTCTCTCGCAACGACATTACGATTACTGCTGAAGAGGTTTCGTGATCAACCAGGTGAGCGAGAGCGCTTCTCGAAGAAAGGTCGGGAGGTCGTGGAGCGGCGCTATAACTGGGTGGCGCATGCGGCTGATTTGGATCGTCTGTTCGTGAGCCTGTCGAAAGACAGATTGGTTGCGCCGCATCCGTCACCCGGGGTACGCAAGGTGATCCATGTGATTACGCGCCTCGACTATGGCGGGTCGGCTCAGAACACGATGCTGACCGCCCTCGGCCATGACCGTTCGCAGTTCGAACCGCTCGTGGTCGCCGGATATCCCGGTTGTTGGGATGCGCAAGGCGGGCAGGCGGCGACCGAGGAGAATTATCGGCGACTCGAGAAGGCCGCAGTCCGGTGGATCATGCTTCCCGCTCTGACGAGAGAGGTTCATCTGCTCAAGGATGCGCAGGCCCTGTGGCAATTGATTCGCCTGTTCCGGCAAGAGCAGCCGGCACTGGTCCATACTCACACATCGAAGGCCGGTGTGCTTGGGAGAGTGGCTGCCTGGTTTGCAAGGGTGCCGATTATCGTCCATACGCCGCATGGCCATGTGTTCTACGGCCACTTCGGTCCATTGCGATCGTGGCTGTTTCTCCAGATCGAACGGGTGCTGGGTGCGATCACGGATCGGCTGATCGCGCTGACGGAAGCGGAACGGCAGGATCACCTCGATCGCTCTGTCGGCAAGGCCGACCGGTTTGCCGTGGTGCCGAGCGGAATCGATCGTGAGCGGTTCGGGCAGGCGAGGGTTCAGGGGAAACAACAGCCGGAATGGTTTGGCTGTCCACCGGATGCGCTGGTCGTCGGATCGGTCGGGTGGCTCACCGATATTAAAGGCCATAAATACCTGATCGAGGCCATCGCCAAGCTGAAACAGGACTTTCCCTCCCTCCATCTCGTGATCATCGGCAGTGGGGATCGGCATGACGCACTCCTGAAGCAAGCGGAATTGGCTGGTCTCCGCGATGCCGTGCACCTCTTGGGTCACAGGGACGATGTCGAGGCCTGTCTCGCTGGTATGGATCTGTTCGTCTTGCCTTCCCTGAACGAAGGGATGGGGCGTGCCCTGATCGAAGCCATGGCAGCCGGCCTTCCAGTGATTGCCTCCCGTGTCGGTGGTATCCCAACTGTTATCAGTCACGAGCGAACTGGTTTGCTGGTGCCTTCTGGTGATGCCGGTGCATTGGCGGATGCGCTTCGTCGGTTGCTTGATCGACCGGAGTGGGCCACGCAGTTAGGCATGGCAGCGAGTCGTAGTGTGGACAGCCGATACGGGTCGATCTCCATGGTTCACGCAATCGAAGCAATCTTTACCGAGGCGCTCAGTGTTCGTGGGTAGGCGAGACGGACAGATGAGAGATACGCAACGACTGATACTGGCATTCGTGACGGTGGTGTTGTTTCTGTGCTGCACTGTCGGGCCCGCACAGACCTCGGAGGATCGGCAGCAGGTGCTGGCCACGATGCACGTTCATAGTACAGCCAGTACCGGTGAAATGACCGTTGAGGCGCTGGCTGAACGGGCAGAACAGCTCGGTCTGGATGTGCTGATTCTGACCGACAACTTTTCTCTACGCTATGAGTATGGACTCTGGCCCTTGCCTGGTCTCTTGAAAGGACAGGTCCGTTTTCCATCCGTCCTGGAGTATGGGATCGAACGCTATTTGAGCGAAATCACGGCAGTGCAGAGCCGTCATTCGAAGCTGATTATCGTCCCGGGTGTCGAGGTCGCCCCCTATTACTATTGGACCGGTTCGTTATTGGGACGAACCTTGACGATGCACAATGCGCAACGCAATCTGCTGGTGCTCGGCCTGACCGAGCCGGAGGATTATCGGTCCCTTCCTGTGAGTGGGAACCCGGGATCCTATACCTTCAATTGGCGAGGGGTGGTGAATGGCGCGCCGATGTTGTTGGTTGTCCCAGCCATCTGGCTCTGGAGGCCGCTCCGGCCCGGTACCCATCAGCGATCGTCAAGGCGAATGGTCGCCTGTATCCTGATCGTCCTTGCGGTGGCGCTGGTGGCCAATGCCTGGCCGCTGAGTCAGCCTGCGTTTAGTTCGTATGATGACCGGCTGGGGTATCGTCCCTATCAGGCCCTCATCGATGATGTGAGGGACAAGGGCGGACTTGCCTTTTGGTCGATGACAGAAGCGCGTGACTTTCATGAAAATGGGTTCGGGCCACTAGGAACTGTTACCGTCAAGACGGAGTCCCACCCTGAAGCGTTGTTGCAGACGACTGGGTATGCCGGATTCGGCGGGCTCTATCAGGATGGGCGGACAATCATCAAGCCGGGTGAATTGTGGGATCGATTGCTTCAATTGCCTGCACATGAGCAGCGACCGATCCCGGTGCTCATTGGAGAGCTGGGATTTCATGGATTGAGCGATCCTGGTAAAGATCTGCATCGTCTTGTGACGGGGCTTTGGGTGAAAGAACGGACGGTTGCCGGCGTGTTGGAGGCGCTTCGGTCCGGTCACGCCTATGCGGTGGGAGATGGCGATCATCACGTCCAGCTTCGACTGGATGAGTTTCGAATCGTCTGCCATGGTGGAACCAAATCGGCATCAGTTGGGGACACCCTGGATCCAGTCGGGGCGCGCGATCTCATGGTTAGGCTCTCCGTCACGGCGAGCGATCGCGGGCGCCATCCTGTGAAGGTGCGGGTGGTCCGTTCCGGCCAGGTGGTGGCTCACTTGGCAGGAGAGACACCGTTCCGCGTCGACTGGCCCGACACAACCCTGCTGACAGAAGAGCGGATGACCTATCGAGTGGAGATCACCGGCAGCGGCGAGCTGTTGAGCAATCCGATCTTCGTGGGGCCGATTGTCGAACTGGACGCTGCCAGCCGGCAGCGTTCATCTTTGAAAAGGTTCAACTCCAAAACTGAAGCCTGACAGCTGATAGCCGAAAGCTCGCTCATGCGCGTCACGATTCATCAACCGCAATTTCTGCCCTGGCTTGGGTATCTGGACAAGATCGATCAAACCGATCTGTTCATCGCCTTGGATTCCGTGCAGTTCAAAAAGAACGAGTGGCAAAATCGCAATCGAATCAGAACCGCGGACGGGTGCCAATGGATCACCGTGCCGGTTCTCCATCACTTTGGCCAACTGGTGAAAGATGTCCGGATCAATCAGGCCGTGAACTGGCGGAGTCAGCACCTGCGCGCCATAGAGATGCATTATGCGCGGGCGCCATTCCGCGACCGCTATCTGCCGGCGTTGCGTAGTCTCTATGAGGCGCCTTGGGAGCGGTTGCACGACCTGAATCTGGCGGTGATTCGCTGGCTGCTTGGGGCCTTCGGCATCACGACGCCCGTTCGCTGCGCGTCGGAGTGGGAGGCGCGCGAAGAGCCCACCGATCGGTTGATCGATCTGTGCCGCGCTGTAGGGGCATCGGGATATCTCTCCGGTCCAGGAGGGGATCACTATCTGAACATCGAGCGGTTTGAATCGTCCGGGCTGAGGTTGGAGATTCAACGGTTCCAACACCCGGTGTACCAGCAAGTCTATGAACCATTCATGCCGGCGATGTCGGCAATCGATCTGTTGTTCTGTTGCGGCCCGGAGGCGCTGACGCGATTGCGCGATGCACGGGCGGGACAGAACGTGGTCACGGCGGCATAGCACCGAACGAGGAGGATGGGATGGCGAACGATCGTAGAGAGCCGATGCGGATCCTGGCAATCGGCGCGCATCCGGACGATATTGAGGCTGGGTGCGGCGGAACATTGCTCAAGTATGCGCAAAAGGGGCATCGCATTTTTCTGATGGTGATGACGGCCGGCGATAAGGGTGGCTCGAGCAGCGTACGCAAGCACGAGCAGGAACAATCTGCGAAACAATTGCGGGCCGAGAAGATTTTTTGGGGCGGGTATGAGGACACGGCGGTTCCGATGGGACGCGAATTGATTCAGGAGATCGAAGAGGTGGTGAAGGAGGTTCAGCCGCACTTCATTTTCTCGCACTATCACGACGATACCCATCAGGACCATCGGCATCTGGCGATGAGCACGATCACCGCGACTCGCTATACCAAGAACGTGTTGTTCTACGAAGGACCGACAACCCAGAACTTCTCGCCTACCGTCTTTGTCGATATCGACCAGGTGGTCGAGGAAAAGGTCAAATCGATCGAGGCCCACGCCTCGCAGGTGAAAAAGACCAACATCGAAGGTCTGAGTATCGTAGACGTAATTCGGGCCGGGGCGCATTTCCGCGGCATCCAGGGTCGGGTGAAAAACGCAGAAGGCTTTGTTCCGCTGCGATTATTTATTAATATCGGCGTATGACGACTGTGGCGACGATGATTCCCCATTCACGGCCTGCGATCGACCAGGCGGATTTGCGAGCGACGGCCGAGGTGCTTCGTTCCGGGCAAATAGCCCAAGGGCCGTGGGTCGAGCGATTCGAGCGCGAAATGGCGGCGTTCTTTGGCTTGCAGGATGGGGTGGCCGTCAGTTCGGGGACTGCGGCGCTTGAGCTGGCGCTGCGCGCGCTCAGAATTGGAGCGGGTGATGAAGTCATCATGCCGAGTTATGTCTGCCCGGCACCGTGGATCGCGACGCGACGAGTCGGGGCAGAGGCCACGCTTGTCGACATCGACCTGGATACGTTCAACATCGATCCACTCGCAGCCTGCCAGGCTGTGACCAACAAGACTCGCGCGATCATTGTCCCACATCTATTCGGCCTACCGGCTGATCTGACGGCACTCGAGCGCCTTGGGATTCCGCTGATTGAGGATTGTGCACAGACGCTAGGGATGACGGAACAGGGTCGGCCCGTCGGCACGGTCGGACGACTCGCGGTGTGTTCCTTCTATGCAACCAAACTGTTGTGCGCCGGAGAAGGAGGGATGGTGCTTTCGAATGAGGAGGTGTTGCTCGAACGAGTGAGGTCACTGCGCGAATATGATGGCACACCGGCACTGGATCCTTCCTCCTTTAATTTCAAGCTGACCGACCTACAAGCTGCGCTTGGGTTTTCCCAGCTGGGACGGCTTTCGGCCTTCCATGAACGGCGCCGCTTCCTCGCAGCAGCCTATCGGGAAGCCCTCTCCTCCAAGGCTGCCGTCTGTCCGAGCGTGCCTCCAGGCAGGACGCATGGATATTATCGATTTGTATTCAGGTTGCCTCATTTTCGGACCGCTCCTGAGGGTCTGCTTGGTCTCATCGGTACATTGGAGCAAGAAGGGATTCATTGTCGCAAGCCCGTCTTTCGGCCGCTCCACCGCTATCTGGATCAATCTGGTTTTCCCAACAGTGACGAAGCGGACCGAACGGCGCTTTCGATTCCACTCTATCCAGATCTCACAGACGACGAAGTCCGGCAGATTCAACAATCGCTGGCTAAGGCTCTTTTGTGAAAGCAATTGATGTCGAGCTCTCACCGTTCGCGTTTCGCAGCAGCTGGCGCTGGCTGACACCGGCTGCGCTGGGGGCCCTGCTGGGCGTGGTGGCCTTGGCGCTTCCCACGGTTCGTCAACTCTTTGTGTTCGAAGGGCTTCGGTGGCTCTACATTCTCCTCTTTGCATTTCTCGGCGCCGGTGCGTTGACGCCGCTCATGGTGCATCTCGGTCATCAGTGGGGATTTGTCGATCAGCCTTGTGATCGCAAGATCCATGTACACCCGACTCCCAGGCTCGGTGGTGTGGCCGTCTATCTTGGATTCCTTGGCTCGGTGCTGTTGAATTCGATCCTGCCCGACTGGATGATCGCAATTCTGGCAGCCGGATCGTTGTTGTTGATCGTCGGGGTCATCGATGACATTTGGGAATTGCCTGCTTCGTCGAAGCTGGTCGCCCAGCTGGTGGCTGCCGGGATCGTCATCGCCACGGGCAAGGTTCTGACGCTGTTTCCGGGCGGTCCAGTTGGCGATGTGGCGAACGTCATGCTGACGTTGCTCTGGATCGTCGGGATCACAAACGCCTTCAACTTTTTTGACGGGATGGACGGCCTGGCCACGGGGCTTGCGATTCTCATAGCCGGATTCATGGGGGCGGTGGCATTTGAAACGAATCAGCCGGGATTGGGCTGGCTCGCCATCGCCGTTATTGGGGCAGGGGTGGGATTTCTTCCCTACAATTTTCGTGGGCGTAAGGCTGCCGTGATTTTTCTTGGAGACGGAGGGGCGACCTTCCTCGGATTCACGCTCGCCTGTCTCGCCGTCAAAGGGAACTGGGCGGATTCTAGTCCGATCGTCTCGTTCAGCAATCCGCTCCTCATTTTCGGCGTGCTCATCTACGACATGGTCCACATCACCGTGGAGCGGGTGGCGACGGGGAAAGTACACTCTATCAAGGAATGGCTCGACTACGTGGGCAAAGACCATCTCCATCATCGGTTGGAGCGTGCGTTGGGATCTCGCCAGGCGAGTGTCGCGATGATTTGTCTCATGACAATTTGCCTCGGGCTGGCGGCCTTAGCTCTTCGTCATGCCGGGACGGCTGAGGCGGTGCTGCTGCTTGCCCAAGCCTGCTTGATCGTGGTGATGATTACGATCCTAGAATGGAGCGGTCGCCAGAAAAACTGACCCCTTGCACTGTGCTGCAGTTCCCGCTACAAGATTCCTCCATGGTTCCCACCGTTGAATGGAAAGACGGCGCAGTACGGCTGCTCGACCAGAGCCGGCTGCCGGAGTATGTCGAGTTTCTGGACTGCCGGGACTATCAGACCGTGGCCGACGCTATTCGCAGCCTCAAAGTCAGAGGAGCTCCGGCGATCGGTGTGACTGCGGCGATGGGGGTTGCACTCGGTGCCCAGGCCGTCACTGCATCCGACTATGATGCCTTCGCTAAGGCGGTGCTCGTGATCTGCAATCACCTCGTGGCGACAAGGCCGACGGCGGTGAATCTGTCTTGGGCCATCGAACGGATGAAGCACATGCTCTCCTCATTACGCACGCAGCCCATTGCGTCTATCAAAGCCGCGTTACTGAAGGAGTCACAAGCCATTCTCGATGAAGATATCGCGCTCTGTAAGGCGATGGGACAGTATGGAGCGAAGCTCATTGCGAGCGGTCAAACGGTCCTGACTCATTGCAATGCCGGTGCGCTGGCGACAGCCGGCTACGGCACTGCGCTTGGGCGTCATTCGTGCGGCCTGGGAGGAGGGGAAAAAGATTCACGTGATCGCCGATGAAACCAGGCCGGTCTTACAGGGCGCGCGCCTTACGGCCTGGGAGTTGATGCAGGACAAGATTCCTGTGACGCTCATTACGGACAATATGGCCGGCGCACTCATGCGGCAGGGAAAAATTCACCTCTGTATCGTGGGGGCCGATCGGATCGCCGCAAACGGGGACGTGGCGAACAAGATCGGAACGTACTCAGTCGCAGTGCTGGCGAGAGCCCACGGGATTCCCTTCTACGTGGCAGCTCCCTATTCTACGATTGATCTGAAGACACCAACAGGGGCTGAAATTCCGATCGAACAACGGAATGCCCTAGAAGTCACCACCATTCACGGCAGCCATCCCGTGGCACCCAAAGGGGTCGAAGTCTACAATCCCGCGTTCGACGTGACCCCGGCGGAATTGATTGCAGGAATCATTACAGAGCGGGGTGTATTTCTCCCGCAGGATCTGGCTAAGCAATTCGCCTCGTAAGGCCGCCGCTCCCTTGCAAGGCATGAAGTCCATCCTTATAATGAACCGGTCATTTTTGCCATGTTTCCAAATTAGACTGGAGGAATACTTCAAGCAATGAGTGAACGAACGTTAGCCATCATCAAGCCCGATGCTGTGAAGAAGAATGCGATTGGCGACATTATTGCCCGCTACGAGAAGGCCGGTCTGAAGCCAGTGGCCATACGCATGATGCAATTCTCGAAAACGACGTCCGAGGGGTTTTATGCCGTGCATAAGGCCCGTCCTTTTTTCGATAGCCTCTGCACGTTCATGTCGTCCGGTCCGGTCGTGGTGCTGGTCCTGCAGGGTGACAATGCGATTAAGAAGAATCGCGAGCTGATGGGCGCGACGGATCCGGCCAAGGCGGAGCCCGGCACGATTCGCAAGGCACATGGGGCGAATATCGAATTTAACGCCGTGCATGGATCTGATTCGCCGGAGACCGCCAGGTTCGAGATTTCCTATTTCTTTCCCGAAACGGACCTTGTCGGTTAGCAGGATGCTGAAAATGTCCGCCAGCTTCGTTCTCGGCTCATCGAAATCCTCAACGTACCCCTGAGGGTACGTCTCCGGTTTCGACTCGCCTGCGGCCTTGCTGTACGGCCATTTTGAGCCTCCTGCGAGAATGGTCTCCTCTTGGCCACCGAGGCTTTCGCGTGCGATATAGTTGTTTTATAGCCTGCTAGGCGTGAATGGTTGTGGTTGTTTCCGTTCATCGCTGGCTGAGTCTAGTGAGATGGATTTTCTGTTTGCTGTGCTTGGTCCTTCCTGGGTGCGCCACTCAGGCGCACCGGTTCCCTCCTTCGACGCCGTCTGCCGCGTCGGGCGTCGATCCAGTACTGGACGCTCAGACGCGGCTCATTGAGTCCGCCTATCTTGCCTATGTGCAAGAGCGCTATTCATTGGCTAGTTCACTCTTCCAGCGCTTTGTTGATTCCAATCCCCATTCTCCCAGGCTGAGTGAAGCTCGTTGGTGGCTCGCGCGTTCGTTTGAGCAGCGCGGGGACCTTCCTGCTGCGCTGTCTGCCTATCGCGCTGTGGTCGGGGAGGCAGCGCGATCTACCCCGATCGCCGGCAGCTATGAGTTTCACGCCCTCAATCGGCTGGATGCATTTCGTCGGAGTCTGGGCCCATCGTCTCTATTGGAGCGGCGGCAGATTGCGCTCTGGCTGACGAGCGCGGACTGGCTCACGATCCCTGATGTCAGAACATGGATTGCGCAACTCGCTGACGCAGGCGTGACATCGTTGATTGTCGAGGCGGGATCTCCTCCTCGTGAGACGGTGCAGTCAGGCCCCATGGGGGTGTATTTCCAAACGTCAAAAGTTCCAGTTGTCGAGGATCTTTTTAAGGTGATCGTGCCAGCAGCCCATGCCAAAGGGATGGCGGTATTGGCGTCGCTCAATCTGCATGAGCCTGGATGGACGACGCTGAATCCTGAGTGGGGCATCGTCATGGCCGACCGGACAGCCCAGGTGTCCCAGCCGGTCGGTCATGTCGACGTGCTCCATCCTGATTATCAGCGTCTCGTCAGCGAGGTTGCACAGGATATGTTGCGGACGGACATCGATGGACTGCTGGTTGGGGCCAGGAGGGGCAGGGGATTTGCTGGGGAATGGAGCCCGATGTCGCGACGGATATACGAAGGGCTCTTTGGGCCTTCATTCGATAGCCAAGGTCAGGCTGTCTCACCAGACCCCTGGCGCTGGGCTGGTTGGAAGACGAGGACCTATCTTGGGTTTGTGGCACGATTAACCCAGCAGTTGCGACAGACGCGACCGGGGCTCCTGGTCGCCGTGGCCGTGCACGAGCGTGCGGTCTTCTCACCTGCGGAGGCCTTGATGGAGTATGGAGAAGACGTGCTCGAGACGAAGCAACGTGGGTTCCACCTGGTCGTCCAACCGGAGCCGGGCATGTCCGACCGATCGGATAATCAAGAGGCGGCGATAGATACGGTGCGCCAACGATTGGCGCCGACGGCTGGGGATGAACGACAACTCTGGCTGGGCACAGCCCTGGGGGCCTTGGATCCAGCGTCTCTGGTCACTGCCGTGAGCGCGATAGTCGCGACGAAAGTTGGGCAAGCAGGGACACACCTGCTGCTGATGAACGGGCCAGCGATTCCTTGACAAAGGAGGCGCCGGACCACTACGATTCCGCGATAAAATTTTGCAGGTCGAGATCAAGGTGAGGTTGAGGCGCTACGCGAAGATGCCTGACTTCCGCGTCACCTGAACCTTGGCCTCTCTTCACAAGGAGCGCGCATGATTCCGAAAGACCTCCGTTACCACCAAGAGCATGAATGGGTGCGCATGAGCGGCACGCAGGCCACGATTGGCATCAGTCATTTTGCCCAGGATGCGTTGGGCGATATCGTCTTCATCGATATGCCGAAGCCCGGTGCCATCGTCAAGGCCGGCCAGCAGATCGGTGAGGTAGAATCGACCAAGACGACCTCCACGATCTACACGCCCGTGAGCGGCACCATTGCCAAGGTCAATGCCGATTTGAAGGACCACCCGGAAGTCGTGAACTCCGATCCCTATGGTAAGGGCTGGATGGTGGTTGTCGATCTCTCCAATACCGGCGAAGTCGAGAAGCTGATGACGGCGGCGCAGTACGAGGCCTTTCTCTCCACGCAAAAGCATTGATTCGTTCCCATGTCTAAGCACATCGCCATTCTCGGCGCTGGACCTGGTGGGTATGTCGCCGCGATTCGGGCGGCCCAGCTCGGCGCCCGCGTCACCGTCATTGAGTCCCACGCGCTCGGCGGCGTCTGCTTGAATTGGGGTTGTATTCCCAGTAAGGCCCTCCTGTCGGTCGTCGAACTCGGTGACAAGGTCAAAAAAGCCGAGGACATGGGGCTGGTCGTACAAGGACCAGTCACGTACGACCTCGCTCGGATGGTCGCCCGAAAGAATAAGGTGGTGGCGACTCTCGTGAAGGGCGTTGCCACGCTCTTCAAGGCGTGGCACATCGAGCAGGTGCAGGGAACCGGATCACTACGGGATCGGCAGACGATCACGGTGACTGCAGCCGATGGCGCGATGCAGGACATTCAGGCTGACGCAATTGTGATTGCCACGGGATCGTCCTGGCCGAACCTGCCGCAGTTTCCGATTGACGGGCAGCAGCTGCTCACCAGTCAGCACCTCCTGGACCTCGATCGCATTCCTGCCAGTCTGCTGATCGTCGGGGCGGGGGTCGAAGGCTGCGAGTTTGCGGCGCTCTATAGTGGTCTAGGAACGGATGTTACGATTGTTGAATTGATGGCGCGCGTTCTTCCCCTGGAGGATGAGGACATCTCATCGACGATGGAACGGGAGCTGAAGAAACGTGGCGTCACGGTCCTGACCGGGACCACCGTCGAGAGACTGGAGCGGTCACTGACGACGATCACAGCGCATCTCAAAGACGGCACGCAGGTAATGGCTGAGAAACTATTGGTGTCCGTGGGTCGAGGATTGAATAGCAGAGGCATTGGACTGGAGCAGGTGGGAGTACAGACGGGACGGCGAGGGGAGATCCTTGTCAACGAGCGAATGGAAACCACTGTGCCAGGGATCTTTGCGATCGGTGACGTGGTCGGCAAGGTCATGTTGGCGCACGTGGCCTCTGCTCAGGGAAAAGTTGCGGTCGAGAATATCATGGGGCATGAGGCGACGGTCCGCTACGACGTCATCCCTGCCGGAATTTTTACCCTGCCGGAGATCGGACGCGTGGGTGTGACGGAACAGCAGGCCCGTGAACGAGTCCAGGCTGCGGGGCAGAATCCCGACCAGGCCATCACGGTAGGACGTTTTCGATATGCCGGCTTGGGGAAGGCGCAAGCGACGGGGGATACAACTGGGTTGTTCAAGGTCATTGCCGAGTCACCGAGCGGCAGGATTCTGGGCGTGCATATCGTCGGAGCTCACGCAGCCGATCTGGTGCACGAAGCGGCCCTTGCGATGCAAGTCGGCGCGACGGTGACGCAAATGGCGGAGATGATCCATGCCCATCCGACGCTGGCAGAAGGCCTGATGGAAGCGGCTGAAGATGTCGAAGGCAAGGCGATTCACCAGGCGCGGAAACGGACGCAATAATGTGGCAATCACTTCTCCTCAAGCTCGGGATGTTGGCAGCGACCATGGGAGTCGTCTTCTGGATCGGGTGGAGCCTGCCGACCTCATTCGATCGCGCGCGCGATCTCGCCGTCAATTCGTCCGAGGGGGCGCAGTCTGAGATGGCTTTCGCCAGTGGTCGCGCGACGGCGATGAGTGGATCTCCTATCGTCTCGTTGGCGGATCAGCCAGCCACTGCTCCCGCGCCGAAACGGTCTCACCAGGGACTCCTCGATCTGAACCGGGCGACGGAACAGGATTTTGACGCTCTCCCAGGGATCGGTCCCAAGTTGGCCGAACGGATCATGGAGTATCGGCAATCGGTGGGAGCCTTTCACTCTCTCGATGAATTGCGCGAGGTCAAAGGAATTGGGAAAAAGAAGTTTGAGCGGATTCGTCCATTGGTCACGGTGACGCCGGCTGCCATATCTATAGTCAGAGGGAAGAAGGCGACATGAGTGAACTCTCCCGTCAACTCGAGTTGATCCTCCGCGGAGTCGTGGAGGTCATTCAACGAGCCGAACTTGAATCGAAACTGACACGTTCCTTGAAAGAGAACCGGCCGCTGCGCGTGAAGGCAGGCTTCGATCCGACCGCGCCGGATCTCCACCTGGGCCATACGGTCTTGATCCACAAGCTCAAGCACTTTCAAGAACTCGGACATCAAGTGATCTTCTTGATCGGCGATTTCACCGGCATGATCGGCGATCCGACCGGCCAATCGGAGACGCGCGTCGCGCTTTCGAAGGAGAAGGTGCTGGAAAACGCCAAAACCTACGAGCGGCAGATCTTCAAAATTCTCGATCCAGCGAAGACTCTGGTGGAGTTCAATAGCCGGTGGATGAGTACGATGACCGCGGAAGGATTGATCCATCTGAGCGCGCATTACAATGTCGCGAGGATGCTCGAGCGGGACGATTTTCATAAGCGGTATCACGAACAGAAACCGATCAGTATCCATGAGTTCATGTATCCCCTCGTGCAGGGCTACGATTCCGTGGCGCTCAAGTCCGATATAGAACTGGGCGGCACCGATCAGAAGTTCAATCTGTTGGTGGGCCGTGACCTGCAACGGAACTATGGTCAGGAGCCGCAGGTCGTGATCACGATGCCGTTACTCGAGGGGACGGACGGTGCGCGGAAGATGAGCAAAAGTCTCGGGAACTACATTGCATTGGAAGACACACCAAACGATATGTTCGGGAAGCTCATGTCGATCAGTGATGTGCTGATGCTTCGGTACTATGAGCTGCTCACGACGGAGGATTTGGCTGGAGTCAAGACCGCCCATCCGATGGAGGCGAAGCAAGCGCTCGCAGCCCTGATCGTTGCTCGATATCATGGTGCTGAAGCAGGCCAGCAGGCGAGGGCGACATTTCAGCAGAAATTTCAGGAGCGTGAATTTCCGAGCGAGCCGGATGTGCGCTTGACCTTGAGCCTGGCCGATCTGCGCGAGGGGCAGACGATCAGCCTTGTCGATCTGGTGGCCAGGACGGGGCTTGTGCCGAGTAAGAGCGAGGCCCGGCGGCTGATCATTCAGGGTGGCTTAGAGGTTGATGAGCATAAGCAGAGCGACGCGAATGCTGTGGTATCGATTGTGGCCGGAAGAGTCTATCGACTAAAGGTTGGCCGACGAAAGTTCGCGCTGGTTGAACTACAAGGGTAGTTGCCAGGAGTTTCTTGACTTGGCATAGAGGCCCAGCGTAGGATTCGAACCAGCGAGCGGGCGTAGCTCAGTGGTAGAGTCCTTGCTTCCCAAGCAAGTTGTCAGGGGTTCAAATCCCCTCGCCCGCTCCAAAAAAGACGTGACACGTGAGGCGTGAAACGTCACATGTAAGAGATGGAGGACTTGAGAGGCATGCGCTTCCAAGTCCTTTTTTTGTATCTCATGAAGGCGGGTTGATGAAGCAGACGATCATGATCTGCTTGACGAAGTGCCAGGATGAGTCCCCCCAGGACAAAGACATATGTGGGCCCTAGACACAATCCCTACGGGAAATCGAAGTGAGGCAGCAGCGCGGGCGATAGGTCTTGTACGTTATAGAAAGGAGGCACTGTGAGCCGAGGGCATTTTTGGTTCTTGGTCGTCGTGACGTTCGTCGGAAGCATTATTGGCGGGGCAATGAGCGGGTGGTGGCTGGCTCCTTCATCCGTCAAGGCGCAGAAGACCAATGGGGTGAATGCGGAAGAGTTTCTCCTGCTGGACACGAATGGAAAGGCACGAGCCGGATTGGGTCTCGATAAAAATGGCGAGGTGGGTCTAGTGCTAACGAGCCGCGACGGGAATCGGAGGCTGGCCCTGTCCCCGGATGATCGGTTTGCCGTGAAGCTGTCCGATCAGAGTGGCCGTGTCTTATGGTCGGCCCCGTAGAAGAGCAGGCGCGTTCGGCCTGCTAAACCGCTTTTTGGACTTTGCCGCTACGGAGACAGCGTGTGCAGACCCGAATGCGTTTTGGCTGACCGTTGATCAGTGCCCGGACTGGTTGAAGGTTGGGCTTGAAGATCCGCTTGGTCTTGTTATTGGCATGACTGATGTTATTGCCGGATTGGCGACGTTTGCTACAGAGATCGCATGTAAATGCCACGGGTACACTCCTTCATATAGTCGTCGAATCGATTCAAGATTACGAAGATGAAAATCTACCACAGGACTATTGGTCTTGACAAGCAGGTTTGATGGTGGGTAGGCCAGCGTCGCATGGGACCTCAGGTCTGCGGAAGGATGACTTACGATGACGGGGATCGATCTACTAGGGTTTGCGGCAGGAACGTTGACCACCTGTGCTTTTTGGCCCCAGCTGCAGAAGACGTGGTCCACGAAATCCGCGGGCGATGTATCGCTGGGCATGCTGGCGATCTTCTCGTCCGGTGTCTGCCTCTGGTTTCTGTATGGACTGCTTCTGCATGCCTGGCCGATCATTCTGACCAATGCCGTCACGTTGCTGTTGACGGGGGCTATACTGGTGCTCAAGCTGCGCTATCGGGCTAGCAGGATGCTGAAAAAGCCCGCCAGCGTTATTGGAAGGTTGAGGCTCAGGTTAAGACTGAGATGAAGTAAGTCGAATCTTCGCTCACGGAAGTCTGGTCTTCTTAAGCATCCTGCGGAGCGGTGTCCTGCTTCGGTGATGGGTTAGCGGCGGTTAGTTCCGCGGGTTGGAGCAGATGCCTGCGATTCCTTGGGCGCGGGTGTGAGGGCGACAATAGCAGGTGCGCTGATATCGAAACCCGCGTCGCCCCCATCGTCGAACCGGTCTTTCCCTACGCTATAGATCTTCCGTTGCGTCGGGCTCCACAACATCGGTAATCCACTAAAGGGATCGTAATAGGACGAGCCGACTTCAGCGAGTCGATTCGGCACGGTAGCCTGTGCGCTCGGGCGCCGCAAGACGGCCTGTAGCGAGGCGAGTCGAAGCCTGGCATCGGTCTCCCTCAGTTGATAGTTGAAGGGATTCCAGTCCGGTTCGAAGGGGGTTGTGCTGACGAGGCTCTCCACGATGCCTTGGCGTGCGGTACCTGCAAGTTCGTGAAGTGATGGCAAGGGGCTCTGTCCTGCTTCGATTGCATGGATCATCGCGTCGTAGTAGGTCGCATATATTTCCCATGTCTCTCGCGTCTGCAGGGGGATTCCAAGGAGCGAACGTCCGTGAGGATGTGTGATCTGGCGAAAGGCATGATCGGGAAGACGGGCAATGTTTGCTAACCACTGTTCTTGTGCATTGAGGGATTCGGTCTGCCTATCCCTCATGAGCTCACCTGTGTGATTGCCATGAACGCCGAGTGTGAATTGATGTTGAACCGGCCAGCGGAGCGAGGATTCTGCTGTGGTGAGTGGCGGGGCAATGTTGGGGGTCATCTCCAGCACGGTCTTGTCGACGGCGGGCTGAGACAACAGAGTCGAGAGCAGGTGGAGATCGTCGGTGATGACGACTTGCGCCATAACTTTGGTGGCAATGGTCGTCGCGTCTCGAAGTACGCTCCGCCATATGTGAATATCCTTCTTCAGTCGCTGCATGCCCAGGGCCGTCTGGCGAGAAAATCCGTCAGCGATAAAGAGGCGGTGTGCAAAGAAAACTTCCACAAAGCGGGGCGTGCCTTGGTGTCCGAATCCCATGTCCTCGAAGGGCATCGCGAGCCAGCGCTCGTACCGCGTCAATAAGGTGTGGTCGCGACCGGTCAAAGTCTGAAGCCGGGCGCTCATATTTCGGAACTCACGCACGGGATTCTCGGAGTTCCAGGAAGGAAGGACCTGTTCCACAGGGAGCTGAATCTGTAGATCTGACCAACCCGGCTTGTCGTAGTTGAATTCGCTAGCGCCTGGAGCGCCGTTGGATTCTTCTATCCACATCTCATGACCCACCTTGGCTGGATCGAGAGAAGCCGCTGCAGCAAAGCCGAGGAGATAGAAATATCCATTCTCATAGGGGGCAACGAGACGAGGTTGCGGTGGCTCTAGGAGTCGGGTGAAGGTGGCGCTGGGAGGTTGTCCCTTTGAGGACCAGATGAGGCTCGATATCTGGAAAAATGCCCAGAGGATGACGATGCTAATGATCAAGTGTTTCATAGGTACGTAAGTAGAGGTTGCATGTCGGGTCGGCCATTCATGTGAGCTCGTGTCCTATTCCGAGAGCCAATCACCACATAGGTGAGCAAAGCCTATGCCGGGAGGTGAGCTGAAAAGCCTTAGTCTTACGCTCTGTTTGCCGATGGGTACGAACGTCTAGCTGTCAGAACATGAGCAGGGGAGGGCCCGACGGACATTAATGAACTTGACAACCTTCTTCCCGGTCTCCTAGAGTGCCCTCCACATTGTGACTCCTGGGTAAGGGAAGAGGGTGCAAGTCCCTCGCGGTCCCGCCGCTGTAAATGGGGACGAAACCCGTGAATGCCACTGTCCGCATCGGCGGATGGGAAGGCGCGGGAAGTAGGGTGAACCATGAGCCAGAAGACCTCCCAGGAAGGTTGACCAACGTTCCCTCGTGGGCTGGGGAATTGGCGAGGATGAGTTGCGGGTGCAATCCTCAGGGTCTGTCGAGGCCTTGGGGATTTTTTTATTTGGGCTCCAAGATATTCCGTACAAGTCGATGGGTTGGATCCTTGCTCGGAGCTGGCGTGCTGCTTACGATATGGACGGTGCCGGCCGCTCCGGACGATGAGATGTCGAATATGAAGCGACGACAACAGGGCATTTTGACCGGCATGCCGTTTATGGCGAACATTACGCCACGGACCTTTGTGGACGCGGTGGGAAGAAAACTCTTTCTTGCGAAGGCACCCAGCCGCGTGGTGTCGATGGCGCCGAACGTCACGGAGATACTCTTTGCGCTCGGTCTTGAGGAGAAGGTCGTTGCGGTGACGCCTTTCTGTGACTACCCTCCCGAAGCACAGAGCAAGACACACTTGGGAGGGACGAAGCCGAGCGTCGAGCAAATTGTTGCACTCAAGCCCGACTTGGTCTTGGCCCCGCAGGACTTTATCCAGCCAGATCTTCTTCAAAATCTCGATCGTGTCAGAGTCCCCATCTTCGTATTGCAGGCCGCGCAGCTGGAGGATGTGCTCGCACAGATTCAAACGGTAGCACGGATGTTTGATCGGAGCAAAGCCGGGGACGAGTTGGCGGCAACAATTCGGCAGCGTATCGCGGTCGTCAAGGAGCGCACATTATCACTGACCCATCCGCGTGTGCTCTATGTGTTGAATACGGACCCGCTGCAAACGGTAGGGCCCGGGAGTTTTATTTACCAACTGATCGAAGCGGCGGGCGGTGCCAATATCGCGGCAGACACGTCGACGGCCTACCCGAGATTTGCGTTGGAGGAAGTGCTTGCACGCGATCCGGAAGTCATTGTCTTTCCAGTCGGCACGGCGGAAGGTATTCCCGAGGAGGATCAACAGCAGTGGCGGCAATGGTCGAGTCTGTCAGCCGTCAAACACAATCGACTTGTCCTGGTGCCCAGTGTGTTGGTCGACCGACCGGGGCCGCGAATCGTAGAAGGTCTCGAACTCCTTGCGAAGGCTATTCATCCCGATGCGTTTACGGGAGAGTCCCCAGAAGAGAAGCCATGATCGTCCATCTGCCCCCATCTCAAACCACCGTGTCCGATCCACCGGTAACGGCTTCGCCCGTTCCGTTGCGGAGGTACGAAGGGCAGGCATCGTGGCAGGCCCTGCGGGCTCGTCGGTGGTATGCGGTGATGGGACTCATGATGCTTCTGACATGCGGCGCCATCGTCTTTTGTCTCCAGTTCGGAGCGCACGCCCTGACCATGGCTGAGCTCTGGTCAGCCCTGACATTCTCGACGGCTGGGAGCGAGGATGTGGCTCGCGTCATCATCTGGGACATTCGATTCCCGCGGATCCTGATGGGTCTGTTCGTGGGAGCGTCGTTGGCAATCACAGGAGCCGCGCTGCAAGCCCTCGTCAGAAATCCGCTGGCCGATCCCTACGTGCTCGGGATCTCAAGCGGGGCCGCGTTGGGTGCGACGATAGGGCTGGCACTCGGGCTTGCCTCGATCGTGGGTGGGCTCGGGTTGCCCTTGTGTGCCTTCATCGGAGGTGGTGTCTCGATCGTCCTTGTGTATGGGATCGCGGCCTCGCAAGGGAGGTTACCGATGCACCAGCTCTTGCTGGCGGGGGTGATTGTGAACGCCGTCTGTTCGGCACTCATGATGTTTGCGACATCGATCTTGAACCCGGCCTCGCTCTATCGGGTTGTCTTGTGGCTGATGGGGACGCTGAGCGCCCCGAGTATTCCAGCGCTGATCGGGATTGGATCCTGCTTGCTGGTCGCCATTGTCCTACTCCTTCGTGAGAGCCAGGCCTTGAATCTCCTTGCCGTGGGCGAAGACGCGGCTCGCTCCTTAGGGGTTGACTCGGATCGAGTGCAACGGACCGTGTTCCTTGTTTCGGCTGTGCTGACGGGGGCCGTCGTGTCGGTCAGCGGTATGATCGGATTCGTCGGCATGGTGATTCCTCATCTCGTACGGATACTGTGCGGGTCGGATCACCGGTTGCTGTTACCCGTTTCCGCGTTGGGAGGAGGTATCCTGCTGATGGTGGCTGATACCGTCGCGCGTACGGTCGTGGCACCGGCAGAAATTCCGGTCGGTGTGATTACCGCGTTGATCGGCGGCCCGTTTTTCATCTATCTTTTGATGACTCGGAAGTATCGGTTTATCGCATGAGCCCCCACGCATCGGACAGTACTGTTGATACACCTCTCCCGGCCCTCGAGGTGCGGCAGCTGTCGTTCCGGTATGGCTCTGTGCGAAGCCATTCCTCTGGTGATCGGTCAGCCTGGGTCATCAATGGAATGGAGTTTACTGTCCACCAGGGCGAGATCGTCGGTGTGATTGGGCCCAACGGGTCCGGAAAAAGTTCGTTGCTGAAGCTGTTGGCGAAACTAGTTCGACCTCAAGAGGGAACCATACAGCTGTTTGGCGCTGAACTTGGCGCATTGTCGCGTGAATCAATCTCCAGGCAGGTGGCGTATATGCCACAGGATCTCTCGTCCGACTTCCCGTTTTCCGTGTTGGACATGGTGTTGATGGGGCGGTTTCCCTATCGCCGCGGTGGGCTATGGAATCTCGTGGGGTGGGAGCGGCGAGAAGATCTTGCCGTTGCAGAAGAGGCCATGGCCCAGACGGATGTGACGCACCTGGCCACCAGAATGGTCGATACGCTTTCGGCGGGAGAGCGACAACGAGTGCTGCTCGCGCGCGCCTTGGCCCAGGTGCCTCGCGTGCTTATGCTCGATGAGCCGACCGCGCATCTCGACCTCAATCATCAGCTCGAAGTGTGCCGGATTCTCCAGCGTGTTCATGAGCAATTGCAGATGACGGTGCTGCTCGTCTCACACGACATCAATCTGGCCAGTCAATACTGTGATCGTATTCTGGTCATGAAACAGGGAGCCGTTGTTTGCATTGGTCCTCCACAGGACGTGATTCATCCGCGGGTCTTGACCGAGGTCTATGGGTGTCAGGTGCTGGTCGACGCGCATCCGGATACGGGGTTGCCGCGAGTCTCCTTGCCCAGTCAGGATCGTCATCCGACTGTCGCCGTATCCGGGATGTTGTGAGTTTCATTAATAGGGGTGAGGTTTCGTACCCGGCCCGCCCGTTGGGTCCAGGGGGTACTGTTTAACCAGGGAGAAAGGTCGTTCGAGTCAATACACCGTCGGAGACGGGGAAGATGGTGCAAATCCATCACGGTACCGCCACTGTCAGCGGGGAGTGACTCTGCACAGATGCCACTGTCGGGGGACGTTAAACGATACTCGTGAACCGCTAAACGCAGGAAGAAATCTTCACGTTTGGCGCATAACGATTCACGGTTAACGTCTTCAGCTGGGAAGGCGCAGGGAAGCGACGAGCCGCAAGTCAGGAGACCCATCCGACGGACATTTCGACTGGACCCTTCGAGTCTAAGGGAGGTCTCTGTGCGCATACATGTTGCGGGTTTGTCTGTTTGTGTTGTCCTGTTATCTTGCCTCGTTGCTTCCACCACCCATGCCCAGTCAGAGGATGTGATTGAGACACGAGAAGTCGTCGTCTCCAGCACACGACTTCCTGACGCCCCTGTCGATGCCAGAACGCTTCCCGCAAAAGTGACGGTCATCACCGCCGAGGATATCCGCAAGTCCGGCGCCAAGACCGTCCAGGAGGCGATGCAGTGGGCCAGCAATATCGTCATGTACGATCTCGTCGGCAACTCGTTCCAGCAAACCATCGATCTGCGCGGGTTCAACGGCCAGCCGGTTCCTTCCACGAGCGTCTTTGTGGATGGTCAACGGATCAATGAGCCAGATTTCAATACCATCAACTTCGACCTGATACCATTTGACACGATCGAACGGATTGAAATTATTCCCGGTCCCGCCACAATCTATGGGAAAAATGCAATGGGAGGTGTCGTCAACATCATTACTAAGCGTGGCGGGGACAAGCGCCAGGTGACAGGCGAGGTCTTGTTTGGGAGTTGGGGGCGGGAGCGCTATACCATCAACGCGAGCGGACCGATCGGCAAGTTCGACTATTATGTCAATCTTGGCAAGGAGAAGGAAGACGGATACCGCGACGACTCTGGCGCCAACATCTCACGTGTCTATGGGAGAGTCGGCTATCGTCCGTCCGAGGAGAGCGATATCACACTCTCCTATACCTATGTGAAGGACAAGCTTTTTCAGGCAGGCGCGTTGCCGATGAGTGTGGCGGCAGTAAACCCGAGAGCCAATTTTACCCCGGGTGATTTCACCGACAATGATAGCAACGTGGTGAGACTGACGGGACGACAAGGACTTCCGCTGGGGTTCTCGTTGAACGTCAATGGTTTCTATCGACAACTGGATCAAACACAGTTCGGAGTCGGGCAACCTTTCTTCCCGGGGTCTATTCTTTCAACAGCCCAAACCAATTCAACCACTCAATCGTGGGGTGGAACGGTCCAGCTCGCGCAGAACACGCCGCTTTTCGGGCACCACAATAATTTGGTGTTTGGGGCTGACGTCCAACGAAATGATTTCGGGAGTCGTTTATCTTCTACCTCGGGCTTCGGGCCGTTCGACAACAGGACCGACACGAATGAGAACATCCTCGGGTTGTACGCCCAGGATACGCTGAGTCTTCTTCCACAATTGCTTTTAACAGCTGGCGTTCGCTACGACCAAGACATTATCGAATCTGACTTTGAGGACACCTTTACTCCACCCGGCGTCGGGAAAAAGTCTTTCTATCGAACGAATCCGCGAGCTGGCCTGACGTATTTGATCCATTCTGATGCCAGCGTGTACTTCAATTATAGTCAGGGGTTTCGGGCTCCCACATTTCTTGAACTCTTCCCGGTCATCGGTCAGTCGAACCAGTTCTTGAAGCCGATTACATCGGATAATTTTGAAATTGGCGGTAAGACGAGGCTGTGGAATTGGGGAGAGGCCGGCCTTTCACTCTTTTTGTCCAATGCTCAAAACGAGATCTATTTTACCTGCACCAACTGCGACCTGTTCAGTGGAGGGTATGATGGCTTGAATCGCAATATCGATCGCACGAGACGCCAAGGGGTTGAGGCGAGTTTTAAGGGCCGATACAACGAGTACTTCGATGGGATGATCAACTACACCTTCACGGAGGCCACCTTCCAGTCCGCGTTTAACATTTCGGCGACGAAGACGATCATGCCTGGCAATGCCATTCCACTCGTTCCCAAAAACCGATTGAGCGTGACCGCCAACGTTCATCCCGGGGAAGGAATGACCCTGTCTCTGATCGGATTGTATGTCGGGTCGCAGTATTATCTGAATGATGAAACCAACACCCAACCGAAGCTGCCCAGTTACTTTCTGCTCAATGGCCGGTTAGCCTATGAACGGCCGGTTCCAGGGGGACGGCTAACCGCATTTCTGATGCTCAACAATATACTCAACCAGAAATACTCCACCTCCGGTACCATTGCATCCAACACGCTCACGGGAGGAGGGTCCCCGGAGCAATTTGTCGTAACTGCGCCAACGTTCGCGATCTATGGCGGACTCAGTTATCGTTTCGAAGGATTATGAGAGCGGGCTGTTTCAATTTGACCGACAGAGGGGAAGGCACGAATGCGTATCACAAAAGTCTATACCAAGACAGGTGACAAGGGGAAAACCCGTTTGGCTGGTGGCCAGCAGGTCTGGAAGGACAGCGTGCGGGTGGAGGCCTATGGGGACGTGGACGAACTGAACTCGACGATCGGGGTCGTCCGGGCGTTTAATGCCGAGTCGGTCGGGATTCATCCCTCTGCTGATCGGTTAGAAGAGGAACTGCGCTGGGTGCAGAACAAGTTGTTCGATGTTGGTGGGCTGCTGGCCACGGCGCCTGGGCAGACGTTCAAGAATATGCCAACTGTCACAGCACGGGACGTGACCAGGCTGGAAAGACTCATGGATAGGTGTCAGAAAGACTTGCCGCCTCTGAAGGAATTTATTCTCCCAGGGGGCGGGAAGATTTCCAGCTTGTTGCACCAGGCCAGAACGATCTGTCGACGGGCGGAACGTTTCTGCGTGCGATTGGGGAGGGAGGAGCGGCTGGACCCCGCTCTCGTGCGTTTTCTCAATCGCCTCAGCGACGCATTGTTTGTCTTGGCCCGCTGGATGGCCAAGCAGCAGAGAGAGCCGGAGTTTTTGTGGCAACGAGATCCCAAGGGCACATGAACTGTGCCCTTGGAGTTCCGGCTTCCCAGAAGATGCAGACGACCTGGCACGACAAGGTCGCTTGATGGTTCGCCGGGTGAGACACATAGAGGAATACGTTATTGTCAGATTTGTCGTGCCGAAACTCGGCCTGCGTGATCAGTGTTGGAAGAACTTCTGTTGAAGCGTGAAGGTGGATTCTTCGAGCGTTTGAGTAATGCTGCCGACATTGGCCGCGCCCACAATCCGATTGTCGACACAGGTATGTGCCCCAGCGGCATCCTCGAAGATTTCCCCGCGGATTCGGAGGTCCAGCTGAGCGGAGAAATCATGGCTCAGATCGGCGCTGAGCCCTTCCAGCTGGCGTTCGCAGCTGGTTTCACTATACTGACGTTCCATTCGTTCCTGTAGTGCGGTTCCAGGACCAAGGTATCTTGGTCGAATACCTTTGTCGTGATAATGGTCCTGTCCGCAACTGTTTCTCGGATGGATCGATTCCCGTTACTCGTAATCTCACCGGTCTATACCTTCAGCCTGTTCCCAAAAGGGAGGCTGGACTCAGCACATAGTTTCAGAAAGTCCATTTCACTTTTCCTGGCATCGGCCTGAAGGCTGGTTCTGGCTCTGGTATAGGCGCTCTCTACCACATCGGCCGGTCACTTCAGCACGAGTCGCACAGGTGGGGCATAACCTTGTTGGCATTCGTGTCGAAGGTACGGAGTTGGTTTAGTTTCTGTTGGGACCATTGAAACTGTGCGTGTGGGCTCCATCCAGGACTCCAGAGGTGTTTTACCCAAACGTCTTCAGGGTCCTGGAGCGTCGACTTTCTTCTCGATCGCCTCGGTCCGCCTCATCACCCCAGGTACAGCGGCGTCATCTTCCTGGTCCAGCATGCTCGGTTGATCTCTCTCGAGTTTCTGCTTCACGGTTACCAAGAGTATTCAGGATGGTGGGAATTGTCCTCTGTTCATAGGCAACCGGATGTTCAAGTTTTCTGAAGTACTCTGCGGCGTTGGTACCTGGTTGCCTACGTGAACAGGAGCACGCCTTAGTCAATTTCCTCCTGAGCGGAAAAGCTTGGAAGAACCATCCCAAGGGTGATCGTAAGGAGTGATGCGGCGCAAAGGGCTGAGACCTGCGCTCACGGTACGGTGTTGCCACCGTCGTGTTTACCGAAAAAGAAATGCCAAATGAAAATTGTCTGCTACACTTTTTTCGATAGGGGAGAGGCATGACCAGAGGCAAGCAGAACATCGGGTGGCGGGGAATTCAAGTCGTGGTCGAAGGTATGGTGATGCCGAAGTCTATGCTTGTGATGGGTGATGGTCATTTTTTGCCAGGACGACATCATTTTGTCACAAGGTGAACAGTTCTGTGCTGGAGTGATAAGGGCGGTGAGCGCGCGAGTGATTTCTAACCACTTGAAACAGCGGGATAATTCAATGGCATCTGGCAGGTTGGGAGCGAGAGTGATCGGTCAAGCACAACCTTTGCAAGATTGCCGCGTGGCGAAGAGTTGGCTGTCGATTCTTCAGGGGGATTAGTTCTTAAGAATTATGGCTGCAATGCACACAGGGCACAGGATGGAGAGGGGCAGGATGGAGTCTTATACCGAGGCATCAATGAGGAGGAAGGGCATGAAACAGACACGTCTCAGTTGGAGAATGGTAAGCGGAGTGGCTGCGACAGCCCTGGCGCTCTACGCGAGTCCGGTCATGGCTGGGAATGAGGCGGAAGTGGCAGAGCACTTGATCGAGTTGGTCAAGATCGGCCGTGGCGTCTTGTCTGAGCAGATGAAGAACATCAATGACCCGGCGAAGGCCGACAAGGGGTTTACCGGCGATTACATGGCCGGCCAGGTCGTGGAACGTTTTAAGAAAGCCACGAAGCTTGATCTGCGAATTCCCAACGTCGTGCCGCAGGCGAATCTCTATCTCGCTTTAGTTCAAGCGGAAAAGGAAGTGGTGGACGAAGCCCAACCGGTCATCAACAAGCCAGGTATCTCTTTCAAGGGATTTATTCCTGCCGTGTTTACCCGGAGAGTCGGAGAGCAATTCTATAAGAAGTCCGGTGTCCGCGTGAAGCTCACGGGGATCGACTATCGGAATGCCAATAATAAGCCGGATGATTTTGAGACGGAGGTGTTGCGGATGTTCGGCGACTCGCGTCATCCCAAGGGACAGTCCTATGTGCGGAATACGATGGTGGATGGACGACCTGTCCTTCGTATGATGGACCCGGAATACGCCGGCCCGACTTGCCTCAGTTGTCATGGTGCACCGAAGGGCGAGCGCGATGTGACCGGCATGAAAAAAGAGGGATGGAAAGAAGGGGACTTGGCCGGAGCGATCAGCATCGTGCTGCCGCTGAAATAGTGCAACAAGGCTGAGCCATACAAATTATAGATAGCCCACATTCACCGTACATTACCAAAGGAGCGCGCAAGATGAGCAAGATTGTCGTGGTCGATGATTCGTACGCCGAACTGCAATTGATCGAAGGGTGCCTCAAGGCGGCCAATCATACGGTGGTGTCCTTCCCCAATAGTGAGAAACTCGAAGAGAAAGTGGCCAGCGAGAAACCTGATCTCATCGTGATGGACGTGGTGATGCCAGGGCGCAACGGGTTCCAGGCCTGTCGTGACTTGAAGAACGATGAGCGTTGCAAAAATATTCCCATCATTCTCTGCACCTCGAAAGGCAACGAGAGTGACAAGTTTTGGGGGCAGCAGCAAGGAGCCAACGGCCACATTGTGAAGCCGTTCAAGAACGAAGAGTTGCTGGCAGTCATCAAGCGAGTTGTGGGCTAAGCCAATGGCATCGATGCAGCATGTCATGAGCGTGGATTCCAACAGGCCTGCGTATGGGGCCTCGACCTCAGGAGACGGCCCGGCTCATTCGTCTGGGTCGACGACTATTCGTGCCGCCATTATCTCCATGGGGGGAGAACTCTTCACGATCGACCTGCAAAACGTGCGCGAAGTCTTTGTCGTGGAATCCATCACTCCGGTTCCCGGAATGCCGTCCGGCCTCGTGGGGGTCACGAACCTGCGCGGGACTGTGATTCCGTTGCTCGATCTGCGACCGATGTTTGCCCTTAACGCAGACGCGACGTTGCGGTACGCCGTGGTGGTGAAGCACGGGAATTGGCAGGTTGGCCTCTTGGTGGATACGGTGCCGGAAATTCGTACTCTTTCCAAGGACCAATTCCTACCGGCTCCGACCGGCACGGGGGAGGGGGCATTTCCCTTTGTGTCGACGGTGGTCAAACTCGAGGACCGGTTACGAGGGGTTCTGGAAACTTCAGCCGTGCTCTCGCATTTCGAGGGTGCAGGATAAAACGTCTTATTCACCTCGGTTCACGACATGATGGCATCGATCGCTAGCTAGAAGGAGGAGATTCCCATGGTGAGGCTCAATGCATTGCGACGGTTTGAAGACTTAAAAACACAGACGAAGCTCTTGACGGCGTTCGGCGTCGTCAGCGTGATCATCGTGATCATGAGCTCGCTCGGTGTCTGGACCAATAAGCGCATCAGCCAACAGACTGACGCAATTTATGTCGACTACACCGTGCCGCTGATCGACTTCAACACGATGTTGTTCAACATCAACAAATACCATGAGACGCTTCAGGACCTTTCCAGGGCGCCTCGTGCCGCGGATTTTAAAGTTGACGTGGCCAAGATCGGGCCCTACCGGCAGGAGGTCGATAAGCTGATCGCCAAATACGAGGCGACGACCTTGCGCGTCTCGAGTTCCGGGCGCGATGAAGCCAAGGATCTTGCCGTGTTAAAGGCCGCCATCGCGACATTTTTTCAACAGGCAGAGGCCGGAGTCGCCGCCATCGCAGAAAGTTTTGAGTCGAAGGCATTGTCGGCTGGACAGGCGATACAGATGCGGGAACTGGGACAGCTCGCGCTCACGGTGAGCATTGCGCCGGCCTTTGATGCAGTCAGCAGCCGCCACGCAGAGCAGATTAAGACGATGCAAGAAGTCGCCAAGGATCTCAGCGATGAAGCCAAATCGCTCGCTTCGAATGCGACTCTTGCGCTGGTGATCGGCGGGGTGGTCGCGGTGCTGTTGGGATTATCGATCGGTTATTGGGTGGCGCACAAACTGGCGCTGGGTATTGGACAAGTTGCAAACGTCGCACAGTTGGCGGCAGGCGGCAACTACCAAGCCCGTGCGAAGATCACGTCGAAGGACGAACTCGGACAGATGGCTGCATCGTTCAATGCCATGTTGGACCGCATCACGGCCCTTGTCACGTCGGAGTCCGAGCGCGATGACATGCAAAAGCGCTTGATGGGCTTTCTGGTCTTGGTCTCGGACGTCGGTAAGGGAGACCTGACGAAGCGCGGTGAGGTGACGGCCGACATGTTCGGCAACCTCGCGGACGGGTTCAACCTTATGATTGTCCGGTTCGGACAGTTGCTCAAACAGGTTCGAGAGGCAGCCGAACGCGTAAACAAGTCAGCTGGGACCCTTCGAGACAGCGCAGGGCAGATGGCCGGTACCGCAAAACACCAGGCGGATGAATCCACGAAGACGTTGAGCGCGGTTGAACAGTTGGCCTCTTCCATGCGTCAGGTCTCGGAAACCGCCGGTGCCTCATCCGAGTCTGCTAAACAAGTGTTGCAGGCGACGGAACGAGGTCGCGTGGCCGTGCAAGAAACAGTGCAGGACATGCAGAGCATTCGTTCAGCCGTGCAACGTATGTCAAAACAGGTCAAGGCGCTGGGCGATCGGTCGTTAGAAATTTCGCAGATCGTGTCGACTATTCGCGATATTGCCAATCAGACCAACCTGCTCGCGCTGAACGCCGCCATCGAGGCGGCCGGCGCAGGCGAAGCCGGGGCCCGATTTGCCGTCGTTGCCGACCAGGTCAGAAAACTGGCCGAAAGCTCGACGCAAGCCACACGGGAAATCGCCGACCTCGTGAAAGTGATTCAGACGGAAACGCAGGACGCGGTCGTCGCCATGGAGCAGGAAACTCAGGCGGTGGAGGCCGGATCGGCCTCCGCGCTGCGTACCGGTGAAGTGTTCAACGAAATTTCAGGAATCGCCCAGCGTTCGTCGGAGCTGGCTCAGACCATCGCCAGTGCCGCGGTGAACCAGACTGCCTCGACGGACCAAGTGGGTCGTTCGATTAAGGATTTCGCCGGCGGTGCCGCGGCGACGCAAAAAGCGACCGACTCAGCGCGCGTGACCGTCGAAGACATGGCAAAACTCGCCGAAGGGCTGACGTCATCCGTCGCCCAGTTCAAATTGGCCTAGGTCGGCTTCCCGGAGCATCCTCTGGATGCTCCGGGTAAGAAAGGATAGGGATGAGCTCCGAACTTGACCGGCAGGGCCTCGTTGAGATTTTCGTCGTCGAAGCGTCGGAAGCGATGGACGTGCTCACGAAGGCGTTCGAGCCGTCCGATGGGGGGACGCCAACTCCGGCACAACTGCAAGAGCAGTACGTGTGGGCGCATAAGATCCGAGGGGCGTCAGCGCTCTACGGCTACGAGGGGTTGGCCCTGATGGGGGCGTTGCTTGAATCGACCCTGGAAGAGGCGTCATCTATAGAGACCTCCCTCTGGCCGAAGGCGTTGGAGATCTTACGTGGGATGGTGACCTCGTTCGAGTCTCAATTGAAAGTCGTCGCAGAGGGGGGAACTGAAGACCCATCGGTCAGTGCGCGATGGAAAAACGAAGTGGCCTCATTGTTCCCGTCGCTGCCTGCCGCAGTCCCATCTGAACCGTCAGTGCTCGCGCCGGACTATCTCGTACCGACTCTCGATGCTGAGGTGCTGTCGTATTTCGCTCCAGAAGCGGATGAGTATCTGCAAACCATGGAGTCGCTTCTTCATCGTCTGCGCCAGGATTCCAAGGATGGGGAGACCATTCAGACGCTCTACCGTACGGCCCACACGCTCAAAGGGTCTGCGCACACGATCGGCTTCAAGGTGATCGGCGATGTAGCTCACCCGGTCGAAGATTGTATGATTGCCGTCCGTGAGGGACGGATTGCCCTCTCCTCGGATCTACTCGGGGTCATTGGTCGGGCCGTCGAGGTCATTCGGCTGCTGATGCGTCGAGATGACGGCAAGGTCGCTCAGCTACAGCATGATGTGCCAGAAGTAACTCAGGCACTAACGCAGATCTCCAACGGGGAACAGATGACGGTGTCGGCTCAGGCGGCTCCAATCGCTGCGGCTATTCAGGTTGCGACGGCCGTTATGGATCGTCCCGAGGAATCTGCCGGCCCCGAGATGGAATCGTCTTCTGCATCGAGTACCTTGACGGATGAGTATCTGTTGCCGCTTCTCGATGCAGAAGTACTTTCCTATTTCGCCCCGGAAGCACAGGAGTATCTAGAGTCTCTTGAAGCCCAGCTGCTTCGTCTCGAGAAGGAACAGCACAATCCGGAAGTGATCAATCAACTTTTCAGGACAGCTCATACACTCAAGGGGTCTGCCTATACCGTTGGATTCCAGTCGATCGGCGATCTGACGCACTATGTCGAAGATTTCATGGGGGCGGTGCGCGAGGGCCGCGTTAAGATTCTCCCTGGGCATACGGACGTGTTGTTGCGATCGGTCGATGTGGTACGGCTGTTGATGCGGCGGGATCCCACCTCCCTCGATATGCTGCGCCAGCGATTCGCTGTCGCGATGCAGGGACTCAAACAGTTGGATCAGCCGGTAACGGCTCAGGTGGTGAAGTCGGGTCCAGCCGTCCGTCAGGTTGAAACGCTGGTGGACCAAGAACCACGCGATCAGCAAGAAACCGAGCCTGCCAAGGCGTCGGAAGGTAAAACGGCTGATGGCAAAGCCCCGGAAGACCGCGAAGTGATCCGTGTCAGCCGCGATCGGTTGGAACGATTGTTGAATCTGGTCGGAGAGTTAGTCATCGGTCGAGGACGGCTCGAGCAGAGGCTGCATATGCTGGAGCAACTCTCGCAGCAAGTATTGGCCTGCAAGGGGCGACTGGTCGAATCGGTCCATTCGTTTGAAGAGAAACATACCTTTACACTTCCGACTGTCTCCACTGGTCCAGCGACCACCCCGGCTCAGGGATTCACCGGCCTCGGTGACTTCGGCAGCCTTGAATTCGACAAGTATGATGATTTTAATATTTTGGCTCGTCGCATCAGCGAAGTCACGGCCGATATTTCAGAGTCGATGACGCAGTTGAGCGGGTCGATTCGCCGTTCTCATGAAGACATGAGTCACCTGGCACAGCTAACTCTCGGCATGCGGGATGAAATTGCTCGGGCCCGTATGGTGCCGGTCGGCACGCCGTTCACTCGATTCCGCCGCGCCACGCGCGAGATGGCACGTGCGACAGGGAAAGAAGTGACTCTGGTCACGTCCGGTGAACATACCGAAGTCGATACGGGCGTCGTGGAGCGGTTGGTGGATCCTTTGGTTCACCTCGTTCGCAACGCGGTTTATCATGGGATCGAGCCTGCGGCTGTTCGCGTGGCGAAGGGGAAGCCGGCGGCCGGGACGATTTATCTTCACGCGGCGCATCGCGGGAATGCGGTGTTGATCGAAGTGGAAGACGATGGGGCAGGGCTTGACGTTGAAAAGATCCGGGCCAAGGCGGTCGAGCGAGGACTGATCCGCCCGGAGGTGGCCCGTTCGTTGCCCGAATCAGAAGTCATCAAGTTTATTTTCATGCCGGGATTCTCGACGGCTGACCAGATCGGTGACCAGGCGGGGCGAGGAGTCGGCATGGATGTGGTCAAGCGTGTCATTGAAAGCATGAACGGCCACATCGACGTCGAATCCATTCGAGGCGTAGGGACAAAGTTTACCTTGAACCTCCCGCTCACATTATTGATCGCAACGGCCCTCATGGTGCGGGCAGGGAGTGAGCGCTACGGGATTCCTCTGCCGGCAGTGCGCGAGGTCACCATGTTGACGTCCGGCTCGCATCAGCGGATGGGCGAACGATCGATCTTGCATATCGGGGACGAGGCGATCGAAGTGCAGCCGCTCCAACAGATCCTCAATCGAAACAGTGTGCCGGTGGAAATCGGAAAGCCGGTTGTCATTGTGCGAACAGCCGCTGGGATAATCGGCCTGTTGGTTGATGAATTGCTCGGTCGTCAGGAAATCGTCATTAAGCCATTGGGGTCGTTTAAGTCGTTGGATCGCTCCAGCTTCGGCGGCGCGACCATCGATCCTGAAGGTCGCGTGGTCCTTGTGTTGGATCCTGCTCGATTGCTGGCGCGAGAGGCACAAACTACTGCGCTACCGGAGTTGGCGTCAGACGCCACGGCATCGGCGGACTCGATGGTTCCATACGCCGAGGCACCGGAGCCGAAAGGGTCGGAGCAGTGGCTTCTATTGATTGACGACTCCTTGAGCATCCGAAAGTTCGTAGGCCGGATGTTGGAGTCGGCCGGGTACAAAGTCGATACGGCGGTGGATGGAGAAGAAGGGCTCCGGAAGGCGTCCGCGCAAAACTATCGGCTGATCCTCACCGATCTTGAGATGCCGAAGCTCAATGGCTATGAAGTGATTCAGGGATTGCGCAGCCGAGCGCAAACGCAGCAGACACCGATCATTGTCATGACGACGCGAGCCGGTGACAAGCACCGACAAATGGCGCTCGATGTTGGAGCGAGCTCCTATATTGCCAAGCCTGTGGAAGAGCGGGCCTTGATCCAGGAAATTGAACGTTGGATCGGTAAAGAAACCGCTGCGCGTCAATAGGATCCAGATCGACCGATCCTTGGAATGGTTCTTGGTACAGGACAGTCAGACAAGCGGTATCAAGTATGAGTTTACGAGGTCATCACAATTCGACGGACATGCTCGTGGAGACGGCCAGTTTCCTTGTCGTCCGTCTGGGTGTCAGCTATGTGGCCCTGCCCTCAGATGGGGTCCGTGGCGTTCTCACTCAAGCAGAGGCCGGTAATGAACAATCCGTGACTGCGTCTGGGACCATCTACCAACTGGTTGATCTTGCCCAGCGGCTCTCAGTGGTCGCCGACTTGTCCGGTTTTGACACGAGGACGGTGTTGTATTCGAATGGCCACACCCAGGGTGCGATTCGCGTTGAGCAGGTAGTGGGCCTGACGGACGTCGACCGGAAGGAGTGCCTTCCGTTGCCGCCACAGTTTCAACGCGATGAACGAAACTGGTTGGGGGGGATGATGCTGTATCAGGATCAGTTGGTGTTGATCGTGAATCCTTCGTGGGTGCTGGGCGAGTTGGCCGAGGAAGTCCCTGCGCCCGTGGGGCAGGCGGGACACAAGCTTGCGGCAGCCCCAGCAGCGGTCGGTGGATCATGCTGAGGTCCGCTCGTGGACAGGAGCAAGCTCGCACTACGAAACGGTCGTGGAACGTGGTAGTGTTTTCCGTTGGTGGATTGAAGCTGGCCGCACGGACTGAAGATGTGGGCGGTGTGTCGCCCTGGACTGAGAGTATTCCGGTGCCGAGTCGGACTCCTTTCGTGCAGGCCATGCTCAAGCGTGGAAGTCGTGTGATGCCGGTTTATGACTTGGCGAGCAGATTGAGTAGCCCAGTCCAGGGCGACCTGTTGCTGTGCCTGGAGGCCCGCCACGTCGACGGCCCGATGGCCATTTGCATCGATGCCGATGTGCCGTCTCTTGAAACTGTGGATGTAACGGCGATTCGACCGTACGGCAGAGAGGATATTGAAACGCTGGGTACGGTCACGATAGGCGGAAAAGATGTGGCTATCGTGGCCCTCCAGCGCCTCGGCCGGTCGAGACAGGATGCCGTCAGAAGTTAAGGATGCTGGGGAAAGGAATCTGCTATGCCGAAAGTGTTAGTAGCCGATGACAGTATTGCCGTCCGGAAAGTTGCCGAACGGTTGCTGACTGAGGCTGGATTTGGAGTCACGCTCGCTGCGAACGGTGAGGAGGCCTTGGCCTATTTGGCCAAAGAGAAGCCTGACTTGGTCGTGTCCGACGTGATTATGCCGGATAAGAGCGGCTACGAGGTCTGCGCCTTTGTGCGCGCGCAAAGTGGGTTAGCGAACACGCCCGTGCTCTTGATCTCCGGGATTGTGAACGATGAGGTGACGAAGCAGGCTGAATCCTGTCACGCCGACGGAGTTTTGAAAAAGCCGTTCCAGGGCACGTCTCTCAAGGATCGCGTGATCGAGCTGTTGGCAAAGCGGCAAGGTCCTGCCACGCCTGTCGCGAAGAGTATCGAAAAGGTGACGGAGTCCGTCGAGCCGATTCAAAGCGCGCGTGTGAGCGATGAACAGTTAGAAACCTATCGGCAGGCAGTTGCGCGATTGAAGCCGCTAGAGGAAGAACTTCGGGTCGAACGAGATCGGGCGACACAGAGTACTCAGCGAGTGGCGCAACTCGAAGGACAGTTGGGTGGCGTCAAGGAACTCGAGTCGATGCTGGCAAGGGAGCGAGAACAGGCTGCCCTGCTGAAGAAAAAACTTGCAGAGGCTGACGATGCTACCGCTCGGGTGCAAGAGCTTGAATCCGCACTCAAGATCGAACGAGAGCAGACGGCTGAGGCCAAGAGGCAGGCATCCGCGGCGGAGAGCCTGGGCGGGCGTGTGCAGGAACTGGAAGCAACCATTCAGAAGGAACGCGAAGGCAGTGCGCAACAGGCAGCGCGTCTAGCTGAGCTGCAAAAGAACGCGAGTCGTATCCCGGAGATGGAGGCGACTCTGCATGCCGAGCGCCAGGCAGCCACGCAACTGGTTCAACAGATGACCGCGATGGAAAAGTCGGTGACTCGGTCTCAGGAATTGGCGCAGCAACTTGCGAAAGAGCAGGAGCGTGCGAGCGACCTGACTCGTCGTGTAGCTCAGGGTGAAGAGGTTGCCGCACGAGTGAGCACGTTAGAACAAGCTCTCGCTGTCGAACAGCAAAGAGGTAGAGATCTTGCCACCCGCGCGAGCCAGTTGGAGCAGGCCCTTGCTGCTGAAAAGGAAAAAAATAAGGATCTTGCCGCGCGTCTCTCCGAGGCTGAGCATGCTTCGCAGAAGGTCCAGGAGTTTGAAGCGCTGCTTCAGACGGAACGGGAACGAAATAGCCTACTGGCGAGGCGCGTATCTGAAACTGAACAATCGGCCGAGCAAGCCACCAAACGGTTTGAAGAATTGGCGACAAAGCTTGGGGAAATCGCGGGATTGGCCTCTCAGTTGGGGAGCGGAAAGCGGCGGTCCTGATCGGGTACGATCCCTTAATCGTGGACCGTCACTGTCGTGAAGGATTGATGTCATGGCTGCCGATACCTCAGACGAGTTCCAGAAAGAGCTGGTCGACCTCTTTGTTCAGGAAGCACAGGAATGGCTCCAGAACATTCACGTCGCCCTCGATGAGCTGCAACAGGGTCCGGCACCGGAGCGGCATGCCAAGCTGATTGGGACGATTTCTGCCGGAGTGACAAATCTCGGAGGGTCTGCTGCGACGATCAATCTTCCAGACGTCGAGCATGCCAGCTTCGAGGCGATTCCCTTTATTGAAGCCCTCCAGGACCCGCAGAAGCCCCTTTCTGTTCAGGACTTTCTCTCGCTCTGTAAGCAGCTGGGACAGATCCATACAGCGTTAACCCGCGCGACGGGAATCTCATTTGAAGACGACGGGAGTAGTGCGGCGGCTGAGGCGGTTTACGCGAGTCTTTCTCCCGGGGAGTTTCTGCAGGCGCTTCAGGGGTTACAGGAGAAACAGTCTTCCGGTGCAGCATCTGGACGTAACCTCATCCGCAGCCTCATCGAGCAGATGGAAGGACAGGTTCATGCCGGTGTCGAACGTATCGATGCCACGGTCATTCAAGAATATCTTGCGCGGGTGTCCGAAGCCGAAGAGTCGTTTCTGAAGGCGATTGACGAGCGGGTGCCCGAGATTTTTCAGAAGATGAGTGCCCTCAAGATGGACGGGGATGAGGCCTCGTCATGGACGACGGTCCTTGAAGCTTCTCTTCGGGATGTCGCACGTCTGCGCACAGAAGCGCAGCAGGTGAATGCGGGCTCGGCCATGATGTTTTTCACAGGTCTGCACAGTCTGCTGACGGTGGTGACGCAGCGGCGAGTGTTTCTGGCTGCCACGCGGGTGGAAGCGGTGAAGACGCGGCTGCATGTGATGGTGAGTGCCATCCGCCAGTGGGTGGAGCATGGGCGGGCCCAGCGTGCCGCGATCGATCAGTTGCTGCCTGCCAGCCACTCGTAATCGATGTGTCGGAACCCCGCACACAGGTTCGTCGCGACGCTTGGTGGAGTCGTACCCTCCGAATAATGTTGATCGCACTATGAACTCAGAAGTCGACTATACGATATATTGGGGACTCCGGGCCCTCCCGTTCGACAATGTGCCGGACCCGCGATTCTATGTCCCGTCCTCTCAACACGACGCGGCGAACAGGTGGTTGAGCTATGGGATTCAGACCCGCAAAGGCATGCTCCTGCTCACGGGTGACATCGGGTGCGGGAAAACGTTGCTGAGTCGTCGGCTGATCGTCGGGCTGTCGCCTGCTCAGTATGATGTCGCGCTGGTTGCCAATCCCGCGTTGTCTCCCTCCGAATTGCTGGATGAGGTGTTGTCTCAGTTCGGGCTCGACCTTGTGCGATCAAAAGCCGGACGATTGCGGACGCTCAATGAGCGACTGCAGTCGAATGCGCAGCGCGGGATCAGTTCGGTGCTGGTCGTGGATGAGGCGCAAGCGATTGAAAGCGTGAAAGCGTTCGAAGAGCTGCGATTGCTGACGAATTTTCAACTCAACGATCGGTTTCTGTTGACCGTCGTGCTGATCGGTCAGCCAGAGGTGCGTCATCGTATTGCGAGCATTCCTCAATTGGACCAGCGGATCGCGGTCCGTGCGCATCTGGGCCCCTTCACGGCAGAGGAGACGACGTCGTATATTACGGCACGCATGGGAGCCGCGAGCCATCGAACAGACGTGTTTACCAAAGATGCCGTCGCGGTCATCCATGGACTCAGCAAGGGCATCGGTCGGCTCATCAATGCCCTCTGTGATCAATGTCTCTTTGCCGGAGCGATCGAGAAGGTCTCACAGATCGATGACCGGCTTGTGCAGCGGGTCGGACAATTCATATGATGGATGGTCGAATGTTCTGTGAGGACGGCCGCAGCTCATGAACGAACGTGCCACGACAGACTGGTATCGCATTGCGCAGGAACAACTGACTGACGTGGCCCTTGCCGTGCAGCGGCAAGACGACCTCGACTTACAGGACTTGTCTGCCCTGGCGACGGGGATTGCAGAGGCGCTCAAGAGAAGCGACCAATTGCTCGTCCAGGCTATGAGCGGTCCCGCAGGCCCTCCGCTGATTACGAATCTCGTGAATGTCGGGATTCTGGCGACGAAGGTTGGTGCCGGGCTGGGATATCATGGGAAAGAGCTGGAACGGCTTACCTTCGCGGGGCTCCTGCACGACATCGGTCTCTTTGCCGTGCCGCAGTCGCTGATCACCAAGGCGGGTCGGTTGACCCATGATGAACGTACGCTCATTGAACAGCATCCCGAGCTCGGCTTTCAGGCGATTCGAAAGGCGGGTCAGAAATACGACTGGTTGGCACAAGTGGTGCGTCAGGCGCATGAGCGGTGGAACGGACAGGGGTATCCGAATAAGCTGAAGGGGCGACAGATCAGCGAGTTTGCTCAAATCATCGGCGTGGTGGATGTCTTCGATGCCCTGGTGAGCCCGCGCGGGTATCGCCGCAGATTTTTCCCGCACGAAGCGGTGCGAGAGTTGATCGTGGCGGAACGGACGGCGTTCCCTCGCGAGGTCGTCAAAGCCTTGGTCGAACAGCTGTCGGCCTATCCGCTGGGTACGTCGGTACGATTGACCACCGGAGAAGTCGGCTCTGTGATACGCGTCAATACGAAGTTTCCGCTCCGCCCGGTCGTGTGGATCGAGGGCGATCCGGCCCGCGGCCAGGAGGGGCGGCAGCTCGATCTGAGCCTCACCCCGCTCGTGTCGATCATCGAAACACTGGAGCCTCCTGACGTGGCACGCATGTCGTTTCCAGCGGATGAGATGCGCGCCAAGACATCCGGGATGGTCCCCTCGGCATCCGATCAGTTTACGTCGCTCTTGGAAGGCTTGGACGCTCTCGCGAGCGCGATTCAAGGGGCTGTCGAGTCCAGGACTCCTGTCCCTGAAGATGAAACTGCCTCGCTGTCGGGCGAGCATCGATGGACAGTTCATCCTCCCGCGCCGGATCTTGCGGATGTCAGCTTTGAAAAGGAAGTGATCGGGTTATTCGCCCTCGAAGCGCACGAATGGCTGGCTCAAATTCAGATGGCTGTCAAACAGCTCTCGGAAGGGGCCAACGGAACGATGCGTCCGAAGCTCTACGGGATTCTCTTGCACGGCATTACCAATCTTGCCAAGTCTGCGTCGACGGTGCAGCTCCAGACTATCGAGCAGATGGCCTCGAATCTGCTTCCAATTCTCCACGATGTGGGCCGCCAGGAGCCACGAGCGATGACGGCAGCGCTCCAGTCGCTTCAGGAGGGGTTGGATCGGATCAGTCTGGCCGTGCGTCGCTTAGCAGGAGACCAAGAGGACGACCGGCCTGGACATGATGGCGTTCCTGTGGGAACGGTAAGCCAATCGGAGCAGGCTCTTCCTGTCATCGTGCCTGAGCAACCTGCGGTTGTCCCATCGCAGGCTCTGCTCACCGTGACCTCGAGCGTTCCGCTCATCGATGCTCTTCGGGACCTACAGCAAGCTCGTGCCCGGTCGATGCATCCGGCCCGCGATGTGCTGGAGGCGGTGATCCAGCAAGCCGAACGGGAAGCCGATCATCTTGATGTTGCCGGCGTGGGACGCATCTTAACTGAACTTGACCGATTCGACGAAGAGTTCCTTCAAGAAGTCCGTCGGCGAGTCCCGATCATCAGTTCCACTCTTGCGGGTTTACGAGCACAAGGGGCGACGGATTTCGTGACGGCGTCTCAGCTCGATCCGATTCTCGAACAAGTCGAAGCCCTCTACGATCTGGCCAGCCATGTGCAGGCGACGATGATCACGATGTTTTTGCAAGGGCTGCGATCCTTTCTCCTGGTTGCGGCCTACCGAAAAACGTCGACGTTGGCACAGCGACTGGGAACCGTCGAGACGAGGATTCATGCATTGATTCCGATGGCGGAACAGTGGGTCAATATCGGGCGCGTCGAACGATCGGCTATTAGTGAAATCCTGCCAGTCTAGCTCTGCCCCGTCCTGTCACTCTGCACACTTCTGTACGATTGGCCGTTGAGAAACTTCCGGATCGTGTGGACTCTGCGCTTTTGTCCCGTACGAGTTTCTGCTAAAAAAACGCATCTCTGTGAAATTGCACGGATTGTGCTGCCCACCGATTGGGCAATGTGTGAGGTGCTATGGTACGGCATGGCATTGGTCGCTCATCCACATGGTTATCCACAAGTCACGCACATCTTTTGTGGACACTGATAGTATGGGTGCGAATGCCCTGACTCCCTCTCGCCTTTACCATCGCGGAACTTCATGTGAATGACGGCGAAAGAACTGTCTGAGAGCGACGTTTCGGTGCGGACGTTTGCCTTCGTTCCATGGAGTCAGTAGATGAGTGCCCATCATATGAAAACCAGGCATTTTATCTACCGTTGTTCATGTGTCATCCACAATTTCTCATCTAGTCGTGGGGATTGAGCGTCCTGTTCGATCAGACCACTCACGGACGCCCGATCTCCTTATCGCGTCCATGTGACAAGCAACAGAAGGATGCTATGATGCCGCCGGCTTGCTGCCTTCCTTCGTCGAGGATGAGAAGTCCGGCAGCGTAATGAGGCGGGAGAACGGTTGATGCCAAAACTTGTGACAGTCTTGCGGCCGGAGAAAGTTCAGGAGCAAGCTCGCATCTATGTCCGGTCCTATATCCTCATGCCCGCCGGGGTGGTCGGACTGGTCTGCATGATCGGTGGGGTGGGATCACTCGGGTATCAACTGCTGGCGAACCATACCTACACCTGGTTAACGTTTCTCGCCAGTTCAGGTCTGCTTGTGGTCGGTGCGTTCTGTGGCTGGGGGCAGACCCGGTATCACCGCTATCTGTTGGCGAACTTCCCCGAGGTGTATGCAGCACGGATGCGAACCGCCGTCATCCGACATACCAAGAAAGCTAAGGCCGAGCCGGAGGTGCCGTCAATTGATCACGCGGGACGAGGCTTCGTTCCGGTGATCTCCGTTGCCGCAGCGGCCCTGATATTCGGCGCATCAGCCGCGGCCATGCTACGGGGTGACCTCGACCCGCTCCCGGCTGTGTTGATGCCCTGGGCGGGATTCTACTGGGCCAAGTTATTTGGTTGGCGTGGAATTGTCGGGTAGGGTCAGTCGACCGATCTACTATCAGGTCCGCTTCTTGGGTTTCATCTTCGAGGTTCGAGGCGCTTTGCCTAGGGCTTCAATCTGCTTCATCTTTTCTTCCAATGTGCGGACCGCCTGTCGGAGTTCAGGAAGCCGTGGAATCACGGCTTGGGCCTTCACCCAGATTTCATGCGGCATGACGGGGGCCCCGGAGACGATTTGGTTCGGTTCGAGGTTGCGGTTCACGCCCGCGCGAGCGGCAATCATGACCTGATCTCCGATGACGATGTGGTCTGCCAGCCCCGCCTGTCCACCGATCATGACGTGATGCCCCACGCGAGTACTGCCAGCGATCCCGACCTGCGCCACCAGGATGGAATGGGCACCGATCGTCACGTTATGGGCGATCTGGACCAAATTGTCGACCTTGGTGCCTTGCTTGATCACCGTTTGGCCGAGCGTGGCCCGATCGACTGTCACATTCGCGCCAAGTTCCACGTCATCCTCGATCGTGACCCCGCCGAGTTGGGGAATCTTATAGTGCCGTCCCTGGTCCTGCACATAGCCAAATCCGTCGCTTCCGACGACCGTCCCGCTGTGAATGATCACCCGCGCTCCGACCGTACAGCCTTCCCTGACGACGACGTTGGGATAAATCAGCGCATCGTCCCCAATAGTCGTATCGTTGCCAACAAAGACACCGGGATAGAGCGTCACTCGCGCGCCAATCGTGACACGGTCTCCCAGGGTGACCCCCGGCCAGATTGAGACATCGGGCCCGACCTGAGTGTCAATGCCACGGACAACAGTCGCGTCAATTCCGCGGGGAGGGGGGACCGGGCAAAAGAAGGCCTGGGCCGCCTGCGCAAAGGCCAGTGTGGGATTGGCGACGACGATGTGGGGATTGGTAATCTCAGCAAGATGCCGGTGGGCGAGGAGTGCTCCGGCAGCGGTAGGTCCGCTCGTCTTGAGCATTCGATCCCCTGTGACGAAGGTCAGATCGTTCGGGCCGGCCTCTTCAAAACTGGCCAGGCTTGTGATTGTGACTTGTGGTGACCCTACAAGTTCTCCGCCGACTACGTCATGGATCTGTGCCAGTGAGATGGGGGTGCGTGCTCGCGGCGCCATATGGATTAGGATTTCTTTTTGCCCTTTGGCTTAGTGGGCTTCGCTGGTTTCTTGGTCGGGGCTGCTGAAGCCGATTTCCCTAACCGCTTTTCAACATAACCCACGACATGGCCGACTGTCGCCAACCCCACCAGGTCTTGGTCGGGGATTTGGAGATCGAAGGCTTCCTCGATACGATAGAGCAGTTCGATCACTGCCATGGAGTCGAGACCTAAATCGTCACGTAGATGCTGTGTGATCAGTATCGTGGCCGGATCGCGTTTCAGATACTCACCTAAGGAGGTACGGATCCTCAGCGAAACATTGGGATCGGTTGCCATGTGTCGATTCTCTCGGTGGTTTTCTACTTGGTCGCCTGTTTCAATACCACGGCGGCGTTGTTGCTGCCAAATCCAAAGGCGTTCAGCAAGGCTACCTTTACGCGACGCTCCTGTGCTGATCGGGAGAGTCCTGCCAGCGCACAAGCTGGATCTGGGTCATCATAGTTGGCGGTCGGATGAATCTGGCCCGTGTGGAGGGCCAACACCGAGGCGATGCCACCGATTGCACCGGCGGCGCCCAGTGTGTGGCCGATTAGAGACTTGGTGGCGTTGATGGTGATCTTGTCCGCGCGCGATTTAAAGAGTTGCCTGATCGCCTTAGCTTCGACGGCGTCGCCGATGGTCGTCGACGTGGCGTGGGCATTGATGTAATCTACCTGTGCCGTGGTCATACCGGCATCCGCGAGCGCAAGCCGCATCGTGTTGGCTACTTCCACGCCATCTTCACGAGGGATGACCATGTGATATGCCTCACTGGTGGCGGCGTAGCCAGCAATTTCGGCATAGACTCTCGCCTTGCGTTTCTTTGCATGTGCGGCCGATTCCAGGATGAGCGTACCGGCGCCTTCTCCCATCACGAAACCATCGCGCAACCGATCGAAGGGCCGAGAGGCCTTCTCTGGGTGATCATTGAACTTGGACGAGAGGGCACGCAGGGAACAGAATCCCGCAAAGACGAGCGGGGTAATGCTGGCGTCGGCTCCCACGGTGATCACGACATCGGCACGGCCCTCACGGATACAGTGGAGCGCTAGCCCGAGCGCATGGGCGCTGGAGGAGCAGGCGGTGGAGATCGTCAGGTTGGGGCCCTTGGCGCCGTAGGCCATCGCGATAATGCCGGAGGCCGAATTGAGAGTGATGACAGGAATGAAATTCGGATGGACGCGATGAGGCTTCTGCTGCTGATAGAGCTGCGTGATTTCACGCTCACCCATCACCATCCCGCCCATGCCGGCTCCCACGATGACCCCGACACGATGGGGGTCCTCCTTGGCCATCTGGAGGCCCGAGTCGGCCAGCGCTTCCTTCGCTGCCACTAGGGCAAACTGGGCGTAGCGGTCGACGCGTTCGCCATGGGTGGAGTCGAGAAACCGTTCGACCGCGAAGTCGCGCACCTGGCCTGCGACTTTGGAGCGGTAGCCGTCCATGGGAAAGGGGTCGAACGACGTAATCGCCGAGATGCCGGATTGACCGGAGAGGGCGGCTTTCCAAAACTCACTGACCCCGATACCGATAGGAGAGACGATCCCCAGCCCTGTGACGACGACACGTGCCCGCATCTTCTTGAAATCCTTTCAGTAACGCTCCAGCCTCTACTTACCGGAAGCGCCGGGATCAGTCAACCAGTTGATTGAGGAGGGTTAGTAGCGCACCTTGAGCATCAGATAGAGGCCAAAACTCAAAAAGAGAACGTTCGCCATCCAGCCGGCGATCAGCGGCGTCAAGACCCCGCCGCGGCCGAGGGCGATCGCGATCGAGTGTGTCGTCCAATAGCAGAAGCCGACGGCGAGCGCCTGCCCAATGCCCATCGCCATGCTACCCCCTCTGGTGCCACTCCGGCGCAGGCTCAGCGCAATGCCGACCAGGACCATGATCACGGTGACGAACGGGAACGCGATTCGACTGTGATAGTCTGTCTTGAGACGCGCAGCCTGGGAGCCCTCCTGGTGCCGACGTCTGGTGTATGCCCGGATATCATGGAATGTCATCAATTCGGAGTCGCCGGCGAGCCAGACGGTGAAGTCATCGGGAATGAGGGTCAGCACCATGGCTTGGCGGTCGAATACGGTAGCCGAAACGGTCCCATCGGGGGAAAACCGTCGGTGCTGTCCTTGATACAACGTCCAGATGGAGTCAGTATAGCGGGCTTCCGCAGCTTCGGTGATGTTGACCAGCTGGAAGTTGGGATTGAACTGAAACAGACGCACACCGCCCAAGAGTCGTCCGTCGACGGAGACGCTCGTCACATGCATGAGGCTGTCGGCTCCCACTCTCGTCCAGGGTTGCTGGAGTTTCAAGGCCGTGGCGGGAGGTTTTTTCTCGATGCGTGTAGTCCGAATTTCTTCGGACTTGCTCGCGGCTAACGGAATGACGGTGGAACTGAACAGCAAGAGCACGAGGGAAATCCCTGATGCAAAGGCAATGAAGGGGGCGGTGATGCGGGGTAAACTGATACCGCAACTGCGCATGGCTGTAATTTCGTGGCCGCGGGAGAGCAATCCGAAGGTCAGTAAGGTGGCCATCAGGACGGCCAGCGGTGCAATTTGGAAGGAAATTGCGGGAGTCTTGAGAAGGAAATACGTCAGGATATCGAGCCAATTGGCATCGTAACGCAAGAAGCGGCGCACTTTCTCGAAGAAGTCAATGACAAGATATATCGTCATCAGCCCGCTGAAGCACATCGTGAAGATATTGCCGTATTCGCGGAGTAGATAGCGGAAGAGAATAGGCATGGGATTACTGGCGACTCATAATGTAAAACCACACGGCGGTGGTGAGGGCGAAGATGCCGTTCGGTATCCAGGCCCCGGCAAAGGGCGACAGGGTCGCCGTCGTAACCAGGAATTCGCAGGCGACGTTCAGCATGTAGTAGACGATCACAACCAGCACGCCGACCGCAAACCCGCCCATTCGTCCGGACCGTTTTGAGACGATGCCAACCGGGACGCCCAGAAGACAAAACACCAGCGACGCAGTGGGAAAGGCCAGGTCTTTATAATACTCCATCAATCTTCGCAGAGCGGCCGGATCGCGCCATTGGGATTGTGTGAGTTGGGTAACAATGGCGTCGTAGGACGGACGTTCTTCCGTGGCTGAATAGCCGCTTTGGTTCAGCGAGAGCTTCAAATCGTAACTAGCGAAGGACACCTGCTCGTATTGGTCGGCTTGATCCGGTCGGCTGTGAATGACTCCGTGCTGCAGGCGTAACGCCACCTGATCGGTGGAGGCATCCATTAAGACCTCGTATTGCTGCGCCACGATGATGCGGGGATCATCTGGATTCCGCTCATCGGAGACAAAGATGCCGGTCGTGGCCTGTCCGGGATCCCCATCCGGGACATAGATCACCATTTTGGGGATGGGTTCGTTGAATGTGCCTCGTTCTAACGCCAAAACTAGCTGATCCCGAAGGAGATTCAGCGCCACTTTCTTGAGGTTGGTGGAGCTCCAGGGTTGCCCCCACTGCGCTAACCATAAGGTCAACCCGAACACGAGCAAGGCAAAGAGCAGCACGGGGCGAGCCAATCGCATGAGGCTCAGGCCCGCAGCCTGCATCGCCACCAATTCTTTGTCGAAGGACAGTCGTCCGAACGCGGTGATCGAGGCGATGATTCCGGCGATCGGGAGAGTCAACACGAGGAACGACGGCATCAGATGGGCGAAGACTTCCAGGACCGCCACGATCCCGACGCCTTTGGAGACCAGCAGTTCCACTAAGCGCAGGAGTTCCCGCGTGAGCATCACAAAACACAGCGCCCCGAGACTGATACTAAAAGGGGAAAAGAGTTCGGTGAAGATGTAGCGATCCAGCAGCGTTCGTAAAAACATTCGAAGAATCACGCTCCTCGCCCGGTGCGACACTATAGGCGAGCGGGCGAGGCTTGTCTACCTCACGGCCGGCGAGCATGCGGCCAAAGAATGTCTTGACAAGATTTGAAACGCCGTGGTACATGCTGCGCGATTTGTAAACGAGATGGGTTTCGTGACTGATTTTGTCTCACCAATGAGCCCGTCATTCCAGCCTGCTCTTCTTCCTGTCTTTTTCTCTTCATCATGTGTGTCGCCAACTAGGTTCCGGGGCCGGCCACGTAACTAGGCGTGGCCGTTGAGGAAAGGAGGGTTTTTGTGAAGGCAAAAGGTACGGTCAAGTGGTTCAACGATCGCAAGGGATTTGGGTTCATTCGCCTTGAGAGCGGGGATGATGTCTTCGTACATTATTCCGCGCTGCAAGGAGAAGGATTCAAGACCTTGAAAGAGGGAGAAAACGTCGAGTTCGACGTCGTGCAAGGCGCAAAGGGCCCTCAGGCTTCGAATGTGCTGAAGGCGGTCGTCACCGAGCCCTGACGTTTTCATTCTGCAGGACTGTGTCACAGGGAGGCCTGCCTTTCATTTCGGGGCAGGCCTTCGTATTTCTGCTGAGTACATCGGCATCCAAATACCCCATTTCGTTGACAATACCCATTGACACTGTTAGCGTTTGATCGTTGTGGAGGTTTGCCTTGGCGATCGACCGCAGTAGTGTATTGCACAGTGCACAGCTCTTTGCATCACGGGGCCAATTCGACGCCGCCATCAATGAATGGAAGAGGCTCTCCGCCGAGTCGCCGGGCGATGGGAGTATCTTCAATTCAATCGGGGAGTTACACCTCAAACGCAATGCCACCAACGATGCTGTGGCGGCCTTTATGCAGGCGGCCAATGCTTTCCGTGCCGAAGGGGCCACCCTCAAGGCGATTGCCACGTTCAAGAAGATCTTGAAAATTGATCCCTCACGGTATGATGTATACCGGCATCTGGGAGACCTGAACGCCGAACGCGGTCTGCTGAGTAGCGCGGTTCAAGATTATCTCACCCTCGGGAAACACTACCTCAAAGCGGGAAAAAGCAAAGACGCGCTGGACATCTATAAGAAGATCGTCAACCAGGACCCCTCGAATCTGGATGCCCAGCAGCGGGTGGCGGAATTGTGCCTGCAAGAAAATATGCAGGATGAAGCCACGAAGGTCTATTTGCAGTTGGGGCGGGAGCGGTCCGCGCAGCAGCGCTATGCCGAGGCCAAGGATGCCTATCAAGCCGTGTTGCGCATTGATCCTGCCAACAGTGAGGCCGCCCAGTTCATCGAACATTTCGAAAAGACCGGCGGGCAGCCTAGCCACGCCGCCAAGACGGGAGCCGTCTCTGCAGGAGGCGCGTCCAAGAGTTCAGAGCCGCTCGATCTGCTGTCGGAAGCCACCCGCCGTATCGAAGAAAAGCAATTTGCCGGCGCTGAGGCGATTCTCACCCAATTACTGACCAAAGAGCCCGGAAATCCGGAAGTATGTCAATTGCTCGCGAAGTTGCATCTGCAACGCGGAGACCTTCAGGTGGCGCTCGGAGAATATCGCTACCTCGCAGGGGCGGCCTTGCGTGCGCAAGACTATGTACAGGCTGAAAGGCTGATTACAGATTTTCTGGCGGTCGAACCTCAGTCCGTCGCGCTGCTCGAACTCTATGGAGAGCTGTATGCAGAGAAGGGAGATGTCGCGAATGCCGTGGTCCAGTATGGGAAGGCGATCGAGCTGTTGCTGGAACATCCCGAGCCAGGGATGCCGACGCTGCATGAGGAACTGTTCGAGAAAGTCACCGCGCTGGCGCCGGATAGCCCGACGGTCAAGAAGCTGACTGCTCTCATGCATGGCACTGCAGTGGATGAACCGCCTGCTCCGGCTCGATCCGAGACCGCTGTGTCTTCGACAGCGGCGATCCCATCGAGCCCGGTCCAGGTGACGGAAGCGTTTTCGACCACTAATGCCGCTCCGGACGATGCCCGGAGTGTGACCTCCAAGGTCCCCCCTCCGCAAGATAAGCATTTTTCAATTGCCGAGCCGGAACCTGCGCCAGCCCAATCGGAGCCGCCAGAGTCGGCAGAACAGGAACCGGTCGCGCCGGGCAGCGGATTCTCTCTGGCGAATGCCAAGCCGGATGAGCAGAGGGAGACATTGTCGCAAGCGGAAGGATCGGTTGCTCCCTCTTCACCTGCCCTTTCGACAAGCGAGCAGTTCCAGTCCTATGTGGAGGCCGGTCAGCATTCTGAGGCGGAGGAATGGCTCAGTCACCTGGTGACGGCGCAGCCCGATAATGCAGAGGCTCGTGAACTGTTCGGCCACCTGCTCGAAGCCAAAGGCGATACCGCCGGCGCAGCCTTGCAATATTCCCGCGCCCTTGAATTGCTCCTGGCAGACCCAGACAGTAGTGAGAATGAGACCCAGACGGCAAGTCTCTATGCGAAAGTGAAGGAACTGGCTCCAGCCAGCCCGTTGGTCGCTAAATGGGCCTCGACGTTTTCGCCGAAGCCGCCGGCGTCAGTACCTGCCGTCGAGACACCGGTTTCTGTCGAGCCCACGGATGGGATTGTTGACCCCGAGACCCACTACACGCTGGGAGTGGCCTACAAGAATATGGGGCTGCTGGACGAAGCGAAGGAAGAATTTCGTCTCGCGATGAAGGGCCCCGACTTTTTCCTGGACTCCTGTCTCATGATCGCGGTCTGTTTGAAAGAACAGGGAGAAGGCCAGTCGGCAAGTGCGCAACTCGAGCTGCTGTTGAAGGATCCGAAGTGCCAGGGGGCCAAGGCTCAAGCCATTCGCTATGAACTCGGCTTGCTCTACGAAGCCCAAGAACAGTGGAGCCAAGCTGCCGCAATCTACCAGTCGATTCCGACCTTCCACGACGTGCCGCAACGGCTCGAATCAGTTCGCGCACAGAGAGGCCCGGCTCAGCCATCCTCCGCGCTTCGCTACGGAAACTAGCAGGCAGCAGAAACTATCACCCGCATCGTTCTCGCCTCGCACGGACGCTCCCACGCAGGATAGCCGAGCGAGAAAGGCGAGACACTCGGAATAAGGGCTTGCGCGTCCCGCTTGTCTTGCTTTTCCCGCCCGTCTCGCTTGTCCCGCATGGCTCGTACATCTCTCACTTCACGCGTCACGGTCCATGGCTGCTGGCGGACTATGTACAGCATCACTATTAGTGAACGTGATTTGGGGCCGGACGTCCCTCCAACACGGCCTGTATATTTTCCAAACAGACCAGTCCCATCTGAACCCTCGCATGCAGTGTGGCAGAGCCCAGATGAGGGAGCAGCACCACCTGCTTCAATTGAGACAGCGCTGAGTGGAGGGCCGGTTCCTGTTCATAGACGTCGAGTCCCGCGCCGGCGATGGTTCCTGTCTTGAGGGCGTCGACCAGCGCTCCTTCATCGACGATCGGACCACGAGCGGTATTGATGAGGAAGGCGGTACGGCGCATCCAAGCCAATTCGCGCGCGCCGATCAGATGATGGGTGGCAGACGTGAGAGGCACATGGATCGTCACAACATCGGCCTCCCCGAGGATATCTCGTAGTGATCGGAACTCCCACTCCCTCGGGAGAGATGAGGTACCCATAGGTTGGCGTGTGTGAAAGCGCACCGGCATGCGAAACCCCATCGCGCGGCGGGCCACCGCTTGCCCGATCCGTCCCATGCCGATAATCCCCAGTGTCTTTCCCGAGACTTCCGCTCCCAGGAGTTGCGTGGGACTCCACCCGGTCCAATGACCGGATCGAACGAGGGTGTCGCCTTCGACGACGCGGCGTGCCGTCGCCAGGAGCAAGGCCCAGGTCAGATCCGCGGTGGCATCCGTCAAGACGTCCGGAGTATTCGTGACGATTAGACCGCACTGGTGTGCGGCAGTGAGATCGATGTTGTTGTACCCGACGGCATAGTTCGCCAGAATTTTCAACCGAGTGGCTGCATGAATGGTTTCGGTGTCGATGCGATCGCCCAGAGTCACGATCGCGGCGTCGGCCTGGCAGAGTCCCTCACGCAGCGCCGATGGAGCGGGCAACGCATCGAGCGGTTCCTGCACCAGCTGAAATCGTTCCCGCACGACGGCCATGACGGGATCGGGGAGAAGACGTGAAAGGTAGAGGGTGGGACGTGTGTCGGTCACAGACGCGTGCTCCTATCTGCGAATGATATCTTAGCCGGTCGCGCACTGTGCAACAACCAGACTTGTGCTGGCCTCAAGAGTCCGTCTAGAATGAATCACGCCTTCAACTATGACCTCACCAACCCTCATTCTGCCTGATCGTTCCCGCACCATCGCCTCCGATCTCCGAGCCGCTCTAGGCGTCGATAAAGTAAAGGACGACTATTCGACGCTCACTGCCTATGCGGTGGATGCGAGCATCTATCGGATGGCGCCTCAGGTGGTCGTGCTCGTGGAGTCCGAAGACGACATCGCTGCCACGGTGCTGTACGCCGTACAGCGAGGCATCCCGCTGACGCCTCGTGCCGCCGGGACGAATCTGACCGGCTCGGCGATCGGGTCCGGGATCATTCTGGACGTCTCACGCCTGAATCGGGTTCTGGAGCTGAATCGAGAAGAGCGCTGGGCTCGGGTGCAGCCGGGAATCGTGCTCGCCGAGTTGAATAAACACCTGGGGCGGCACGGACTCATGTTCGGTCCCGATCCTTCCAGCGGCGACATGTGCAAACTCGGTGGGATGTTGGCGAATAACTCATCCGGCCCCCACACGCTGCGGTACGGCGCTGTCAAAGATAATGTAGAGGCGCTCCGTGTCTGTCTGCAATCAGGTGAGTGGCTGGATGCCAAGGCCTATGGGCTCGACGATCCGGACTGCGCCAATCTGCTGAAGACGCATAGGCATCTTCGGGATTTGCGGTCGCTGCTACAAGACCATGCTACGCTGATCGAGCAGAAACGTCCGACTGTCAGCAAGAACAGTTGTGGCTACAACCTCTTCGGTCTCGCCGATGGGCTTGCGCAAGGCTGCTTCGATCTTCCCAAACTGTTCGTCGGCAGCGAGGGCACGCTCGGTCTCTTCAGTGAAGCCACCATCAGGCTGGTCGAGAAACCCAACGCGACCCTCACATCGCTCATCCATTTTCACCGCTTGGAAGATGTGGGCGATGCGGTGCCGAAGTTGCTGGAGTTGAGTCCGAGCGCGCTGGAAGTGATGGATGCCAACACGCTCAATCTGATCGGTCGGGCGAAGCACGGCATCCCGGCAGCAGCGGCCGCCACCCTCTTGGTGGAGTTGGACGGCGACGGCGCAGGGACCGATCTCCGTGAACAGGCCGAGCGTATGATCGAGATCTGTCGCTACTATCGCCTCACGTCCGATCCCGTGATCGCCTTCGATCCTGAGCAACGGGAGCAATTGTGGAAGGCCCGTAAGGCCCTCTATCCCACGCTCTATCGATTCGATCCCAGGAAGAAGCCCATCAACTTTGTCGACGACGTGGTGGTGCCGGCTGAACAGATCAGCGAACTCATCCGCTATCTGGAGGATTTCTTCGCCGGGCAGCGCGTGCCGGTCGCGATTTTCGGTCATATCGGGAACGGGAACGCTCACATCATTCCCTTACTCGATGTGAACGACCAGGACGACTTCCAGAAGATGGTGCAGGGCTATCACGAAATTCACCAAACGGTCTTGGGTCGTTTCGGTGGTTCGATATGTGGGGAGCACGGGGATGGCCGGGTGCGCGCCGAATACGTACGGACGATGTTCGGTCCGGAGCTCTACGATCTGTTTGTGCGGGTGAAGCAGAGCTTTGATCCATCCGGGGTACTCAACCCCGGCATCAAGATCAGCGACCGGCCCTTCACGGACCATATCGACTATGTCCGGCTGTCGAAGCCCTGCGCAACCTGCGCCAAGTGTAATTCCGTCTGCCCGGTCTACGATGTGTTTCAATCGGAAGACATGAGTTCGCGGGGCTGGTTCGAGATCATCACCGACAAGAACTATAGCTACCTCAATTCGAAGCGAGTCGTGGAGGCCTGTCTCAACTGTAAATCCTGTCGTACGGCCTGTCCGGCTGGAGTCGATGTGTCCCAGCTCATTCTGGACCGGCGCGCCGAGCAGCCGAATAAGATGGCAGGTGTCATATTTCGTTTCCATGCACAATCAGCACTGTTCGAACGTTTCTTAAAGCTCCTCGCGAGGTATCAGCCGATCTGGGATCGACCTCTGATGCGGCGTCTGCTCGATCGCCTGTCGAAGCCCTTCATGCGTCTTCTAGCCGAGACGGCAAGCTTGTCGCCTCAGCTGGTGCTGCCTCGACTGGCCCGGCGCCATCTCCGCGATCGCTATCCCGAACTGATTCCTCAGGGTGGGCAAGTTGCTCGCTCGCCGGTGGCCTATTTCCATGGCTGCGCAGCCAACTACTTCGACGACGGGGTGGGGGATGCCGTGATTTCCGTATTGCGAAAACATGGAGTCGAGCCGGATCTGCCGCCGCAACGCTGTTCCGGAACGCCGATCGAAACTTACGGGCATCGCGCGCTGGCCAAAGAAGGGGCAAGGGTCAATCTTGCGTCCATGGCAGGATACGACAAGGTGGTGACCGGATGCGCCTCTTGCACCCTCATGCTGAAGGACTACCCAACCTTATTCGCCGGTGAGCCTGAGCAAGCGGCGGCCCAGGCCTTGGCCAAGCGGGTCACACATATTTCGGAGTTTGTGTCACAATCGCCGGTGAAACCGGCCATGGCCAGTCAGCAACCCAGGCCGTGCAAGGTCGCCTATCACTCCTCCTGCCATCTGCGAGCCGCGGGGGTGACCAAGGAGCCTCGTGCGATCCTGGCAGGCTTGCCGGGCGTCGAGTATGTCGAGATGCCGGACGCTGATCGCTGTGCGGGTGGAGCCGGGACCTATCTCGTCAAGGATTTTGAGACGTCGCAGCGTATTGTCGAGCGTAAGCGGCGGGCCGTCGAACAGAGCGGCGCAGAGGTTGTGGCCACGAGTTGCCCAGCCTGCATGATTCAACTGCGCACCGGATTGCAGGGCGCAGCGGAGGTCAAGCACGTGGCCCAACTGATTCAGGAGGCCTATGAGGCAGCAGACCGACAGCCTGGTGGAGGGCCGGCATGAAGTTGCGCAAGATCGACGGCCTCTTCGTCCTGTTTGCCGTGGCCGTGGTCGTCGGCGTGTCGATGCTGCCGACTCCGAAAGACCGGAATCCGATGATCCCGGCAGATGCCGCGCATCAGGCGATTAAGGCGGAACAGGCGTGTGTGCAGTGTCATGCTCCCAAGGGCAATCAGCCCATGCCGGAGCGCCATCCCAGACGGCAAGATTGCTTCCGCTGTCACGCACGGGGTGCGTGAAGTGAACGGATCTTGTAAACGAGATATGAGAGACGAATAAAGAGAGATGGGGATTAAATGGTCACAGTGCTGGTCTTTGGATTGACGCTTCGTGATGCGGTCGGAGAAACAGAATTTGAGCTTGAGGTCTCGGGGCCGACCACGGTCAGGAAACTCATTGAATCGAACCAGGATCGGATGGGCCCATTGCTTCAGTTTCTGTTGAACCGAGAAATGATGATTGCGGTGAACAAGAAAGTGAGCGCGGAAGATACGGTGGTCAAGGACGGCGATATCGTGAAGTTCTCCCACCAGTCCAGAACGTCGTATGATGGGACGAGAGACATCCCCATTTAGCACGCTGCTGCCCCCCGCCATCTAAAATCAGCAATCTGAGTATCAGGGAAGAATCGGAAGGCTCGTGCAGGATGCTCAAAAAGTTCATCCAGCAAGGCCGCAGCGAGTGAAGGGCCGAGGCGTACCCTCTGGGGTACGTTGAGGGTCTGAACGATGCGAGAACAAAGCTGGATGACTTTTTCAGCATCCTGTTGCTAGGTGCTGGCCCCTTCGCGATGACTTCGATATTCCAGGAATAGCCGGCTATGCCGGTTGCCGGTGAGTTCGAGCGTGATCGTCCCGTCTTCAGTCTCCCATGCCGCATGGTAGTGCAGATGGCCGATGAGTACTGCGATTCCCCAATAGTCGGGAACCGGTTGGTAGAGGTCGTTGTCCCACACAGTCTGGTCGTTCGTCGGGCTTCCGTAGGCAGCGGTGAGCTGCTCTTTCAGAGTCCGGTAGTACCCGATAAATTCATTCAGTCCATTGAGGGGCCGCTGCAGCAGGATGTACTGCCCGCGGACCAGTGATTCGTGGCGGAACTCATACCCTTCAAGCACGCCATGATCGGAGAGGTTGCGCAGGTAGATCAGCTTGCCTTCCTCATCCCGCTCGACTTCTCCTGCCACCGACTGGCGAAGAGCCTTCGGATGTTGTCCCCAATGAGCCTGCACCGTCTGCAAGAAGGTCAGGACCTGCCTCGTCACCTCCGCTTGTAAGGTGGCTTCGTCTTCTTCGTCGAATGGAATAGTGAATGTCGATGACGCGGGAGCATCCTCTGGATTGGCCCACGCGAAGGGAGTGAATCCAACCAGTATTATGGCGAGCAACAATGCGATGAGATCACGCATAGGCGGTCACGATAGAGGGGCAGAGGGGTGTCGGTCTATCCTACGAAAGGTTGGGATTAGGCAGGATGCTCAAAAAGGCTGTCCAACAAGGCCGCAGCGAGTGAAGGCCCGAGGCGTGCCCTCGGAGGTACGTTGAGGGTCTGAACGATGCGAGAACGACGCTGGCGAACTTTTTCAGCATCCTGCTACTGCGGCCGGCGCTTGGCTTTGGCCGTCGGCGGGGCAGTGAGCGGATCGTCGGGCCAGGAGTGTTTGGGATAGCGGCCACGGAGTTCTTTTTTGACCTCGAGATAGGCCGACTTCCAGAAGCTGGAGAGATCCTTCGTGATCTGGACGGGCCTGCGGGCCGGTGACAGGAGATGCAGCATGACCGGAATTTTCCCGTCGACGAGACGGGGCGTGTCCATGCAGCCGAACATTTCCTGCAACCGCACAGCCAGGATGGGCAGATCAGGCGTCTCGTACTCCACGCGAACGCTTGATCCGCTCGGCACCGTCAGATGGGTAGGGGCCCAACGTTCGAGTTGGCGTGACTGTTCCCAGGAGAGGAGCGCGTGCAACGGCTGGGTGAGATCGAGCCGTGTGACGCGGTCGAGCGTCGTCAGTCCGGATAGATAGGGACCAAGCCAGTCGTCGAGCGTCCGCGACAGCGCCTCGTCCGACAGATCGGGCCACGGTGACTCTTGTTCTTCGATCCGGCGTAGAAATGCCACTCGCGCCCGCCACTGACGAAGCTCCGGAGTCCAGGCCAGCCTGTCGAGTCCAGCGCGACGAATCCCCTGTACCAATGCCGTCGAAATCATCGAAGGCTCCGGCTTCGAGAGCCCCTGCTCAGACAGAATGAGCGAACCCAATCGGCGTTGTCTCGTCGCACGAACCACCTGTGTTGTGTCATCCCACGACACCTCATCCACCACTCGAATCTGGTCTGCATAGAGGGTCTCAAGGTCGTGGAGCCGTACCGGCGCGGCCTGATCGATCCTGGCCCATTGCGTGCCTCCGTCCAGGTCGGCAATGACCAGATAGTCTTCTGAGCCGAGCGGATCAGGGTTCGCAAAGAGGGCGCCACGGCCATTGGCCATGAGATAGCGTGCGTCATTTCCTCGTTGGCGTTGGGCGATGCGATCCGGATAGGCGAGTGCGAGCAACAGACCGGCCTCATCGAGGCTGCTCTGCCGATCCGAACGAGCAGATCGCGGAAGTTGTCGTTGCCAGAGGTCGGCGGTGCGTCTGACTCGTTGACAGGCAGCGCGGTCGACGGTCGCACCGGCAGCGTGATCGTGCTGTCCATGCAAGACATCCAAGCGGAGTCGCAGATCGGCGTTGCGCCAGCCGGAGGGGCCTCGCAGAATATCTCGCTCGCTGAGCAGGGCGGCCAGTTCACAGGCAAGATTACTGAGCTGCAACGGCACAGCCTTGAGCAGCATGTGCGCGAGTCGTGGATGCAGCGGCAGTTCGGCCATCTGCCTTCCATGAGCGGTGATCTGTCCCTCTGGATTGAGTGCACCGAGACCGGTGAGTAACTCTTTCGCCTGGGCCACAGCTCCGGGAGGCGGGGGAGTGAGCCAGGACAACTCGGCTGGATTGGCCGTGCCCCAGAGGGCCAATTCGAGCAGCAGCGGCGCCAGATCTGCATCGAGCATTTCCGGCGGGCGCCGCGGGGCCAACGATTGCTGCTCCGCAGAGGTCCAGAGGCGAGAACAGACGCCCGGTTCGAGACGACCGGCCCGACCACGACGTTGCTCGGCAGAATCCTGGGTTACGCGAATCGTTTCCAATCTCGTGAGTCCCGATCGCGGATCGAAGCGAGGCACCCGCAACAAGCCTGCATCGATGACGACGCGCACTCCGTCGATCGTCAAACTGGTCTCAGCAATCGAAGTGGCCAGCACGATCTTTCTCGTGCCAGGCTGAGCGGGAGCGATCGCGCGGTCCTGCGCCTCTTGTGGCAGGTCTCCGTGGAGTGGCGCGATGAGGATGTTCGAGCCCAAATTCAGATCGAGAAGCTTTCGCTCGACACGACGGATTTCTGCCATGCCAGGCAGAAAGACCAAGAGACTGCCTTGGTCCTGCGCGAGCGAGCGCCGGATCGATTGTACGACTGCCACATCGAGATGGCCGGAGAGGGGCTGATCAAGATAACGGGTCTCTACCGGAAACATCTTGCCTTCGCAGACAATGACGGGCGCGTTGCCCAAGAGATCCGCGACCGGTCCACAGTCCAAGGTGGCCGACATCACGAGCAGGCGGAGATCCGGGCGAAAGAGCCGTTGCGATTCGAGACAGAGGGCCAGGCCCGTATCGGCCTGGAGGCTCCGTTCGTGGAATTCATCGAAGAGGACGATCGCGTAGGCGCTGAGAGCAGGATCGTTCTGGAGCAGGCGAGCGAGGATCCCTTCCGTGACCACTTCGATTCTGGTCTTGGGCCCCACCTTCGTGTCGAGCCTCATGCGATAGCCGACCGTCTCGCCGACCGATTCACCAAGCGTGGATGCCATGCGATGGGCCGCGGCACGGGCGGCAAGCCGCCGCGGTTCCAACATGAGCAGCGACTTTCCGTCGAGCCAGGGAGCATCGAGCAAGGCCAGCGGCACCCGCGTCGTTTTTCCGGCGCCAGGCGCAGCGGTCAGCAGCGCATTCCGTCCCTCCGTCAGCGTGCGACGAAGGGCCGGCAGTACATCTTCTATTGGGAGTGTGGACATGATAGGTTCGGTCGTTCACGAGAGCTAACAGGCTGCTGGAAAAGTCCGCTACGCGGCGTTTCACATCGTTCAGACACGTCACGGGACCTACGAGGAGCACCGCCTGCGGGCCTGATCAACTCGCTGCGTCCTGCTGGACGGCGCTGAGCGAAGGGGCCAGTTGTGCGGCTGCAGGCACGTGGAGTCTCTCCAGCCCTGTTCCGGAGCCAGCTAGCGGTCTTTTTCAGCATCCTGCTAGACTGTATCAGACTCGCAGCAGAGACGAAAAGGAAATCGGACGCATGGCCGAGTATCAATGGACGCACGGAGAAACCCACCACCGCCGGCTGGTATTGGTTCCGTGGCCTGGCGCACGAAGCGGATCCCTTTATTGTGCAAGTCGATGAGGTCGGCCAGTTTCAATGGCCGGACGGCGGGTTTCAGGAAGTGACGCTGGCCAAAGGGGAGTGGGCGGGGCCGATCGAAGAACCGAACGAGTGAGGGGAGAGGGACGCGAGCGATGAAGGGCTCATGAGAAGAGCCCGGCCGATTCGTGCAGCGAGAAGCTGTCCGCCAGTGTGTTCGGCAGTCGTGTGAGCGTGCCTGATGCGATCCCACCTCCTGAATCTCCGCATCTGATTGTTCCGGTCGTGATGATCCTATGAGCGACTCAATCGTATCGGCCGGGCCTCGTCAGGCCGCCGTGCTGTTCATCATGGTGACGGTGATGCTCGACGTGTTGTCGTTCGGCATCATCATTCCTGTGCTGCCGAAGCTCGTCGAGGAGTTCCTGGGCGGCAATACGGCGCACGCGGCCGAAATCTACGGCTTGATGGGCACGGCCTGGGCTTTGATGCAGTTCGTCTGTTCGCCGATTCAAGGCGGGCTCTCTGATCGGTTCGGGCGGCGGCCGGTCGTACTCTTGTCCAACCTCGGTCTGGGCCTCGACTACATACTGATGGCCTTGGCGCCGAACCTGGCCTGGCTGTTCGCAGGCCGCGTGATCTCCGGTATCGCGTCATCGAGTTTCAGTACCGCAGGCGCCTATATCGCCGACGTCACGCCGCCTGAGAAACGGGCCGCCGGATTCGGGATGATCGGTGCGGCCTTCGGGCTCGGGTTTGTCCTCGGGCCGGCCGTGGGAGGACTACTGGGCGCGATGGATCCGCGTTGGCCCTTTTGGGGTGCCGCGGCAACAAGCCTGGTGAACGCCTGTTATGGTTTCTTCGTGTTGCCGGAGTCTCTGGCACGTGAGAAGCGCGCGAGGTTTTCGTGGAGGCGCGCCAACCCGGTCGGCTCGCTGCGGCTGCTCCGTTCGCACCATGAATTGTTTGGTCTGGCCACGGTCAGCTTCCTGGGATACGTGGCCCATGTCGTCTTGCCGAGCACCGCCGTGTTGTATCTCGGCTATCGCTACGGCTGGGGGCCTTCAGCTGTCGGACTGACGCTCGCGGCCGTTGGTCTCTGTGCCATGGTTGTCCAAGGCACATTGGTGAAACCCATTGCAGCGCGATTCGGTGAGCGACGGGCCTTGCTCGCGGGGCTGCTCTGCGGCGCGACGGGATTTGCGATTTACGGGTTCGCTCCCACCGGGACGATCTATTACCTCGGCATTCCTATCATGGCATGCTGGGGACTGGCCGGTCCGTCGGCGCAGGCGCTCATGACCAGCCGAGTGGGCCCATCGGAGCAGGGCCAGCTCCAGGGTGCCATCGCGAGCCTCATGGGCATCGCCGGTCTGATCGGGCCAGTCCTCTTCACGGAAACGTTCGCCCTGTTCATTGGTCCCGGCGCCGGCTGGAACATTCCGGGCGCGCCGTTTCTCCTGGCATCGTTGCTATTGCTGCTGGCCGCGGTGCTGGCCTGGCGGGCGACGGCGCGGGGCAGAGCCTCCTTCGTCGCTCGTGAAGCGTGAACGTGAAGGGGGGTCGGCCACCGGCGAACGCAAAGGGCCAATCGTTGCATTGGCAGGAGAGAGCCTTTATGAATAATGCGTTATTGAGGCGATCCCCCTTGCTGTGAGAGAGTAGGGCGTATAGAGGACACACCATTCGAGACACCATGCAGAAAGGCAGTCGATACATTCTATGAAACACGAGACCACGCAACCACCGGCGGAAACGCCGGCGAAGGGCTTTTCTCCCGGCTTCGCAGCGCTAGGCCTGGAAGCGGCACTGCTGACCACGCTCGACACGCTGGGCTATGAAGAGCCCACGCCGATCCAACGGGAGGCGATCCCTCCGTTCTTGGCAGGACGCGATCTCCTGGGCCAAGCGGCAACCGGGACCGGCAAGACGGCGGCCTTCACCCTGCCGATGCTCCAGCGCATCGCCCATTCGGCGCGGCGCTGCCCCTCCGCCCTCATCCTGGTGCCGACCAGAGAGTTGGCCATGCAGGTAGGCGAAGCAGTCACGCGCTACGGCAAAGACTTGAAGATCACCGTGCTCCCGGTCTATGGAGGACAGGCGATCGGCCCGCAGCTCCATGCGCTCAAGCGCGGTGTCGATGTCATCGTGGCGACGCCTGGGCGGGCGTTGGACCATATCCGCCGAAAAACGCTGCAGCTCAAGACGATTCAGATGGTGGTGCTGGACGAGGCCGATGAGATGCTGGACATGGGATTTGCCGATGATCTCGACGCCATTCTGGAACAGGTACCCAAAGAGCGGCAGACGGCGTTGTTCTCCGCCACCATGCCGCCACGGATTGCATCCATTGCCAAGCGCCATCTCAAGGAGCCGGTCGAGATCAAGATTGCCAAGGAGCCGCTCAAGGCGGGCGCCGCTCCACGCGTGCACCAAACGGCCTACATCGTCACCAGACCGCACAAGGTGGCGGCATTGGCTCGTATTCTGGATATGGAGGCTCCAAAGTCGGCCCTCGTGTTCTGTCGCACTCGTATCGAAGTCGATGAACTCACCGCCATGTTGACCGGCCGTGGGCACCGGGCCGAAGCGATCCATGGCGGTATGAATCAGCCCCAGCGTGATCGCGTGATGAGCTCGTTCAGGTCCGGGCAGACCGAACTCCTCGTGGCCACCGACGTGGCGGCGAGAGGGTTGGATATTCCGTCCGTGTCGCATGTGGTGAACTACGATCTGCCGATGTCTCCGGAAGTCTATGTCCACCGGATCGGACGGACGGGGCGGGCCGGGCGTGAGGGGGCGGCGATCACCGTCATCGACCCACGCGAGCAGCGGTTACTCTGGAACATCGAGCAGCTCACGAAGGCCAAAATTGTCGTGACTCAAGTGCCGACCGTCGCCGACCTTCGCACGAAACGGCTCGCACGAACCAAGAGCGCGATTGAAGAAGTACTCGCGGCTGGTGACCTGGACCAGTTCCAGGCCGTTGTCGCGTCTCTCGCGGAACAGGGAGACCCGATGGAAGTGGCGGCGGCAGCCCTCAAACTCGTCTTTCGCATGCAGGGTGGGGAGCGGAAGGAATACGACATCCCGGCAGCCTCGACCAGGCCGCCGGAGCGGCCATCGATGGCGCGGCGTCCCATGGGAGATCCTCGAGGGGATCCTCGCGGACGGGCCGGCGCCATGATGCCGAGAGAGGGACAGGGCAGACCGTTCAGCGCTCCGGGTCGTGGCGGACGAACGGCTGGCATGGCCAAGGTCTATATCGGCGCAGGCCGGGAGGCAGGCATTCGAGCGGGCGATCTCGTCGGGGCGATTGCCAACGAGGCCGGACTCAATTCGAATGTGATCGGCGCCGTCGAAGTGATGGATCGATTCTCGCTGGTGGAAGTGCCGGAAGTGTTGGCTCGTGAGATCATTGAGACCCTCAGCCGCACCAGGATCAAAGGACAGAAGGTGGCGTGAGATTGTTTCTGGAGCAACCAAGGGGTGGGAGGGCGTAGCCAGGTGCCCTTCTTGCTCGCAGAACGCGCACGGTAAAGCTGTGCTCGAACGATGCACGCGTAAAGGGCGCCTTGCACACCCTCGAGAGGGCGCGGTGAGAAGTGCTCGCGCGCAATGCAGTGGACCGTACAGCCACCTCTTGAAAGAGATACGAGCAAGCTTGGAAGGATTATCAAAAAGATTGTCAGCTGCCTGAGACTTCGATCGGGACAGATAAGGATGAGAAACAGTTCTTGGATGGAGTGATGTGCGATCCACGATATCCTCTTCCGGTCTAGCCATGGGGCATTAGTCCTAACACAATCAGTTCCTATTTTCACAACATGCAATGGAGGAAGAAGTGATGAGCGGCAACCAAGCCGATTCCGTGCTGCGACTTATGAGCCTGATGTTCAGAGCCCACCCCTGGCATGGAGTCTCCATCGGAGACCAGGCCCCGGAGGTGGTGACGGCTTACATTGAAATCGTGCCGACCGACACGGTGAAGTACGAAGTGGATAAGGTGAGCGGCTTCCTCAAGGTCGATCGCCCGCAGCGGTTCTCCAACTATTGTCCCGTCTATTACGGACTGGTTCCGCAAACTTACTGCGGCGAAGTGGAGTTGCGGCCTTGTTTTCCGCACGGGCCAAGCGCAGCGGGCGTCGTGGGAGATGGCGATCCCCTCGATATCTGCGTCCTCACGGAGAAGACGATTCCGCATAGCGATATTCTCCTCACGGCCCTGCCCATCGGAGGGCTTAGTATGGCAGACGGTGGCGAAGCGGACGACAAGATCATCGCCGTCATGAAAGATGATGCAACCTACGGAGGCTATACCGATATCGGTCAGGTTCCGCTGGCACTCCTCGATCGCCTGCAGCACTACTTCCTGACCTATAAGAGTGCTCCAGGCAGCCTCCACCATAAAGTCGAAATTACGAGTATGTATGGTCGCGAGGAAGCCTTGAATGTGATCCGCACCAGTCATGTCGATTACAAGGCGAAATTCCCTGAGTTGGAAATGCGGTGGGGTAGGCGGAAGGGCGTAGCCAGCTGCCCTTCTTGCTCGCGGAACGCGCGACGCTCTGAAGGTGCTCGTTCGATGCGCGCAGTAAAGGGCAGCCTGGCCACGCCTTCCTTGAGAGAGTGTGAGGATAGCGTGCGCGGTGGGGGACAAAGCAGGCCACCCTCCTGGAGAGGGAAGATCGAGCGAGCTTGGAGAGAGCATGCTCGGGAGGATCGGGGCGGGGCTTTTACGCTATTTTCTTTATCTACTCCGTTACGAGTGTGTGGGGGTGGGGAACGATGTCTATCCCGTTCCTGCCGTGGCTTTTGACGCGGTAGAGGGCGTAGTCGGCCATCTTGCGCAAGAGTTCCGAACTCAAGGGGTACTCGGGGGCCCCGAGCGTCGCACCGATGCTCACCGTAATGGTGAGGGGGCCGCTTGGTGCGTCAAAGGGCCTGTCGCTGATGGCCGACCGAAAGCGTTCGGCGCACTCTCGTAATGCGTCCAGATCGCAATTAGGAACGATGATCAAGAACTCTTCTCCGCCGACTCGCCCGACGTGATCGTAGTGGCGCGCGGTCTCACGCAATCGCTGCGCGGTTTCTCGAAGGACGGTATCTCCAACCGGGTGTCCGTAGGTATCGTTGATGCGCTTGAAATGGTCGAGGTCCGCGATGAGGACCGCCACGGGGTGACGGTTTCGTTCAGCCCGTGACAGTTCCTGGGTCAAGGCGTTCAGGATCGCCGAATGATTCAGCAATCCCGTCAACGAATCGTGCCTAGCCTGCTCCTTGGAATCGTGGAGAAGTTGTAGATTCTGAATCGCGGTGCCGGCCTGGGCGGCAAGGGTCAGCACGATCTGTTCGTCCAGTTCGCTGAAGTCGGTCGCGAGGCCGTTTGGGGTCAGTTTGTTTGCGAGAGAGAGCCGGCCGAAGAATTGGCCATGGCATCGAATCGACACTCCAAGGAACGATGTCATGGGGGCATGATCTTCGGGATATCCGAGGGAGGCCCAGTATTTCGTGAGATGACTCAGGCAGAGGGTGCCGTTCTCTTGTCCAAGAGATTCCCGCGCCCCCTGTTCGAGCGGAAGTGTCCGGATTGCGTGGGCTGCCCCGTCATCGATTCCGGTACTCAGGAACTGTCCTGGCTCACGCTTGTTGTCGTTGGAGAACCCTAACCCCGCATAGCGCGCGCCGGTGCTCTCCCTGGCGATTTCGAGGAGATGGTAGAGCAGTCCGTCGAGGTCTTGCTGCGCAGATAATCTCTGTGCCGCCTCGACCAACGTATGAAGAGTCTTCGTTCGTTTCGTGAGGGCCACTTCCGCGTCGGTCGCTCGCTGAGACTCCCGTTTCGCGGTGAGCCATTCTTCGTGAAGGGCCTTGATCATCACCAGTACAAGACCAAGCAAGGGAACCAGGGTCGTGATGGCCAAAAACGACAATTTCCGGAAAAGCGATCGAATGGGGGCAAGGATGCTGTCCCGGTCTACACGAATCAAAATGCCCCAACGCAGGGTCGGGTCGGCATGGGCGATTGTGACCTGCGCATAGGCGGTGATCACGGAGGTTCCGCGGCGGAGATGAGTTTCCTCGACGAACCCGCGCGCGTTTATTCCCACAAGTGTTGCCGAAGGAAGGCCCAGCTGCTTGAGGTTGAGGTTGCCTTCCTGGGGTAGCGTCGAGTCGGCGATCAGGTCGCCGTTTTCGTTGAGGAGCTGATACTCAATGTGGGACTCTTCTGTCCACTCGATGTACTCGAGTGCCCGCATCGTGTCATCGAGGATGTCCATGAGTGGTGGGACGCCCACGATTGCCGCAATCGCTCCAAGAAATTGCCCATCATGACTGCGCAGGGGAGCGACCACAGTGATCCCCAGGGTCCCGCCGGATTCGTCACTCGCCTGCGCATCCAGAATCCTGACGCCGGTGAGGGTGCGTGCCAGTTGGAACCAGGGACGCTGGCTCTGATCGAAGGAAGAGCTCGACGGATCTGTTGCCGCGATAATCCTCCCGCGTGAGTCAGTGACTCCAATCCACCGGTAGGTCGGGAAGGCGTGCAGCAGTTCGCGGAGATACTTGGTCAGGGCTTCAGGTTCCCGCCCTTGGGCGATAGTAGTAGTGGAGAGCAACTGGATGTCGCGGTATCGTTCAAGGACCGTCATGTCCAACCTGCTGGCGGCATCCGTGGCAGCCTGCACCAGACTATGGCCGGCGGATTGGATTAATCTGTCTTGGACAGTGCGCGCAGCCCATCCCATGCAGAGCAGCGTGAGGAGTGCAATGACCGAGACCACGGACACAATCCACGTATGGTGACGGCCCATCCACCCGGGGAATCGCTTTGTCGTGAACGAGATGGGAGGCGATGTACCCACTGGAACAGGCGGAACCCTGGCAGGGTCAGGGGTGGCGGCGATGCGGGTCTGGTTGTCCATCCAAGTGGTGTTCCGTGAGAGACATTCTGCTGGTGGCTGCGATCATGATAAAACAACCAATTGGTAATGCAAGAAAAGCGGCAATTGCCGCCCTGATTAAAGTGCCCACATTGCCTCTGAATAGAATATGATGATGCGAGAGAATGAGGGGTTGCGGGGTGGAGAGGAAGAGGAGCCTCCGAGGTGCCGTGACGCAATTTGCAAAGTCTCTACTGAGACACAGTGAGAAACAAGGATCAGGCTCCCCGCCATTGTAGGGACGCGGTGACGAGAAAACGAACCGGCTTGGAGAATCGTTCAGAAGGCTCTCGGGGGACGTTTGAGCAGGGGATCGACCGGGCCACCTGTTCTGTGAAAAAAGAGTCATTGCGTATGGAGAATGTGTGCTTCGAATGAAGCCGAGTCCCTCGTTGTCGTGCCCATGCCCATCCACCGGTAATCATTAAGAAGAGGCTGCAGTGACCTTATCTCCCTGGACGGCCAAGCTGCGCGAGTGGCAGGCTCGCGCCGTGTCCGGAGTCTTGACCCATACGCATTCTGATTTTCTCGCGATGGCCACCCCCGCTGCGGGGAAAACGCGCTTCGCGCTGCGGATTGCCCATCAATATCTGGCAGATCGAGTGGCCAGCCGTGTGCTGGTCATCTGTCCGACGAATCATCTGCGCACGCAATGGGCGACCGCTGCCGGCCTGGTGGGGATTCAGCTGGATCCGGCGCTGACGAATGAGCAGGCCATTGAGGCGCGCGACTACCATGGCGCAGTCGTGACCTATCAACAGGTCTGTCTCGCGCCCTCCGTGTTTCAGCGCGCCTGCCGGAGCCGCCCCACGCTGCTGATCTTCGACGAGTTGCACCATGCGGGCGAGGGCAAGGATTGGGGCAACGCGCTGCGGGAAGCGTTTGAAGAGGCGGTCTTTCGCCTGGCCTTATCGGGCACACCCTTTCGCTCCGATAACAATCCGATTCCCTACGTGCGCTATGAACAGGGCGAGAGCCAGGCCGATTTCAGCTATGGGTATGCCGACGCGATTCGCGAATGTGTCTGTCGCCCGATTCTCTTTCCGAGCTACGAGGGGGAACTGGCGTGGCTCTCGGAGGGGCGAGAACATCGGGCGACATTTGAGGATGGCCTCACCGTCGAACTGCAAAGGGAGCGGCTCAATACCGCGTTGTTGCAAGACAGTTGGCTGGGCCCAGTCATCACCGATGCCCATGCCGAGTTACGCCGGCTCCGCAAGCAGGAACAGCCGGATGCAGGCGGGCTCATCGTCGCGATGAATCAGGACCATGCCAGGCAGGTGGCGGAGCTGGTGGGGCGTATTACAGGCAGCCGGCCACAGGTGGCCGTGTCGGCGATCCATCCGCCTCGAAAACGATCGCCGGATTCGCGCAGCATAAGACCCAGCAATGGCTAGTCGCAGTGAACATGGTGAGCGAAGGCGTCGATATCCCGAGGCTCCGTGTCGGGGTCTACGCTACGAACGTGTTGACCGAGATGTATTTCCGCCAGGTTGTTGGGCGATTCGTCCGGATGCAGGAGGGGTTGCCGAAGCCGCAGCGGGCCTGGCTCTATCTGCCGAAGGATGCAACGCTCGTCCACTATGCCAAACGGATCAAGGCTGAACGCGACCATGTGTTGGAAGAGATCATGCCCTCTGTGCAGCGAACCTTGTTCGGTACGGCAGCCACCTCGCTGAAGGAGTACATCCCCTTACACGGGGTGGCCCGGATGGATACCTTGATCGGAGGGGATGAGTCGGAATCAGCCGGGCGAGGGCGGCGAAGGCGTAGCAGAGCCGGCGGTTGCGCTCCATGACAAAAAGAACGAATTGCGAGACCAGCATCGCTCTCTCGTTGGCAGCGTGGCGCGAAAGACCGGCATCGATCATCGCCAACTGAATGCAGAACTCATCAAGCGAACCGGCGGACGGGTTGATCAGGCAACTGTCCCGCAACTAGTGCGTCGCATTGCGCTGCTGGAAAAGTGGCGAGATTCTGGGTTTGACGGCGGGCGGGCCTAGCAGGACGAAGCCACAAACAGCGCGACAGACGCCGTCGCGTGAAACGCGAGGATGAGAAAGGCGCGACGTGGACAGATTGGATTCCTGCCTCATCACGCCGTCCAGCCGCTCTCGCTGTACTATCCCGCTCACAAGGCCTTCCCGGTCCCAACGTCAGACAGGTCTTACTCCACAGAACTGATGTGCAGGCCACCTGGAGTCGGCGGTGGCGTCGGGGTTGCCTGCGGAGGCCCGGCAGGCGGGGGAGCCCCAGCAGGTGTGAAGGTCGCGAGGGTACTTTCGCCCGACTCATGGTTGGACAAATCATAGGCCGTGAGGAAGTAGTATTGAGTCACTGTCGGCGTCCCAAGATTGAAGCCCGTTACCTTTCCCAGCGTTGCAAGAGAAGACGCATTGCCAGACGATCGGGTGCAGGGTAGCTGACTGCATTGATAGACGCGATATCCTGCCAGGTCCGGTTCACTATCGGGACTCCACGTCAACGTGGCACCCCACGCAGTAGTAGACCACAACACAAGAACAGCAGCGGTGGCTCTTACCCAGTTCATATGGATACTCCTATTGTGTTCTTTCCGGCAGCAGGCACAACCTTCACCGAGAAGCCAATTTCTCACGTGCAAAAGTCTATGTCGGATTGCACATCTGACTCGGCCGCCCGAAGAGAGATCGAAGAGCCACCCAGTTACCCCTTTACTGGGGCACTACGCAAGGTGCGTGCCGTCGCAGAGCAACAATGATCAGAAGCAAAACCTGAGAAAATGAGGCGTAGTGAGGGGAATAGCGATGGTGGGGTGCTGTGAGACTGTAGGAGATGGGAGAAGATCGCTGAGCCAAACGTTGTGTTAATCGTAGGATAGCCGATGCAGTCGTTTGCCTACAGCTACGACACAGTGAAGAGGGAGGCCTGTGCCATGGACTGTGACGGGTGAAGCGCGAGATATGGGAGAAAAGATCGATCAGAAGCTCGAAGCTCAGACAATCTCGAACTTCGAACCCTCGCCCGCCTCGCGCGGCGATCCGGCTGGTTGGGCGGTCGGCTGGCTCGTGAAAAGAACGATCGCTCGTCACGAGGCCATGGGCCTATTAGCTTTCTTGTTTCCCGATTTCCTCGCGCAACTGAAACTTGAGGGAGGCATATTCTTTCATGCAGTAGGAAAGTAGCCGTTCGGAGCCGAAGAGCATCACCATTCGACGCCTCCCGATCCACGAGCCGGCGTGTGTCCTGCGGCCAGTAGATGCGGGCGATCACGTCGGGATCCCCAGTCACCCAGCGGGCCAGGACAAAGGGCATCCGCTCGACAATGGTCTTGACCCCGTACTCGCTCTCGAGCCGCGAAGCGACGACATCGAACTGTAGTTCTCCCACGGCGGCCAGGACCGGCTCCCGGCGCACATGATCGGGTGAATAGAACACCTGCATGACCCCTTCTTCTTCGAGCTGCTGGAGTCCCTTCTGGAACTGTTTCTGCTTCGTGAGATCCTGGCTTCGCAGCAGGCCGAAACACTCAGGGGGAAATTGTGGAATCGGCATCAAAGGAGCGGGGACTGCCGGCACAGAGGCGTGTCGCCGATCGCAAAGAGACCCGGGTTCACAAGCCCGACGACGTCGCCCGGGTAGGCCTCCTCGATCGTTTCCCTGTCACGGCCGAAGAGCCGGTGCGGCCGCGTCATCCGGATCTTGCGGTCCAGTCGCGCATGATGGACCATCATGTCCTTTTCAAAGCGGCCAGACACGATGCGAAGAAACGCCATTCTATCGCGATGTTGCGGGTCCATGTTCGCCTGTATCTTGAACACGAAGCCGGAGAACTTGTCGTCCGTCGGCTGCACCAGCCCATCCGAACTCATGCGCGGGCTCGGCGGGGGCGCGAGTCGGAGGAAACCGTTCAGGAATGGCTCGACGCCGAAGTTCGTCAGAGCGCTCCCGAAGAAAACCGGCGTGAGTTGGCCGGCGAGAAATCGGTCGCGATCGAACTTCGTGCCGGCGCCTGTCAATAGAGCAATTTCCTCCTGCAGCGGGCCATAGGCCTCTCCGAGCGTCTCTGCCAGGCTCGGGTGGGGAAATGTCTCCACTCGCATCGGCGCCCGGCGCTGGTTGTGCAGCGTCCGTTGAAAGAACAGGACTTGAGGGTCCTGAAGGTCGTAGAGTCCCTGAAACCCGGACCCTTCCCCGATAGGCCAATTGAACGGGACCGCCGTCATGCCTAACGTCTGCTCGATCTCTTCGAGGAGTTCGTAAGGATGGCGCCCGGGCTGATCCATCTTGTTAATGAAGGTCATGATCGGGATATTGCGTTTGCGACAGACGGCGAATAGTTTCTTCGTCTGGGGCTCGATGCCTTTGGCGCTGTCGAGCACCATGACCGCGCTATCCACTGCCATGAGGGTCCGGTAGGTGTCTTCGCTGAAGTCCTGGTGGCCGGGCGTGTCGAGCAGGTTCACCCGCACACCCTGATAATCGAACTGCAGCGCAGTGGAGGTAATGGAAATCCCGCGTGCCTGCTCCAGCTCCATCCAGTCCGACTTCGACGCACGTTGGTGCGACCGAGCATGCACTGCCCCGGCCAGGTGTACTGCGCCGGCGTAAAGGAGGAGTTTCTCGGTCAGCGTGGTTTTCCCTGCGTCCGGGTGCGAAATAATGGCAAAGGTGCGCCGCCTGGCGACTTCTCGCGCCAACTCATCGGACGACGACTTCTCAATCGGCAAAGACATAGACCGTCCTTTTCTTATACAAGGCACTACATGAGTTAAGGGAGATATGTTTTAACACCTGGCAGAGGAGAAAACTACGGGTAGCCTGGTCGTCCTCCTGCTCGCGGAACGCGCACGATAGGAATGTGCTCGTTCGACGCGCGCATTCGAGAATCGAACATGCCACCTTTGAAAATGAAGTTGGGGAGAGGCGATGGAGTCTGATGATTTACTGTGCTCGCGCAACGCGCGGCCTCAGAAGGTGAGTGCAAAGGCGTGAGGAGCTTTCTTTGCTCCCGCTGCGCGCGCCCAAAGAAGGGCCTCGCTCGACGGTCGCACCGGAGCGCAATCAGCCGGAGGAACGGGGAGCACATCGAGACTCCGCCAGGAGGGAAAGCGGAAACTGACTAAGTCTGAGAAGGGATTTCCGAAGGATTCCGCCTGGCAAATTCCGAATGGGCCGTTTCGGGAGGCGTTGGAGCGAAGGGCTATGCTACCCCGCCTCCAGTGTCCTGCCTAGCGCTCAATCCCATCCATGACCTGCGTGAAACAATCTGGACAGTAGGTATGAGTGAGGAGGCAATCGGCCGGATCTGCTCCATGTGTCTTTCGGTACGTCCGTTGCGTAACCCAGCGCTCATCATGAAGGGAGGGTCCGGTCTCGTCTAGTATAAGTCCGCAGATACAACAGATGGGGACCAGGGACGTTTCTCTTTTCGGATAGGACGGTGCCTCATGAATTATCTGAGCGAACAGGGTGTCAACAGCCATGCGCTACCTCCTTGAAGAGTTCATTCACCCGCCAAGCAGAGAACAGCGCGGTGAGGTGCTGTTCCTGATGATCAAACGTACTCTAGCGTCACGTAGCCGTTAATGGCACTAGGTATGCCCCTAGGTAGCGACAGGAATACCCCTAGGCCATATTCACGATCAAAAGGTAGAATGATCGGGTCAGGGACGGTAAGGGTGTCAGGCGCCTTTGTCTCGCCCTGGTCACCAAGATGTGGGAGATTGCCGCGATTGTGGAAGCCCCGAAGGCAAGAGGTTGTCATATGTCTTGAACCGTCTAGGGGGAAGACCTCGCGATCACTGCTTGTTACAGGCAACTTTCCACAGGGTTTGGCCTACACTACCTGGTACCACTGGTTCCCACTTCTGTTCGTCCAAGTTGCTATAGACCACCTTACCGCTTCCCTCATTGCCCGAGAAGTCCGTGACCGCAAGTATTCGACTGAGCCCTGCTTCGCAGTTGAATTCGCCTTGCGCTTTGGTCGACCGTAACGGTCCGCCCCGACCGGCTTGTGTCATCTTGGAGTCGTACAAGACCCACAACTCAACCAGACTCCCTTTACTGTGAATGGTGTCTGGATCGACGGATACGGTCGTTGATAATTGGTCAATTTCATAAACCGGCCTCCACTCCGCATTCGCCGGTCCAATACTCAGGAGTAGGAGGGACAGCATCAGAAGGAGTCGTTTCATTGGAGTCCTCCGGGCATAGGGCATGGCTCCGAGAATGCGAGGAAGTTAGGTGAGGCCGAACACCTGTCTGCTTTCCTTATCCATTGCGGGATGAACAATATTCTGTCTTGACCAGCATGGAGATGACCGTTGTGATTCGCTCGGCCACTTTCGGCAGGGGCGTACCAAAGTCCACCCCGAACTTATACCCTTTGACCCATTGCACGATGGCGCCATCGATCAGCAACGGCACCGGATCTCCCGGCACAAATATCTTCAATGCGAGCGCCATCCCGACGGAGACCGGTGCATTCCCGGACATATAGCTCCCGCTCAGCGAAAAATCTTCGATCATTCCTTCCCCCGCAATCCTGTCCCCCGCGTAGTGCATCGGCACCAATTTCTTGAACCGGTGATTCTTCCGCATGACAAATCCGGCCAATCTTTCTCCATTCTCCATAGATCACGTCTCCATCATCACGCTTGCTTGCCAAAGACTACTTGGATCGTCACGTTCAATGCGCCCGCTCCGTCAGTCTCTCGCTGAAGAGGGGAGGAGCAAGTTGTATTCCCATGTTAAGGTAGTAGAGCTGATCGGAGATCGCGGGAGAGAGGCTCAAAATAACAAGAGGTTGGGGCAACCTCCCGAATATGCTTGAGGGAGGGAGAACCGCACTCCGATAAATCTAACTCGTATCGCACTACGCGCCTTGAGCGAAAACGCTCAAGTAAAAGGCCTGGAAAAATGAGTTTTGACCAGGGCCGGGAGTGACGCGGCTCAGTGTTCGCTTGCTGGGCCTTTGCTTGGGACAAGGCGCGTCTCGGCGCGCCAGGGTTGGGTGGGTGGGAAGTCTGGCCTCATTGAACATCCAGCCGAAGCATTCTTCTCGTTCAAGACGTGTCGGCCATCGAACTTTCGCTGAGTCAAAATAGTATTTCCATAGCCTGTTACATGTGCCGTCACTTAGCAGGACACTGGATAAGTCGAGACGTGAAGGAGGCAGGCTTGCCAGCGGCCTGGCATCGTTATCTCACTCGGTGGGCGAGTCTGCATATTACGCAGCCCCGTGTTGCTTAAACCAGTTTTGCAATCGTCTCCAACCATCCTCCGCCTGTTCTTTTCTGTAGCTGGGCCGATAGTCCGCGTGGAATCCATGCGGGGTATTGGGATAGACGACGATCTGTGAGGGGCTTCCCGCTTTTTGCAGTGCCTCTCGCATCTGCTCAACTGTGTCGAGCGGGATTCCACGATCCTCCGCTCCGTAGAGCCCGAGCACCGGGGCTTTTAAGGACGAGGCCACGTCGAGGGGGTGCTTCGGTTGCAGAGTGCTGGGTTTCCCGACAAGCCGTCCATACCAGGCCACTCCGGCCTTCAGCTTGGGATTGTGTGCCGCATATAGCCACACAATTCTTCCTCCCCAGCAGAAGCCCGTGATGCCGAGTTTCTCGACGTTCCCTTCCCCCGACTCTTTTGCCCAATCCACTGCTGCATCGAGATCGGCTAGAATCTGCGCATCCGGCACTTGAGAGACGACTTTGGCGACAATCTCATCAGTATTGGACAGCTTTGAGACGTCACCTTGGCGGGCATAGAGCTCGGGCGCGATGGCCAAATACCCCAGCTTGGCAAAGCGGCGACAGATGTCCTTGATATGTTCGTGGACTCCGAAGATTTCCTGTACGACGAGAACAACCGGCAGCGGAGATCCCTGCAATGGCTTCGCTCGATAGGCCGGGATGTGGCCATCGCTGGTCGTGATTTGAATCTCACCAGCAGTCAGCCCCGTCTGGTCTGTCGTGAGGGTCTCGGCCGAGACCGGTTGCACGGCCAACGCAAAGCCTGCAGCCAGTGTCGCCTTCACAAAGCCGCGTCGCGTGATGTCTACCTCTGAGATTGAGTGGGATATGTGCCCGAGCCTCTGGTCATGATCTGCCATGTCCCTTCCTCCTGCTTGTTGTGACGATGCGGCGGATGCGGACGCAGAATAGTTGTTGAGCCCCCACTTAAAATTTGAACAGAGGGATTTAGCCATAGGGAATGCAAGAAACTCAACGGAAACTATTCAAGGCGATCGTGCAGAAAGACAGCAAGAGAAGAGATTAGGCTGGCGCTATGCAGAGTCCCCAAGGACGCGCGCAGTGGAAGATCAACCAGTCCCCACCCCCGAAGAGATAACGAGCGAGTTCGGAGGAGTCATTTATAGCTATGTTCGACGGCGACAGTCGCAAACTCCTCACTTCCTTGCTCGGTCGGGTGGTAAACTAAAAACAATAGGAATGTGCGCAGTGTGAAGAATGGCCTGGCCGAAATGGTTCTTGGCATCTTTGTCTGACCTGGCTGAGTATCATGCCATACGAAAGTATGGTTGTAATTGAATTGAGCAGGGAGCAGAATCTGCCGCTGACTGGTCTCGTGTGAGCGCCTGCAACAGTTCTGGAAATTAGATATGCCAACTCCACAGGAGCGAAGAGATAGCGAGCGTGTGCCCTGCATGCAAGCGTACCCCTACGAGCTGACGAAGCCTGTGGACGACAGCACTGTGAAGTTGACAGAGGGATACGGGTACTCGATCAATAGGAGCGTCGGGGGCATGCTGTTCTTGCTTCCTCAGGAAGTGGATAGACGACAGGTGTTTGAGATTCAAGTGCCGTCCGAGGCAAGGGAAGGGCAGATTATCAAGCTGGGGGAAGTGTGTTGGACCCGTTCCATTCCGGTAAGTACCCGCCTCAACATGTACCTGGTGGGCATTCGGTTCTTGTTTGAACTTCCTGCTTCTGATCAGTCGCCGCAGCCTCACTGAACACCGCTCTCGCCCCTTCCGTTCTGCACAAGGAGAAGGAAAAGGTGCCAGGAATCTTTATCTGAATAAGCGCGGGGACAGGTGCCGCAACCGTTTGCTGAAATCACCGCGAGTTGAGCCTGCCAGGAAGCTGACCGATATATTCTCCTTCGATCAAACATCGATCACTAATAGATGCATCACCCCGTAGCAGAATACTGAACAAGGCGAAGCTATTTCTCTTTACTGAGGACTTCCTTCGCAGGGGCGGCATAGTCCCGGAGCGCAACCAGCCGGAGGAACAAGGGACGACCATGTCGTCTCGTCAACTCGACGCCGCGCGGGCCCTTGATTGTTTTTGGGAAGGAGTGCAGTATTTTGTGTACGAGCAAGTTGTTGCGGGCAACCGTGAGCCAGAGGGGACATCACCGAAGGAGGGCATGATGCTCGCCGGTATCAGATCCCTCGTAAGAACCGGTCTGATCCTGTCCGTCCTGCCACTTGTCGCGTTTCCTGCCGGCGCCCTGGCGTTGACTCAAATTCTTCCGGAGGCGGTCGTCGAAGCGGATCAGCAAAGCCTCATGGAACTCATCGGCACCTTCGATCGAGCGGAGGAGGCTATCCGTGCGCGAGACCTTGATGCGCTCATGGGGCTGTATGCGAAGACCTATCAGTACCACGGTTTAAGGCGAGGCGACATTCGCAAGATCTGGGCAGACCTCTTCGCGCGCTACGACTTGATTGCAAACATGCATACATTCTCCGCGATCAAGGTCGTGAAAACCGGCAAGGACACCACCGCTGAAATCACCTGTACCGGTGCTGTGTGGGCCAACTCACGAGAGAGCAATCAACGCATCCCGATCGATAGCTGGCAGCATGAAGTGCACAGGCTCGTGAGGGGAAAGGATGGCTGGCGCATCGTCGGCAACGTTGGCGGCGATAAGGCCGTCCGTCAATTTGGCACCGCGCCCCATCCACTCTTCTGACTGTGCCTTGCGGGACGGGCTCCTCTCTGCGCGAGCTGGTTGTTTCTCCTGCCACTGTTAAGTGAAAAATCACCTCACAGATTCAGAAGTTTGACTCTTCAATGAAATAATGGGAGGGGGAAATGAATCACGGTCTGATCGCGCATCTTGGTCCACTTGCGGCATTAGCTGGAGTCTGGGAGGGGCAGAAGGGGGAGGATGTATCGCCCTCGGATGACCGCGGGACTGAGCGCAATCAGTTTCGTGAACGGATGACCTTCGATCCCATGGGTCCGGTGCGCAATCACGAACAAACGCTCTACGGATTGCGCTATGCCACGACGGTGTGGCGTATCGGGGAGGCGGACCCGTTTCATGAGGAATTGGGGTACTGGTTGTGGGATGCCCAGGCAAAGCAAGTGCTCCGCTGTTTCCTCGTGCCCCGGGGAGTCTCGGTAATTGCAGGTGGCACGGTCGAACCGTCGGCCAAGTCCTTTTCGCTTGCCGCGGACGTGTCATCGCACACGTACGGCATTTGCTCGAACCAATTCTTAGATAAGGCATTCAAGACAGTGCGGTATGAACTGACCGTCACGGTGCTCGATGGTGACCGGTTTCGTTATGAGGAGGATACGCAACTCCAGATTCCCGGCCAAGCAGAGCTATTCCATCACTCGGACCAGAACACGCTTTCGCGCGTCAGGTCATGAGCCGGAGCGACTCTATGGATGCGAGCCCACCGCGGCTGATAATGTTCGCGCATTCTGCCCTCGTACGTCATGCCGACCTTCTGCAGCACCCGACCTGATGCCGGATTGTTCAGAAAGTGCGGGGCGTAGATCCGGTGCAGATGCCACTGGTTGAACTCGTACGCGAGCACCGCATTCACCGCTTCCGTCCCGTACCCCTGATTCCAGTAAGGAACGCCGAGCCAATAGCTCATGCGCGCGCGCTGGTGTCAGGCAGCGATGTCCAACCCGATCGAGCCGACCAGGGCATGGTCCGCTGGGAGGACGATCGCAAAGTTGACGAGCGTGCCGGCTTCGAAGTTCTGCTGCTGGCTCCTGATCCATTGCTCGGCTGTGCCGTCGGTGTAGGGATGGGGGAGGAAGGTGCCGGCTGCGACCTCTTTCGCTCCGGCAAGTCGTTGCACGTCTGCGGCATCGTTCAGCTGAAACTGTCTGAGGAGCAGCCGATCGGTTCTGAGCGTGGGGAAGGTTGCCATGGTCGTGATGAAACCACAGACGGGGGAGCTCTCATAATCCTTTCCGGTGGTTCAGTCCCAATCCCCAATGGAGACGCCGGCCGCTCGAATGTGCTGTATGTCGCCGCGCCCCTCGTATTCGACGGAGAGGCAGTTGATGCGACTGCTGACAACACGTAGACTGCCTCGATTTCAATTGGCACCATTTCTTGAGGGGGATTTGATGGCCGTCATGACGGAGAATTGAAGACTGTATGACTGACCAGGCGAACCAGAGATCAGGCTACCAGGGACCCGCATTCTTTTTCGTACGGGTTCCGCCCGTTATTTCTTGGTGGAGCGCTATTTGCAGGGGTGGCGATCCCTGTCTGGGTCCTGCTGCTCACCGGAGGCGGCGACTCGGAATTTTTCTCTACCGCACGGCAGTGGCATGTGCATGAGATGGTCTTCGGATTTCTACCGGCTGTGATCACCGGCTTCCTATTCACTGCGATTCCCAACTGGACCGATCGTGCGCCGATCAGAGGGAACGAGCTGATGCTGTTGTGGGCCTTGTGGCTGGCCGGTCGCCTGGTCATGGCCATCCCGTTTCTCACTCCGCTCCTGTCCGCTACTGTTGACGGAGCCTTCCTTGTCGTAGTGGCGGGGCTGGTCTGGCGAGAGATTGCAGCAGGGAAGAGCTGGAGCCATGCCCCGATAGGAGGTCTGATCAGTCTGTATGCCGGCGCCAATATCCTGTTTCACGTGCTGGCAGTGAGCGGGGCGGCAACGGACCTTCCCGGGCGAATGGCTCTCGCGCTCGTGATGCTGCTGCTGGCGCTCATCGGCGGGCGCGTCACTCCCAACTTTACCCGCGACTTCCTGGCCGGGCAGGGCATGACCAGACAGCCTGCGCCCGTTTCCCGTTTCGATGGCCTGTCGGTAGTTCTCGCGGGAATCGCTGCTGTCGCCTGGATTGTTCAGCCGCAGGCTATGGTAGCGGGCTGGTTATTGGTGGCGGCCGGGTTCGCCAATCTGGGCCGCCTGTTGCGATGGTACGGCTGGCTCACTTGGCGTGAGCCGTTGGTGCTGATACTTCATATGGGTTATGGTTGGCTGGCGCTGTCGCTGCTGCTATTGGGAGGTGCGATTCTCGGGGTGGGGCTGCCGACAACGGATGCCATGCATGCGCTCACCACCGGCGCGGTGGGTGTGATGACCCTGGCGGTGATGACCCGCGCCAGCCTGGGCCATACGGGACGCCCCAAGCACGCCGGGCCTCTGACCGTGTGCGCGTACATACTGGTCAACCTGGGTGCGATGCTGCGGGTATTCGGGCCGTCCATTGATCTCTCGACGAATCTCGTCCTTGGGTTAGCTGCGATAAGTTGGAGTGGCGCCTATCTGCTGTTCGCCCTGGTCTATGGCCCGCTCCTCCTTCGCCCGAGCATCGACGAATGATCGCACGGTGCGCGGAGGAGGAGGAACATGATTCTTCTGTGCAACAATTCTCATGTTCGGACAAGAACAGGGTACCAGGTCATGATGGAGGAGTGAGATGAGCTCTCCAACACATTCTGATGTGTATACCGTCACATTGACGCATCGCCAGGATGTTGCTGAAGGCACGATGGCGTTTCGATTCGAAAAACCGGCGCACTTCGTGTTTACACCGGGCCAGTTTGTGGATCTGACCCTGGTCGATCCGCCCGAAACAGATGCGGAGGGCAATGGACGAGCCTTCTCGATTGCGAGTGCCCCTCACGAAGACAGGTTGATGGTCGCGACACGCATGCGAGATACGGCCTTCAAGCGCGTGCTACGCAACATGCCGCTCGGCGCGACGGTTCAGATGGAAGGTCCGTTCGGCAATTTCGTCCTCCATGCCGATCCGGTTCGACCGGCCGTCTTTGTGGCGGGAGGGATTGGGATTACCCCGTTTCGGAGCATGATCTTCCATGCGGTGGCGCAGAAGCTGCCGCATCGCCTCTTCCTCTTCTATTCGAACCGGCGACCGGAAGATGCCCCGTTCCTGGACGAACTGCAGACCATGCAAGGGGACGATTCGCGCTACACCTTTGTGGGGACTATGACTGCGCCTGAGAAATCTTCCCGCCCCTGGAAAGGGGAAACCGGGTTTGTCTCACCGGCTCTGCTCTCCAAGGTACTCGTGAATGTCAGCTCGCCGATCTTCTACATCGTTGGACCGCCTGGGATGGTGACTGGTTTGCGCAAGACCCTCAAAGACGCCGGTTTCAATGAGCGGGATATTCGAACGGAAGAGTTCTTGGGCTACTAATAGATGGAAGGGAAGTGGCGCGTGAAGTGCGAGCCGTCAATGTCCTCGCGTGCCAACACCGTTTTTTCCGCGACCTGCTAAGACGCACCTGGCAGTTGGAGAAATATGTCGAAAATAGATTTTACAAAGACACTGGCCTCCGGCCTCGCGGCCTACAATACGAACGTCGGACAGTGGTGGGTGAACAAGACACGAAATGCGGCTCATGTCGGCAGCCTACAGGAATATTACGAATCATGTTGTCCGGTGCGCGCGGAGGGAAAGCGGTCTGATCATCGATTATGGATGTGGCACAGGTCATCTCATGAAACGGCTCGTCGATCTGCTTCCGGCCTGGAAGTTCCTCGGCATCGATGGTTCGAAGCTAATGCTGGGTGTCGCTGAGACCTGGGCAGGTCCCAAGCGAAAGGGACGCTCTGCATCCGTTGAGTTTTGTCTTGCAAAGTTGCCTGACTTCTCCGTCCCTATACAAAAGGCGGACGTCATTGTCTTCACCTTCCCCAACATCGTTTCGGTTGCCAGAGTGCGTCGTCAGTTTGAGGAGATCTTTCCAAAAGATCGGGACCTCGCGCGGTTGTTAGCCGTGAAACAGGAGAAGGGGAAAGGAGTCGAGGCCCTTTACGATTCCTTGTTCATGAGCCGGGTGATTTCGCGGAATCTTCGCTCTCTGCTTCGAAAAGGTGGATTGTGCGTTCGCGTTGACTATAGTCAAGGCGCCAGGCATGAGTTGGGCCGGTTCGACCAGTTATTCACCTTGTTCGAAGAAGGGTCGCTGAACGCGAGGCAGTCTCGTCTGAAGCCGCGGAAGTTTTTTAAACTGCTCTCCTCACAGTATTACCCCTCGGCTGTGATTCGTGATGTCTATGACCAGACCAAGGATATAGACTTCCTTGAGGGCGGCTATTTGATCAGCCTTTTAAAAGCGATCTAGCCCACACTCTTATGAGCGCTTCTGCTGCAATCGCGGATACCTCAATGAAGTCAGACGCGCGAGACTTGAAGGATAGACGGGATGTCGACAGATTGGATTTCCGCCTCGTCCCGTCTATCTCGTGCGATAATCCTGAGCGAGTCTCACGTCACGCAATGCCCCTCTCATGGCATACTCGATTGACGATCGGTTGACAGGGCTGCCGGCAAGACAGTAGCCTGGCACCGTTTTCCTTTCCTTTTCACCTTGCAGGGTTGTCAAATGATCGAGCCTGAGATCACTAAGCCGGAAACCGGCGAGCTTATCCGGAAGCTGCACGAGCGGCCACAGATGCCTTTGGCCGAATGGCTGCAAGCCCCTGCGCACGTGCACTACAAAGCCTTTCGCATGAGCGATCCACCGGTGCAGCGGCCGGCGAGTCGTGACGAGTTCAGGTCTCTCCTGGAGGCCTTTAAGGTCTCCGCAGACGCAATGGTTCTTCATGACGCATTTGGCTATGGCGTGAAAACGGCGGCGACCGGCGATCGCCTGATCGTGATCTGGCAAGCACACACGGAGTACTACAGTTATCAAATCTGGCATGTTCCTTCCGACCACGCTGGAGGGGTAACTTTTGGCCCGATGACCTTCCCCGACTATCGGTTTCCGGTCACGCCGCTCGGTGCAGAAGTATGCCGTCTGGACATCCTGCTCATGGCTGAGCCGTTGCCAGGCAGTGAATCGCTGCGCAAGCAGTTTCCCGGCCCGGTAATGTATGGCAGCCGGATTCTCGATGAGGAGACCGCGCTGGTCACCAGCTTCACGCCTGACGAATATGGACGCGAGCACTATTGGGTTAGCGTGGGGTCAGCCAGGTCCAGCAGGTCTCACCTGAAAGACATCGTCGATGCGATTGTCCGGATCGAAACCTACTATCACTTATTGCTCATGCAGAAGCCGCTGTTTTCGGCTGCCATCGATCAGGCTTACAAGTTCGAGCAGGTGCACTTGAAGCAGCGTGAAATCATCACCGGACACATCGGACACGCCGACTCCCTGACTCTACAGCGTTGGCTCAATGGGCTGACGCAAGACTTGTTGAAAACCACTCGGCTCGCCGGCAAGTTGCACTTCGAGCTGTCCGCCTCTGTTCCCTACGACAAGATCGTGCATCGGACGCTGGCAGCACTCGACGAACGTACGCTCCCCCTGTACCGTCCGATGTCCGACTATATCCTTAGCGGGATTACCGGCGTGGCGGAGGGCTATCAACAACTCTTGAAGCGGATCGACACCCTGCGCAGCGGATTCGAAGGGATTATTTCCATCATTCGTGCGCGCGTCGATCTCATGCTCCAAGCCCAGAATCTGACGCTTCTGGCCAGCGTTGACAAGACGACGAAAAGCCAGGCCATCCTCCAGCATACGGTCGAGGGTTTGTCGGTCATTGTGATCGCCTACTATCTCAGCGGCCTCATGGTCTATATCTTCAAGGGGCTTCAGGAGATGGGGTGGCTCCGCAACGCAAATATCGCCGCCGCCTTGTTCGTTCCGCTCGCGATCAGTCTGGCTTTCCTGATTATGAACTTCAGCCGCAAGTACCTCCGCAAGAAACTCTCCGGAGAAGCCACGTCTTCGACATCAGAGAAGACTCAGGCCTGACTGGTGCAATAGGTGCAGCCTCCCACAAATCATTTCCTGTAGGCCGGTATTTTTCGTATAGTGTGAGCAGGTAGGGGATGGAGTCCCCCGAATAACCGCCCTGGTCGGGCTGATGACTCCTACGCCACGGATCGTGGCTGCGGAGTGGTCACGTGTGAGGTGACGACCGCTGCAAGCGGTTTTTTTGTGCCGCGATCATGGCCTGGCACGGTTCATTAAGGAGGACTCCCATGGAACAGTTGTTTACGATCGCATCTCTCTGGCTCGCGCTCGCCGTCGTTTCTGCTCTGATCGCCTACCACATTCGAATCTCCATCGCCCTGGTCGAAATCTGTGTCGGAGTGGCTGTTGCCGCCGTGCTTGGGTGGCTTGGTTACATCGATTTCCTCGGCGCCAACCAGGAATGGGTCCGTTTTCTGGCCGCCACTGGAGCGGTCTTCCTGACGTTCCTCGCAGGGGCTGAACTCGATCCCGATGTGCTACGTACGAAATTGACGGAGGTCACAGTGGTCGGGATGGTCAGCTTTGCCGCGCCGTTTTTTGGCTGCGCCGCGGTGGCCCACTATCTGCTCGGGTGGACCGCCCAGGCGAGTTGGCTCTGCGGCGTCGCACTGTCGACCACGTCCATGGCCGTGGTGTATGCGGTCATGCTGGAAACGGGATTCAACAAGACCGATTTTGGAAAGGGCATTTTGGGCGCCTGCTTCATTACCGATCTGGGAACGGTCATTGCCCTGGGCCTGCTATTTTCGCCCTTCACCTATAAGACTGTCGTGTTCATCGTCGCCACTGCTGTTGTGTTAGGGTCGCTCCCCACAGTCACCCATTGGATCACCATGGTCTATGCGCACCGGACCGCTGCGATCCGGACGAAATGGATCATACTCATCCTGTTTGGGTTAGGCGCCCTGGCCTTGTGGTCCGGCAGCGAGGCGGTCCTTCCCGCCTACCTTGCAGGCATGGTGTTAGCGGGCAGCGCGGCGAGAGATGCCCATTGGATTCGACGGCTGCGGACATTGACGGTGGGATTTCTTACTCCCTTCTATTTTCTTCGAGCCGGGACACTGGTGTCGTTGCCGGCGTTGTTGGCGGCCCCACTCGTATTCGTCACGCTCCTGGTCGGGAAGGTGATATCAAAAATCTTCGGTCTCTATCCTGTCGTCGGACTCTTTCGTGGTGATCGAAATGAGCGGTGGTATTACACCCTCATGATGTCGACAGGGCTCACGTTCGGCACGATCTCGTCCCTCTTTGGCCTCTCGCACGGCATTGTGACTCAGGAGCAGTATTCATATTTGGTGGCGGCGGTCATCGCGAGCGCAGTGGTGCCGACGGTGATCGCAGGGGCCGTGTTTCTCCCCCGGCATCTCTTGCCAGAGCCGGACCGGCATTTGCGAACTAAGGCGCGCATCAGCGGGTTGAGCGAGGAGGGGTGAGGTGGTAGGAGGCTCCCCCTTCCGTCCCTTTGGTCTGCGGGGCTCGGGGCTTTGGCACGATGCCGGTCATTTCTTGACGTTGTTCTTTCGTCTGATAGGCTGCTGTTATCTCTCAATGAGGTAGGTGCCCATGGTTTTTGTCACCGGCGGTGCCGGCTATATCGGTTCCCATACCTGTGTGGAGCTGCTCGACGCTGGCTGTGATGTCACGGTGTTCGACAACTTCTCTAATAGCCATCCCGAAGCACTGGCGCGGGTGGAGCGAATTACGGGAAAAAAGTTGCGGTTGGTACGAGGCGACATCCGCGACCGTGCGGCCTTGGTGGCCTCCTTGCGTGAGAGCGGGGCCAGTGCAGTGATCCACTTCGCCGGCCTCAAGGCCGTAGGTGAGTCAGTGACACAGCCGCTGGTCTACTACGACAACAACGTGGTCGGCACCCTGCGATTGCTGGAGGCGATGGGCGAGTGCGGGGTGAAAACCCTGGTGTTCAGCTCCTCCGCGACGGTGTATGGTGATCCGCAGCGGCTGCCGCTCACTGAAGATCACCCGCTCTCCGCCACCAATCCTTACGGCCGTACAAAGCTGATGATTGAGGAGATCTTGCGCGATCTGCACCGCAGTGATGCGTCCTGGCGGTTCGGCATTCTGCGCTATTTCAACCCGGTAGGAGCCCATGCCAGCGGCTTGATCGGAGAAGACCCTCGGGGCATGCCCAATAATTTGTTACCCTTCGTGGCCCATGTGGCAGTGGGCAGACTCGCCTGTCTCAACGTGTGGGGTAATGATTATCCCACTCCGGATGGGACCGGGGTACGGGATTACATCCATGTGGTCGATTTGGCCCTAGGGCACCTCAAAGCGCTGAAGGCTCTGGAGCGACTGGAGGAGAATGCCGAGTGTGTGACAGTGAACCTGGGCACAGGCACTGGCTACAGCGTGCTGGATATCGTGCGGGCGTTCGAGCAGGCAAGCGGGCGGTCAGTGCCGTACAAGATTGCGTCCAGGCGCCCAGGCGACATTGCCTCTTGTTATGCTGACCCGCAACGGGCGGTTGAGTTATTGGGCTGGCGCGCGGAGCGTGGGCTTGGTGCGATGTGCGCCGATACCTGGCGCTGGCAGAGTGCGAATCCTCACGGATATGTAGGCTGATTCCTATCCACCCTCAGTTCGATCCCCGCCTTGAACATTCTTCGGTTCCTTGCCATGCTCGCCCCGATATACGCGATGAAGCAGGCTGCCACATCGCCCGTGCGGTCGGACTCAGCGAATTCATATGGGTGGAATGTGTTGATGCGACGGAGATGCTGGTTCAGGTGGCGGCGGCGGTGATCACGGCGCGTAGCATGTGGGGGGCCCGGTCAGGGACGGGGCGGGACCTTCCAGATCTTGGTGAGGGGAGCCGCATCGGCGCTCGCGCCTGAATGGGAAAGGCCGTAGAGGTCTTCAATCGTGCGCAAGACGTTGTCGTGAGTGATCCGCTGGTCATAGCGACCGGCTTGCACCATGGGCCCGACGAAGAGCGTCGCAATCCGGTTATTCTCTTTCTTATTGTCTTCATCCCAGGTCACGATCAGCAGACTGTTGTGCTGCTCTGCCCACTGGGCGTAGGCATCCAGATGTTCCTGGAGCCAATGATCTCCCGTCTGAATTGCCTCAGGATCCTTTCCGTGGTGCATGTCGTTGATCTGGTTGGGCACGATCACGCTCACAGTAGGGAGCTTGGTGTAATCGGTGGGAAAATTCGTCATAGGTAAATTGGCCGTCGCCGGAAGCCCATTGGTCACGCTGTCCTGCCAATTCACCCAGGGATTATGTTTGCGTACATACAGCCCCACGTGGCAGATCAGAGAGCCGACCGAGGGCAGGTCTTCAGAGTATCCGGCGAATGTCAGCCCCGCCGCCAGCAACGCGTGTCCAAGATTGGGTGTCGTGAAGGTGTGCGGGCACGAATTATCGGTTGTGCCTTGCGTCGATCCCGAAAACAGCGTGAGATAGTTCGGTTGGCTCGGGTAGGTGACGCCAAAGGACTGTGTAAAGACTGCGCCACGGGCCGCCAGGCTGTTGATGTACGGCGCATCGGGCGAATCGATAATCTGGCTATAGGAGTGGTTCTCTTCAATCACCATCACAATGTGATCGGGTCTGGGGAGGTGAGGAGTGCTGCCGCCCAGCGTTGACGACGCAGAGAGGACGCATACGCCCACAGCCAGCGGTATGACAATCGTTCCGAGAATGAGCTTCCAGTGCATATGAATTTGTACCATTCCCTAAAGCTGATTCGCCACCGGAAGATTGCAGCTTATTAATGAAGAATTTGCTGGTTCATGATTAGTGATGCGCCAGGTTCCGGTGGTTCGGTTTTCTTTCTCCGAACACGACATAGGCATCCGGCGAATGGTATCACACCGGCCAGATGCTACGATCCATCTGCGGATTCAGGGCAGTCGATGAGATAGCGGGGCAGTGCAGGCAGATCGGTGGCGATCTGTTGGGCGTGGCAGGGGGGAATATCTTCCTTTAGTCGTTTCAGGAGCCTGAGGACCTTCATGCTGGCAGGGACCTCGCATACCCATAGGTGTGTGCCGGACTCCAGTTCTTCCACGTGCCGTTGCACGCGAAACCCTGGATGCTCCATGAAATAGGCGGATAAGAATCCTCCGATGGCCTGCACGACCCAGGGGTGCGCGGTGATATATCGGTAGCTAATCCGAAGTTCGACCACCTGTATGGGTTCTTGCTCATCCATCGTTCTGGAGAGTATAGCCTGTTTGGGACAGTGAAATTCTCAGAATCTCTTCGGCCTGCCATGGGTCTGCTTGACCAGCCCCTCTTCTGCATGTAGGGTCCCGCGATGCGTTCGGCTTGCGCCCGGACTGGCGGGACGAGCGAGAAAAGTGAGCTAGGCCATACGAGGCACAATCAGCGGGAGATATATGAGCATTGCAATTATCGGTGGAGGACCGGCCGGGCTCATGGCCGCGGAGGCAGCGAGTGCCGCCGGCGCACAGGTCGATCTCTATGACTCCATGGTCTCGGTCGGTCGCAAGTTTCTCCTTGCCGGGAAGGGCGGCCTGAACCTCACGCATGCCGAACCGTCTGAGAAATTTCTCTCGCGCTATGGTGCCCGTCGTGGACAGATCGCGCCGTTGCTCGCGTCGTTTGGGCCTGACGCGCTCAGAGCCTGGGCCAGTGGTCTTGGCATCAAAACATTTGTGGGCTCTTCCGGGCGCGTGTTCCCCACCGATCTCAAGGCGGCGCCGTTGCTGCGCGCGTGGCTCCGCCGGTTGCGCCAGTCCGGCGTGCGATTCCACATGCGTCATCGTTGGTCCGGCTGGGACGAGCAGGGGGCTCTGCGTTTTGCTACGCAAGAGGGGACAAGCTCTGTCCGGGCCGATGCGGTGGTGCTTGCGCTCGGAGGCGGGAGCTGGCCGAAGCTCGGGTCCGATGGCGCGTGGGTACCGCTGCTTGGCAGGACGTGGCCTTCAGATCGCGCCCTTGCAGCCAGCGAACTGTGGCTTCGACGTGGGCTGGAGCGAGCATTTCAGGACGAAGTTTGCCGGGCACCCGGTCAAGTCGGTGGCGATTGTTGTACGGAACGATGCCGGTGCTGAGTCCTGGCATCCTGGCGAGTTTGTGATTACGGAAACCGGCGTGGAAGGCGGCGTAATTTACGCGGTGTCCGCCTATCTTCGCGATGAGATCCTGGCGAAGGGAGTAGCGACCTTGCGCCTCGACCTGGCGCCTGACCGAGACGTGCCGCGTCTGACTCACCGACCTGGCAAGGCCGCGCGGCAAACGCACGATGGCGACGCATCTTCAGCGGCAGGCCCATATCGAAGGTGTGAAGGCGGGGCTGCTTCGTGAAGTGGTCTCGAAAGAGGACCTGGCGGATCCGGCTCGTCTGGCTGCTGCGATCAAATCGTTGCCGCTGCGAGTCGTCGCACCGCGCCCCTTGGAGGAAGCGATCAGCACGGCCGGTGGAGTTCCCTTCGAAGCGTTCGACGAACGGTTGATGGTTCGCGCGCTGCCTGGTCTGTTTTGCGCGGGAGAAATGTTGGATTGGGAAGCGCCGACAGGAGGCTATCTCTTGAGTGCCTGTTTGCCACGGGGCGAGCGGCGGGCGCCGGGGCTGTTGCCTGGCTCATAGAGAGTGGAAAACGTGGGGCATTAGACGTGAAACCTGAAACGATAGACGTGAGTGTGACGGATTCTGAGTTGTCGGTGATCTTATTACGGAAGAGAGATGATGCTGTCAGGAACGCCCTGACCGCAGGGTTGCAGAGAATCGAGAAATCTATTGGGGAGTAGCGACAAGTCCGTTGAATGCCCCGATGGATCGGTATTTCTGGTCACGTTGAGCCAGCAACTGAGGGAGGGAGAGGTGGGTAGTGGGAGAGTTGGTTGCTAAGGGATTTGGCAACCCGTTCTGTGATGGCATTGGGGTCTCGATGGGCCCCGCCGAGCGGTTCCGGAATCACTTCATCGACGATATGGAGTTCAACCAGGTCTTTCGCCGTCATTTTCGAGGAGAGCGGAGGCAGCATCGGGAATCTTAGCTGGATCATCCCACAGGATGGCGGCGCAGCCTTCGGGCGAAATCACCGAATAGACACCGTGCTCCAGCATGAGGACGCGATCTGAGACGCCCAACGCGAGTGCCCCGCCGCTGCCGCCTTCACCGATGACGATAGAAATAATCGGGACTGCGAGCCGGGACATCACAAACAGATTGCGGGCGATGGCTTCAGCCTGGCCAGCGCTCTTCCGCTCCGATGCCGGGGTAGGCGCCCGGTGTGTCGATAAAGGTCACGATCGGCCGCCCAAACTTCTCGGCCATCCTCATGAGGCGCAGGGCTTTTCGATAACCTTCGGGGTTCGGCATCCCAAAGTTCCGCTGCATCCGTTCTTTGAGGGTTTTCCCTTTTTGATGGCCAATGACCATGATCGACCGGTCGTTGAATCGGGCGAAGCCTCCGACGATGGCACGATCGTCGCCAAACGCACGGTCCCCGTGGAACTCAAGAAAGTCCCTGAATAGAGAACCGATGTAATCGAGGGTATTAGGTCGTTGGGGATGTCGGGCGAGTTACGTGCGTTGCCAGGGGGTCAGTTTGCTGTAGAGGTCATGTTCGACCTCGGCCAGCTTCATCCGCAGTTTGCGGATCTCGTCCTGGGGGGTCGATTTGCCGGGAGGAGCGGCCGCGAGTTTTTCGATCTTTTTCTTCGATCTCGCGGATCAGCTTTCCAAACTCGAGGTAATCTGCATGGGCATGTACGGATATACACACTTGCAGAGGGGATTCAGTCCCCATCCCCGGAACTACCCCCTTACGATAGCGGAATAATGGCTCCTTTGCCTAGCACTTCTTCAACATCTGCCAGAAAACGTTCGCTGGGGGTAACCATTAGGTTAGGGAGCGGGGCTGTCTCGGCTTCGGGGATCATTCCATTCGCAAGGTGAGTGAGACCGTTGTGCCTCCCGGGTGACGTTTAAAGACCTCGCGGAGGCGCGGTAACTGTTCCGTCACGTCTGGGCGATTCGTCAGTCGAACGAGGACCCGCTTGATCGTCTGCGCTTGCACCTCCGCGAGCGGCTCGATCTTGCTCCCTCGAATCTTCGTGCCCTTATCTCCCGGTCCACCGTGCCTGTTATGCGCACGAGGCGCTCCGGCACGATCAAATCGCCTGCATTCTTGTAGAGGTCCGGAAAGACGATGACTTCCACCACACCCAGGAGGTCTTCCAGGGTGAGATAGGCCATCCGATCGCCCTTCTTGGTCAGCATGCTTTTGACGGTCGTAATGATTCCACAGAGTTTACTTCCCGCCCGTCCGACAACTCGGGAAGGCTGGTAGTCGAGGCCGTCGCGAGCGCTTGGATGGTGGCCTCATAGCGCGCCAGCGGATGGGAGGAGGTGTCGAAGCCGGTCAGCTCCCGTTCGTGTTTCAACCGCTCGCTTTGGTCCCATTCCGGAATGTTGGGCAGCGACGGCGCGGCCAGATGTTCTGTAGAGTCTTCTTGTCCGTTCATCTCGTCGCCAAAAATATTGGTCTGTCCCAGATCCCGTTCGCGCTGCGCCGCCGCACCGGTCTTCGACGACCTGATCTACGACGGCAGCTCAGCTGAGAACGTTTCGCGCCGGTTGAGTCAAACGCGCCGGTCTTGATCAGGCCTCGAGCATACGCTTATTGACCTTGTGGAGATCAACGCGTCGACAAAACTCAAAGAAGGATTTGAAGGGGCCGGTTTCATTCCGAATTTCGATGATCGACTCGACGGCGCCTTCGCCGACATTTTTGATGGCTGCGAGACCAAACCGGATGGCGTCATCCACCACGGTAAAGTTCTTATGGCTTTCGTTGACGTCCGGAGGCAGGACCTTGATGTTGAGATCGCGGCATTCCGTGAAGTAGCCGACGATTTTGTCGGCGTTGCCCATGTCGGTGGTCATCAGGGCTGCCGTCGACTCAGTTGGGTGATGCGCCTTCGAATAGCCGGTCTGGTAACAGACGACTGCATAGGCCGCGGCGTGTGACTTGTTGAACCCGTAACCTGCAGAACTTCTGGATCAACTCGTAGAGCTTTTCCGCTTTCTTGTCGGGAATCTTGTTCTTTTTGGCGCCGCAGCCAGGAACTGCGCGCGCAGCTTCTCCATCTCCTCCGGCTTCTTTTTGCCCATCGCGCGCCGGAGAATGTCGGGCTTGGCCGAGGCCGGAGAAGCCAGCCACCTTGTTGGCGATGGCCATCACCTGTTCCTGATAGACGATGACGCCCATAGGTGTCCTTCAGGAGTCGGTTCGGTCGGGCACCTCGTAGGCGATTGGGATCTTGCCCTGCTTGCGTTTGATGAAGTCAGGAATCAGATCCATTGGGCCGGGCGATAGAGCGCGATGATGGCGATGATATCTTCGAAGCGGTCCGGTTTCAGGCCGGTCGAGGGGTCGCGCATCCCGGAGCTTTCCAACTGAAAGAGGCCGATCGTCTTTCCGGAGGAGAGGAGGGCAAAAGTCTTGGGGTCGTCGAACGGCACCTGCTCCATGACCAGCGGTGGATCGCCGGGATGCCCCTCATTGATCAGATTCTCGGCCGTTCGATCATCGTGAGAGTTTTGAGGCCCAGGAAATCGAATTTGACGAGCCCGATCTTTTCGACGTCTCCCATCGAATATTGAGTGACGATTTCGTCATTGGCGCCTTTATAGAGAGGCACATCATCCGTGAGCGGCCCTTCCGAAATCACCACGCCGGCGGCGTGTGTCGAGGCGTGGCGGGCCAGTCCTTCAAGGGAGCGGGCGATGCCCATCAGCTCTTTCACTCGCGTGTCGGTCTCGACGAGATCGCGCAGTTTCGGTTCTTGATCGAGTGCCTGCTGGAGCGTGATGTTGAGCTGATTCGGACCAGCTTGGCCGCTGATGCGCAGCGCGTAGGCGACGAGACTCCCGGCAGCGGAACCTCGGCCAGGTCCTACCGGAATGTTGCGCGAGCGGGCGAACTTGATGATGTCCCACACGATGAGGAAATAGCCGGCGAACCCCATCGAACAGATGATCGTCAGCTCTTCACGCAGACGAAGCTCATAGGTAGCTGGCAGGATTTGGCTCGGCCGTTCCTTTAAGTCTAGCCGCCAGTCCCGCCAGGGCCAGACTCTCCAGATAGGTTTCCCGCGTGAAACCTTCGGGAACTTTGTATTGCGGGAGATGCGTCTTGTTCAGCACCAGTTGAAGGTCGCAGTTGTCCGCAATTCGACAGGTATTGGTGACCGCATCCGGGAATTCGATGAAGGCGGCCGAGACTTCTTCTCGTTGATTTCACATAGAGCTGATCCGTATCGAACTTCATGCGATTCGGGTCGCTGATCGTCTTGCCGGTTTGCAGGCAGAGCATCAGATTCGTGCGGGCGAAAATCTTCTTTTTCGAGGTAGTGGCAATCGTTGGTGCTGCCAAAGGGATGTCCATTTTCTTGGCGATCTCGAGCAGGCCACTATTCGCGACACGCTGGTGGTCCAACCCGTTCGCCTGCACCTCAAGGTAGAAGTGTTCCTTCCCGAAGATTTCCTGAAACTCCCCGGCGGCAGCCATGGCGCCAGCCATGTCTTTCTGGCCAATGAGGTAGGGGATCTCGCCGCTCAAGCAGCCCGAGAGGGCAATCAGTCCCTCATGGTGCTCTTTCAGAATGTCTTTATCCATCCGTGGCTTATAGTAGAACCCTTCAAGATATGCTTTACTGACTAGCTTGATCAGATTTTGATAGCCTGTCAGATTTCGAGCCAGGAGAATCAGGTGATAGTAGTCGTTGTGGGCGAGGCCGCTGTCTTTGGCAGCTAAGCGACTGCCGGGCGCCATATAGGCTTCGCAGCCGATGATGGGTTTGATGTCTGCAGCTTTGGCTTTGCGGTAGAACTCGATGGCCCCGAACATGTTGCCATGGTCGGTTATCGCCACAGCCGGTTGATTAAACGATTTGATCTGCTGGACGAGTGGGTCGATCTGATTCGCACCGTCGAGGAGGCTGAACTGGGTGTGGAGATGAAGGTGCACGAACGACGAAGCCATGGCCGGATTCTAGGAGGCGGCGGATGGGATGTCAAACCAATGAGAGTGCTAATTCCGAAGCAACAGTCGAAGTTAGTGTTTTATCTGAAGGTTGAGCTGCTTTGTGGTTGTCTGATTGGTTGAATCTCGAACAGTAAAATTGTAGTTAATATTACTCATCGATGTTGGTGTACCACTGATCACCCCCGTCGCGGGAGCCAGCGTCAGACCGGCTGGTCCGAGGGGTCACTGACCAGGTATAGGGTATGGTGCCTCCCGAAGCCGCGAGCGTTGCGGCATAGACTTGATTCCTTTTGCCATCTGGAAGCGAGTTTGTAGTGATCGTCAATGGGGACGACGCGGGGCTAATCGTGATCGAAAGAGACTGCGTGTCAGACTAGGGACAATGCGTCAATGACCTTGACCGTGAAGTTCGAGGGGAGTGGGTCTTTGTCAGCGTGCCGGGAATCGTTGCGCCGACTTCGGGCGAAATTCGCGGGGAGCGATCCAGCTGATTTTCTCCACACAAGCGTTGCGGTCCCCCGGTTGCCTGCAACGTTTGGTTGTAGGCTGCCCGACCGTCCCACCGGGAGGGGGCGTGGTGGTGATATTGGGCGGGGTGGGCTGGGTTGATGAGAATCGAAAGGCCTGTGCGTCCGCTTGTCCTCGGTGTCGGCGACTCGGACGGTGAACGATGACGTACCAGTCGCAGTCGGCGTTCCCGAAATCGCACCGGTCGTCTGATTCAAGCTCAGGTTCTGTGGGAGCGTACCCAGCGACGATGCTCCACGTCAGCGCGCCAGTCCCGCCAGTGGCTATGGACGGTTTTTGTAGGCCTGGCCGACCGCCCCGTTCGGGAGCGACGGGGTGGTGATCGACAAGATGGATGGGGCAGGATTGATGGTTAGGGAAAGGGGTTGTTGTACGGTTTGCGGACGGCGATGATGAATCGTGCAGTGCGAACGGTGTGAGCTGGTGCCCTGTGCGTGCTGGCGTACCTGGATCACTCCGGTGGCTAAATCGAACTTAAGATTGACCGGCAGTGCCGGCGTCACTGACCAGGCGTAGGGGGTGATCCCTCCTGACCCGCCCAGGGTGGTGGCATAGGGCAGGTTCACCGTTCCGTCCGGTAGGGAAGTCGTGGTAATCGTCAACAGCCCTGGTCCGGCAGGAGCCGCAGCTGGTGCAGGAGCCTTGGATATGTCATTACAGCCCGCCAAACCACATGCAGAGATGAACGACAAGAGGACTGCCAAGAGGGAGTTATTGATGAGCCCCCCGGCGGAGCTCTTTCCAGTCTATAGTTGAACATATCAGTGGCATCATGAGTATTGGTCAATTAGGTGTCCACTCAATGAAGAGGGTCAGCGGTCCTTCTCTCCGGACAAGGCCGTGTATCGCATATGCGCCGGTCCGGTTCTTTCCTCTAGCAACGCAGTGCATCATACTGGAAAAATCCTGACACATTCTGCCCTACGAAAGTAAGGGGGGACGGGCGAGATGAAAGATCTGCTTGCACCGATGTGTCGCTCGGCTATCGGAGTCCGGAGGAGTTCGAGAAGATGGGCGGTGAGTCTTGATCCAGGTGTCCGTTATTCCGGGGCCACCTCACAATGAGCCCATCTCTTTTTTTCAGAACCTCAGATTACGGGTCAATCGTGATCGAGAGGTCTTGTGTGTCGGATTGAGGTATTGTGTCTGTGACTTGAACCGTGAAATTGGAAGTCATGCCAGTTGTAGTTGGTTCACCTGAAATCACCCCTGTAGCCGGATCGATGTCTAAGCCTGGCGGTAACGGTCCTAATCCTGGGCTTATAATTGTCCAACTAAGGTTTCCGATTCCTCCCGTAGCCTGCACCTGCTCGTTGTAGCCGGGCGTTCCCACAGTCCCATTCGGAAACGTCCTGGGTGTGATATTCGGCGGTGCTGGAAGGTCGATCGTAATGGAGAGAGGTTGGTATCCGATTGGGCCAGGGTGTCAGTGACCTTCACGGTGAAGTTAAACGTGCCGGCCGCTGACGGAGTGCCTGTAATCTGGCCCGTCGAGGGATCAATGGGATTCAGACCGGGTGGCAGTGAGCCAGCACTGATACTCCAGGTGAGGGCACCGGTGCCTCCTGAGGCTTGCACGGTTTGGTTGTAGGCTGACGCTACTGTCCCATTCGGAAGCGAGCGTGGTCGTGATATTCGGTGGAGCGGGAAGAACGATCGTGATGGAGAGGGGTTGGGTATCAAATTGGTTCAGGGTGTCAGTGGCCTTCACGGTGAAGTCGAATGTTCCTGCCACTGACGGCGTGCCTGTAATCTGGCCCGTCGAGGGATCAATGGGATTCAGACCGGGTGGCAGTGAGCCAGCACTGATACTCCAGGTGAGGGCACCGGTGCCTCCAGTCGCCTGCACGGTTCGGTTGTAGGGCTGGGTCACTGTTCCATTGGGAAGCGACGTGGTCGTGATATTCGGCGGCGCGGGAAGGTTAATGGTCAGTGAATATGTTCTCGTAGCGGTCAAGAACGGGTTCGTGGAATCTCGGACAGTAAAGGTGTGGTTCGCTGTGCCTTGACTCCCATTGAGAGGAGTCCCGCTGATGGTATGCGTTGCTGCATTCCACGACAGTCCATTGGGCAAAGCGGGGTTTACGACTGGATCCCAAGTGAGAGGTGCGGTACCTCCCGATGCTGTTAAGGTTGTATTGGGATAGGTCTGGGTGACAGTACCAGTCGGGAGCGACGACGTAGTGATTGACAACGCAGGTGCAACGATCGTGATCGACAGGGCTGGAGGCGTGGAATCAGTTTGAAGCGTCGCGTCGACAACTTGCGGCGTGAAGTTAAACGTACCTGTTTGGCTTGCAGTACCCGATATCACACCTGTGGAGCTGTTAAGACCTAGGCCAGGTGGGAGCTGTCCGTTGAAGCTCCAAAAGAATGGAGCCGTCCCTCCTGAGAGTTGAAGGGTCTGGTTGTAATTTTGATTAAAGTTCCCATTCGGAAGCGACGTAGTCGTGATATTCGGGGGGCCTGGGAGGACGATTGAAATCGCCAGCGGCTTTGTCGCTGTCTGTTGAGGAGATGTGGCTGAATCGCGAACTCTAAACACGGGAGATACGTTCACAGCGGTCGAGGGAGTGCCGCTGAGCACTCCTCCAGAACTCAATTGAAGGCCATTCGGCAGAGCTGGCGAGCCGGGATTGAGATCCCATGTCAATGGTGGGGTGCCGCCTGTTGCTGCAAGTTGTATGGGGCCGTATGCCTGGGTCACTGTCCCGCCCGGTAGCGGTGAGTTCGTTGAAATCACCAATGTCAGCGGCGCTACAGTGATAGTTAGCGTGTAATTTCTCGTGCCGGTCTGCGGTGTTGGCGAAAAGGAATCGGTCACGCTGAAAGTATGCGTGACTCCATTGCTTGTCGCTGTTGGCGTTCCGCTGATCGTGGCTGTAGATCCTGCTGGTGTGAAGATCAATGGAGAAGGTAGCGGAGGATTAACAGTCCAGGTGGTGTATGGTGGAGTCCCTCCCGTCGCTGTAAGGGTGGCGTTATAAGCTGTTCCGACAACACCGTTAGGAAGCGAAGGCGGATTTGAAATCGATGGTTGGGGAACGGCATTAATAGCGATCGTCAAGTCCATTTCCGCGGCCTCTGGAGTCGGCGTCGATGAGTCTATAACTCTAAACTTTGGTGTAACTGTCTGTATCGTTGACGGGGTCCCGCTGATCACTCCGGCTGGGCTCAGGTTCAGGCCGTTTGGCAACGCCGGTGAACCCGCTGCGAGACTCCAAGTGTAGCCGGGATTTCCCCCCGATGCTGCCAACGTGGTGCTATAGGGTATGTTGAGGCTGCCACTCGGAAGTGGTGAGGTGGACGTAATTGTCAGCGGCTCAGGTCCAGCAGGTACAGGCGCAGGCGCAGGCGCTTTGCTGATGTCGCTACAGCCAGTGAACCCCAGGATGGCAGCGAGCAAGAGTACGACAATCGAACAGGTGTTACCGATAGTTTTAAGAGAGCAAATCATGCGTGTTCTGGTTCAGGCACATGGTCGGAAACATCGTTCAGCGGGTCTACTTCGTCCTTCAAAGCCTATTCGGTTATTGAGAAGAATCGATTCGCCCTCCATTTGAGGAGCCTCATCATAAACGATAGCCTGCGCCGCGGTCTACCCTACCTATGTAAGGGAAAGACGTGGGCTTGTGCTGGTGGGGCGCTGCAAACTAGGGTGAAGTCTAGTGATTGTCCCTAGAAAGGAGGAAGTCTAGAGCCGTTCGCCATATTTCTCCCGGTGTTGTTTTTTGGCCCCGTCGACCCAATTGTCCCGCTTGATCCGGTCGGGCAGTGTGTCGAGCTTCTGGGCTATCCGCGCGATGTCGCGCGCGGTCCACTTGGCGATCTGGACATAGGTAGAGGTTCCCATCTTATTGAGAGCTTCTTCAATTGTGGGACCTATCCCGACGGATCTTCTTGAGGTCGTCTTTCTGCGGTTCGCTTGTGAGCTTGGGTTGGCCAATCTGTAAATGGAGCTGTTTGTCTGCCTGGTCGGGGGACTGAGAGCTGCCAGGCTTTCGCTCTGGACGAAGGGTTAAGGCTGTTCGCACCTCCCCGAGCGGCTTCTGGACAGGCGAATTCCCTTTCTCTTTTTTCCCATGGTCGGGGCCTGTTCGGTCATAGCCAATTGGAGCGCGTGCAGTTCATCGAACTGGCGCTCGAGTGCCGCGATCCGATTGGTCTTCTCAAGGATGGTCCGATCACGCTCCGCCAGGGTAGCCTGGACCTCCTGGATCGCCGCGAGCTGGGCCGCATGTTGCTCTTTGCTTTCATGCAAGGCCGCGCGCTGTTGGGCGTCTTTCTCGCTGAGCTGCACTTCCAACCAATGCACGCGTCCTTGGGCGGGCTCCATCTCCACCACCTGGGCGCGGAGCCGTTGGAGCTCCGCAAGGCTTCCTTCAACCTCTGTCAGCCGGTTCTGCAGGTCGAGCAGTTCCTGTTCCTTCACGCTGAGTTTCTGATGCGCTGCGGTGCAGCCGGCGTTGGCCTGCCGGGCTTCTTGTACATAGGCGGCGATCGTCGCGTCGCTGTCGCGATACCGCTGAAGTGAGGTCTGCTGTTCGGATTCCAATGCCGACACGCGCTGCGTGGCTGAACTGAGTTCTTCTTGAACGGCACGGAGCCGCTCGGTGCATGAGGCGAGTTCTTGTTGCGTCGATTGTGAAGCGCTTCCGCCGAGATGAGTTTGTCTTCATAGATCTGAACCGTCGAGGCCTTGGCCTTCAGCTCGATCTGTGCCGAGTGCAGCGCCTGTTCTTTGATCCGCAAAGCGGTGGTGATGTCGTATATGTGTTGATTCAGTTTGGTGACCGACAGGTGCCGCAAGAGCCAGCCGGTAAGTGCGCCGATTCCTGCCGCGACGATCAGACATCCCAGCATCTGTCCGATGAGCATGGTCATAGGTCGCTACGTCCTTTCACCCGCAATTCGATGCGACGGTTGTGCTGCAGGCCGGCCCGCGTCTGCGCCGCCGACAGCGGTCGTGAGGCGCCATAGCCGATGGCCGTGAACCGGTTGGTCAAGCCGTGGTTGATGAAATATTGCCGCACGGTTTCGGCGCGGCGCCGGCTGAGTTCAAGGTTATAGCCCGGCTCGCCGTACTTGTCCGTATGACCGCCGATCTCAATGGCCGTGTGAGGCGCCCGATGTAATAGGGTAATCAGTTGGTCCAGTGTGGCCCGACCGCGGGGGGTTATCGTCGTAGGTATTCGATTCAAACTCGATGGCGGCGTGCGACAGGATCTCGTTCAATTTCTTCTGGAGCGACAGTGAGGGAGTCTGGAGCGGGGCCGCCAGAATGTGATCTTCCAGTTTAAGGCCCGTCTGCGTAAGAGGGGCAATCTCTCGTAGTACGGTGGCTTTGGCGCGTTCGTTGTCGACACGGCCGCTGAGGACAATCGTGTGACCGTCGATGATGATGGAGCCTCGTTCCGTCATATGCCCTAAGATGGGGAGGACCAGGGGGACAGTACCGGCCCAGGCTGCCGGTCCCACTCGCGGATCCACCGCCAACTGATCGACCACGCGACCAGGCGTCGCTCCATAGAGTTCTTGGGCTCGCTGAAGGATTGCGGTCTTGCTGGTCTCACTGGGGAGCGAGCCCCGGAGAGTCAGAGTCCCGTACTCCAGCCGCGCATGAAAGGTGGCAGGGGTGAGGGACATCGATGCTGTCGGTGGGGGGAGGTGGCGTGGAAGGCAGAGCGACGGCAAGGAGGCCGAGTGCAACAACACCTGCGGCAAGAATCGCTGCACGCATCATGAATCAACTCTCGGGCTGTAGGTGGCTGGTAGGCCCCTCTGACCCTACCATACTGCGCAGACTCATGCCAGGCAGGATTTGTCGGCCTGCCTCGCATGATCCTGCCTGGGCAGTGACCGGGCGAGAGGATGTATCGACCTTCGATGTGTGGGGCTTCCATTCCTCTTGTAAGGTGGATATTCATTTGTTATTCTTCGCCGCGCCTTCCAACTCACGTAACATCTATCGATCGTCTTCCAAGGAGTGATCTATGGCCGGCATCAAGCGGGCATTGATCAGCGTGTCAGACAAGACCGGTGTGGTGGAGATGGCGAAAGGGCTCGAGGCGCTTGGTGCCGAGATCCTCTCGACCGGAGGAACGGCAAAAGCCTTGCGAGAAGCCGGTGTGAAGGTGACCGATGTGGCAGCCTACACAGGCTCACCGGAAATTCTCGACGGCCGTGTCAAGACACTGCACCCGAAGATTCATGGCGGTTTACTCGGGCGGCGTTCGGTGCCTGCCCATGTCGAGCAGATGGAGAAGCACGGGATTGGACCCATCGACGTGGTCGTGGTTAACCTCTATCCGTTCGAAGCGACGATCGCGAAACCCCATTGTCCCTTTGAAGAGGCCATTGAAAATATCGATATCGGCGGGCCGTCGATGCTCCGCTCTGCAGCCAAAAACCACGAAGATGTCTTGGTGGTCGTGGACCCGACCGACTACCAGCGGGTGCTCGATGCAACGAAGGCAGGGACGGTGTCGCGCGAACTGCGTCGCGAGTTGGCGATGAAGGTCTTTCAACACACGGCGCGCTACGATAGTCTGATCGCCGGCTATCTTGAAAAGCAGGTGCAAGGCAGCGAGGTCAAGTTTCCGAAAATATTGTCCTTGCAGTTCGAACGGGCGGAGATTCTCCGCTACGGGGAGAACCCGCATCAGCAGGGGGCCTTCTATCGAGAGCTGCATTCGACCGAGCCATCGGTGTCTCGTGGAAAGATCCTGCACGGCAAGGCGATGTCGTATAACAACTTCCTCGATGCCAATTCGGCGCTCGAGCTGGCGAAAGAGTATGACGAGATCGCCGTGGCCATTATCAAACACAACAATCCCTGCGGCGTGGCACTGGGTGCGACACCGGTTGAGGCCTACGTGAAAGCCAGGGAGACCGACCCCATCTCGGCGTTCGGGGGCGTGATTGCATTCAATCGCCCCGTGGATCTGGCCGCGGCGAAGGAAATCACCTCCACGTTTGTGGAAGTGGTCATTGCGCCGGGATTTGCAGCGGATGCCCTCGCAGAATTGAAGCGCAAGAAGGATCTGCGTTTGCTCGATGTCGGGCCGCTCACGAAAGTGAAGCAAGAGGGTTTCGATCTCAAGAAATTGGTTGGTGGCTTGATCGTGCAGGATCGGGATCTCGGTGTCTTGACCGATCTGAAAGCGCTCACCGTACCGACCCTGCGCAAACCGACGGACGAGGAATATGCGGCCTGCGCGTTCGCTTGGAAAGTTTGCAAACACGTGAAGTCGAACGCAATCGTCTATGCGAAGCCTGGACAGACGGTGGGAATCGGCGCCGGCCAGATGAGTCGGGTCGATTCGGTGAAGCTTGCGGCGATGAAGGCCCAGATGCCGATCAAGGGGTGCGTGATGGCGTCGGATGCGTTCTTCCCGTTCCGGGATGGATTAGATGCCGCCGCGCAAGCGGGGATCACGGCGGTCATTCAGCCGGGCGGCTCGATTCGCGATGCCGAGATTATCAAAGCAGCAGATGAACAGGGGGTGGCGATGATCATGACGGGCATGCGCCACTTCCGCCACTGAGCGATGCTGAAACGATTGTCCAGCATCGGTCTCGGCCTGACAAAATTCTTACCGTAGCCCAGAAGGGAAGGAGCTGCTCCGCAGCTCAGGGCGAGCGGGTGAGAAGACGTACGCCTCCGGTTTTGCCTTCGCCTGCGGCCTTGCTGGAAAGCCGTTTGAGCATCCCTCTAAAAGAGACCTCAGCTGAAGGCCTATCCGTGAAAATTCTAATCGTTGGCAGTGGGGGACGTGAGCATGCCATAGTGTGGAAGCTCGCGCAAAGTCCCCGCAAACCCACGCTCTACTGTGCGCCAGGCAATGCGGGGATCGAATCGCTTGCGACCTGTGTGCCGGTCAAAGCCGACGATATTGGCGGGCTGAAAACTTTCGTGCAGTCGGAGAAGATTGATCTGACGGTCGTGGGGCCGGAAGCCCCGCTTGCGTTGGGCATTGTCGACGAATTTCGCAAATCCAAGTTCAAAATATTTGGACCGACGAAGGGAGCCGCACGCATCGAAGCCAGTAAAGTCTTTTCCAAAGAGATCATGGCCAGCGCGAAGATTCTCACGGCGAGGGCGCAAAGTTTCGATCGGGTCGCTTCGGCCTTGACCTATCTCGATCAACATGAGCTCCCTGTGGTGGTGAAGGCTGATGGACTGGCGCAGGGAAAAGGTGTGGTGGTCGCGACGACCCGTGATGAGGCGAAACAGGCCGTCCGCGACTCGCTGGAGCATGCGGTGTTTGGTCAGGCCGGTCAGCGCGTGTTGATCGAACAGTTTCTCGACGGCGAGGAACTGACGATCATGGCATTCACGGATGGCCGGACGGTGGTGCCGATGCTGCCGGCGCAAGACCATAAACGAGTCGGGGATGGCGATACGGGGCCCAATACCGGTGGCATGGGCGCCTATTGTCCTGCGCCGCTCGGCACCATGGCGCTGCGCGATCAGGTCACCAGGCAGGTCCTCTATCCCGCCGTCGAAGCCTTGTCTCGCATGGGCTGTCCGTTTCAGGGTGTCTTGTATGCCGGGCTCATGATAGTAAAAGGAACGCCGTACGTCTTGGAGTTCAATGCCCGGATGGGTGATCCGGAAACGCAAGTCGTTCTTCCGTTGCTCAAGACCGATTTGCTGGAGGTGATGGAGGCCGTGGTCGAACATCGGCTCGATCAGCTCACCGTGGACTGGCATGATGAGACGGCAGTGTGTGTCGTCATGACGTCGGGAGGCTATCCCGGTGCCTATCAGACCGGCCGCGCGATTCATGGATTGCCGACCACGACTGATGCGACGACCGTGGTGTTTCATGCAGGGACGGCACGAACAGGTACCGAGGTGGTGACGGCCGGGGGGCGGGTGCTGGGAATTACGGGACGCGGAAAGACCCTGGCAGATGCGCAAGCGGAAGCCTATCGGGTGACCCGGTTGATTTCATTTGAAGGGTCTCACTATCGAACGGATATTGCGCATCGTGCGTTCGCACGTCACGCGTAACGCAGAATGGGGCTGATGGATCCTGCCATGGCAACGATCGAGCGCTACGTTGCTTCCACCGTCTCGGTGCTTGCTGATCAGGTACGTCGCGTACTTGGAAAGAGTGGGCTTATCGCCCTTCCGACGGAAAGTTTCTACGCGCTTGCGGCGGCCCCGTTCGACGAACAGGCGCTCGCCAGATTGTGGCAGGCCAAAGGCCGATCGGAGGGAAAACCGATTCTCGTGCTGATCGGAGACAGGCCCCAGTTGGAGCCGCTCGTTCGAAGCATCCCACCTGCGGCCACCGTATTAATGAACGCCTTCTGGCCAGGGCCTCTCACAATCGTCTTTCCCGCAGCGGTTGGGACTCTCCGATGCGGTGACGGCGGGAACCGGCTCTGTCGGCATCCGTCTCAGTGCCTGGCAGCCGCTGGTTGATCTGTTGCGGCGGGTCGGGCCGGTGACCGGCACGAGTGCGAATCGTGAAGGCATGCCACCGCCCAGCACGGCCGAGGAAGTCCAGCACAGCCTTGGCGACGCGGTCGATCTGATCATTGATGCCGGACCGACCTCCGGCGGGCGACCGTCCACCGTCATCGATGTACGAGGCCCGATCCGAATCATCCGCGATGGAGCAATCGAACGAGGAGCCATCGCGGCACACTTGGCCTCTCACGGTCTGCAGCTCGACCCAGATAGTCGGTGAAGTGGATTGCATTGTTCACATTGAAAGGAGAATGCTGATGATTCGAACAGTGATGGTGCGTAACCTTGTTGCGGTGGCTGCCATAACGATCTTTTCGGTGGGTCTTTCCGGGTGCGATTACTGGCCCCCGGCACTGCAAACACAAATAGAGCAACTCCGCTCCGAGCTGCAGACTGCGACAGTAGAAAAGATCCAGATGCAGAATCAAATCGCTTCCATTACGAAGGTGAAAGATGAGCTGCAGGCGCAAGTGGATGATCTCTCTCGGGCGAACCGCGACAAATCGTCCATGATCAACAGCTTGCAAAATAGCCTGGCGGCCGCACAGGAGCGGCTGGCGAAGTCGGCGAAAGTTGCGACGCCGAAGGCGGGCACAGCCAAGCCATCCGCAAAAGTCACGCAAAAGGCACCGGCCAAGAAGAAAGCCCCGGCCAAGGCCACAGGCGTGCGCTAGCGGGGCTCGTCTCCGCTGGCTATTTAGTGGTGGAAGACGACGATGGCGCGGTCGTCGCTGTGGTCGAGGGAGTGCTTGCCGGCGCGGACGCGGGCGGAGAAGCTGGAGTGGAAGGAGCCGCAGACGTCGTTTGATCAGACGTGCTGGGCGCTGCCTCTTTCTTCTCCGCAGTCTTAGGTGCGGGTTCTTCACTGCCTGAGGACGGCTTCATTTTGTCGGAGTAGTCCGTCACGTACCACCCGCTGCCCTTGAACATGATGGCGGGCGATGAAATAAGTCTCTGAACGCTCTTCCCGCAACGCGGGCAGGTGGTGATGGGGTCATCCTTCATACTTTGTTTGACTTCAAACTTATCCGCGCAGCTTTCACACTGGTACTCGTAGATTGGCACGATTCATTTCCTCCTGCTCGAACAAATAGCCTGATGTCATCAGGCTGATGGGGCTCTCATGATGAGGGAACTCGCTCTAGGTGAGCTGTTTGAATGCTGCGTCGAGGCGATCCATTCCCCGGACAATCGTGTCCATGCTGGTCGCGTATGACAGTCGAATATGCTTGGTGCTTCCGAACGGCTCACCGGGAACCACGGCGACCTGGAATTCTTGTAATAGGTAGTTTGCAAGATCGGTCGGAGTGGAGATTGTTCCGCTGGGACTCTTCCGTCCGAGCAGTCCGCTCACATTGGGGAACGCATAAAATGCTCCGCTGGGCATTTGGCAGCGAACGCCTGGCATTGCGTTGAGACGTTTGACCATGACACGCCGTCGCCGGTCGAACTCTGTCACCATCATTTCCGTGAAAGCGCCACCTTCACGCAAGGCCACCACGGCAGCCTTCTGTGAAATGGAACAGGGGTTGGACGTACTCTGGCTTTGAATGTTCGCCATGGCAGTCAGAAGCTCTTTCGGCCCAGCCGCATAGCCGATCCGCCAGCCGGTCATCGCATAGGCTTTGGAGACACCGTTGATCACGACTGTACGGGCTGCGACCTCCGGTCCCAATGACGCGATGCTCGTGTGGGTCGCTCCGTCGTAGAGGACCTTTTCGTAGATCTCGTCGGAAATCAGCAGAAGATCTCGACGGACGGCCAACTCGGCAAGCTGTTCGAGCGTCGCGCGATTGTAGGTCGCTCCGGTTGGATTACAGGGGCTATTGACGATAATCGCTTTGGTGCGTGCTGTGACCAGCCGTTCCAATTCATTGGCATCAATGGCGTACCCATCCTCTTCACGGGTCTGCAAGAACATTGGCGTGGCGTCGTTCAGCAAGGTTTGGTCGGCATAGGAGACCCAATAGGGAACGGGAATGATGAGTTCGTCGCCTGCTTCGAGGAGCGCTTCAGCAAGGTTGTAGAGCGAATGTTTGGCGCCGCACGAGACCAGTACTTGGGATTTCTCGTACCGGAGCCCTTGCTCCGCCTGCAGTTTGTCGATGATGGCTTGGCGGAGTTCATCGATGCCGGACGAGGGCGTGTATTTGGTAAATCCCGCACGAATCGCGGCTTCTGCAGCGGCTTTCACCGGTTCTGGCGTGTCAAAGTCCGGTTCTCCCGAAGAGAAATCGGCGACGTCGATTCCGCGTGCAGCCATGGCCTTTGCGGTTGCGGCCATGGCCAAAGTCGGGGAGGGAGTAATCCGCCCCGCACGTGCAGCAATCTTCATGTTTTTAAACTCCTGATCCGTTCTTGCAGCTGGCGCGCGACTTCGGGGTGTAAAAACTCCGTGAGCGCCCCGCCGTGAGTGGCCACATCCTTGATGATGGTCGACGATAAATAGGAATATTCTTCGCTGGGCATGAGAAACACCGTTTCAACCTGTTTGGCGATTTTGCGATTGATGAGGGCCATCTGAAATTCATGCTCAAAGTCTGAGATGGCTCGCAATCCCCGGATGATTGCATGTGCACCATATCGCTGGACATAGTCCACCAGCAGGCCGTCAAAATGGGTCACTTCCACCCCTTTTATCTCTTTCGTCGCGATCCGGATCATCTCCAGCCGTTCGGTCAGGGTGAAGAGCGGATGCTTGGCTGGGTTTGGCGCGACGGCGACCACCACTTTATCAAACACCTTTAAGCTTCGGGTGATGATGTCGGTGTGCCCGTGGGTAATGGGATCAAAGGTTCCCGGGTAGATGCCAATTTTCATGATGCGGTTGACTCTGCAGCCTTTAAAGTTGACAGGCCATACAGGTAGAGTGACGTGTCACCGTACACGTACCGTCGCACAAGCACGGCATGATCGATCGATTCAGGCAATGTGGTGCGCGAGTCTTGTTCTATAATCACGGTGGCATGTTCCGACAACAGTCCTGGACTCCAGGCATGGATCAGGGTTTCTAGCTCATCCGGCGAGGCATAAGGCGGATCCGCAAAGAGTACGTCATAAGGGCCACCCCACCAGTCCTTCCGCTTGAGAAATGTGGCGGTCTGTCCCACACACACTTGAGCTCGGTCAAGCAGCTGACAGGTCTTTAGATTCTTTTGTAACAGCTGCACGGCCTTGGGGTCTGACTCGACAAAGGTGACGGTAGCGGCTCCACGGCTCAACGCTTCAATCCCGACGGCTCCTGTACCCGCATACAAATCAAGAAACCGACCTCCTGACACCTGGGTCCCGAGAATCGAAAAAAGGGCCTCGCGAACCTTGTCTGATGTGGGACGGAGTGCAGTTCCCTCTGGTCCACTCAGGCGTCGGCCTCGGTGGGATCCGCCAATGACACGCATAAGTATTAGGTGAGAGACAGTTCGGGAGCACCTCACTCTAACATAGCGTTTTTGAAGGGGTCAAGGTGAGTGCGGCTGAAGCGAGGTGTGAAATACTGAGGTGGAGCCGACGTGGTAGCGAGGAAGGATGGAACGGAATCAATGGAAGTGTTTTGACGACCTTCGAGCCTATGGCTATAATGCCGCCTGATGATCTGGCGGTGTATGGCACGAGCGACGGAGCATCAGTGTGGCAATGTCGACCATCCGTGGCGATCAAGACGGTCGACCCGTCTATATACGAATCGCAATTGTCCTAGCGGGTCGCCACTGTCTGGGCATCGCGAGCGGCCAAGCTCTTCCGACGATTATTTGAAATGGTGCGATCGATGATCGCGCCGCAGTTGACGCATTTCCAAGCGTAGAAAATTAAGAAGAAATCGGAGAACCGTTCCAACATCATGAGACCTTTACACTTCGGACATTCCATTGGATCCTCCCAGGTTGTGATGTGTACCGCCGTTGCCGTTGCTAAAGCAATTACTGCACCATTTTTCGCTGTACGTAATTTCAACAGGTTAGGAGCTACGTATTTGTTACCAACTGGCCGCAGAAGGGCTATCGCTAGTACGAAAATGTTCAGAGTGTCATATTTTGTCCAGGGAGGATGAATGGCCAACAAGAAAGGAGGCCAAGGCATCGCTCAATGGCCTGAAACAGAACGACCGCGCGAACGACTGCTGACTCAAGGTTCACAGACGCTGACCGACGCGCAACTTCTCGCCATTCTCCTTCGAGTCGGTCGTCACCACTTTTCAGCTGTGCAAGTCGGGATGGACATCCTCGATCGATTGGGTGGTGTGGCTGGACTTGCGCAGTGTGGAATCGAAGAGCTCTGTGCTGTCCCGGGCGTGGGACAGGCTAAAGCAGCCCAACTGAAGGCGGCCCTTGAATTGGGGAAGCGTGCCATTGCTGGTCCGCTGACAAAAGGAACCAAAATCACATCCAGTCGTGACCTCTTCACTCACTACCATCCGACCTTGCGTGACCTGCGTCACGAAATCTTCAAAGTCATTTTACTGGATGCCAAGCATGCCATCATGCGTGACGCGACGGTATCGGAAGGCAGTTTGACCCTCAGCATTGTCCACCCACGCGAAGTCTTTACGCTCGCGGTAAAAGAATCCGCGGCGGCAGTGATCTTCCTGCACAACCATCCCAGTGGAGACCCGACGCCGAGCCAGGAAGATCGTGTCCTGACGGCGCGATTGGTGTCGGCAGGGGAAGTGCTGGGCATTCGGGTCCTTGACCATCTCGTCGTCGGCGATGGACGCTATGTCAGTTTTGCCGATCAAGGCTGGCTGACAAACCATGCTGCCGACGCTTGAGCGAAGGGGGAGTCGCAGCGATGTAAGCAGGCCATTTCATCTCCGGAAGATATGACCGTCTTCCGGCTATCTTGAGGAGGGCCCCATGAGCGAGATACCCAGGGAGTCACTCAGAAATGTGGCCATGATCTCCAGTGCCGGTGCCGGGAAGACCTCGCTGGCCGAGGCTATGCTCTTTGCCGCCGGCGCTGTTCCCCGCCTCGGGTCGATCGCACAAGGCACGACCGTCTCGGACTTCGAGCCTGAAGAATTGCACCGGCGCAGTTCTGTGAGTACCAGTCTCCTCCGTTGTTCCTGGAACCACACCACCATCAATCTCGTCGATCCCCCCGGCGCGTTGAACTTGCTCGGGGAGACGGTCATGGCATTGCGAGCGGTGGACGCCGTGATCCTCGTGGTAGGTGCCTCGTCGGGGATCCGGAGCGAACTCACCAGACTCTGGTCTCGCGTCAAAACACTCGGCTTACCCTGTCTTCTGTTCCTCAACGAATTGGATAAAGACGGTGCCTCCCTCGACCTGGTCCTCGAGATGTGTCAACGCGATCTTGGGATCATGCCCTTGCCGCTGTCGTTGCCCTGGGGCAGTGGCGTCCAGCTTGAGGGGGTGCTGGATCTCCTTCAGCAGAGCGCTATCACTTCGCACACGGAGATCCCCACGTTTCAGCACCTGCCGATACCTGAGAACGCGAGGACGGTGGTGGGGGACGCACGGAAGCGCATTCAGGAGGCGGCGGCCGAGCGTGATGATCGATTATTGGAACAGTATCTCGCCGCGGGGGAGTTGACGCAGGAGGACCTGATCAATGGACTACGCCTTGGTGTCCAGGCCGGCACCATTGTCCCGCTCTACAGCGGCTCCGCCATCAAGAATATCGGGATCGTTCCGCTCCTCAATGCGATTGTCGATTTTCTGCCATCGCCGATGGAGCAGGCTTCGAGAGTTCCGTTGGAAGGGTCTGCATCCAAATACAGGCGAAGCGGTGAGTCGCCGTGCCGTTCAAGAAGAACCCTTTTCAGGAATTGTCTTCAAGACACTGGTAGACCCGTTTCTTGGACGACTGTCCTATGTGCGGGTGTTGTCGGGGGTCCTTCACGCAGACTCGACCGTGTTCAATAGTTCTCGGGGCAGCAAGGAGAAAAGCGGACATCTGTACACGGTTCTGGGGAAGAAACATACGGTGGTGCCTTTGGCCGGAGCAGGGGAGATCGTGGCAATTGGGAAACTCAAAGATACACAAACCGGCGACACTCTCTGTGACGAACACGCGCTCATTTGTTATCCAAGGACGGTGCTTCCGCGGCCCGTGCTGTCCTTTGCGATCGAGCCGAAGTCCAACGCCGATATCGAGAAAGTCAGTCTCGGGCTGCATAAGTTGATCGAAGAAGATCCGACGCTTGAGTTTTCGCGACATGCCGACACCAAGGAAATGGTCTTAAGCGGGATGGGCCAATTGCACATCGATCTTGCGCTCGAAAAGTTGCGCCGAAAATATGGTGCGGAGGTGACCGTCCATATGCCGAAAATTCCGTACCGCGAAACCATTCGCACCACGGCACAGGCGCAGGGAAAATATAAGAAGCAAACCGGAGGGCATGGCCAGTACGGTGATTGCTGGCTGGAGCTCGCGCCGTCTGCCGCGCGGGGAGGGGTTCAAGTTTGACAACAAGGTCGTAGGCGGAGTTATTCCACGCAATTTTATTCCGGCAGTAGAGAAGGGTGTGGTCGAAGCCTTGCAGCACGGGAGCCTTGCGGGGTTTCCTGTCGTCGATTGCCGGGTGGCCGTGTACGATGGGTCGTACCATTCGGTCGATTCATCTGAGATGGCGTTTAAGATCGCTGCGTCGATGGGGTTCAAGAAGGCTTTGGAGGTGGCCCATCCCGTCCTGTTAGAGCCAGTCATGACGGTGGAGGTCGAGGCGCCGGCAGATCACATAGGAGGCGTGATCGGGGACTTAAATGGGCGCCGAGGGCGGATTCTTCACGTGGAGGCGAAAGACCAGACGGAGCAGATTACGGCCCTTGTCCCAATGGCGGAGCTGCTCACATACGCCACGACGCTGAACTCGTTAACGGCAGGACGTGGCAGTTATGCGATGGAATTCGCGCGGTACGACGAAGTGCCGCGCGAACTTGCGGGTCGAATCATTGAGGCTCACAAGGTGGAGACTCACGCGGCGGCGCATTGATCGATCAGGGGTCGGGCGATTTGAGCACCACGTAGAAGGCGCGGCTTTCTCGCAGCACGCGGAGCAGGACGGTTTCGCCGCGTCGGACCTTGGAGACCGCGCTGCTGAATTCTCCAACCGATCCCACATCTACACGGTTCACTTCCTTGATGAGATCACCCTCGTGGAGCCCTTCCGATTGGGCGAGGCTGCCTGGCTCCACCTTGGTGATGAGCACACCCCGGCTTTCCCGCAGCTTGAATTTATCAGCGAGGCCCGGCGTCAGATCTTGCACATCGAGGCCCAGCTTGACTTCAGTGCGTGCCTGGGGAAGAGAGGTGGTCACGGCGTGGTCTCGACGTTCGATGAGGGCGACGTCCAGCACCAGGCGCTGCTGATCGCGGACGATCTCAACCTTAGCCGTGGCGCCCGGGAGCAATCCCGCCACGACGCGAGAGAGCCGGTTCGGCGTGTCGATCACGGTGCCGTCGATTCGGGTCAGGATGTCGCCGGGCTTGATCCCGGCTGCTGCAGCCGGGTCCTTCTCGAAGACTTCGTTGACCAGCACCCCTTCGCCTTCGTTGACGCCGAACTTGCGTGCCAACTCTACCGTGAGCGGTTGGATGCCGACGCCCAGCCAGCCTCTCGTTACCCGTCCCTGAGTCAGCAGTTGCTGAAGCACTTGCTTGGCCATGTTGGAGGGAATTGCGAAGCCGATCCCTTGGGCGAAGTTAATGATGGCGGTATTGATGCCGATGATTTCGCCGCGCAGATTGAAGAGCGGGCCGCCCGAGTTGCCGGGATTGATCGACGCGTCCGTCTGGATGAAATTTTCGTAGCGCGAGAGATTGATGTTCTCCCGGCCGATCCCGCTGACTACGCCGAGCGTGACCGTCCGATCGAGTCCGAAGGGATTCCCCACGGCGAGCACCCATTGGCCGACGCGCACGCCCGATGAATCCCCGAACTTCGCGCTGGGGAGGGGATGGGTGGCGGTCACCTTAAGGACGGCCAAGTCTGTATCCAGATCCTTGCCGATAACCTGCGCAATCAGCTTGGACTTATCGGAAAAGCGGACCTCAATCTCCGTCGCATCACCGATGACATGGCTGTTCGTGATGATGTGTCCTTCAGGGTCGATGATGACACCGGACCCTGATCCTGAGGCATTGGGAACTCGCTCTTGAGGCAATTCACGTCCCCGTCCTGTTCCTGACAAGGGAATGAGATTTACCACGGAGGGTTTTGCCAACTCGGCCAGATCGGTGATGACGGTCTGAATCTCTTCCAGCATTCGGAGGCCAGGCGAGTCGCTGGATTTTGCTGCGGCGGGCTCAGCGGCGGCGACCCAATGGATATTGAGCCAAGCCAAGAACACAAAGCAGAAGAGGATTTGTCGTATACGCATCATCCTGTACCCCCCGTCATCTAATTCTACATCATGGAAAGCGGAGACGCATACTTGCCCTCATGATTCGCGCAGACTAGGGGGGCACCGAGTTGATTTACGCCGATTTGGCGTTTCGAGCTTGGGTGAACTCTGAGGCAACCTCTGCAAGATCGGCCTGCGGTCCGATCATGACCAGCACATCGTCGACGCGGAGCGCAAGATCATCGTCGGGCGGCACGAGAAATGGTCCTCGAAGGACCGTGATGAGACGAACGGATCCAGGTAGGGCAACCTTAGCGAGTGTCTTCCCGATGACCGGTGATCCCTGGACGACAGGGAACCGTTCGATGGCTGCAGCGCGGAGACTCAGGTCCTGTTGCAGGGTCAGGAGATCGTGGTGGATCGTTTCCAGCTTGAGCTCGCGGATCTGACTGTCGGCGCTGAGCAGCGTCCGTTTAAGCTGCTGAACGCGGTCGACAGCCTGACCGAGGATACGTTCCATTTGATCGGATGGAAGGGTTGCCTCATGGCTGAATGGTGGGCGCTTGGCGCAGAGCGCAGCAATCTGATGTCCGAGTTCGCTGTGAACTTGTTCGATCTGGCTCAACAAGCTTGACGCCTGGCTGTGCAAACGGAGGACTTGGACCTTGCGGTTGACGCGTTCGGCAATCGCAAGGACGGTTTCATAGAGGGCGCTGCCGGTGATGGAGAGTTCTTGCTGGATACGACCGAGCAGTTCGAAGGACATATATGAAAAATCTCTTACGTCTGATAAGAACTATTATGTAAACTCATGAACCGAAATCGGAGATTCGATCCGATCTCCCCGTCTTCAGCATACTTACCTATCCGCGCGAAATTCATCACGGTATCCCTGCTGATGAACTGTGGTCTGGTACCTCCTCAAAGATCACTACAAGGTGTGAATGCCGAGTCACGTTTACTTGGGGTGATTGACTTCTGGACGTTATCTCATTAGGTTTCATCCCCTCAGGGAGCATGGCTCCCTATGTCACTCACAGCCTGGCGGAGACGTGATCTCATGATCTACACCTCGAGGACCGTGATGGCGCGATATGCTCTGTTCACGATGTGGGCCCTCACGCTAGTGGTGGTACTCGCCGCATGCGAAGATCGGCGAGCAGACAGGGCCTACCTCCGTGACGATTACGCCAAGACGGCCAAGGAGCTAGAGGGGTTAGCCAACCTCGGTGACCCCCGAGCGCAATATAATCTGGCCGTTCTCTACGACAAAGGTTTGGGGGTCTCGCAGAGTGATGCTGAGGCGCTGCGGTGGTACACGCGCGCGGCCGAGCAAGGAGACGCCCGAGCCCAGTACAATCTCGGGCTCATGTATATGAACGGGCAAGGGGTTGAGCCCAATCTTGTACTGGCCTATTACTGGATGAGCCTATCTGTTGCACAGGGTAATGCGAATGCACCACCTGCGCGAGATTATCTGACCGAGAAAATGACACATGCCCAGATTGAGGAAGCCAACAAGTTAGTAAGTCAGAAGTTGGCAAAGGGACTACGCCAGGAGGTTCCCCATCATTAATCAATCAATCGTCGGGATGCCCGGGGCCGCCCAATCGATGCTAAATCTCAAGCAGGGCTCGAAGCGGTCGCTTCGAGCACGCACAATCGGCAGTCACCGTCACGAATCGTTCGTTGGTGACCAGATCTATTCTCACTGACATTCCCCTCTCTTCCATCAAGAGCCTGTCTCTTCTACGCGAATAGACATCCCTCCGCCGACCGACAACAAGGCAGACAATCCATGTTTCCCTGTCAGTCGACGTAGTTGACAGGGTGGTCAGTTGCGGGCTACATACCGCCCATGTCCGTCCACTCTCTCGCAGGTCAGCCGGCACCAGCGTCGATGCTGGTCAATATCCCACGTCTGATTACGGCCTACTATACGGAAAAGCCCGATGCGAATCTCCGCGAGCAGCGCGTCAGCTTTGGGACATCGGGACATCGGGGCACATCCTTCAAGCGAAGCTTTAACGAAGTTCACATAATCGCTGTTGCACAGGCGATTTACGAATACCGCAAGATGCAGGGCACTTCCGGCCCCCTCTACCTGGGCATGGATACGCATGCTCTGTCGGAGCCGGCCTTTGCCAGCGTCTTAGAGGTGCTGGCGGCCAATGGCGTCGCGGTCATGGTGGACCAGGATGGTGGCTATACCCCGACCCCGGTCATCTCCCACGCCATCCTCACCTACAACCGAGGCCGGACGGCCGGCTTGGCTGACGGCATCGTCATCACCCCCTCGCACAATCCACCGGAGGACGGCGGCATCAAGTACAACCCGCCGCATGGTGGGCCGGCCGACACAATGGTGACGAAGTGGATCGAGGACCGGGCCAACGCCCTGATGAAAGTCGATCTGCATGGCGTCGCGCGCCTCCCCTATGGCCGTGCCAGACGAGCCGCGACGACCAAGCCCCATGATTACCTCGGTACCTACATCGGTGATCTCGCGCAGATCATCGACATGGACGTGATTCAATCAGTCCGGTTGAAGCTCGGCATCGATCCGCTCGGCGGGTCCGGTGTCGCCTACTGGCAGCCGCTGGCAGAGCGGTATGGCTTGAATATTGAGATAGTGAATCCCGCCGTCGATCCGACGTTCCGTTTCATGCCGCTCGATTGGGACGGCAAGATTCGCATGGACTGTTCCTCGCCCTATGCCATGGCGAATCTCATCGCGCTGAAAGATCGGTTCGATGTCGCCTTCGGCAACGATGCGGACAACGACCGGCATGGCATTGTCACCCGCTCCGCTGGCCTGATGAACCCCAATCATTATCTGGCAGTCTCGATCTCATATCTCTTTGCTAACCGTCCAGGGTGGAAGCCAGAGGCCGGTATCGGCAAGACGCTCGTGAGCAGCAGCCTGATTGACCGTGTCGCAGCGAAGCTCAAGCGGAAGCTCGTTGAGGTGCCAGTCGGGTTCAAATGGTTTGTGAGCGGATTACTCGATGGCTCGCTTGGGTTCGGCGGAGAAGAAAGCGCAGGTGCCTCGTTCCTTCGTCGGGATGGATCGGTCTGGACGACTGACAAGGATGGCATCATCATGGATCTTCTCGCCGCGGAAATGATGGCCAGGACCGGCCGTGATCCTGGTGAACTCTACCGGGAGCTGACCAAAGAACTAGGAGAGCCGGTGTACGAGCGGATCGATGCGGCCGCGACGCCATCGCAGAAAACAATCCTGTCGAAACTCTCACCAGAGCAGGTGCAGGCTGCAGAATTGGCTGGCGACAAAATCGTAGCAAAACTGACGATGGCCCCTGGCAATGGCGCGTCGATCGGCGGATTGAAAGTCGTCACCGAGCAGGGCTGGTTCGCCGCCCGCCCCTCCGGCACCGAGGACGTGTACAAACTCTACGCCGAAAGCTTCCGAGGGAAAGAGCATCTCAAGCGGATTCAGGAAGAGGCGCAGGCATTGATCGCTAGGGCTCTGGCCTCAGTCACATAAAAGACATCGGTAGCTCTCTTAATTGAGTCTTCACAACCCCTCGAAACCATGCAATGGATAGTTCCGCGCTCCTGATGTGGGGAATGCTCTTCGGGGCCATCGGCTTCGGCTTCATTTTATATGGGAGGAAGCAAAAGGCAGTCGTGCCCCTCATCACCGGGGTCGTGCTCTGCGTCTTCCCCTATTTCATCGCGAACGTCTATGTGCTCGTTCTTGTCGGACTTGTATTAGTGGCGATTCCGTACTTTCTGCGAATATGAGCGCTGGACGAAGGACCACCATCGAAGAAGCGTAGGCGCACAGGTCAGCGTCAGACTACCTGTCGCTCTGCGTGGTAGGAGCCGCGGACGAGCGGGCTTGATTCGATGCGGGTGAAGCCAAGGACATGGCCCCTCACTTTGAAATAAGCAAATGAAACTAACGAGCGACATCTGCCGAACGAACCACAGATTGTGGAAATCTATGAAACTGGGCAACATAAGCAGCTTCGGTTGCTCACTCTTCATGATGGAGGCCCGATGAGCACACAGCGCCGCTCCGCTCCGAATCCGCGCCTGTTAGTTCGGCGTCTGCTTCTTCATCTGGCGTTCTCACTCGCTCTTCTGGCTGGGTCTCTGGCGGTGGGCATGTGGGGCTACAGCCACTACGAACACCTCCCTTGGCGGGATGCCTTTGTGAATGCGGCTATGCTCCTAGGCGGGATGGGGCCGGTGAAGCTAGATTTGTCAGAGCCCGGGAAAGTCTTCGCAGGGCTCTTCGCGCTCTACTCGGGGTTGGTCGTGATCGCCGTTACTGCCCTCCTGCTCGCGCCGGGTATTCATCACATCATGAAAAGGGTGCACTGGGAAGATCGATCAGATGCCAAGTGAGAGGAATCGAAGCCGCTGTCCAGTTGGTCCACCGAGAGAGAGATCTCGTCTCGCCTACGTTCACCAAAAAGCATGCATATACTATTCGGCAGTTAACAGCCTCCGTGCTCCCACCAATGCCAGCACATCATTGACTCCATCTTCGATCAATGACGCACGCGCATCCCGGTAGAGCTTTTCCATCGGACAGTCACGGGTGAGGCCTAAGCCGCCAAACAATTGTAGCGCGGTATCTGTCACTTCGAGGCAAGCTTGCGTACAGTACACTTTGGCCGCGATGGCGTACTCCAACGCCGGTGGTTGCGCCGTGGCGTTATATGCCATGGCCGCCCGAGACAGCGCCCGGCTGGTTTCGACTTTGGTAAACATGTCGAAGAGATGCTTTTGAACCAGTTGATGTTCGCAGATCGGCTTCCCGCCCTGTAGCCTGGTTCTGGTATAGGCCAGCGCCTGTTCGTAGGCCGCCCGGGCAACTCCGGTAAAGACGGCGCCCATCGCCCCATTGGTCAGCGCCAGTGTCTGATTGAGGATCGCTTCGTACGTGGCTGTATCGAAGAGCAGATATCGTTTCGGAATGCGCACGTTGGTGAAATGAATGCTCCCCTGATTGAGCGCCCGTTGCCCCATCTTGTCCAGGGGCTTGCCCTTCGACACGCCAGGCAGGTTCAACGGAATGAAGGCGACTCCCCCACCGGCCATGCCTTTCGAGGGATCCAGCGTCAGATAGGTGAGCGCATGCGTCGCGATGGTTCCGTTGGAAACCCAGGCCGCTTTCTGTCCATTGATGACATAGTCGGCGCCCTCGGCCCGTGCCGTCACCTGCCCGGAGATTGTCGGATCATGGAATTGAGGCGTACTCGCCATAAATGTATCGGAGCCATGGTCCGGCTCCGTGATCGCCCAACAGCCGACATAGCGCGCCTCCTTATCGGCCACAAAGGGCTTTACCCATTCTTCGATCAGAGCATGATTTCCCGTGGCTGCGATCATGGCAAAGGGAAACCCGGCCACCGCCAAGGATGCGGCAAAGTCAGCGCTGCCCCATCCCAGCTCTTCGAGCGCCAGGTGCAAGCTCACTCCGCTGAGTCCCATTCCGCCATGCTCTGTCGGTATGAGGGCCGTGTGAATACCCTGACCGTACGCGGCCCTCAGCGTGGTCCAAAGAGCAGAGCTTCGGTCGACCACCTGCTGTGGATCCGATAAGCGATCCAGCGTGGCAGCTGCCGGCCGTAAGACGGATTTGGCAAACTCGTGCACCTGCTGTTTGAGCGCCTGCTGTTCCGGCGTCAACCTGCCATCAAGCTCGCGGTATGTGGTCATCCCAATCTCCTTTGCTGTGCCTTGTGCAGTGAGTTAGATCATTCCTGAAGCTGCGCCATCATGGCAGCAGGATCCCAATATCCCCACATGGTTTGGATGGTGCCATGGTCATTGAATTCAAAGATATCGATGCCTTCACCATTCGCGGCTTTTCCATTCTTTCCAGTTCCCCGTGCCGTGAATTTGACGGCGGCGCGATTGCCCACCACGGTCACAAAGTTTTCTGTGAACCCAATCTCTTTGAAGGCCGTCGCGACCGAGAGAAAGAAGTTCCGCAATTCTTCTTTCCCCTGCACAGGCCGTCCGCCATAGGGATCGTGGCTGACGGCATTGTCTGCGAAACAAGCAAGCCAGGCATTTACATCCATCGCTCGCGTTGCCGCAAAATATCGTTGAACCAGTGTGGTTATCGTTTCCGGTGTCATAGGTTTTCCTTTATGGATCGTGGTGGATATCTCTGAATGTTTTTACGCATAGGGGCGCAGGGTAGATTTCTGTAAATTGCCACACGATGGATTTCTAAAAGCAAGCCCCGCGTGGCAGGCATTTCCCCTGCCTCAGCACCCCTCCACCAAATACATACGGGTTTCCTTCTGCTCACTCAGCATGTTCGCGTCGTCGGCGTCTCCATGCCTCCTCGCATTGTGCGATTACGGCTTAGTCTCCTCCGACGGGTCAAACGGGCTCGGTTGGATTATTGTCGGCTCCCCACCTGACTCACCCTCAATGCCCCGACTCAAGACTTGCGCGTTCATCCCGGTCGTAGCACCAGTAACGGGAGTCGCGATCTGGCATGTGAACTCGCGGAAAGTCCCTGCGGGAAGCAGGCCGAAAAAGCTGACTGAGGTTCCCGAAGCGGGAATCGTTTGTACATTGGAGGCGCCATTTGACGTGGTCGTTCTCACAGTGAGGCCGGAAAGGGTGGGTACCATCACTCCCACATTCCCCTGGTTCTTCTCCAGGTTGCAGATGACGGTCTGCGTCTGGCCAGCTTCGCAAGGCATCCCTTCCTCGACGCCGACCACATTGAGCGGTCCCCACAGTGTCATATTGTAAGGGTTCACGCAGCCGAGTCCCATTGTGCCTCTTGCTGCGCGGCCGCTCCAGCGCACGCGTGAGTTAAAGGCGTCGTTCATGCCCATCGTTTGTAGGATCCATCCTCGAAATGCAAAGACATCCGTAAACGTCGCTTCGCCAGATGGTATCTTGCAGTCTGAGGTTGAGATTGAGCCTTGCGAGGCGACTCCCCGCACCGTTGCCCGGCCGTTTTCGACCGTCACAAACCCAGATCCGCTGTCGCCGGGACAGAGTGAGGCCGAGGCTGCGCCGACGGTGATATTAAACTTGGGGGGGAACGTCTCTTGAGGGATGGGCGCGCGGAAAAGGGACGCTTTTCCAGGAGGCAACATCCTGACGTGGTCGATTGATGCAAGAGCTCCCACTAGGCCTGCATGACGGAAATCTCTCGGCAATCCGACGGTCTGGATAGAAGGGTTGATCGTAAAGGGCCGGTCTAGCTTAATCAAAGCGATATCATTGGCCTGATCGTTGGCAGGATTGTAGTCCGGATGGATGCGTACGCCTGGGTTGGGGCGCTGCTCACTCATAGGCGCGCGTGTTTCTGTTTGCACGGCTCCAGAGTATGGATCGGTCCGGCTATAGGTGATACTGCGCAGCCCAATCCCTTGCGTGACGCAATGCGCTGCGGTCAACACCCATTGAGGATCGATCAGCACACCACCGCATCCGTTCAAGCGCACGACCCAGGGGAATTGGTAGTCGGGCTCAAGGATGCCGCCTACGACAGACGATGGCCCGCCGGTCCCGGTTGAGGGAGTCGATGCCTGCGGCATCGGGACTGGTACAAAGACTTGGGATCCCGGTTTTCCAACAGGAGGTGGAGCCTTTTGTGAAGGCGTGAAGGTCCCCGCCTCTGCCCGACGGTCGCGGATCACCGCCCGTTCCTGGACACCGTCGGCCGGCGCCGGATTTTCAGCGGATTTCGTCGAATCCGCCGCACAGGCGGTCAGACCGAGGAGAAAAGACACCGTCATGAACCGTGATATCGATCGATACTGACGCATGCTACACCTCTTATTCTTAAAGGCCAGTGTTCGCTTGATGCATTCTCTGATCGCTCAACGCTTCATTTGGTTTCAGGGGAAATAGTAGGCGGATTTGTCACACCGGTCTTCCGCCACGGCGCAACCTGTTTCGCGCCATGTTGCTACCAAATAGGTCCAACTCGAGCAAAACAAGTATCGAGAGTGCCCAGGCCACACTGTCATCGTCATTTTCATCTGGACGACGAATACGAATGCACGCTGCACATTAAGGCTGCGGTGTCGCCGCCTCGGACGGATCAAAGGGGCTCGGTTGAATGATTGTCGGCTCCCCTCCTGACTCACCCTCAATGCCTCGACTCATGACGGCCGTGTTTGCCCCGGTCAGAGCTCCTGTAGCTGCTGTAAGAGATGTTCCGATCTGGCATGTGAACTCGCGAGAAGCGCCTGCAGGCAATGGGCCGGCAAACTGAGCGAGGTTACTCACGAAAGGAAGTGGAGTCACCTGACTGGCGCCATTGGCCATAGTCGTCCTCATGGTGAACCCTACAATCTGGGGCGGCCCAAATTTCGTGCTGGCTTGATTGGGATCAAGCTGGCAAATGATCCCCTGCGCTTGACCACCATCACACATGGCTCCTTCCTCGACGCCGACCACGTTGAGCGGACCCCAGTACGGCGTGTTCGGGTTGCTGCAGCCCATCACCATCTTGCCGCGCGCCGCGACCCCGCTCCAGCGAACTCGTGTGTTGCCGGACAAGGTGGCGTCGTTCTTGCCCATCGTTTGAAGAATCCAACCGCGGAAGACGAATACATCCGTAAAGACGGCTTCGCCGGACGGTGTCTTGCAGTCCCCGACTGAGCCTAGCGAAGCGACTCCGCGTACAATCGCGCGACCATTCTCGACCGTTACGAACCCGGATCCGCTGTCGCCGGGACAGAGCGAAGCGCCGGCGGCGCCGACGGCGGCGCTAGCCTCAACGAAGATCTTGGTGGGAGAGTCGAGCACAGCGATGGGACCACGGAAGATGGCAACCTGTCCTGGAGGCACCGGCGCTCCGTCCTGCCTGACGTACGATGCAACGGTTCCCACGAGGCCGAAGTTACGCGGAAACCTTGGCAACCCGACCGTTTGGAGAGCGAAGTTGACAGAGAACGGCTGCGCCAGCTTGATCAGCGCAATGTCATTGGCATGATCCTGGGCGGGTGCATAATTCGGGTGGATGAACACACCCCGGTTGTTCGCAGGCCCGGCATTAGGGTCAGGAGGGCGTGTTTCTGTTTGCACATTGCCGTACGAATCAATCCGGGTATATGTGAGTTTGCTAAACCCGATGTTAGGCGTAACGCAATGGGCGGCGGTCAGGACCCATTGCGGATCGATCAGTACGGCGCCGCAGCCGTTCATCCGCACGACCCAGGGGTATTTGTAGTCGGGTTCATTTATGCCGCCGACCACCGGCAATGGCCCAGTTGGGCCTGAAGATGGGGTGATCGGCACAGTCTGTATCCCAGGCTGTAAGACCCCCACACCGCTCCTGGCTGGGGCCGGCGCTTGCTTCGATGCCGGTTGTACTCCCCCCTGGCCACGAATCACGGCACGCTCCTGAACTTCACCGCCCTCCGGCGGCGTGACCGCCTCCTTTCCACCAGCACCGGTCCCTTCGGAGGAACTGATCGGTGCCGGAGGTTCCACTGCGAATGTTTGATGGACCGCTGAGGTGGTCAACATGAAAACGCTTGCTACGAGTAGCGTCGCATTCCACAGGGCGATCGATCGCATGATAGCCTCCTGAATCCTCGCGCTAATGCAATTACGGTTTAGTTTCCTCCGGCGGATCGAAGGGACTCGGTTGTTCTATCATCGGCTCAGCCGGCTCCTCACCCTCCACTCCGCGACTCATGACGGCCATGTTTGACCCGGTAAGCGCCCCTGTTACTGCCGTGAGACCCGACGCCACCTGGCAGGTGAACTCACGGGACGTATTGGCAGGAAGCGGGCCAAAGAAGCTGGCAGTGCTGCCAGAAATGGGAAGCGACTGCACCTGAGAGGAGCCATTGGACATCGTCGTCCTCATGGTGAACCCGACAAGCTTAGGCGGCCCAAATTTCGTGGAGGTCTGGTTTTTATCAAGCGTGCACATGACGGTCTGCGTCTGGCCGGCTTCGCACAGGGCGCCTTCTTCGACGCCGACGACGTTGAGCGGACCCACGAGATTCCCGCCGCTAGGGTTGAAGCAGGCGACCACCATCGTGCCTCGCGCGGAGCTGCCGCTCCAACGCAGGCGGGTGTTCCCTGTCAGGGAAGCATCATTCATCCCCATCTTCTGCAGAATCCAGCCCCGAAAATTATAGACATCCGTGAACGTGGCTTCACCGCTTGGGGTCATACAATCGTTTATGGTTCCCTGCGAGGCGATCCCGCGGACCGTCGCGCGACCGTACTCGACCGTGACGAATCCCGATCCGCTGTCACCCGGGCACAACGACGCCTTGGCCGCCGCCGCAGTGATATAGAACTTCGGGGGGAAGCTGTCTGGCCCAATAGGAGCTCGGAAAATGGCGAACTGTCCCGCCGGTGTATTGAGATTGTGACTGTAGTTGGCCACGGTTCCCACCACCCCTGAGTGGCGCGAGTCTCTTGGCAAGCCGACAGTCTGCAGATATGGGTTGATCGTGAAGGGCTGAGTCACCCTAATCAGCGCAATATCGTTGGCCTGATTGGAGTCGCTGGACGAATACTGCTCATGTGTGTAGATGCCGCCCGAGCCGGAACCCGCCTGGCGAGTCTCTGTTTGGCTCTGTCCGGTGTATGGATCGGTCCGAGTGTAGGTGACTGTAGCGCCGCTGATCTGCACGCAATGCGCGGCAGTCAAGACCCAGCGCGGATCGAGCAGCACGCCTCTGCACCTTAGTCTCGACTGTACACTCACGACCCAGGGATACCTGTAGTCGGGTTCGAAAATACCACCTGTCGGCGGCAACACGATCGGCGTAGGCGTGCTCGGTGCCGGTGGCGGAGCCGTTGTTGATGACAGCTGCTTACCTGTATCAAACTGGGCGCGGCTCACCGCACGTTCCTGAACCGCGTGGGATCACCGCCGATGCATTTGACGAGGACGACTGGCCTGCACATCCGCTGACTAGGGTGCTGATCAGGCATAGCCGCCGCGGAACAGAGACACCGCTGGCCTTGCCTGCGACGTTCAATCGACAGCATGAGAACCTCCTTCTTCGGCACACATTGTTCTCTTCTGATTTGCGCTCTCTTAATCATTGGATCCCTTTACACTGCCTCTAGAACACCCTGCCAAGCCGGCGCATCACTGCCCAGCTCGACAGGAGCAGATGAGGAAATTCCCACTTGTGGTGCGAGCCGTGCTTGACGGCGCTTGTTTCGCCGAGATCGCCGGTTCTTGCGGCGGCAACGGAGGCGGCGGTGAGGCCGTCTGCCCCACGCAGAATTTTTCGCGCTTGCACGGTTGCGGCTGCGTCATCTGATTGCAGTTGTCCTGCCCCACACAGAGACACACTCCCGACCCGCATGAGTAAGGAGGTGCTGGGACAATTCCCCTTTGCAGTCCTCGCTCCTGCACGTCCTCTCCTTGTCCGGAACTGCTTGGCTCTTGTGCCAACACGGGAAAGACACTGGCAATTTGGATCAGTAAGACCACCACCACAAGCTTGAAAATGGTCCAGTACCTGGTGTTCATTTCAATACCTCCCTGGCCAATCACAACGTCCCTGTCATTGCAGTACCGGCGGCGATGCCAAACCGAACACGACCAATTGGAACTTCTCATTCGCCGTCGGGGCGCCGTCTCGGCGAGTGGTGAGCGACATGTGGCCAGACGAATCCGTGTAGATTCCCATGAAGAATCCACTGGAGGTCTGAATCGCATAGGTGCAGTTGCCCTGATCGATTACCTTATATTTCTCCCAGCCTTTTACCTGCGTCGCATCGGTGTGGAAGATTTGCGTAAAGCCTTCAAGGCAGGCGCCGGAGAGCCCGACATGGCATTCGGCGTATTTTTGGACTTGCCCCCCTCCTCCCAACGCAGTCAGGTAGTTCACACTGTTTCCTGTTTGGAAGGCGTAGGTGCCGTCGCTCTGCCGAAAGAGCTTGAACCTCGAACCGATCCCGGACGGTGTGCTCAAGACGACATAGTTGGATGCGCCGCCGCCGTTACTGGCCGTCAGAAACTGGCCATTGGCGGCCAGGATGCCGTACTCGTAGGCCGATCCTGGGTCGCCGCATTTCACAATTCTGAACTGTTCCCACCCTTTGATCTGTGTTGCGTCCGTATGTAAGGCGTCTTGATATTTCCCGCCGGCGCCCATCGCCGTGAGATAGTTCCCTTTGATGGTCTGGATACCGTAGAACGTTGGAGCGGCGGGTGTGCCCACGCCCAGGTCAATCAGTCTGAATCGCTCCCAGTCTTTGGGCTGAGTCGCGTCTGTATGAAGCACGTTCGCGGTCATCCCGCCGCCGTTCACCGCAGTCACAAAGTTACCCGTTGCCGCCGTTTGCACCGTCTTGTCGTGCGGCGAGGGAGGCGTTGCGATGGCCAATTTGAATTTTTCCCAGGGTCCGGCCGATGTGGCGCTGGTAATAATGGTCGGATCACCGCTCCGGCCGCCGCCGTTAATGGCCGTGAGGTAGTAACCTTTTTGCGTGCGAAAGGCGAATTCGCCCGGGAAGGCGCTTGCTGAGGGAGTAACAAGAACGCCCTGGATAGCCATGCCGGAGGTGAATGCTCCCGGCGCAATCTTAGTCACCCCACGCTCCTGCACGTCGCCAGTCGATTCGGAGGGGGGCAATTCCTGGCCGGTTGCTGGCTCATTGGGGATCACGGGCACTTCCATGACTACTGCGCCTTGGTCAGCGAGTTCTGTTGGAGGCCGATCTGGCGTCGTGCAGCCGATAGCGAGCAGGAATACGCTGCACACGAGCTTCGTCGTGAATGCATTGGCTCTCATGGGAAGTCCCTCCTTCAAAGGCAAAGTCTCATTTCATCATCTTGTCTCAGGTGACGTGTCGGATGAATTACTCCCATTGTCCGGCTGCTTTTCTTCACCAAAGGTTCCTGGAACACTTCCATTTCTCCATCACATGCTCCATCTGCTCAGATTGAGAAACACTCAGAGCAGAGTGAGCACGATCCGATATGTGATTCTCGCTTTGCAAAACTTGTCGTAGTCTTCATACAGAGTAAAATTAAAATCTTTGATTACGGGCGGCGCCAGCGGTCTTGAAAGCGAGATCTTTTCGGGAGTGAATTGTCCTATCGTATCTTCTTCGTTGAACCTCATGGCAGGTTCATACAAGTTGGCGAGGCCGACATTATTCGCGGACCATCCGAACTCCACAATGTCCCGCGTCTGTCCTCCATTGAGCTTAAACCTAATGTTGTGATTTTTGTCGTCCGGTGAGGTCCACCTCAAATAGATGTCGCTTTTTCCTGCAAGATCGCAGTCTGAATACAAGAAGAACTTGAGAGGCGTGATGGTGATGTTGAACAGGGGCGTCATGGTGTATTGAGTGCTGAACGTAAAGGATTTTCCGTTGGGAACCAGTTCCCGAAGGGCAATGTCGAGACGAACCAACCTTGACAGTCCGTCTCGTATATCATCCACGTATCGAATTTGGGTGCCGGTTGTGGGCGCGTAGGTCTGCGTGAGACGTCGTCCGGTGGTGCTGTAGGCGACGCTGATCTCGACGGGAACCGTAACCGGCAGATTTGCGGGTACACGGAGGTCGATGACAGTAGTTTTTGGATAGGAAAACTGAATCGCGTTGGCGACGAGATTGAGGCTAGGCGTGGGAGCGGTATAGCGCGGCAGAGGCATGAGGGTGCCTCCTGGATTGCGCCTGACGATAGCTTCGACGGACAGACCCCGTTCCTGGATGTCGTCAGCCGCTGCCGATGGAGCGGACTCTTCGGTCGTTGGAGCCGCACCGGGCGATGCTGGTTCTTGCGCGCCGGTTGCTGTCCCGGCCTCATCCCCGGTGCCAATGGTGGAGGACTTCGGATCGGTGGTTCATTCGCTAGCAACCGCGGAACGATCGGCACGCTCACAAGACCGGCAGTCAACAGCGCGATTGTCATTATGGAGATAGTGATCGATCGCATGGTTCCCTTCTCCTTTGACGCTTTCCCAACACCTACCGCGCGACCGCGCCACCGCCTGGCGCCGGTGCGATAGGCGCAAACTTTCCCGCCGCGCCGCCACCAAAACCTTGGGAGGGGCCAAAACCGCACGTGCCCTGACAGGGATTCCCGGCCGCTGAGACACACGATGAGCACGTGACGTCACCGATATCAATCACGCAGGGTTTGGGAGGAGTCAGTACACAAGCCCCGGCGCCATTCTGGCAGGCGCACGTAGAACTATCGCTCACTCCACCTCCACGTTGTCGTACCATGACTTGGTTGTTGGCTCCTGGTTGTAGCGTATAGCCTGGTGATGCCGTGATCTGATTGCCCTGAATCGTCGCTCCTTTGAGCTTGTTCTGGGCGGGCTCTTTTCGTGGCACCGCCCGCTCTTGAACGGATTGATCGGGAGAAGTTGCTGGACTGGTTGGCTCCTCGGCCAATACGAACGATGACCAAACGAATGTGATCGCAAATACTAAGAAGGTGGAACGGATGACCACGAGGTATGCATCATCTTTACTCATAACGCCCTCCCGGAATGCTTGTGTTCTCACTCGAAATCAATTGGGGCACCTGAAGAGCCGCCGTGAGTCGCACACGAAGCGGTGGCATCACTTGCCTTCCTGTTCTGGAGGTGTTGGCTGCTCGCCCTCGACGCCACGGCGCTGGATTGTTCCTGCTGGCGCAGGCATTCGGCCGGGGGGAGGCGTCTGCGGCTGCAGCTGCGGCACCACCCCTAGACCGAGAGCGGCGGAAGTACACGTCGGCAGCGGGTAATCGGGCAAACATTTCTGGCAATTGCTCAATTTCCCTGGGGTGAATGTTTTCCCCCCATCCACGGTGAACCTACAGTCCTTGCCATTCGACATGCAGTTTGTCGTCATTGCCCAAGTCAGCTCCTTCGCGCTGCCACTGGAAGCCATACAGGAACACTTGCAATGGGTAGTACTGAACTCGGGCGGGAGCGCGACACTGACCGCTGCCGTTCCCACCAGCATGGCGAGGCCCAGGGTCCCGACCACGAACACTTTCACGATCGCTCTCATCGCTCTCCTCCTTGTGATTGTGGGTTCGATTGCGGTTGACACTCGCCTTTCGCTCCAACGCCCGTGTGCCTCACCGTTCATCGCGGTACAGCTAACCTTGCCCAGCGAACATCTGCTTTTCATCACAAACCTCCCGGTAGTTGTGGGTGGAAAACTCGTACAGCTATTTGGAAATCTTAGCTTTTGCACATAGCGTGACAGATACCTTGTACTCACGATGTAACTCGGCTGTTGTTTTGCTCGTTACCTTCCACCACCTGATTGGCCACATCTACTTGCACCGTCGAAGGCGGCGGGCCGTAATAGGTGCCGAATACCAATCCCTGCAATTGGCCAGGCTGTAGGGCCGGGACGGATTGTGTATTAGCACCATTCTTCGCCTGACTGGGCCCTGCCGCAGCGGTGCCCTGATTCACAACCCCCGTCATGAGAGTGCAAGTCGTTCCTCCCACGACTCCACCGAAACAGAACACTCTCCCACACGTCGGCACTAAGTCCGGGAGCGGCTGAGGTTGAACGGGCTGTACCGTGAGTGAGCCGGCGTTGAGAAAGACCGCTGCTCTCTGCGCGCCGAATCCGCCGCGCGACTGCACTCCGCTGACCGAACCATAGGTCTCGAGTGCACGGTGATCTGGGAGCAGAAGAACCAGATAATACGCTTCCGATTCGAAGAGCGTTCCCATCGCAACGGGTTTCGGCACGTCAGAATCTGACCGTATGGCATACGCGGCGAGCAAGATAGGCGAGGCGGCCGTGGATGAAACCAGCCGAAGTTCTGAATCCGACACCTGCTGAACCCGATACGTTCCTGGTTGTACGAGGACGTCATCGCCATTGTATGCAGAAAAATGCAAGGACTGTTTGATCTCAATCTGTGTCGGGTCTTGAGCCGTATGTTTTTCCGCCTGTGGTGCATCCGGAGTGCTGCAGGCCGAGAGGAGCATGGCACCGGTCAGAAGTAGAAAGGTCCGTGTTGCGAGATGCATCGATTCCTCCTTTTCCCTTTCGGCCTTGGGCCTCACAACGGACGGACACGATCACTTCGAATTTCGTCCACGTGCGACGAGCTCCTTCAGTCCCTTGAGATCAAGCGCGCCGGGCTGGAGCTCAGTCCCAACGATAAAACCCGGCGTGCCCGAGATGCCGAGGTCTTTCGCCAGCGCGCGATTGCGATCGATGACCATCTGCCATTCAGGATTGGCCATGTCGGCTTCGAGACGTTTGGCATCCAGACCGACTTCGCTCGCGATGCGCAAGATTCAGTCTTTGTCATGTCACCCTTCGACGCCAGCAGCGCTTCGTGAAAGACTTGATGTTTGCCCTGGGACTTCGACGCCAGCGCAGCCTTCGCCGCAAGCTCGGAGGGTTCACCAAGAATCGGGAAGTCTTTGTAGACCACACGAACGCGCGGATCTTCCTTCTGCAACTGGGTCACGGCGGGTGCGGCACGTTTACAGAATCCACAACGGTAGTCGAAGAACTCGATCAAGCGTCACGTCACCCTGATGGATTGCCACTGACCGGAGAAGCTGGATCGTTTAGTAGATCGTTTTGTCGTTGCCAATCGCGACTTTCTGACGGGCCTTTTCTTCCACCTCCCGCTTTGCCTCCAACGCCTGCAATGACTGTTCGATGACCTCTGGGTGCGCACGTATGTACTGCTCGATTGCTTTGTCGAGGGTCTCTTGTGAGGCGGGGTTAGCGGGCGTCGTCGATTCGGCGAACGATGGAGGCGCCGCTAAGAGCAGCAAAGCCTGTATGAACAAGGCAAATCCGGTGAATCCGAATAACGAACGTATAGACCTTTCGATCATGGATGAAACTCCTCTACTAATAGTGATTTGTCTGGGATTGGTGGAATTGGACATTGCACGCCGCGCACAATAGCGGATGAGCGAACGAGACGACTGAGCAGGGCCGTCACTGAGGCGTTCGATAGAGGTTGCCCCTCACAGTTCGGAGCAGGGTTCCCTCGAATGGACTTGCCGTGGCTCGGTGGAGACTCAGAGGTGCTCGTAGCGACGCTTATTTGCGGAGAAGCTGTAGGCAGTTCCTGTGACTCGGTTGTGCCGGCGAAGGTGGATGTTGCTGCCGCGAAGGCCGGAGGCAATCCATACACCAAACTCATGACGACGAGTCTTGGTAGCTTGTTCCGCATCACATTGTCCCCGGCATGAGGTGAGACTGCCGATCGACTCTGTGGAGTAGGTCGAGCGAATGATGCGAAAAGTTCAATATGATTGGAGGTACCAACTTCTCCGTATGTCCTTTCACGGCTTTACTGCTTCCTGCCATGTTTACTCCCCAGAATAGTCGATTTCTCATAGCAGCCTCCCGCAAGCCACGGGCGTTTGTCGTCCTTCTCTCGAGCATCCTTCTATCTGGCTATTGAGTCAGTCGTCGCTTCACTCCCAAAGGTTCATGCGCCGAACATGAAACTGTTCCCGATCCCTCTTGCCTCCCCGGAGGATTTCTCCTCACCTAAGAGTTGAAACCTCTTCACTTTCTCTTGCGACCAAAAGCCCGTCAGTGAATGCCGGGCGGAAACACGACACCAATCGATGCCTGTCCCATCGTTCCCTGGCTTAACGGCAGATCTGACCTGCCTTCTGTGCCCTACACATCCTCTTGCACACTTGCTTCAATGAACTCTGCCGTCCCACGATCCACGTACCAGTAGAAGGTATGCGAGCCTGCGGCTAGATGCACAAAGGCCCAGTAACCATAGACATTTGCGCCTGGTCCATAATCGAACTGCTTGACGATTGTGCCGGCCTTCACAAGTGTCGCCTTCACGTTGCTTGCGAAGGCACTGACCGTAACCCAATACATACCTTCCCGTGGAACGTTGACATTGAATACGGCCCATGTTTTGCCCTGAGGACTGCCATAGTGAATCCCGGCGTCCAGCACAGGCCTATAGGGATCAAACAGCCAAATGCCTGTAAAAGTGAGGCCGGAGTTTTTGGGCTCTTTTGGAGTGAAGACCGCCTTGAAGCCTTCCGCGGCTTGTACCTCTGCCGGCATGAGGAGACGGGCAAGAGAGAAGGAAGATGAAACATCGTCTGGGGAATGCTGCGAGAGGCGAAACCCCCGGCGTTTTGCCTCTTCGAGCATCTCACGTCCGCCTGGCTCTGCGTTCAGGAAACCCCGTAACTGCTGAATGGTCGGAGTCGGTCTTGGCGGTGTATTCGGGGGAGCCATCATTCTTCCAGGCATCTGCATTTCCGGTGGGGCCGACGGTGGAGGAGGTAAGGCGTTCGTTCGACTGAACAAATTCAATTTCCCCATCCGCCCCTCGAACGTGTTTGGAAAAGATTGGAGTGGAGATGGCGTCGCGCTCAACTTTTGGGACTGGAGCAGATCTGCAGGCACGGCTGTTTCGGCCGGAAACTTCGGCAGAAGAGCCTGGCTTGGCGCAACTTTTGGTACGATCGGCCCTCCCGGAGCCGCTGTCCTGTCGCCACTCTGCACCACTGGATGAATGGCTGCCCTGTTCTCCGGGGGCGCAATCTTCGGATTGTTAGAAAATACGGGGGCGGCGGCACCGGAATGAAAGGCCGCAGTGGCCAGGTCAACAGTATTCGTATCGATGAGCCATAGCGCGATTAACCCTGAGAGAAGGACTATAGTGACTAATCAAAAGTGTGCGTATCATGGCGACCCTCCAGCCGAACGGTTTGATCAGGCTGATGTGTTGTTCATCAGATGAGTCATTTCTGCTTACCCCTCGATCTTCGCTTTCAGAATATGAGTTTCCAAAAATTCGACGGACCCGGCTTCCAGCGTCCAGAAAAGGAAATGGGTGCCGGCCTTGAGTTCCACGAGCGCCGGATAGAGATGGACCCCCGGAGGCCTGTTTCGATAGTCCCAACTGGCCACATTTATTAGCGTTGGTGCATAGGCCACCAAGCTGGCTCGCGCACCAGAGCCGCTTGTCACGCAGTTGACGATGTACCATCCGTCTTTGGGGACATTGATCATTATCATTACACGCGCCGGCCCGTTATCGAGGGAATTGACGACAGTCGGGCTCGTCATGAGCACCTTATTGTTGGCGGCCGCTTCCACAACCCCTATGAAAAAGATAGAGCTGCCTTGCAGGGAGCGGTTGTCTCGTGGGGTCAACGTTTCGGGCAAGGAGTCGTCGGCGGGAGCAGGCGGTCCTGATCGGCCCATCGCCAAGGTGTCAGACGGAGAAATCAGGGTGAGGGGCGATCCAAATTGTTGAGCGCTCGGCCACATGAGCGCTGTCATGACGGTGAGAACGAAGAAAATGAACAGAACGAACCGCTTTGATCTCTGTTGCATGGCGACGCCCTCCCAAATAGATGAGCCAACAACGCTAGAGTTCAACCTGTTAGTCGATGGTGAAAATGGTTTCGTTCAAATTTAATATTCAGCTGCGTTAATCCTCCTTACTACTCGGCTGCCCGTGGCAGCAGCAATACCGCTGCAACGACGGAGTTGCCGGAATGTTCTGTGGCGCAAGCACTGAATGTGACGCTGTACAGAAAGAATGAGAGCAGGGCGTAACACCTCACACTCATCTTGCTTCTCCTTGACCGGCATATCTCAAAAGACACTTTCTACGGGCACGTCGTCGTGAGTTTCGAGAACAGCTCATCGATGTTGATGCGCTCCGTTCGATCATCCAGCACCACCGTTTGGCCGGTATTGGGTACCTGCCCTTCCTTCGACCAACCTCGGGGCACATTCCCGTGCCGATATCCACGCGCCCGCAAGTCAGAGGCATAGCGATTGCGGACATACCTCGTGCTGAAATTTCCCACTCCACTGAAGTAGTGTGCTGTGAGGTGCGCCGGGTCGAGTGCCATTTCGCCGGCGTAACTCGACCCGTCGTCATGATCGTCCCATCCCCATGGTGGATGAGGAGAATCTGTGGAGCATTCGATCGAGAGTCCATGGAGAGACATGCCTCCGCCGCACCCCCCGCTCTTGTCGCCCTTGAAGGCCCCCCATTTGGCGAAGGTCTGAGCGTGATCCCGGGGAAGCGGCGCCTCATCGAGTTGTCGTTGCCAGAGCCCGCCAGGAGCAAAGAGGTCGAACAACAGGTAGTTCACATGGCGATCGTTTCCCGATTGTGGAACTCCGGCCTGAGTCCGTGACGGAAAATAGATGATGCCGTCTTCATTCGGTTTACCCTGGAAATCGGAGGTGTAGGGAAAGGCTTTCAGCCCATGTCCCTTGGCCTGTTGGACCGTCAGTGGACGCCAGGAACCTTCATACTGTTGCAGCGTCAAAGTTCCGTCGATGTTTTCGTGGCCATTACGCAGCGGGCTGCCGGGAGGCGTAAAGGAGTAAAAATCCTCGTGAGCGACCGTCACCATACCTTCGAGCTTGCCATAGGTTGTGCCGTCTTTGCGGACGATGTTGAGTAGTCCTTCCATGTCGTTCTCATGTTCTTGGTCGAAGTTCGAATCGGTCCAATCGCGCGGGTGGAAAAAGCCATAGGCGATAAACCAATGAGTACAGGTCTCGACGACAGAATAGTAGGCATGGGCGGGCAGCGGAAATTTGGTGAGGTTGTCCCAGTTGTCCGTCGCAATCATATTACCGTCATAGTCGAAACGAGTGATGTAATCGGCTCGATAGTTGCTGCTGTCCGTGTCTTGGTAATGAATTGGCGCATGGAAGAAGGCGATGTCGAAGTCGTTTGGGCGGGCTTCGACGGGTAGCGTACGGTGATCGCGGACGACTGGGCCCAGTTGGAGAAAGGCCGCATTCAACTGGGCCATGGGCAAAGGCGGGATGCTGGTCCCGCGCGATCGTGTGCCGCTGTATGTGCCGCCGGCGTCCAAACCTTTGCCATCCGGCAGGAGCAGGACGACATGATGCTCGTCTTCTCCGTTCGGAACCGAGAGCGCCACGCGCGACTCAACCGGTTGCTCATGCGGCAAGGCTACGGCCGCCACAAGTAGTGGAGACGCGCTCGATGCAGCCTCGCGGGGACTTAGGCGCAGCGTCGTATTGTCATGCAGGTCGATGGTATAGCTGCCTGAGGTTGCAAGGATATCGCTCTCGTCAGGGGCCGAGAAGTGGACAGGCTTGTCGAGAATAATGTGGTCCGTGGATGATATGTCCTGCGTCGTCGCGCATCCGCTTGTCAGTAAGGAGAGGCTGAAACCCGTTGCCATGAGCACGCGCACGATATTCGTTTGGTTCGTGTGCGGCATCAAGCTCATCGCGTATCTCCCGGTGAGGGACGGTTCACGTTCGGCTCATTGGTTTTGTCGAAATCATATCTCCCGAGGTTCAACGGTGTAGGTCATCCGTCTATCTTCTGTAAGTCCGAATGACATCACAATCAGGTCAGTCTGTGGAGCGGCTGGGAGGCCAATCGTTTTCCCATCAAAAGGTTGTATCGGACCGACTTCAGGGGGGAGGAGGATCACGGCTGAGGTAGTGGGTCCCGTGGTGGGGTCAAAAGCCGACGCTAAAGACATCGAGTCGATGCACAGAATGCCCGTCAGGGTAATGTTAGCGGATACTCGCATGACGGTCTTCATGGTCGTTCTCATGAATTCCCTCCCACATAGTGGCGAGCTGCATTTTCGTCAGCAGTTAGTCTCTTGCCCTCTGAGAGCTCGTCTTACTGCCTAGTTAACTAAGTCAGGTCGTTTCGTGAGTCGCCTGGTGACTGCTAAAGGTTCACACGCCTGGTAGGTTCTTGCGCTCCTTTACTTCCCAGGTGACCTCAGCGCAACCGTCCATAATCGTGCCGCTATCGCATCCGTCGTCGCCGGTTTGGTGCATTTCTTCCCGCGAACTCCGTAACTGATGGTATCGGTTTTGATCGGGCAGGTACCGAACGGCGTGCCGAACTGCACGATGCCTTCAATGACGGTGAGAATGCTTTGCCCGTCTTCCTGAACTTTCAAATTGAACTCCGTTTCTTTGACTGATGCCGTGGCAACGGGCGTTTCAACCTCGAACCTCTTGGGGCCTCCGGCGGTTTTGGCCCACACTTCGCCCTGCTTCAATCGAAGGATACGCACCATCGGTTTGTCCTTCTCCCAGCGCGAGAGAAGCTTGAAGCTTGTGCTTTCATTGAGCGCGACTTCGATGCCTTCCGTAAAGGTGATTAACGCTTGGCTGCTCTCGTCGGTCTTAAGGACATCACCCTCGTAGAGTGGCACGTTACCTTTGCCTTGTAAGCGTTGCTGCACTCCGTCGGTGCGCACGATGGTCAGCGTTCCGATGGCATTGGTGGCCGAACCGATGGGCACGTTGTCTGCCTCGCTGACCGGTGCAAAGCTAAGGGCAATGCTGAGGGTCATGATGAATGCTGTCGATACGAATCTACCTGTTGTCATGGTGGTGGCTCCTTCAGTCGTGCGTTCTATCCCTATCTCCTTTTTCGCTCCGCTATCGAGAGACGACAACACGAATCGGCTTCCGACCAACCGGCACAGTGGCGATGGTTTGGCCGGTGCCTGTATCGATGACGCGGATTTCATTGCCCTTGTCGTGGGCGACAAAGAGTCTCGTCCCTTCCGCATTGGACCAGATGCCATTCGGTCCTTCGCCGACCGCGATTTCATCCACCACCTTGAGGTTGTTTGGGTCGCCGCCGAGCCCGACAACCTTGTTTTGGCTGCCGACTGTCACATAGGCCAACGGCCCGGCGGTGCCTTTGTAAGCGAAAGCGATTTGCTGAGGCTTGTCGCCGACAGTAAACGTGCCAACCTTTTCGTGGCTCTCCGGGTCCAGGACATAAACGTCGTTTTGTCCCGTGTTGACACCCCACACGTGCCCGTCACGACTCACGACCAGAAAATGCGGATTCGCACCGACCGGAATGGTCTTGATAACTTGGTGGGTAGACGTATCGATCACCCCAACCGTCTTGTCACCCTGCGCGCTGACGAAGGCAAACCGGCCGTCGTGCGAGAACGTCAGCCCTGTTGGTCCTTTGCCAACCGGGATTGTTCCCAGGATTCTGAACGTCGTGGTATCAACAATGGAGATGGTGTTCTCACCGATGTTGGCCACCCAGAGCTGGCTGTCGTCGTTGTTCAGGGCCACGACGTGACAGCGTTCGCCGGTGTAGATCGAGGCGATCGTTTCTCGCCTGAGCGTATCGATCACCGAGACACGGCCTGAGGCGAGGTTCGTGGCATACAGGCGACGACCATCACGGCTCACGGCCAGGTCATGGGTCGAGTGGTTCAGGGCAGGGATTGTCCCGACAGGCTGGAAGGTGGTGGCATCGATGACGCTGACGTCGTTACTGCTCTCATTAGCCACATAGATCCTTGGGGGCAGTGACGTAGGCTGAGCGGCGTCTGGTATGAGTGCATAAGACCCAATCTTGACTGGTTCCAGATATTCCGCGCAGCCGGTAACAGTCACGACCAGCGATGCCGTCAGAGCGAGATAATGTACGGGCCTCATAATGCCTCCATTATGATTAATGATTATGTCGGTACCTGGATCAGCGAACATGGCCAAGGACCAACTGGCCTTCGACCTCGCCTTTCTTGACGGGGTGCTGATTCTGACCTGTGACTTCCGGAACCTTTTTGGAGACGTAGGCATAGGCTTCGTCGACGGTCACGATGCCGTCTTTGTCGGCGTCGGCTTTCCCCTTCAATCCTTCGAGCAGGTAATAGGTGAAGACGCCGTGGCCGAGGTCTTCCCGCTCTTCGCTGACTTCGCTGGCCTTGCTGGCGGTGAGCACCACTCGACCCTTGCCCTTCGACAGACGCGTCAGGAAATTTTCCGAGACGATGGCGCGCCGCGAGGCCGTCGCAAAGGTTCGGCCCGCCGTCGCGCCGCTATAGCAGGAGTCAGAGATGAAAATGATGCGTTCCGGGGTGAGCCGCTGGAAGATGTTTTCGATCTCGCGCATCGGCAACGCGGTTGTATAGAGGTCGCGTGGGTCGGCGTCGTACGGGACGATGTATTTCTCCAATCCATCGTCGTCGCCGGCTGAGGCATCGGCTTCCGGCGCGCCGTGTCCTGCGTAGTAGACGATGACGGTATCCTTCTCCCCTGCTTTGCGCTTCAACTCGGTGCCGAGCGTGCGTTTCAGGCTCATGAGCGTGGCCTGTTCGTTCAGGAGCAAGGTCGTCTGTTCCTTCGGCACCCCGATGTGCTGAGTCAGATAGTCGTAGAAGGCCACCGCATCTTTGTCGGCATACCGGAGAGGTTGTACGGCTTTGTACTGGGAGATGCCGACGACGACCGCCCAAATCTTCCCGCGATCGGCGATGCGCGTGACGGAGAGTGTCCGGCTGGCCGAGAGGTTGTCGCTGTCAATGGCCGTCACCACGATCTGGTTCTTTCCTTCTTGGAGAGTGAGTTTTTCGGCAAACTCCATATTCGTCGGAGTCTCGGACCCTCCAGGCTTGACGGCGATACCGCGACTGTCGCGTTGTGTCACCAGCTGTCCGTTGAGGCGAATCTCAACCCGGGCGACGCCTTTCTCACTGGCTGCGGCACCGGCGAGGCTGATCCGCTCCACGCTCACCTCGATGCCGTCGGACGGTGTAGCCAGCGCGATGACGGGCGGCGCATTCTGAAACAGCTTCACCACTGGCGCACCGGTGATCGCCGGAATCGGCATGTCGCCCTTGACCGGCTGAGACGTTTCAGCGACGTCGTGCTTGGCAATCCAGCCGACCTCATTCAGCGACATCTGGATGCGATACCAGTCGCCGAGCTCACCCGTGACGGCCAAGGCTTGATCTCTTACTCCGGAGGCAATCACGGATGTTTCAGGTCCCGCGCCGCTGTGAATTTTGACGGAGGCAGGCCCGATGGTGACGAGCTTATTGGTGGCGATAATCTGCGGTGCCGCCCGATGATCCACAGCCAGCTGCACCGTCTCGTCCAGCATGGTGTTTGAGCTGCGCTCTCGGATGAACAGCCTGACCGGCAGATGCTCATCGCGCATGTCTTTCCCCACGAAGAGGTTGACTGTTGCGCTTTTGGCTTCGTCAGGTTTCAGCGGGCCGAATTCGACGAGACCTTTGTTGAGGCGGAGACTGTGATGCGGGGGTATTGTCACGTCTACGGATGTGTGTTGCGCCGTGACGGTCCCGACATTCTTCACCGTGATGAGGAGGTCGACGGCTTCTCCTTTTTGAATGCGCCCGTCGCCGTTGCCGACTGAGTTGCCGGTTCCGTTGTCGATAACCTGCAGCGTGTACGCGAAGCGGGGCCGGGGCAATCCTTTAAGGGTCAGCACAGCCTTCAATTGATCCGGCACGAAACCGTTGTATTCCTCGAATACGAGATGCAAGGGGATGTTGCCGTCAGGTCGATCACCGGGAATCTTGATGGTGACGACGTCCTCGCTGCTCTGTCCCCCATCGATCCGTCCGAAATAGAAGAGGTGACCGTCAAGCGAGGGATCGTCGCTCTTCGTCCTGGCTTGGAAGCGATAGAGCGGGCCTTTGCCTTTGTTCTTAATTGCAAGCGAGAGTGTAACCTCGCTTCCAGATTTCACTTCGGTCGGTCGAATTGCGAGATCGGCTTCAGGCAGCGGCGGCGGTGATGGCGGGGCGCCGATTTCATTGCCGCGTTTCTGTATCTTTTCGGTCAGGGTGGCCGTCAGCGCCGGCGGGGTTGGCGGCTGGAGTCGGACGGTACGATCTCGGCCTCCAGAGGCGAGCAGCATCCCATCCGGCGAGACGGCGACGGACCAGACCGGGCCCTTGTGCCCACCCAGCGTATGACGTTCGTTGCCGGAACCCACGTCCCAGACACGGATGGTCCCGTCCGCGCCGGATGACACGAGGGACCGGCCATCCGGCGAAAAGACGAGTGCATACACTTCCCCCTTGTGGCCGGTCATCGTCAGGTGCTCCTGACTCTGGTCGAGATCCCAGAGGCGAATCGATCCATCGGCGGACGCGCTTGCGAGCCATTGGCCGTCCGGGCTGAACGTGACCGCCTGAACGGCGCCTGTGTGACCGGTCAGAAGACTCCGCTGTCTGCCTGTGGCGACATCCCACAGATGGACGTGCATGTCGCTGCTTCCTGTCGCCAACGTCTTCCCGTCAGGCGAAAACCGAATGGAGAAGACCACTCCGAACTGGCCCCGGACGGATTTGATTTCTTTGCCGGTGGCTGCGTCCCACAGGCGGAGGCTGCCGTCGTTTCCTCCTGTGGCGATGGTTTTGCCGTCCGCCGAAAATGTGACTGCGCGGACGGCTCCGAAGTTGGACGTGACGGCTTTGAGTTCTCGTCCGGTTGCCACGTCCCATAGACGAATGGACGTGTCGGCGCTGCCGGAGGCAAGGACCCCTCCGTCCGGTGAAAATGCGAGCGCGTAGATGGTTCCCATGTGACCGCGCAGGAGACGAAGATCCCGGCCGGTATCGGGTTCCCACAATCGGATGGTCTGATCGGTTCCGGCCGAAGCCACCAGTTTGCCGTTCGGAGAAAACGTGACGGCGAGGACTTCGCTCGTGTGACCGATCAGAACCCGCGTGGCCTGTTCAAGGGCGAATCCGATGGCTGGCAGCGTGCTCAGAACCGCCACCAGCAGGATGGTGAGTGAGCCGGAACGACTCATGATGCGGTTCCTGAATAGTCCGACCATGACGCCATTCCTTTCGCACTGCCCGCATATGAGGCCGAAAGGGTGCGACTCAGGACCCTCTCCTGGAGATCCGTGTGTAAGTCGCTTCGTCCAGGTCGCAGGTTCGAAGAAAAATCAGGCAGATTAGTGTATTTTTACGTATGGGACCTTGTCAAAGGAATTGAGCAGCCTCCCCCAAAAGAGGGGGTAAAACTCCTGACATGTGACGGGTTCTTGGCAAAACCTGATGCGAGGAAGGAAGCTGCGTTCCTAATTATGGAGTGTGGTGGTGGGTTTGCTGCTCTGCATGGTAGGAACTGCGGACCAGTGGACCTGATTCGACATGGAGTAAAGCCAAGGGCCATCCCCTCTACTTTCAACATGGCGAACTCGCTGGGATCGTAGAAACGCGCAACAGGCAGATGCTCTCTCGTCGGCTGGAGATATTGGCCGATAGTGATGATATCGCAGCCGACGGAGCGGAGGTCGCGCATGACTTCGCGGGCCTCGTCCATGGTTTCCCCCATCCCAAGGATCACCCCGGACTTGGTGCGCATGCCCAATTGCTTCGCCTTGCCGAGTAACCCGATCGAACGCTGATACTTTCCTTGTGGACGGATTGCCGGAAACAGCCGCCGGACGGTTTCAATGTTGTGATTCAGAATTTCCGGCTTCTCGGCACAGACCATCGCAAGGGCTGTCTCATTCCCTTCGAAGTCCGGAATCAACACTTCAATCGCACATTCAGGACTGAGCCGTCTGGTCTGCCGGATCGTTTCGGCAAAGATTTCAGCCCCGCCATCTTCCAGCTCATCCCGGTTCACCGATGTGATAACGGCATGTCTAAGGCCCAGCGCCTGGACCGCTTCTGCGACGCGCCGCGGTTCTTCATGATCGATCGCCAGAGGTCGGCCTGTCTCGACTGAACAGTAGTGGCAACGTCTGGTGCAGATATTGCCCAGGATGAGAAATGTCGCGGTGCGGGCGTTCCAACATTCCCATCGGTTCGGGCATCGCGCTTCTTCGCAGATGGTATGGAGCTTGAGCCGGTCCATCGTCTGCTTGATGTCAAGGTAGTCCGGACCGGTTTTCGCCTGGACTTTGAACCAGGCCGGAAGGCGTCCAGGCCGACCTTCTCCTGATGGCTGATGGCTAGTAGCTATTTGGGATTCAGCTTTTGAAGCTCGAAGCTGTTCCAGCGGGACAAAGCTCATGGGGTCTCCTTTGACGGGAGTAACTCCGAGGGATGTTCAAGGATGCGTTTGAATTCTTTCAGGAAGCCGGCCCCCTGGACACCATCCAGAGCCCGGTGGTCGCACGATAACGTCACCTTCATGCGCCGGCCCGCCTTGACCGTACCGTCTTTGACGACAGGCACGTCGCGGATGGTGCCCACAGCGATGGATGCTGCCTGAGGGGGGATGAGGATTGCAATGAAGTTTTCCACGTCGAACATTCCCAAGTTGGAGATCGAGAAGGTGGCGTCGGTGTATTCCTGCGGCTGCAAGCGTTTGTTCCTGGCCCGGTCGATCAGCGTCCGCGATTCGGTCGAGATATCGTCCAGCAATTTCGCGCCGCAATTGCGAATGACCGGCGTGATCAAGCCGTCATCGATGTCGACGGCGATCCCGATATCAATGCGCGCATGTCGCCTGATGGCATTGCCGGTGAATGACACATTGATTTCCGGATGGCGGGTGAGCGCGATCGCTGAGGCTTTGATCAGCAAGTCGGTGACGGAGGGATGCATTGTTCGGTTGTGTTTGAACTGATCACGGAACCGCTCTGCCTGCTCCATATCGATCTCGCTCGTCAGATAAAAGTGAGGCACCGGCGCTTTGCTCTGTGTCGTCGCTCGCGCGATGGCTTTCCGCATCTGGCTCAGCGGTTGGTCTGTTCCGCCTGGCAGAGCCTGCGTTGGCGGAGCCTGGGCTTTCACGACATCCTCTTCCACGATTCGCCCGCCAGGACCGGATCCGGTTATGGTGGCGAGATCGATTCCCCGGTCGGCAGCAAGAGCTCTCGCGCGGGGCGAGGCGATGAAACGAGTGCCCTGTGGACTCGCGGATGAGGTGGGTGCCGGACCGGCACTAGGCGGCGCGCTTGTCCTGGTTCCGCCGCCGGCCGATGGCGCGGCAGTGATCGTGTCGGTCAATGCCGAGGTGATGTCCTCATCCGCTCCGCCGATGACGCCGATCAACGTTCCGGACATTACGGTTGCGCCCTCCTGCACCAGGATCTTGCGCAGGATACCGGAGGCGAAGGCCTCGAGATCCATGATGGCCTTGTCAGTTTCGATTTCAGCGAGCGCCTCCCCTGCCTGCACCGGATCCCCTTCGCGTTTCTTCCACGCAAGGAGGACGCCTTCTTCCATCGTGTCGGTTAATTTTGGCATCACGACGCGACTAGCCATGCGTGTCCTCACTTCGTCGCAGGAAACAGCGAAACAATCGTTTCATCCACCCGTCCTGATGCTCCGTGCCGCGCGCGGGGTCCGGATACTCAATCCAAGGCTCCTGAGAACCCAGGTAGGTGCCCTCCCGGACGCTCAGTTGGCTGCGGAGCTGCGAGTAGCCCTGTCCCTGGAGCGTGCGAATTAATTCCTCCAGCGCGGCCCCCGCTGTGGCTTGTGCTGTGGTCACCACGCGCGTCGTCTCATATCGGAGAATGGCTTGATATCCTCCGTTGGCCTGCTCAAACACGACCGGCCTAGTAAAGCCGCGTTCGCGTGTATCCAAGCCTGCCAATTGATGTTTCTCCTGTGCCTGGTCTGACATGAGTAGATTGCTGATAAGCCCGGTTGACAGCCCTGGAATTCGGTGTGCTCTCCCTCTCTCAGGAGGAACGAATGACCAACAGGATAGCCGAGCGAGACTGGCTGGACGGGCGAGACGAGGTGGGAATCCAATCTATCCACGTCGCGCCTTTCTCGCATGTCTCGCGCCACGGTCCATGGATGCTGGCAGTCTGTTTCACCATTCCTTCATAGAGCCCGAAACACTGCCAAGAGATCGCTCAATGCAATGGTCTTGTTCCGCAGGATGGCACGTTGTGCCTGCATCGGCTCCATCGCCGAGGCTCGCTCATGGCCGCCTTTCAAGATCGCGGCTCCGAGGGCGAGCACGTCTTTGCATTCCTTCTCGACCTTGCTCTTGACCACCGGATTTACCGCGAGGATGTCCGCCATCGTCGCGCGCGTCGTGGAGAGATGTGCGTGCAGTTCCTCATCCGGGTATGTCTTCCTGGCTGCCTCATCGAGGCAGCGATCGAGGTATTGCGTCAGGAACACATAGAGCCGAACGAGCGTCTCCGTGATCTCGATATGACCGGGAGCCTGGGCTTGTGACGACATGGGTAATCGTGCCTCCTCTGTTTACTGTGTGCCGCACACTGATTTGACGGCTTCGATGACGCGCGGCTTGTCCGGGATGGCGGCATCTTCCAATGGGCGACTATAGGGCATCGGAACATCTTCGCCGGTGACGCGCAGGATGGGAGCGTCCAGGTAGTCGAACGCCGCCGCGTACACGCTCTCAGCAATCTGCGCACCCAGCCCGCAAAAACGCCAGCCTTCCTCGACAATCACGAGACGCCCGGTCTTTCTGACCGAGGTCACAATCGTTTGGAGGTCCAACGGCTTGAGGGTGCGGGGATCGACGACCTCGACATCGATCCCCTCTCGACTCAGTTGATCGGCTGCCTCCAGCGCTAGCAGGAGCATCTTCGAGTAGGCGACGATCGTCGCGTCGCGTCCGGCACGCTTCACCTCGGCGACACCAATAGGGATCGTATACTCACTTTCTCCGACATCCCCCTTCGTTCCGTACAGCAATTGCGCTTCGAGGAAGATGACCGGATTGTTGTCCCGGATCGCGCTCTTCAACAGGCCTTTCGCATCGTGCGGCGTGGCCGGCGCGATCACTTTCAAACCCGGCACGTGACAGAACCAGGCCTCCAGACTTTGCGAATGCTGCGCGCCTAACTGATGAGCGGCGCTGCCAGGTCCGCGAATCACGATCGGCACCGATAGCTGCCCCCCCGACATGTAATGAATTTTGGCGGCGTTGTTGACGATCTGATCCAGCGCCAGAATGCCGAAATTCATGGTCATGAGTTCGACGATGGGATGCAACCCCGCCATGGCGGCGCCGATTGCCAGGCCCGTGAAGCCTGCTTCGGTGATCGGAGTATCCACCACCCGTTCCGGGCCGAATTCCTCCACAAAACCCTTACTGACCTTGAAGGCGCCCTGGTAGTGGCCCACTTCCTCGCCGATCAGAAAAATACGCGAGTCCCGACGCATTTCCTCGCACATGGCCTGGTTGAGAGCTTCCCGATAGGACAGCACCATGGATTATCTTACTCCTCCCGCATCACGTCGGTGTGCAAGGCCGATGGGGTTGGAAAAGGACTGTCATCCGCAAATCTGACGGCGGCCGTCACGACCTCGCCGACTTCCCGCTCAAGCTGTATGAAATCGGCCTCGGCGCCTAGGTTGTTGCTCAGGATCGTCTGCTTCAGCAATAGAAGAGGGTCGCGTTTGCGGTGCTCCTCCACTTCTTCTCTGGTTCGGTAATGTCCGTGTGCCGGGTCGGACATTGAGTGGCCCATGAACCGGTAGGTCATCGCCTCGAGGAAAAATGGTCCCGCCCCCGCGCGCACCTGCTCGACGACCTTGCGCATCACATCGCGCACGGCCAGTACATCCATGCCATCCACGCGCTCAGCCATGATGCCATAGGAGCGGGCCGTCCCTGCCACGTTCGCATAGAGCGCGATGGCCCGTTCAGCCGGCGTCCCCATACCGTAACGGTTGTTCTCGCAGACGAAGATCACAGGAAGTTTCCACAAGGCCGCCAAATTGAGGGCCTCGTGTGCCTGGCCACTCGGGACTGCCCCTTCACCGAAGAAGCAGACGGTCACAAGGTCGAGTTTTTGATACTTGGTCGCGAATGCGAGGCCTGTGGCAAGGGGAATGTGGCCTCCGACAATGGCGTAGCCGCCCATGAACCGGCGCGGGGCATCCACCAGGTGCATGGAGCCGCCTTTGCCCTGGCATAGGCCCGTCGCTTTGCCGAACAGCTCGGCCATCACGTGGCCGGGGTCGGAACCTCGGGCAAGACAGTGTCCGTGGTCGCGGTACGCGCTGATCACATAGTCATCCGGACGAAGCGCGGCGATGACCCCGACCGCAATGGCCTCTTCGCCGATATAGAGATGCAGGAATCCGGCAATTTTCGCGAGGGCGTACATTTCCGCCGATTTCTCTTCGAACCGGCGGATCAGCAGCATTTGACGATAGAGGAACAGTAAGTCGACCCGGTCCATACGTGGCATTATGAAGAGCCTAGAAACCGGACTCAACCCCGACCATCTGAGGTCAGACAAGCACCTTCACGTCGGTGCCGTCGATCTTTACTTCGTATCGCTCCACTTTCGCCGAGGGATTCGCCACGCAGGCGCCTGTGGTGACATCGTATTGCCAGCCGTGCCAGGGACAGGTCACGACGGACCCTTCGAGATCCCCCTCGCCGAGCGGGCCGCCCCGATGGACACAGGTGTTATCGATTGCGTGGAACGTCCCGTCCACATTAAAGATCGCGAGGGTCTTGCCGTTCACTTCTGCGACGATGCCGTGGCCCGGTTTCACGTCGGTGGTACCTGTCACCCGTACGAACTCTCCCATCGCCTGTCCCGTCCTTTCGTCTGTCGGTTATGTTTTCGCAAACGGATTTCTTGATCTTGCTCAAGCAGGCTTTCGATCGGCGGAACTCCCTTTGCAGCGCCGGTGACTTCCGCAATAATTTTCTGTGCGATCTCCCGGAACGCCGCCGATTGCGGAGAGGCCGGATTGGCCACGACGATCGGGTTGCCCGAGTCGCCGCCATCGCGAATCGCCGGGTCGATCGGCACTCGACCGAGGAACGGGATCCCGAGTGTGGCGGCAGCCCGCTCCCCTCCCCCGTGCGAAAATATTTCGGTCCGCTCGCCGCAGTGGCCACAGAGAAAGTAACTCATGTTCTCCACAATGCCGAGTAGCGGCACATTTACCTTTTGGAACATCATCATGCCTTTGCGAACATCGTGCAGGGCGACTTCCTGCGGTGTCGTGACGGTGACGGCACCGGTCAGCGGGACCAACTGGGTGAGGGTGAGCTGCGCGTCTCCGGTGCCGGGCGGCAGATCGATGAGCAAGTAATCCAGTTCGCCCCACAGCACGTCGCGGAAGAGTTGTTGAATGGCAGTGTGAACCATCGGACCTCGCCAGACCACGGCGGTGTCTTCAGGGACGAAAAATCCCATGGAGATCAGTTTGACGCCGTGACTTTCGGCGGGAACGATTTTGCCGTCTTTCTGTTCCGGTGGCTTGGTCACGCCCATCATCATGGGAATGTTGGGACCGTAGATATCCGCATCGAGCAGGCCGACTTTGGCGCCGGTTAAGGCAAGGGCCACAGCGAGATTGACGGAGACGGTGGATTTACCGACTCCGCCCTTTGCCGCTGCTGACAGCGATGACATATTTGACACCGGGAATGAGATTGTCTTTCCCGTGACCGGTCTGGGGTCCGGCGGGATGTTCATCAGCCATGGAGCGTCTCTCCTCCATACTGCGCAATCGATTAGGACTGGCTCTCGGGCCAGCCACTCCATCATAAGCGAAGGAGGAGGGCGAAAGAAAATGGGCCTATTGAGCTATGGAGTGATGGCGCGATTGGGGAATGCGGACCTTGCCCGCATGATCCGTGTGCCGGTATGTCGCCACCTTGCCTACGAGGGTAAGACACCTGACTTGACTCGCAGGATCTTCTGGTCATTTGAAATCCGCGAGTCAGTAGGAGTGCTGAGGACGAATGCGGGCCAAGGATGAGGAGGAATGATAAAAGCGCCTGTCGAGCGGGTTCTTTACAGCTCCATTACCCGACGCTGGGGTCGTTGCGTCGCAGATTGTGCGCTAACCCGAACAGCCAGAGGGTGTATATGATCCACTTCGAGGGATCGAAATTGTACCACTTTGGTCCGTTGCGAAAGTCGCGCGCGTAGGTGTGATGAAAATTGTGATAGCCCTCGCCAAAACTGACGAAGGAAATCAGCCAGCTATCACGGCTGCTGTCCTGTCGTGCCGTGCGGCTGTGTTCCCACCATGTGGCAGAGTGAGTTGATCGTAAAGGTGGAGTTCAGCACCATGAACATCCGGAAGAGACCACCCAATAGGAAGGCACCGATGCCACCCTGCCAGCCGCCGTACCAGACTCCAAGGACAAAGGGCAGAAGGAGTCCCGTGACCACGATCGGCCAGTAGTAGCGATGTTGCCACATCACGACAGGGTCGCGGCGCAAACGGATTTCGTACTTCTCCGTGCGATGGGGGGTATTGTAAAAGAGCCAGCCGCAGTGGCTGTGCCAGAATCCCTTGGTGACGTTGTAGGGATCTTCCACTTGATCAGTCTTGGCGTGATGGCGGATATGGTCACCGCCCCACTTGAGGGCAGAATTTTGCAGCGCCCAACCACCGGCGACGAGGATACAGGCCTTGACCCAGTTGGGGCATTCAAAGCTCTGATGTGACACCAACCGGTGATAGCCGACTGTGATGCCCATGCCCGTGACGATGTACATCACAAAGGACAGGATCCAGTCGAAGAGACTGAACCCATAGTAGTAACCGTAGAGTGGGATGCCGATCATCGTAGCAGCGACGATGGCGCAAAATAGCACAAAGTTTAAAGGCACAAACACGTCTTCGCTAGTTGTAGTTGTGGCAACCATTGCCTCTCCTTATAGACCCCAGCCATCGCTTCATCGGACCACCCCATGGGGAAGACGAAGCACTCAGAACAGCATACCGAATATATGAGAATCTTTCAAGCAAACGCTCACAGTGTATACTGACGGTGTCCCTCTATGTCACCTCCAGTGGGGTGCCGATGTCGACAATTTCTTCCTCCCTTGAACCTCTGGTTCGCCGTTTCGGCGAACAGTTCGCGCGTCTCTCCGCCGGTCGAACTCCGACTCTCTTTGAGCGCCGTTGGTGGTCACAATCGGCCCTCAATCTGGCAATGCAGGACAGCCTCTTCAAGACACAGCTCTTTCGATTCATTGATGTCCTGCCCTCGGTCACAGACGACGAGCAGGTGGTCACGCTGGCTCGCGAGTACTTGGGTGATGGAGACACGCAATTCTTCGGCGCCCACTGGGGGCTCAAAGCCCTTTCCGCCACCAGCTTGGGGGCTCGGCTCAGCGGCAAGGCGATCAGAAGCCAGGTTGAGCAGATGGCGCGCACCTTTATTGCCGGAGCGACAGTCGAAGAAGCGGCGCCGCGGTTGACCGATCTGTGGCAGCATGGGCGGGCCTGGTCGGTCGACTTGTTGGGCGAGGCCACCATCAGCGATCGTGAGGCTGATCGGTACCGCGATCGCTGTATGGAAGCCCTGACCCTGCTCGCACGAGTGGCGGCTTTGTGGCCGTCCCTTCCCTTACTGGAGCGGGACCATCTCGGGCCGATACCAAGAGTACAGCTCTCGCTCAAAATCTCCGCCCTCTCTCCGCATCTCGACCCGATCGATCCGGAAGGGAGCTACCGTTCCGTGGCATCGCGGCTTCGACCCATCCTTGATCTGGCGATGCGCCTCCCCGCTTCGTTAATCTTCGATATGGAGCAAGCTGATACGAAAACGTTACTGGTGGAGATTTTCACCAGGCTCTTCGCGGAACCCTCCTACAAGACCTATGCGTATGCGGGTCTGGCGTTGCAGGCCTACCATCGGGAGACGGCGCGAGATATCGACGGCCTCCTGTCCTGGGTTCGTCGACGTGGGGCACCCATCACGATTCGATTGGTGAAAGGGGCCTACTGGGATTCGGACCGGATACGCTATGGGCAACGTGGTTGGGCTGTTCCTCTCTTTGAGCAGAAGGTGGAGACGGATGCTAACTATGAAGCACTCACGCGTCTCCTTCTGTCTCAGACGTCCGTCATTCGTCCGGCATTCGGGACACACAATCTCCGTGCGCTGGCCTACATCGAGGCGGTTGCGGAATCGCTCGGGCTCCCTCCGGAGACTTGGGAATATCAGATGATCTTCGGCATGGCCGAGCCCTTTCAGCATGCGGTCACGCAGCATGGGCGTCGATTGCGATTGTATACCCCGGTGGGTGATCTGCTTCCAGGCATGGCCTATCTCGTACGGCGATTGCTCGAGAACACATCCAATGAATCATTTCTACGGAAGGAGTATGTGGAATCCCAGCCTCTGAGCACGCTGTTGGCTCCGCCTGTTCTTGAGGGACTGAGTCAGACTCAGCCCCTCTTGTCTCAGGCAGGCGTTATCCAGGACTTTCGAAATGAGCCGCAGCGGGATTTTGCGCAGGCCGATAGCCGACTGGCGATGCAGCAGGCCTTGGCGACCGTGCGGTCGCAACTGGGCCGGCAGTGGACTTCGTCGTCCGGGGGGCTGCGCCTGACGGGGCCTCTCATCGAGTCTCGCAACCCCGGACGTCCGGATGAAGTCGTGGGCCGGTTGTCCAGTGCGAGTTCGGCTGATGTCGAACAGGCGGTGCACCGAGCGGTCCAGGGATGGGAATCCTGGCGCGACACCACAACGGAACGACGAGTGGACATCTTGCGTGCGGCCGCTTCGCTCATGCGGACGCGGCGCGATGCGTTGGCGGCCTGGGAGATTCTGGAATGTGGGAAGCCTTGGCGGGAGGCGGATGCGGACCTCGCTGAAGCGATTGACTTTCTGGAATTTTATGCGAATGACTGGCTCAGGCTTTCTCCCCCAAAACGGTTAGGGCAGGAACCTGGTGAACTGAACCAGCGTCTCCGTAGTCCTCGCGGGGTAACGGCCGTCATCGCTCCGTGGAATTTTCCGCTGGCGATTCCCACCGGCATGGTGTCGGCGGCACTCGTGACCGGGAATCCCGTGATCTTCAAACCCTCCGAGCGCTCGCCAATGATGGGACACTGGCTCACGGAGATCTTGCGGGAGGCAGGTGTGCCTGAAGGGGTACTCTGCTGTCTGCCTGGTGGACCAGACATCGGACGGGCATTGGTGCGCCATCCCGAGATCGCGACGATTGCGTTTACCGGCTCGAAGGACGTGGGGCTCGGCATCCTGAGAGACGCCGGTAGCCTTATGCCTGGGCAACAGACGGTCAAGCGGGTGCTGGCCGAGATGGGAGGGAAAAACGCGATTATCGTGGATGAGACCGCGGATCTCGATGACGCCATCACTGGAGTGGTCTCATCGTTCACCGGCTATGCGGGACAGAAATGTTCTGCCTGCTCGCGGACGATCGTGCATGCTGCCATTTACGATAGTTTCCTGGATCGCCTCAAAGAGGCGGTGCTGAGCCTGCGGGTGGGGAATCCGGAGGAGCCGGGCACGCAGGTCGGGCCGGTGATCGACAGGCGAGCGCAGGCGAAGATTCAGGAATACATCGAGATTGGGAAGAAGGAAGCCCGCCTACTGGTGGAAGGGACTGTGACGGGGCCAGGGTGGTATGTCGGGCCGACTGTCTTTGCGGATGTGGCGCCGACACATCGAATAGCCCAAGAGGAAATCTTTGGGCCGATCCTCGCAGTGATGAAGGCCAATTCCTTTCAAGAAGCGCTGACCCAGGCGAATTCGACGGCCTATGCACTCACCGGCGGAGTCTATTCACGAAGCCCGGCCAATCTGGAACTGGCACGGCAACGGTTCGATGTCGGGAATCTCTATCTGAATCGTCCGATCACCGGCGCGTTAGTCGGTCGCCAGCCGTTTGGGGGCCATCGACTCTCCGGAGTCGGAACGAAGGCGGGAGGTGAAGAGTACCTGACGCAATTTGTGATCACCCGCGTCGTCAGCGAGCAGACCCTCCGACGAGGATTCGCGCCTCCCGAGTGAGGCCTTCGGCGGCTTGATCTCGTAGGATTCCAGTTCTTCCATGATCTCCGTGACCACGCCCCGGTCTTCCAACGGCGAGAGTTCCTGCCGCTCGACGTACTTGACCAAGCCCACACCCTTCACGAACCATGCGGCCATCACATCGGTTCCATGGGCGGTCTTGTTCGTGCCGGAGAGGTGAATCTGCATGGACATGCGGGCCTCCACCTTCACCGCGTCTTTGAACGTGCCAGCCGGCACGGTGACCGATTCCTGCCCCACCACCGTGGAGTCCCCCTGCGCATCGGCCTTTTCATTCTCGCCGTCGCGATCCATATCGGTGCCAAAGTCCAGCCCTTTGCGGTTGAATTGCGGGAACGAGGTCGAGACCTTCATGGGGAAACGCACGATCTGATAGGGCACGAGCTGTTTTTCCAAGGGTGTGCCCGGTTCAGAACCGTAATAGACGATGCCGACGCTATCGCGACGGTAGAAACTGTCCGATGGGCCATGGTTGCCCGGGTTGGTATCGTGGAACACGGTGACGGTCATGCCCTTGATGGTTTTGGTGCCGGTGACCGAGGACACGTTGGTGAAAAATTTATGCTCAATCGTTTGCAGCGGTCCTTCAGTAATCTGACCACGATAGTGCCATTCGTTCCCGACCTGATCTGGGAAATAGTTTGCGGACTGTGCAATGACGCTGGCGTCTTCCGCTGCGAGAGTGGTTGACCAGGCGCTCCAGACAAGCAGCAGGGCGGTTCCCACGATGAGGGCCTTTCGATATCCAGGCATTTTCAGGGGCATGCGTGAGGTCCTCCACTGGTTGAACGATGCCGTGACCGTACCATATGAATCCTGGAGGCAGCAAGGGAAGGAGGTCGGCTATGTTGCGTCACCAGACTTGCCTTCACTCCCGATCCAACCCATAATCTCATGGTTATGAATGGCGACGAGGCGCCGAGATGACGAGACCGGCTGGCGAATCCAAACATGCGGTGCTGGTGACCGGTGCGTCCGGAGGAATTGGTCGAGCGATCAGCCTGGCCTTTGCTGCGGCTGGCTGGTCTGTCGGGGTGCATTACCATCGCCACAAGACGGCTGCCGAGGACACGCTCACGCAAGTGGTGGCCGCCGGTGGAGTCGGGGCGCTCTACGAAGCCGATATTCGCGAGTCGCATGCGGTGCAACACATGGTGGAAGCCTCCTGCCGCCAGGCACCTGTGCCGTCGGTGTTCATCTGCAATGCTGGAATCGGAGGGAGCCATCTCCTTCTTCGACAAGGTGAAGAAGATTGGGCCGAAGTGCTGGCCACGAATCTTACGGGAACATTTCACTGCCTCCGCGCCATGGCCCCTCCTCTCCTCGCTCGCGGCGGCGGGTCGATCGTCGTGATCGGATCACATGCTGGGTTCCATGGCTCAACAGGACAAGCCGCATACGCGGCATCAAAAGCCGGTCTTATCGGTCTGGTGAACACTGCAGCCCAAGAGTGGGGCGCGGGCAACGTCCGCGTGAATCTCCTCTTGCCTGGTTGGCAGAAGACGGGACTGTCTGAGGGGGCGATGCCGGAAGGCGACAATTGGAAAGGCCATGCGTTAGGCCGGCCACCGTCACGAGAGGAAGTAGCCAAGACTGTCCTGCACCTGGCGCAACTCAACGATGTGTCTGGACAGGTATGGAACTGTGATAGCCGCATCCTATAGCAGAATACTAGACTCCAACTTATGCGGCGCGCCAAGAGAAAATCTAGTAATCCCAGCCCGCGAGGAATCTTTGTCACCGCGACCGATACGGGCGTCGGGAAAACACTCGTTACCTCTGCGCTCGTGGCGTGTCTGACTCAACGCGGGATCGACGTGGGCGTCATGAAGCCGATTGAGACAGGGGTTTCGCGATCGACCAAGGCTCAGTCTGATGGAGCGCGGTTGCGAAGAGCGGCTGGAAGCCATGATCCGATTGCAGAGGTCTGTCCCTATGTCTTTCGACTCCCTGTGGCTCCGCTCTCTGCCGCACGAGCGGAAGGGACTAACGTGCGAGTGGCGACTATCCTGCGAGCCTTCGGTGCTCTGCGTAAGAAGCACGATCTTGTGGCGATAGAAGGAGTCGGCGGTGTGCATGTGCCGATCACGGGAACCGTCGATATGCTGGACCTCATGCAGCGCATGGGACTCCCTGTCATCGTGGTGGGACAGTCGGGCCTGGGCGGAGTCAATCATGCGTTATTGACGCTTCACGCACTCCGCCAGCGAAAGATCCCCATCGTCGGGTTGATCTTGAATCAACTCCGACCACTCCGTACAAAGATAGCTCGAGCGCAGGAACAATCGACCGTAACTCTGCTTCGACGCCTCGCGAATGTTCCCGTGGTGGGCCCCCTCCCCTTCCGTGCAAGCCTGAATCAAAATTGGAATGAAGGCATGATCCGACTCGCTGGGACGGTGGAGATTACGAAGCTGGCGAGGCTGGTGTCGGCATTCGGGCGAGAAACTTCCTGACTGCCTCTCGAATATCTGCTGCCTTCAAGATTGCTGAGATGACGGCCACCCCGTCAGCTCCCGCGTTCATCACAGCCCCGACCTGGTCGATCTGAATGCCACCAATCGCAAAGACGGGCAATGACGTGAGGCTGCGCATCGCACGTAATCCCTCAAGCCCAACCACCGGGTCGTGGTCCTGTTTGGAACCGGGTTTGAAGATCGGACCAAAGCCGAGATAGTCCGGTTTCCCGGCGCTGGCCTCTCTGACTTGGTCGGGATTGTGCGTAGAGATCCCGATCAGCTTGTCCGGTCCCATCACCTTCCTTGCCAAGTTGAGGGGTAAGTCTCCCTGCCCAAGATGGACGCCATCGGCATCCACAGCCAAGGCCAAGTCGCAGCGATCGTTCACGATGAAGAGGACCCCTGCCTTTGCTGCAGCTTGTCGGAGTCCCAAGGCTTCCAGGTAGGCGTCTTTCATCGATGCGGTCTTGTTGCGATACTGGAAAAGCGAAGCACCGGCCTCAGCCGCGGTCGTCAGCACCTCGACCAAGGGACGTGCAGGATAGACCGACGGGTCGAGAATGATATAGAGGCCTGAGAGGGAGTGAGGACGCGCGGCATTCATGAGGGAGACATTCTAGCTCGAAGGAGCAATCACTCGCTAGCAGTAGAAATCTTGACTGCTGTACGCGACGATTTTCTTCCCCTTGCGATGTTATGCAGGACAGAATCCATTCTTGTTGGCGAGAGCTACGCGGCCTCTCACCCCTCCAGAATTCCCACGACACCGATCCGGAACATTAGGATTCTGCCGGTTGTTGTGCCATTCGATACGAAGCCCGTACAGTTTGTCGTAGCGGCGCAATAGGGCCCTTTATTAGACAGCGAGAAGCCTCAGGACATGCCGCCCTACCCTTGCTTCAATAAGAACTCCGGGCATGGTATAGCTTCCGAAGCAGAAAGGTATCTCATGCAAAGGATGGTCATTGTCATGCTGACCCTATTGGTAGGAGGGCTTACACAAGCAGCCGCGGCTGCCTCAGCGACCTCTGCCGACAATTGCAAAACAGAGGAGAGCAACGGTGTCACAGCGGAAGACCACGGACGAGCGTTGATAAGCGCGGCACAGAATATCGAGAAAGAGATTCCCAAGATCGGCGATGCGATCGGGAACGCGGTCAAGAAGATCACAGAAGAGGTATCAACTAAATCGTCATCCCAAGAATCAGCGAAGCAGAACAAATAGAATCACCTCCAAAGCATGCCATCGGGAATACGTTCCCTCTCCCTTACTGCCAATCCCATCTGTTCCTGCTCGACCAGCCTTCACCGGCCGCCTCTCTTGCCTGATTGCCTGGTTGATGGAGTAGGCGGGATGATAGCGATTAGCGGGGTTGAAAGCATTGTTTTGCGATCAAGGCTGGGAAGGGTCCAACAGGTTGGATGGCGCATACTGACTGACTGGGTTGAAGAGATTGTATCCTCAGTTCGACTGCAGTGCGGAAGAAGGGACAGGGCCCAGGTCCTGGAAGTTCTGCATCTCATCCATGTTTCGCCTCTGTACTTAGCAGGGGTTCTGTTCCATTCCACAGCTTCTGTGGATAACTCTGTGGATGAGAGGCTTGTCGTGTGAAAAATGGCCGACGCTGAGACACCTAGTAGCAGTTTGCCTGAAAAATAGGCATTGTGGCCTGTTCGGTGCAGGCCCCATATTTTGTGGCTTGACGGAACAATCTTTTCTTTTTTCACCATCTGTGGTTCCGTGGCGCTTCCGCCAGGATTTCCTACTTGAAGCGGACCTCCCAATGTGGGGTGCTACGCAGAAGTCCACACTTATACACAGTTCGGCGAGTTTTCTGTAGAGGGAAGACCCTGGGGCCTCCTCAGAGTGAAGGCTGTTTAGCTGATGTGCTAAGCAGCTAGGGCCACTGGTGTCTTCCCTCGGGACCGACACCTTGGAGAGAGCGCAGTGGAGGGGCAGCCCTGCAACCAGGAGGCGAGAGCGAAAGCGGGAATTGCAACAGGGATGACAAGGGGAATTGTACGGCGTCCGGGGATGCGTTAGCTGACGAGAAAGCGTTCGAGGAAGGTGGTCGAAACGTGGCCCTTTTGGAAGTCGGGATCATTGAGAATGCGTTTGTGCAGCGGGATCGTTGTCTTGATACCTTCGATGACGAATTCGTCGAGGGCTCGGCGCATACGGGCGACTGATTCCTGCCGGTCCCGCCCATGGGTGATGACTTTGGCGATCATCGAATCGTAGAACGGGACGACCATCATGTTCGATTCCATCGCCGAATCGACTCGCACACCGAATCCGCCCGGCGCGCTGTACTTCGTGATCATTCCTGGACAGGGTGTAAACCTCTCCGGGTCTTCGGCGTTGATGCGACATTCGAGGCTGTGCCCGTTGAGCTTAATGTCTTGCTGTTTGAACGAGAGGGATTGCCCGTCTGCGAGCCTGATCTGCTCCTTGATGAGATCGATGCCGGTCACCATTTCCGTAATTGCATGTTCCACCTGGATGCGGGTGTTCACTTCCATGAAGAAGAAGTTGTGATCCTTGTCGAGCAGGAACTCGACAGTACCGACATTCCGGTAGTGGACTGCTTTGACCGCTTCGACGGCGACGCGGCAGATTTCCCGGCGAAGTTTCTCGTCGACGGCGGGCGACGGTGTTTCTTCAACCAGCTTCTGATGCCGGCGCTGGATCGAGCAGTCGCGCTCGCCGAGATGCACCACATGCCCACGATGGTCCGCAGCAATCTGGACTTCGATATGGCGGGGCTCGAGAAAGTATCGTTCAAGGTAGACGGCATCGTTACCGAACGTCGTCTTCGCTTCCGCTTGCGCGGCTTGAAATGCGCGCGCGAGGTCCTCGGCTTTATTGACGACGCGCATGCCGCGCCCCCCGCCGCCGGCTGAGGCTTTGATGATGACGGGATAGCCGATCTTGGTGGCGGCTTCGAGGGCTTCCTGTTCGCTCTTCAGCTCACCGGGACTGCCCGGTGTGACGGGTAAGCCTCGGCGGGAGACGATTTCGCGTGCTTTGGCTTTGTCGCCGAGGAGGGCGATGTGTTCGGACGTGGGGCCGATGAATTTAACACCGATGGACTCGCAGACTTCGGCGAAGTGGGCGTTCTCGGAGAGGAATCCATAGCCTGGATGGATGGCGTCCGCCCCAGTAATCTCGGCCGCGCTCAGGACGTTGGGAATATTTCGGTAGCTGAGGGCGGCGTCAGGAGGCCCGACGCAGATTTTCTCGTCGGCTGCGCGCACATGGAGGCTCGCCGCATCGGCCTCCGAATAGATCGCCACGGTCTTAATGCTGAGTTCCTTACAGGCACGAATCACCCGAAGCGCGATCTCACCGCGATTGGCTATCAACACCTTCTTGAACACGCGAATACTCCGATGTGGGTCGAGGAAAGAGGGTTAGGGCGTGGCTGTCGGATCGACGAGGAAGAGTGCCTGGCCATATTCCACCGGCTTGGTGCTTTCAGCCAGAATTTTCGTGACCCGCCCATCCACCTCTGACTCGATTTCGTTCATTAGCTTCATCGCTTCGACGATGCACAGGACCTGTCCCTTTTTCACGTAATCGCCTTCTTCAACATAGGGGTCGGCATCCGGCGAGGGAGATCGATAGAACGTTCCGACGATCGGGGATGCGATGGTGATCATGCCCGTCGTGTCTTCGGTCTGCGTGCCGGCCGCACTAGTGGCTTGGGAGGCTGAAGTCGAGACGGTCGCTCCCTGCTCCGGGACGGTGGTCGTAATTGTTCTGACCCCGATTTCGTATCGCACACGGATTCTGAGACCTTCGCGCTCCAGTTCCAGCTCGGTAAGATTGTTCTTCCTGAGCAGATCGATCAGTTCTTGGATGTGTTTAGCCTGTTGTCCGGATAGCAAAGGCGTACCCTGCCCGCTCGAGGCGGCGGCAAAGTCCTGAGGGAGGATGATCGGCGCCCCTCGTTTCTTCGACTTGCTCAACTTCTGTTTGCTCACCGAACACGCTCCACGTAGCCACGCGTACGCGTATCGATCTTGATCACGGTCCCAGTTTCTAAATAGAGCGGCACCTTGATGGTGGCGCCCGTTTCAAGGGTGGCGAGCTTGGTGCCGCCCGTGGCGGTATCCCCACGGAACCCCGGTTCGGTATCGGTGACCTTCAGCTCGATAAAGATGGGCAGCTCGACGCCGATCGGGCGATGTTCGTACACGAGAATCTTTACCGTCATGTCTTCTTTCAAGAGGTCCGCATTCTCGCCGAGTTTTCCCTTTTCGAAAGTCAGCTGCTCGAAGGTCTCCGTGTCCATAAAGGTATAGGCGTCGTCGGTCGCATAGAGAAATTGCATGGTCCGTTCTTCGAGATCTGGCTCTTCGAACCGTTCTCCGGATCGGAAGGTACGATCCAGAACATTGCCTGACAGATAGCTCTTGAGCTTCGTGCGCACGAAAGCTCCACCCTTGCCTGGCTTTACGTGTTGAAACTCAATGATATGAAAAGGCTGGTTATCAACCATGAGCCGCACGCCACCACGAAAATCGGTTGTGGAAATCACTCGGTACTCCCTCCAGACTGTAATAGCTCGCTCGATACGCTCCGCAATTATCTCGTTCCTTTTGCCGTCCGTCGCGATGTCGCTGGTGTGGCCGTCTTCTTCTGGCGTCGGGATGCGGTCAGAAGGTCGTGCAGCCCACGGAGTGCGAGGAGATAGCCGGTCGGACCCAAGCCTGCTATCTGCCCGATAGCGACTTCCGCGACATAGGACCGATGCCGAAACTCTTCCCGTTGATGAATATTGGACAGGTGCACCTCAACCGTCGGCAAACCGACCGCCGCAATGGCGTCCCGGATTGCGATGCTTGTGTGGGTATAGGCTGCCGGGTTAATGATGATCCCGTCGTATCCCGTCCGAGCCTCTTGAATCCAGGTGACCAGTTCACCCTCGCTATTTGACTGATGCAGGTCCACCTTCACTGCCAACTCCTTCGCCAGCTTCGCGATGGCCGAGTCCAGGGCGTCGAGGGACAAGGTGCCGTAAATCGACTGCTCCCTGGTCCCGAGGAGATTCAGATTTGGACCGTGTAAGACTCGTATGCGTAGCATGTCGTTTTGTTCAAATACTGAATACGTGAGGACAATTCCTCGTGACAGGGTCCAGCAGGGCGGCATTGTATCAGTCCGCCTCAGACCGGTCAAACATGCGAAAAATATTAGGAAGTTTTGGGGTGTGGCTCGTTCGGTGCGTCACGATCGCGACGACGTGACTTAATGGTGCGAAGTCGGGCTTCAAGCTGCGCTACGACTCCAGCATGAGGCGATGGAGGAGGCATCACCACAGATTCGGCGGCTTGGGGATTCGGCTTCGGCACCGCGAGCAGCTCCTCTGTCTGATCGTGTCTGTGGAGGGTCGTCTCCATCAGGTCTCTTGCCACAATAAGCGGGTCGGTAAAATCGATCTCTGATTCGTTTGGCGTTGAGGCTCGCATGTCTTCTGGTGGTATAGCTGTCTCCGGAGCCGAGACCTTGCGTTCGACAGGAGCAGGAGGTGCAGTAGCCTTCTCGGCGGATAGGTTACGCGTAATTGGAGCCACCGGCTTTGCTTGTCCCGGTTCCTTCTTTTGTTTCAGCGGTCCGCCTAGAGCAGATTGCATCGAGAGCGCTTCTTCATCCCGTGGGTTGACCGCCAGGATGACGGCGCAGGATTGCAGTGCCGATTCGTTCAGCCCCTGGCTCGCGTAGATCTTGATCAAGGTCCGGTGGGCCCGCAGGTTTTCGGGGCTCAACTTGACGGATTCTTCCAGAATCGCCTTGGCTTTCGTGGCTTGCCCCATCTGGTCATAGGCACGTCCGAGGGCGACCATGGCGGTAATGAAGCCGGGATTAAATTTCAGGCCGTCTTCGAGGACTCCCGCGGCTTCCTGCCACATGCCGACTTTTCCGTACTCTTCGGCTAGTGGCATGAATACTTTGGAATGTGGATCTTTGGCTAACTGGGTGGCCAGTCGATCGATTTCCATGGCGCTCTCGGCGGCTTTCTGATTCTGAGCCATGGGCTGCTAGCGTCCTTCCGCAACTGGCTCGGGGGCCTGTTTGGATTCTCTGGTGCGGAGCATTTCATGGGCCCGGTTCAGGATCGCGTCGGCGAGTGCTCGTTTTGGCATCAACGGCAGTTCTGTCATGGCCCCCTGCCGGTCGATCAATGTGGCTGCATTCTGATCGCTACCGAATCCCGTTCCCTCTGCCGTGACATCGTTCGCGACGATGAGGTCCAGCCCTTTCGCCGTCAGCTTGGCTTTCGCGTGGGCTATCAGATCACTGGTTTCAGCGGCGAAACCAACCATGAGTTGCGTGGTCCGTTGGGCCGATAAGGAGGCCAGGATATCAGTGGTCCGTTCGAGATCAAGCGTCTGGTCGGTTCGCCCCTGCTTCTTTATCTTTTGCGAGGCAGGGTGCTTGGGACGAAAATCCGCCACGGCAGCGGCCATGATGACAGCTGTGGACCATGCAAGGCGCGTGGACAGGGCTTTTGTCATTTCTTCAGCCGTAGCTACCGAGACGACCTCGACGCCTCTCGGAGTTGGTAAGGCTGTGGGACCAGTGACGAGGACCACCTGGGCTCCCCTCGCCTGGGCGGCCTCTGCGATGGCATAGCCCATCTTGCCGGAGGAGCGGTTTGAAATGAAGCGCACCGGATCGATCGGCTCTTGCGTCGGGCCTGCCGAAACCAGAATGCGATGCCCCTGCCAATCGCGTTGTGGAGCGAGTGCTGCGTGAATGGCCTCTAGAATCCTGCTTTCCTCTGCCAAGCGGCCTTGGCCGAGCCGTCCGGAGGCGAGCGGGCCTTCTTCAGGATCCACGATCGTCGCTCCCCTCGCACGCAAGGTCTCTACGTGCTCTGTGACCGAGGGATGCGTCCACATCCCCCCGTCCATGGCGGGCGCCACAATCAGCGGGCATTGTGCCGTGAGGAGCATGGTCGAGAGTAAATCGTCGCCCAGTCCCAGGGCTGCCTTTGCAAGACAATTGGCTGTAGCCGGCGCAATCACGATGACATCTGCCTGTTCAGGCAACGACAAGTGTTGCATCTCCTGATGCGCCTCGAACACACCCATCGAAACGGGATGGCCGGAGAGCACTTCGAACGTCAGCGGAGTGACGAACTTCGTGGCCGATTCCGTCATCACGACCTGGACGGTTACTCCTTCACGGAGCAAGGTTCGGAGCAACGAGACAGCCTTATAGGCTGCGATGCTGCCGGTCACGCCGAGCACAATCCGTTTCCCGATCAACAGCGGCCCTATGGAGCCGGAGTTCTTCACCAATTACTCCTCGCTCTCCCCCACCACCGGCTTCGGGGTATCGTCGACATAGACGCTCAGTTCCTTCTTGATCTCCTTCGCATCGTCACCGGTCATCATGGCGATGCGCTCCATTTCGCCTTCCTTGCCACGCTTCGCTTCCTTCATCGCAGCGCGCGCCTCTTCGCCGACAAGGTATTTAGTTTGCCCCCGGAGGACTTCATCTAGGGCAATGGTCGTTTCTTTGGTGAAACGCGAGGCGCCATGACGCGATCCTTGCAGGATGTGCTTCGCCCGCTGGCCCGCGATGATCGCCAGCCGGTGGCGTGAGTCAAATTCGCCCGGTACGTATTGCGGTAAGAGTCTCAACATGTCGATCATGGATGCAGTACTCCTTTGTGTTAAGAAAGATCGTTGCGATCTCAGGGTTTCTGTTCGTCGTCAATAATGAAATTATGTTCAAGCCACGTCATGTTCAATCGTTTCGTCCTCAAACGTTCAGACCAGAAGATGCTTTCGAGGTCGCGAAGCGACCGGCTGAGGTCTTCGTTTCTGACGACATAGGCGTATTCCCGGTAGCTCCACACCTCTTCTTTCACTTTGTGCAGTCGCCGTTGAATCTCTTCTGGTGTATCGGACGCCCTGGTTTGGAGTCGTGACCGGAGCACGGCCATCGAGGGGGGAAGAATAAAAATCGACACCGAGTCCTCGAATCGTTTCTTGACCTGCATCGCCCCTTGCACATCGATCTCCAGTAAGACGTCGATTCCCTGATCGATCTTTTCCGTCAGCGATTTCCACGGCGTCCCGTAGAGGTTTCCGTACACGCGGGCCCACTCGACGAATTCATTTCGATCGATCATCTCCTGGAACGGCTGTTCTTCGATAAAATAATATTCGCGCCCATGCGCTTCGCCCGGCCGTGGTTTTCTTGTCGTGTAGGAAACTGAGTGCCAAAGATCAGGAAGGTTCGTCGTGAGCTGCTTGCAGAGTGTGGTCTTCCCCGTCCCAGAGGGTGCGGAGATAATGAACAGAATCCCACGTCGATCCATCGAGGATCGTGGTTGGCTGGACGTCGGCGCTGTGGAACTTGTCGTGGTGCTTGAGCTCATTCGACGTTTTGGACCTGTTCGCGAATGCGTTCGAGTTCGGCCTTCATCTGAACCACATGACCGGCAATTTCCGCGTCATTGGCTTTTGAGCCGATCGTGTTGACTTCCCGCCCGATTTCCTGGAGTAGGAAGTCGAGTGTTTTGCCCACAGACTCTGCACGGTTGAGCGTCTGCTCAAACTGTATCATATGCGAGTCCAATCTGACTATTTCTTCCGTAATGTCGCCACGATCCGCATACACAGCCAATTCCTGATAGAGCCGGGGGGGATCGGGGATTTCCGACCCCACCAGCTTCTCTACACGAGTCTTCATGCGGTCGAAGGCCTCCTGAGCCAGTAGAGGGGTCCGTGCGGCGATCAGAGTCTTGTGTCCCCGGATGGTCTGGACCCGCGCGCTCATATCCTCAGCCAGGGCCTTCCCTTCGCTCGTCCGCATGCCCTCAAGGTCCGTCAGTGCCTTGGTCGTCAGTTGTTGAACTATCTTCGCGAGTTTCGGGTCTTCTGTAGGTTGATCCGATACCGACACCACGTCACGGAGCCCAGCCATGAGCGCCAGATCGATGGAACCGCTCAGCTTCAGGGATTTCTTAAGCGTGCGGAGGGCTTCATGGTACTGCTTCGCGAGGGGTTGGTCAAGATTGACGCTTCCTGCGCGGCCTTTGCCCGCCTGAACCGTCACCGTGATGTCGATGCGTCCACGGGTGCAGCGTTGCTGGATGGCTTTCTTGAATGAGTCTTCCAGGTGGCTCAGTGGCCGGGGAAGGCGGCAGGCGATTTCAAGAAAGCGATGGTTGACGGAGCGCATTTCGACCGTGACGGACCCATCTTGCCAAGGAGCCTGCCGGCGACCGAAGCCGGTCATACTATGAATCATTGAGGGCCTTTCTCTTTCCATGGGCAGTGCCGGTAGACCGGACAGGTATGGCACTGGGGTTTTCTTGCAAGACAGATATAGCGACCGTGTAGCAACAATCGCTGCGAGACGGCTGTCCACTGGGATTTTGGCATGAGCTGTTGCAGGTCTTTTTCGACACGGTCTGGATTGTCTGATCCGGTCAGGCCGAGTCGCTTGGCCACGCGCTTCACATGGGTATCGACGACCACACCAGGTTGGCCGAATGCGTTTCCAAGAATGACGTTCGCGGTCTTTCTGCCGACGCCCGGCAAGGTGATCAACTCCTCCATCGTTTGCGGGACCTGTTCGTTGAAGCGTTCGGTCACGGCCTTGCCGCAGGCAACGAGATGTTTGGCCTTACTCTTAAAGAAGCCGGTCGAGCGAATGAGCTGTTCGAGTTCCGGCAACTTTGCTGCTGCCAGCCCTGCCGGTCGCTGATAACGGCGAAAGAGTGGCGGGGTGACCTGATTGACTCGCTGGTCGGTACATTGGGCTGAGAGGATCGTGGCCACGAGCAATTCCCAAGGGGAACGATGGTCGAGTTCCATCGTCGGGGTTGGCATGGTGCGCTGGAGGGTCTTTGCAATCGCCCGGAGGCGTTCTTGGCGATCCAACGATGGTAAAGATTTCATAGTCATGGCTGGTACCAGCGAAGAGGATTGTGCAGCGAGTTACCGACGAGATGCAAGCGGGCGAGCTAGGGTCGCGGACTTCTGTGAAGTGTCGTCCGCTGGTACGAGCGTGGCCAACCGTTCTTCGAGGTGCTGGATCAGCGGGCGTAAGGTCTCCGGATGCAGCGCCGAGATCCCGATCGCGCCGTAGCGCTGACAGAGGATCTCTGCTTGCCCGGTCGGAAGCTGATCGCATTTGTTAAACACCAAGACCCGTGGGAGCTGATCGAGAGTAAGGCTTTGAAGCACGGTATCCACCGCTGCGATATGGGCGTCCAGATCTTTGGCTCCGGCATCGACCACATGGAGGAGGAGGTCGGCGTCGCGTAATTCGCCCAATGTCGTTCTGAATGCGGCGAGGAGATCTTTGGGAAGGTCGCGAATAAATCCCACCGTGTCGGTGATGATGACTTCACGGCCATGCGGGAAACGCAGTCGACGGCTGGTGGTGTCGAGCGTTTCAAAGACGCGTGGGGCCGCGCTTACCTGACTGTTCGTTAAGACGTTGAGCAATGTCGACTTGCCGGCGTTCGTGTAACCGACGATGGAAAGGACAGGGAAGGCCTGTCGGACGCGGCGCGATCGCCGTTGGTCTTGGTGGCGGGCAAAGCCCTCGATCTCTCGCTCCAAATAGTCGATGCGCTCTCTGATGCGACGGCGGTCCGTTTCGAGCTTCGTTTCACCGGGACCTCTGCTGCCAATGCCTCCGCCCAAGCGCGAGAGGCTCGTTCCCTGACCGGAGAGACGGGGGAGCAGATAACGAAGTTGCGCCAACTCGACCTGCACCTTACCTTCTCGGCTATGCGCCCGTTGCGCAAAAATGTCGAGAATTAACTGGGTCCGATCGATGACCGTGAGGTCGGTGATTTCCGCAATGGCGCGCAGCTGGCCGGGAGCTAAATCTTGATCGAAGATGAGGAGGTCCGCGCCCTTTTGCATGGCTTGCATCAGCACGTCTTTGAGTTTGCCGCTTCCCAATTGAAACCGATGATGGCCGCCCTGTGTGCGTTGTATTAAACGGTCGATCACCGTGAGATCTGCGGACGATGCCAGTTCTGCCAGCTCGGCGAGGCATTCTTCCTGTTCGGCCTTACTCTTGGGCGAGGCGCTCACGAGGATAGCGGCCTGACCTTGGGCCATCGTGTGCGACGCGCTCTGACGTTGGAGGTCTGACTCCAGTTCACGAATGAATGTCTCGAAACTCACCGGGCATTGGTGCACCAGAGTGGGCTTCAGCAGCGTATACAGCTGCCCTTGCGGACTGGGTGGATTCAGATGGGCCAAAGAGAGTAACCCTGGTTCGCCCTTGGCTGTGACGGCCAACGTTCCGATCATGTCGAGTCGGAGCAGGCCCAGCATGGTGAGGTCTTCTTGAGTAAGGGGTTCGTCTTTCAGCTGTGTGCGGATCAGCCTCAGGCCCCTCAGCGATCGTGAGCTTGCGCGAAACGTGGCCAGTGTCGTTGCCGAGGGCTCGGCACCAGCGCCGACCAGAACGTCTTGCACGGCTCCGCGCCGGGTGATGACCAGTCCGATGGGACGGCGAATTTCGTGCGTGAACTGTGCGAGGGTTTTTGCCGCTTCAGATGAGAGGACTTCATCGACAGGCATACGTCGGCGATACAGCCGCTCAAGCATGGCGAGCTGGCCGGCGCGGAGACCGAGGACTTGTCCGTGAATTTCAGGAATGGTCGTCGTGTCCTTATCGTTACGGGTTAGATCGTCTGTACGAATGATGACGCCAACGAGGCTTGGGCATCGAGGTTCAGGGGTGCACGGATCCCTGCGCGGAGCGCCTGCCCCCCTGCTGCCGCGATCATCGCAGCATTGTCGGTGCAGTAGTCCAGCGGGGGAAGACTCAGGTGCAGGCTCTCAGACGCCGCTCGTTGCTGGAGGAGTGTGCGCAGACGGGAATTGGCGGACACCCCTCCGACAACGGCCAACGCACGAGCCCCGGATCCCCTGACCGCGGCAAAGGCTTTCTCAACCAAGACGGTGACGATGGCCTCCTGATAGCCAGCCGCAAGGTCAGGAGCTTTCGCCCTACGAGATTGCTCAGGCATTGCTTGAAGTATGTAGAGCAAAGATGTCTTTAGACCGCTGAAACTAAAATCAAGACTCCCCTTCTTGAGATAAGATCTCGGAAAGGCAATGACGACCGGGTTTCCCTGTCGAGCCAAACGATCGATGGCTGGCCCTCCCGGATATTCCAGTCCAAGCATTTGAGCGCCTTTGTCAAAGGCCTCCCCTGCCGCATCATCTCTGGTTGCGCCAAGGAGCCGGCAATGACCGCTGGGTTCCTTGTGATAGAGGTGGGTATGTCCACCCGATACAACCAGGACCACGCAGGGTAACGGAAACGTGGGGTCCTGCAACCAGGCAGAGGCGATGTGGCCTTCAAGGTGGCTCACGCCCACCACCGGGATGTTCAAGGCATAGGCCAGTGCTTTTGCATAGTTGACCCCGACGAGGAGCGCGCCGGCTAGGCCGGGTCCCTGAGTGACGGCGATTCCAGAGAGATCCGTCCATGCGAGACCGGCCTGTTGCATTGCCTCAGCGGAGACATCTTCAATCGATTCAATGTGGGCACGGGAGGCGAGTTCGGGAACGACGCCACCGAATCGCTGATGAATCGGCATGCTGTGACGTAATAATGTTCGAGAGGACGACGCCGTCGACTGCAAGCACCGATGCCGCTGTTTCATCACATGACGTCTCGATACCAAGGATAGGCCCCGGTACCCAGGTGGAGGTGAGGTGTTTTACAGTCGTAATCATGAAAGCTTTGCCTGTCACGAAAACTGGCCTGACGAAAAATGCGTCATTCTGAGAGAGGCCAAATAACACGGCCCTTGTGGCCGCTGGCGCCACAAGGGCCGTGTCGAACTCTAAGCAATGGTATGCCTCGGCAGGTACGGGGCTGGGACATTAGACGCCAGCCATGGCCTCCTGCTCGATGAATGTCGGAGCGCCGTCTCGAAGCACCACGCGGATCTTCCGGCATTCCTTAAACCGTCCCTTGATCATCTCTTCGGAGAGTGGATCGCCGATCGCGCGCTGAATCGTCCGGCGCATCGGTCTGGCTCCATAGAGCGGTTCGTAGCCTTCCTTGATCAACCACTGCTTGACGTCATCCTCGACCTCGAGCTCCACACCCTTGTCGAGAAGACGAAGGTTGAGTTCTGCCAAGAGGATGTCGAGAATATTGTAGAGATGCGTTTTGTCCAATTGATGGAAAACCACGATCTCGTCGATCCGGTTCAGAAACTCCGGACTGAACGAGCGGCGCAACTCTCCCAACACTTCTTCCTTCTTGTGGCGCTCCTGATCGCCTTCCGTGCTCTGGAATCCGAGCGAGACCCCCTTCTGGATCATTTTGGTCCCGATATTGGAGGTCATGATGATGACGCAATTCTTGAAGTCGACCTTGCGTCCGAGGCTGTCGGTCAGCACACCGTCGTCCAAGACCTGTAAGAGGATATTGAACACATCCGGATGGGCCTTTTCGATTTCGTCGAACAAGACCACTGAATAAGGCCGACGCCGGACCCGTTCAGTCAATTGGCCACCCTCTTCGTATCCCACGTATCCCGGAGGGGCCCCGAAGAGTCGCGAACTGGTGAACTTTTCCTGATATTCTGACATGTCGATCCGAATGAGTGCGTCCTCGCTGTTAAAGAGGAATCCCGCTAACGTTCTTGCCAGTTCGGTTTTCCCAACCCCGGTGGGTCCCAGGAAGATGAAAGATCCGATAGGTTTCCGCGCTTCCTTGAGGCCGGCGCGTGACCGCCGGATCGCCCGGGCCACGGCTGAGATCGCTTCGTTCTGGCCGACCACGCGTTTATGGAGGAATTCCTCCATGCGCAGTAGCTTGTTCGACTCTTCTTCCTCAAGCTTAAAGAGCGGTATGCCTGTCATCTTGGAGACGACATAGGCCACGTCTTCTTTTCCGATCGTCGGCTTATTCTTTTCCTGGTTTTTCTTCCACTCGCGCTTGGATTCATCGAGGAGTTTGCGAAGCCGCTCTTCTTCCTCGCGATGACGAACCGCTTCCTCGAAGTTCTGCATCGAGATGGCCAGTTCCTTTTCGCGAGAGACTTTCTTCAGCTCTTGCTCCATCGCTTTCAGCTCTGAGGGCAGAGCGTAGGTCTGCAATTTTGCCCGTGACCCAGTCTCGTCGATCAAATCGATGGCCTTGTCCGGGAGGAAGCGATCACTGATGTATCGATCGGACAGCTTGACCGCTTCGAGAATGGCCTCTTCGGAAATCTCGACGCCATGATGTTCCTCGTACCGATCGCGAAGTCCTTTGATGATCTGCACCGTTTCGTCGATGCTCGGCGGCTGGACGTGAATCGGTTGGAACCGGCGCTTGAGAGCTCCGTCTTTTTCAATATGCTTTCGATATTCATCAAGCGTCGTCGCGCCGATGCACTGAATTTCACCGCGCGACAATGCAGGCTTGAGCATGTTGGAGGCATCAATCGATCCTTCTGCCGCACCTGCTCCCACCAAGGTATGGAGTTCATCGATGAAGATGATGATGTTCCCGGCCTGGACAATTTCCTTCATCACGACCTTCAACCGTTCCTCGAATTGGCCGCGATATTTCGTCCCTGCAACCAAGGACCCGAGGTCGAGTGCAATGACACGCCGTGAGAGAAGATTGTCCGGCACTTCGGACGCGATGATCCTCTGGGCGAGACCTTCGACAATGGCGGTCTTGCCGACGCCGGCTTCCCCGATGAGCACGGGATTGTTTTTCGAACGGCGACTCAGGATCTGAAGCACCCGCTCGATTTCGTCGGCTCGGCCGATGACGGGATCCAGATGCCCTTCCTGGGCAAGCTGGGTCAGATCACGACCGAACTCATCGAGGGCCGGGGTGTTGCTCTTCCTGTCGCGCTCACGCGGGGCGGACTTCCGCAAGAATGTGACGGTCAATTGTCGGGCGGTGAGGAGATTGGCGCCTAAGCTGCGAAGGATCTTTCCGCCGATCCCTTCCTCTTCTCGGAGGAGCCCCAAGAGGAGGTGTTCACTGCCAATGTGATTGTGTCCAAGAAGACGGGCTTCTTCGACCCCGTACTCGATGACCTTTTTGACCCGGGGGCTGAATGGGATTTCCCCAAAGGTCATGGTGGTCCCTCCGCCTGGCAAATTCCGCTCGATTTCCAAGCGGATTTGTTCGGTCGAGAGTCCCATCTTTTTCAAGATCATCAGGGCAATTCCGTCTGATTCACGGAGGATAGCCAAGACGAGATGCTCGGTTCCGAGGTAGTCGTTTTGATGACGCTCTGCCTCTTCCCGTGCGAGGATGATGATCTTCCGACCCTTGTCCGTGAATCGTTCGAACATCCTGCCTCCTTTTAGGTGGAGCCTATAACCAGTTTCACGTGCGCAAACCTATCGAAAAATCTGACCTAATTCTAACTAGAAGGGTTTTAGGTGTCAAGGCTACGAGAGAATCACACAACATCAAAAGAGGAAGTCGAAACCACACCGGTTATGAGGCGAGTGACTCATCCTCGTTCGTTGACTTCAAAAGAACGCTCCCGATACAATCTCGGACTTTTTCACAGGCATCTTATAGAGTCGCCGCAGGACTGGTTTCGCTCTATGAAGAACAAAAGTATCGGGATTTTAACAAAGCCTAAGTTTCCTGAGATCAAGAATACATTGCTTGATGTGGTCACCTGGCTCAGGGCTCGAAGTATTGGCGTCATCTTGGACACGACGTCGGCGGCTTTGCTGGGCGAGCAGGGAGGGGTACAGAAAACCCAGCTGGCGAGCAAAGCGGATGTGCTTCTTGTCATGGGTGGTGACGGGACGATGCTCAACGCTGCCCGACTTGCCGGGGAGCGAAGCATTCCCATCCTGGGCGTCAACATGGGTGGACTAGGATTTTTGACCGAGGTCCGACTGGAGAACCTGTACCCCTCACTTGAGCGGGTGTTTGCCAATGACTTCGTCCTCGATGAGCGACTCATGCTTCAGACGCATGTCCATCGGCATGGAGAAACCGTCGCGCGGGGGGTGGTGCTGAACGATGTTGTGATCAGCAAAGGGACGCTGGCCCGGATGATCGAGTTGAAGATTTCCATTCAAGGACAGTTCGTCACCAATTTACGTGGCGATGGAGTGATCGTCACCACGCCAACGGGATCGACGGGCTACTCCCTGTCAGCCGGCGGACCCATTATCAATCCGGCGGTCCAATCACTCATGGTGACCCCGATCTGTCCCCACACGTTGACCCACCGTCCCCTCATCGTTCCGGGAACCGCCGAAATCGAAGTGACGCTGACGAGCAGAGATGACGGCGCGATGGCGACGCTGGATGGCCAGGTTGGAGTGGCGATGATCCAGGGCGATACCGTTGAAATCAAGATATCCGAGTACCGGACGAGACTCATCCGCTTCCCGGAAAGTGGCTATTATGAGGTGCTGCGCGAAAAGCTGAAGTGGGGGGACGGATAGAGGTTCGAACAATCGCTCTGCTTGTTATCTCTTCCCCCGCTCGATCAATTCGATCATTTCCTGGTTACTCGCGTATTTGAACTCCCCGATACAATCTGTCGCACCTTGGTGCTTTTTCTCTATCGACTCAAGTACGCGGAGCCCCTTCACATCGACCGGGTGGCTCTTGTGGGTCTTAAGGGTTGTGACGAGTTTGTCGAGGACGCCTTTTGCGTCAGAATGGCTGCCAGATGTTTTCGTCACGATATATCGGTTCACCACTTCAGCACACCAATCTCCGTCCCGCTTGGCGATGCCGACTAAGCCCTCGCTCGCTTTGCGAGCCCACCCGGCGAGAAACACGCCGTCGACGATCTTGCCTGTGGTTTCGTCATAGGCCTGGAAGAGCGCATCGTCAGGATCGTTATTGGTCTTATTGGGGTTGGTGAGGAACAGGCCGTTTTTATACGGGAGTCCGACGGTCTCATCGACTTTGTCGCCCACGGCAAAGATTACGGCATCGCAGGGAAACTCATAATACTGTTTCAGTCCGACGGCTGCGGTATCGTCGCCTTTCGGCTCCAGCTTGTTGTCTTCCATCTCCAGCCCGCGCACGCGATTGTTGCCATCGACTAGGATACGCTTGGGGGAGGCCAAAAACTTGAAGCCCATCTTCGTCTCGCTGATCTTCGGTTCGCATTTTGTAAACTCGTCTGTCAGGCCCTTGAGTACCTCGTCCGCATGCTGGCTGACCGCGGCAAGGCGATCCTTAATCCGTGCCACTTCCTTGGTAATCCCGTCCATATCCATGTTGGCGCACACTGCGCGAATTTCCTTTGGATTGTACTTTCGCTCGGCAGGCCCGCGCCGCACGATCGCTGTGACCCGCTCCACCTTCTTATAGCGGATCAGCCAACGGGCGATATCGACCATCACGTCGCCGGCTCCGATCACAGCCACGTGCTTGCCCATTTCAAACGGGCGATCGCCGAATCCCGGGAGCCGATTAAAGTGGTACACGACATCCTTCGCGTGGAACACGCCATTGGCCGAATCCCCTTCGACGCCGATGGCTTTGGTGCCTTGCGCGCCGATCGCGAAGACCACGGCACTCGCGCCGAGGGCGCGGACGTCCTCTACCGTGAGGTCTTTGCCCTTCCCGACTGTCACATTGCCGAAATAATGGACATTGGGCTGTTCGAGCATCTCCCAGTATTGTTTCTTCAACCCACCACGCAACTTCAGCTTCGCGGGGAAAATCCCATATTCAGCCAACCCGCCGAATTTGATGTCCCGATTCAGAATGATCACCTCATGGCCGGCCTTTGCCAGGGTGCTGGCGACCGCCATACCTGCCGGTCCGGCGCCGACCACAATAATTACATGCGAGTTCGTTGCGCTCATGCGTTCTTTCCCAGGTAAAGTGAACAGAGAAGTGACAAGAACCTCAACAGTTCCGCGGACTTTAGCATAGAGGCTTTTGAGCTGTCAAAGCTCAGATTACCCTCCTGCACTTCCGACAGGCCCTCCTGGTTCGGTCATGCGCCAGGGGTCGAGTAGTTCGTTGAGCCGCTTCTCTGGCAGGACTCTTTGCTCTTTGGCCATCTGACGCACGGTCTTGCCTGACTTGTAGGCATCCTTGGCGAGTTTCGCGGCAGCCTCGTACCCGATCTCCGGAGCCAGGGCAGTGCACATGGCCAGACTTTCCTCGATCAAGCTCCGGCAGCGCTCCTCGTTGGCTTTGATGCCGTCGATACACTTGACCGCGAAATTGGTTGAGGCGGTCGAGAGGAGTTCGATGGATTGTAATAAGTTGTAGGCCATGACCGGCAGCATGACGATCAGTTCGAAGTTGGCCGCCTGCCCTCCCACAGTGACGGTCACATCGTTTCCGATCACCTGCGCGCAGACCATCGTCACTGATTCAGCAATCACCGGGTTTACTTTGCCCGGCATGATGGACGAGCCCGGTTGTGTCTCCGGCAGATTGATCTCCCCGAGCCCACAGCGCGGGCCGGAGCCGAGCCAGCGAATGTCGTTAGCGATCTTCATGAGGCTCACGGCGATGGTCTTCAACTCCCCGCTCGCCTCGACCAACGAATCCTGAGTGGACTGCGCTTCAAAGTGGTTCTTCGCCTCCTTAAATGTGCAGCCGGTCTCTTTCGAAATGATGGCCATCACTTTGGCGGAGAACTTCGGATGGCAATTGAGCCCTGTGCCGACTGCCGTGCCGCCGAGTGCGACTTCACTGAGAGCGTCTTGTGAGCGTTTGACTCGTTGAATGCCTAATTCAATCTGGCGCGCGTAGCCGCCGAATTCCTGACCCAACCGCACAGGCGTCGCATCCTGCAAATGGGTGCGACCGATCTTGACGATCTTGTCGAACTCTTTGGCTTTGCGAGCCAGCGCTTTCTGTAAGCAGGTGAGTGCCGGGATGAGCTGCTGTTCCATCATCTCCCCGGCGGCGATGTGAATCGCCGTGGGAATCACGTCGTTGCTGGATTGGCCCAGATTCACGTGATCGTTTGGATGCACCAGCTTGCTGCCTCGCGCTCCGCCTAACAGCTCGGTGGCACGATTGGAGATCACCTCGTTGGTGTTCATGTTCGTCGAGGTGCCGGAGCCGGTTTGAAAAATGTCCACAGGGAATTCGGCTGTCGAGCTTGCCCTCGACCACTTCAGTCGCTGCCTGTTTGATTGCATCCGCTGGTTTCTTGTCGAGGAGGCCCAGTGACTGGTTGACCGTCGCGGCAGCACGTTTGATCATCCCCATCGCCCGGATCATGGCGCGGGGGAATCGCAACGAGCTGATCGGGAAGTTCTCGATGGCGCGGGCGGTCTGCACACCATAATAGGCTGTGGCTGGTACGGCCAGCTCGCCCATGGTATCGCGTTCAATTCTGGTCGCAGGTAATGACTGAGTCGCTGCCGCTATCGGTGTCTTCTTCATGCGTCCTACTCCGGTGTAAAGGTTCTCAGGTGTTGCGGGCGTCATGATAAACTCAGGCCGCCTGCTTGCACAAGGGTATTGGTCGATGGACAGGTCATATATCATTGTCGACGCGTTCGCTGGTGCTAAAGGAGAGGAGACTCCCCGGGCCTTCACGCATGAAGGCAGGCGGCGGACAGTGACCGAAATCGTGACTCGCTGGTATAGCGAGACCCACTGCTATTTCCGCCTTCGAGCTGACGACGGACATCGCTATGTGGTGCGACACGATTTGGATAAACCGATATGGGAACTCGTGATGTGCGAAACCACTGATGGTGGGACGTAGTGGCTAAAAAGAAGAGGCCCGCTGGAGCGGGCCTCTGTTCAAACCGGATGCGGTGGTTGCCGATTAGCCGACCGTGACTTCGATCGCTTTCGGTTTCGCCTTCTCGGACTTGGGCAGCTGGAGATTCAGGACACCATCCTTGAATTCCGCTTTCACCTTCTCCTCATCGACCAGATCGGGCAATGTGAAGCTTCGGACAAAGCTTCCATAGGAGCGCTCCACCCGATGGTACTTTTTGCCTCTCTCTTCCTTTTCCTGCTTGCGCTCACCCTGGATCGTGAGGACGCCGTCTTCCAGCGTCACCTTCACATCCTCTTTCTTCACGTCAGGGATCTCCGCCTTGATCTGGTATGCCCCATCCGTTTCACTGATGTCCACGGATGGCGCCCAGTCGGCGACGATCATCGTCTCCTTGCCGCTCGCCCGAGGTAGGGCTGGACGGCTAAACATCCGATTCAACCGATCCGACATGTCTTCGAGTTCACGAAACGGATCCCACCGTACGAGTGTCATGCGAGACCTCCTTCTCACGCTTGTTGCTGTTTTGGACTGTCTCTTCGAGGCGCGCGCCGATTCGCCTGTCTGAGAAAACAGGTAATTCTGGCTTCCGCGAAGTCAAGGGGTCGGGGCTACTCGTGGAAGTGGCGATGCAAGAGGGAATTTAGCGTTGCTCGATGGGCACGTACGGCCGGCCATGCTCACCGGAATAAATCTGATCCGGACGGAACAGTTTGTTCTCGCGAAGCTGTTCAAGCCAATGAGCCAGCCACCCCGACACCCGAGCCATCGCGAATAACGGTGTGAACAAATCAGTCTCGATGCCCATCTTGTCGTAGATGATGCCGGAGTAGAAGTCCACGTTGGGATAGATCCCCTTCCCCTTCAGCAGCTCTTCTGCGACCCGCTCGACCTCTACGGCGACCTCGTATAAGGGTGAACTGCCACATTCCTTGAAGAGTCGCTCACACAGAGTCTGTAGGATTGTCGCACGGGGATCTTTGACCTTGTAGACCCGATGACCGAAGCCCATCAGCTTCTGTTTCGTGCGGCTCTGTTCCTCGAGGTACGATCGGACCCGTCCTGGCTCACCGATCTCCTTCAGCATCTGCACGACTTCTTCATTGGCCCCCCCATGCAGCGGGCCCTTCAGAGCCCCAATTGAGGACGCGACGACCGTATAGGGATCGGCCAGCGTCGAGGCGGTGACCATGCCGGTGAAGGTTGAGGCATTCATCGTGTGCTCGGCATGAAGGACCAGGCAATCGTCGAAAATATTGCCCCACAAGGGAAGCGGCTCCGTCTCGGTCAGCATGTAGAGGAAGTTGTCTGAAAATCCGAGATCGTCGCGCGGTGGAATGTAATCATTCCCATGCCGCAGACGAGCCCAGGCCCCGACGATCGTGGGCAATTTGGCAACAAGACGGACGGCAGACCAATAGTTATTCTCGATGTCCTGTACATTCCGGCCAGGATAAAACATGCCCAAGGCGGCAACCGCGGCCTGCAATGCGTCCATGGGATGGCCCTGCTCCGGAAGGCATTTCAGTAAATCGATAATCTTGAATTTGATGCGCCGGTGATGGATGACGTCCTCGTTCCATCGAGCGAGCTGCGGTTGAGTGGGAAGGTGTCCAAATAACAACAGATAGGCGGTTTCGAGATAGGACGATCGCAGGCAGAGTTCTTCGATGCGGATGCCGCGATATTCCAACACGCCGCGTTGCCCGTCCACATCGCTGATCGCTGATTTGGCTGCTGGTACGCCGGCGAGCCCCGGCATGAAATCATGTGGCATGATCGAGCTCCTTCACCTGAGTGGCAGGATACATGAAGAGTCGAGACAGTTTATCATGTTCCGAGAGGCATGACCTTGAAATGGCTCTTATCGGTTGGCATACTGAATTTGTATGCTGTTCACGACCGGAAAAAGACCCATGTGACTGCGGGTCATGACTGTCGTCGGATTGCTCGTTCTTGTTCTGGGGCTCATGAAGTTCTGGCAGGCACCGGCGACGACGTCACAACCGAGGTCGGTCAAGCCGATCGGTACAAGTGCTGTGAGCTATGGGGGAAGCTGCTTCTGCCGGCCAGCCGAGATCGCGCACGGACCGTCCAGGCTCCGTGTGTTCACGTGAGAAAGTGGATACGCAAAGGATGTAAACGATGACTTCGCGTGTGTCCCTCCTGCTGATGCTGTTCGGCCTCATCGCGGTGGGGACAGCCTCCTTAGCTCAGGCCGATGGTGAGGTCCTTGCGTTTGCCGTCGTGAGAGAGGTGCCAAAAGATAAGGCGCGGATATCGGCGAGGGTTTCTGTGAATGACACAGTTTCAGATATGAAGTTACTCGCGTCTGATTCGATCCTGAATAATCTGATTTGGAAAAAGCTCGAAATCTGTCACGCCATGAAGCTTGAAGGATACAAAGCCGCTGAAGGCTTTCAGGTTGTCACGGTGCACGTGATCGACGCCAGCATGCTGCCGATGTCGCTACAGTCTTATGCGGGCGATTGCTTGATTAAGAAAGCGATCGAAATCGCGCCGCTGGTGGACTAGTCGGTACGGGTTAGGCAGGTCGGCACTCCGGACAAGAAGTGGGTTCTTCTGCTGCCTCACACTCTTCGGCAGTCAGGGGAAAAGTTGTTCGCACTGCCGGCAGGGGCGAATTTCGAAGTAAGCGGTTCCCTTGTCGTCGATGTCGGTGGGCAAGAGCAGCTCCAGCGGGTCATATCCGATCGCGCCGCCGTCGGTAAATTTGACGATGGCTAAGCGGTCGTTAAAGACCTCGAAGGTTCCCTCCTGCCCCTTTCGGGCCAATACATGCCCGAGGACGAACACCGGCTGTCCCTTACGCTTCGTGCGGAGGTCCCGTAAGGTGTGTTGTGTGTCCGTGGCGCAGGAAAATTGGCCGGTGGAGCTGGTTCCGAAGATTGGCGTTGGCATAAAGGGCGTTCACGTGAAGAGATCGATGATGATGTATCACACGGGTAAAAATGGCGTCAAGGCAGGCAGGACGCAGAGACAAGGAGTTTGAACATGGCCGAGGTGACGATTTATCAGAAACCAACCTGCAGCACGTGTCGTCAGGCGGTGCAGCTGTTAAAAGAGAGCGGCAAACCCTTCACCGCCATCAACTACTATGAGAAGCCCTTCACGAAGGCGCAACTCAAGAGCCTCTTGAAGAAGGCGGGGCTCTCGCCGAAGGATATTCTGAGAACCAAAGAGGACATCTACAAGGAGCTCGGTTTAGCGAAAAAGAATCTTTCGGATGATGAATGGCTTGAAGTAATGGTGGCTCATCCGGATCTCATTCAGCGTCCGATTGTCGAAAAGGGCGAGAAGGTGATCTTGGCCAGACCGGCGGAGTCGGTGAAAGAACTTCTCTAGCAGCCAGGCCTACGTTCCGTATTCTCCACTCGGGACAATTCTTCCTGATCCGGCATGAGACCGTCGTGCCGGATCAATCGCCACCAGCCCACGTTTCACGACATTCCCTCCTATCCCCTTGGCCTCATAGAGGGCGCGATAGGCCGACTTGAGCACCAGGCTCAGTGTCGCGCTGTCGCTCAGTCTTTCCGCCACGCCGATACTCAGGGTGATCGGGAGTGCTTGGTCGCGCGATCCGGTCTTCTTGGTCCCTCGCTGGTTTTCCCAGACCCGATCTCGTCCTCGGAGGACCAGACCGATAGCTTCGATCGTTTTCCGGACGGTTTCCAACGTCATCAAGGTTTCTGTGGCGGATTTTCCAGGGAATAGTATGGTGAGGTCCTCACCGGTTGTACGGAAGACCTGCCCCTCTGCACAGGCGGCCTGAACTCTGGGTGCGACCCGTTTCAGAATCTGTTCACTGACAGGTTTCCCGTGGGTATTCGCGTACTGGGACAGCTGGTCGATGCCGATGACGGCGACGGAAAATCTTTTCCCCAGTTGTCCGATCGCTTCGTCATAGGCCAGACGACCGGGAATGCCGGTGAGTTCGTCGCGATAGGTCCGCTGATAGAAGGATTGAAGCAATGTGACGAAGAGAATCAGTCCGGCCGCCATGAAAAAGTTCGTCGGTTGCCAGCCATAGGGGCTCGCATGATAGGCCAGGAAAACGGCAAACAGAGCCCAGATTGCCCCTCCCTCCAGAGGGTCACGATGAAGAGCAAATCGTATGAAGTGCAGTAGCAACGCCATGGCAAAGGCAAACAGCGCCGGCTGTGGAATCGTCGTCCATTCTGTGTGCAACGAGGGGATGTATTCCCGTGTGAAGGAGGCGGCCAGGTCATGCTGGTCCGGAAGGCAGAGCCAGAGCAGCAGAAAGGGTTGGACCAAGACGAGCACCACACGCGTCACGCCACGAAGCCTCGAGAGGGAATCTTCTTTGAGGATGGAAAAGGCCAAAAGATTGAGAGGGACGAGAAAGGCGGTCATGGCGACAATCGTCTGGTTTACGGCCTCCTGATCAGGCACCGGTGGTGGGGAAAAACACTAGGGCTCGATCGGCGAGTGCCAGCACAAGCAGGGAAAGGATCATGCGACTGCTGGCAAAGTACCAGCCAAAGATGAGCCCGAAGGTGAGGACGATATACGGCAGGGCTGCGATCGGCTGGTGCAGCCACAGGGGGTGTCCCTGGGGGCGGAGAAATCCAATCGCTGTGAGAAAAATCAGCCCTCCAGGGAAGAGGATCGCGAGGAAGGATTTCCAGAGCAGTGCTGGGCATGGCTCGTACCTGTGTATAGAGGGTGTGGGGGCCTCTAAACTTGTGCCAGATCCATACCAGCTGGTCCCTGCCTAGGGAGTGGGCTGTAGGAGGCGATGAAGCAACATTCCTTTGAAATTGTGGGCATTTCGAGGGGAAATCAGGCGTCCGCTGGCCGTCTTGTGAGGGAGCCGCGAGGGCGAGGGCTGGGTCAGGGCCGTTTTTGAACAGTCAGAGGAGGTTGTTATCAGCAGGGTGAGTGAGAGACGGCTCGTCAGCTTGAAACGTTCGAGGGACGTCCCGGGGTCATCCGCAGGGCACCGGATGCTCGGTCTACGGTGATCGTGACGGCTCCATCCAATACTTGGAGCAGCAGGTCCCCAGCCAGTTGTCGTCGCCAGCCACGGAGGATGGGTACATCGAGGGCTGTCCGATTCTGTTTCGCTTCCACGAGTATCTGTAAATCTGAGCTGGTGGCGAGCATGGTGGGGGCAATCCCCTCCTCTGCTGCACGAGCCTTCAGCACGGCCTGCAGGAGTTCGACGATGCCGGTCGATTCAGGATCCGGTTTCCGCTCGCGAGGGACCTCCGGCCATGCCGACGGTGGAAGCGCCAGTGCCGAGGTGATGGTGGCCAACAGTTGTTCTCCGTGTCGATCGACCTCGGAAGAATGGACACCGCGGAGACCACGGAGCTCATTGACCGATTTGGGGGGATGGCGTGCGAGTTGGAGGAGCACCTCATCTCGCATGACGCGTCCGCGAGGCACGTTCCGGCGCCGGGCCTCCGCCTCTCGCCAGGCAGCCAATTCACGAAGTACCGCAGCCCCTTTGGGCTTGAGCGTGTCCCACCCGCGAATGCGTTGGTAGCGCTCCTGAGGCTCTCGACTTTTTTCTCCCACCGCTGTTTCAAGGCGTGCAAATTCCTCACTGACCCAATCCGACCGGCCGAGTGAGCTCAAGCGATCCTGTAAATGTGTATGGATCGACAGGAGGAATTCGACATCTTCCAAGGCGTAAGCAATCTGGTCATCTGAAAGCGGTCGTGCACTCCAGTTGGTAAAGGTATGGGCTTTGGCCAGCTTCGTGCCGTGGAGTCGCTGGACCAAGTTCGAATAAGCGACTTGGGCGCCATACCCGACCATCGCGGCGGCGATCTGGGTATCGAAAAACGGCTTCGGGATTTGCCCGGCATGTGTGGCAAAGAGATCGAGATCTTGCCGCCCGGCGTGGACGACTTTCTCAATCTTGGCATCACAGATGAGTTCCCAGAAAGCGTCGAGCGATCCGCTGGCCTGCACGGCGGGAAAGTCGATGACGGCAGCGGTGGTGGCAGTGGCGACTTGGATCAGTTCGAGTCGTGGGATAAAGGTGTCTTCCCCGACGAATTCCGTATCCAGCGCCAGCCGCGGACTCTGCCGCAACGTCTGGCAGAGGGATTCAAGCGTACGCTTATCGGTCACATACTGCATAGGTGGATTGGGTGTCACAAATCTCTCATTCGGTTGGGTGGTAGGTGGCGTCTGACGACCGCGGAGGCTCGACATTGCTGAGGCTCAAGTACTCCTTCAGGAACTGGTAGGCCTCCAACATGCGGCGTAATTCCGGTTCGGCGCTGCGGTCGCCGTTATTCGAATCGGGATGGAGTTGCTTGGCCTTGTGACGGAATGCGGTGGTGACATCGGCGAGCGAACTGCCGAATTCCACGCCCATCGCGGCATAGGCGTCCATCGCGTTGTTGATGCCGCTCGATCCTTGTGACGGGTCACCGCCTCCCCCACCAGCGGCTTTCAACATATCGGCCAGGCTGATTTTCTTGCGCCGGCGACGGGGGCGCTCTCGAATCTCGCTGTCGAAATCGTCCCATCGGTCTTCGACAAACTCGAGACGGGATTCCAGGCGCATCGCACCGGAGAGATCACGGATCTCCCCAAGCTCCTCTTCAATCTGGACCAGGGACTTGATGATTTCCTCCAGCCCTTCTTCCACACGAAAGAAGCTGTCAACCCGCTCCTGCATCATCGTATCGACGGCGAGCTCCAGACTCTCTTCGGCTTTCGGGCGCAACGAATCGATCCGTCGCCTCATCCCGCTCTGAAACTTGATGAATTTGCTTTGTGAAAACGCCATGTGAACCGGACTCTCTCCCAGGGCGGGCATTGTAGCACAGCCTGGCCGCATGCCAGAAGGGCAGTAAAAACAGCTGAATTTATGTGGGTCGAATGGTCAGCGTGACGCGAAGTCGTCGCTGAGTCTGGTGCGGCGTCGGGCCACGCCCGTTTCACGTGCAGCTGCCGCCACGGCTTTTGCCACCAGCGGGACGACGTCCTTATCAAACACGCTCGGAATGATGTAGTCCTCGCTCAGGGCCGCGGGGGGTATGGTCTCAGCCAGGGCTTTTGCCGCAGCCAGTTTCATGGCTTCGTTGATGTCGCGCGCTTGCACGTCGAGTGCACCACGAAAGATGCCGGGAAACGCGAGCGCGTTGTTGATTTGATTGGGATAGTCCGAGCGCCCGGTGGCAAAGATCCGGCAGTGCGAGGCAGCCAGTTCAGGAGGGACTTCGGGGTCGGGGTTGGCCATGGCAAAGACGATGCGATCAGCCGCCATCAGATCCACGTCTTCCGCCGTGACGATATTGCCGACGGATAATCCGATGAAGACATCAGCCCCCTTCAGGGCTTCCCGAAGTGTGCCTTGGGGACGGTCTGTGGTCATGCAGGCGGCGAGATCCGTTCGGCAGGCCCGCAGTTGTTGACCGTCCCCTCGTAAGACAATACCGCGAGGCTCGCAACCGACCAGGTGAGAGAGGCCAGCGGCCAACAGCATCCTGCAGCAGGCGGTTCCCGCGGCGCCGAGACCATTGACGACTACGTGGATGTCTTCAATTCGTTTCCTGGTGACGGTGAGCGCATTGGTCAAGGCGGCGAGGATGACCACTGCCGTGCCATGCTGATCGTCATGCATGACCGGAATATCCAGGGTGCTTTTCAAGCGGCGTTCGATCTCGAAACAGCGCGGCGAACTGATATCTTCCAAATTGATGGCGCCGAACCCCGGGGCAATAGCCTGAACCGTGCGAACAATCTCGTCTGGATCTTGCGTGTTGAGACAGATCGGCCATGCGTCGATTCCCGCAAATTCCTTGAACAGCATGGCTTTGCCTTCCATCACGGGTAACGCGGCTTCCGGGCCAAGATTGCCGAGGCCCAGCACCGCGGATCCGTCGGTGACCACGGCGACCGTGTTGCTCTTGCTGGTAAAGGCATAGGCTTTGGTTTTGTCCTTCGCGATCGCTTGCGATACGCGGCCGACTCCCGGCGTATAGACCATCGACAACACGTTTCTTGTGGTAATGGGAAACTTGCTTTGAACGCAAATCTTTCCGCCGAGATGCAGAAGAAAAATCCGGTCGGAAGCGGAAAGGACTCTCACGTCCGGCAGCGCCCCGAGGCGGGCGAGCACCTTCTCTCCATGGGCTTCGTTCCGGACATCGAAGGTCACGTCTCGCACCATACAGTCGGCCGTTGCAGAGACGATATCCACTGCGCCCAAGTTGGCGCCTTCCTCGGCCAGCACGGCGGCCACCTTAGCAAACATGCCGGGTTTGTTCGCGAGTTGGAGACGAACGGTCAGGCGGTAGTTGGAATAGGGTCCAATGTCAGTCATGGATGGTCCTTATAATATGACATTACCATAAGACAGGTCAGGAGCCAGAGTGGCTTGTGTGTCGAGGTCTTCATGGAGGTGGCAGAGGAGGGAAAATGAGTCGTTGACAATGGGGTCCTTTTTCGGTACCTTTCCGCCCGTTTGCCCTATTTGAATGGGTAAACAGCATCCTAACACTAACATTCAAAGGGGGTAACGCATTATGAAGAGCATCTTGATGGCGATCATGGCCGTGGCAGTCGCAGTGACGTTCAGCGCTCCTTCCTTCGCCGGTGAAGAGAAGAAGGACAAGAAGGACGAGAAGAAGGGCGGCCACGTCCTCGTGTACGGTGAAGAGAAGAAAGACAAGAAGGACGAGAAGAAGGGTGGCCACGCCGATACGTTCAGCGACAAGAAGGACGAGAAGAAGAAAGACGAGAAGGGCAAGTAATCACGACGCATGTCGTTTGTCTGATCAGACACGCCTAACTTGAACGATTCTGAAGGGGCCTGCGATCGTGAGATCGCAGGCCCCTTTTCCTTATCCGCTCATTGACCCCTTTCCGATCACGATGCTACCGTGGAGCCATGCAGACTCCACCACAATCAGTAAAGCCTAATCGCCTCGTCCACGAAACCAGTCCCTATCTCCTCCAACATGCTTCGAACCCGGTTGACTGGTACCCCTGGGGACCGGAGGCCTTGCAGGCATCGAAAACGCAGAACCGTCCCATCCTACTCTCGGTCGGATATTCCGCCTGTCACTGGTGCCACGTGATGGAGAGAGAGTCATTCGAGAACGAGGCTATCGCCTCACTCATGAATCGGCATTTTGTTTGTATCAAAGTCGATCGGGAAGAACGACCCGATCTCGACGAGATTTATATGCAGGCCACGGTGACCCTCAATCATGGTCAGGGTGGATGGCCGATGACGGTCTTTCTGACGCCGGATCAGGAGCCGTTCTTTGCAGGGACCTATTTTCCTCCTGACGATCGATGGGGCCGTCCCGGGTTCCCCAGCCTGCTCAAGAAAATCGCAGAAGCGTGGGAGAAGGATGCCGCCGGGCTCACGAGTCAAGCGCGTCAATTGACCGACCGGTTGAAGAACGAACTCAAGGCGGTGTCCCCCGTTTCAGTCAGCGTTTCCGTGCTCGATGAGGCCGTGACGCAATTCCGGGAAGACTTTGATGAGCGCCACGGCGGATTCGGCAGTGCGCCGAAATTTCCCCCCTCCGCAGGGCTCTCGTTGCTCCTCCGTTGTTACCGTCGAACAGGTGACAGCCGAACCTTGCAGATGGTCACACGCACGCTCGATGCGATGGCGGCGGGGGGGATCTACGACCACATCGGCGGCGGATTCGCAA
>CAVSCZ010000004.1:0-103665 GCA_963726635.1 uncultured Nitrospiraceae bacterium
TCACCCAAGCTCTGCAGAAGACCTTCTTCTCCATCGTGCGTGGGGAGGACCCTTCCCACGACGCGTGGCTCACTCGCGTTTAGCGCCTCACAATTTCAACTATCAGGCAGTAGCTGGCAGGCTTGCGTAGGCATTCGCTCGTGCGTCACTGCGACTGGTTTCTTGACGAGCAGATTTCTGAAAACACCATACACTTTCTTGAATTCGAAGACGGGGGCATCTTGACTGGTGGGAGAATGTCTCAGCAGGATGCTCAAAAAGGGCGTCCAGCAAGGCCGCAGCGAGTGAAGGGCCGAGGCGTACCCTCTGGGGTACGTTGAGGGTCTGAACGATGCGAGAACGATGCTGGCGGACTTTTTCAGCGTCCTGCTAGTGTCCGCTGGTGGAAGAGTCGGTAGGAGCATGGCTCTCAGCGGCTGGGGCTGTCGGCGTAGCGGCCGGGGTTTCAGGGGCGGTCTGAGAGTTCGCTTTCTTCTTGAGATCGATGACCGTGGAGGAAAACGTCCGTTCTTTGGCCAGCATAGCCAGGCTGAGCGAGGTCAACATGAAGACAGCAGCGACAACGACGGTGAATTTGCTCAAGAAGTTGGCAGGGCCACGGCTACCGAAGACGGTCTGACTGGAGCCTCCGAATGACGCGCCGATTTCAGCGCCCTTCCCTGACTGCAAGAGGATCGCGCCGATCATGAGAAAACAGATCAACACATGAATGACGACGAGAAAAGTATACATGGCACTCCGATCGGTTAGGGACGCTGTGTCTGAGCAATCCGGACGATTGTAGCAAACGAGTCGGGATTGAGACAAGCCCCACCTACCAATGCCCCGTCGATCGCGTCCGAGGCGAGGAGCGACTCGATGTTCTGAGGCGTGACGCTTCCGCCGTACAGGATTCTGATGGTCGATGCCGTTTGGCTATCCCAGCCGGTCTCCACGAACAAGCGGATCGAGCGATGCACGGCCACAGCCTGCTCCGTGGTAGCGGCTCGTCCCGTGCCAATGGCCCAAACCGGTTCGTAGGCGATCGTGACTGTCGCAAGATTCTCTGTGGTCAACCCTGCCAGGCTGCCGGTGAGCTGAGTGGTGACGACCGATTCCGTTTGGCCGGCCTCACGTTCGGCCAGGGACTCTCCCACACACAGGATCGGAGAGAGCCCGTGCTTCAATGCTGCCCGGACTTTCTTCCGAATATCCTCATCTCGTTCGCAGAAGAGCGTGCGGCGTTCAGAATGGCCGACGATCACATAACGGCAGCCAAGATCGCGCAACATCGGAGCCGACACTTCTCCAGTGAAGGCCCCCTGCGCTTCCCAATGGACATTCTGTGCGCCGAGGCTGATCCAGGAAGAGGGACCTAAGGCGCTGCGGACCGATTCGAGGGCCGTAAATGGCGGCGCAAGGACCACGTCGGCATTGGGGGATGCAGGTAGCCGTTCGCGGAGGTCGCGAATGAAGGCCGCGGCCTCCGAGGCCGTCTTGTTCATCTTCCAGTTGCCGACGATGAAGGGTCTGCGCACAGGTCTCTCGATGGTGGTAGAGGGTGTGAACTCAGTGACGAGGCGATTACATGACCCGATCCGGGAGGGCGGTCAAGCCCGGGAGTTGTTTGCCTTCGAGCAATTCCAACGCGGCGCCGCCGCCGGTCGAGATGAACGACATATTCTCTGATTCGCCGGCTCGATGCACGGCCAGAGCCGTTTCGCCTCCGCCGACGATCGTCAGGGCGTAGGCATCCGCAATCGCGTGAGCCATCGCGAGCGTCCCTCGCGCATAGGCATCAATTTCAAAGACGCCCATCGGTCCGTTCCACAGAATCGTTTTCGCGTTCTGGACTGCTTCGTTGAATAGTTTTACGGAGGCCGGGCCAATGTCGAGGGCGTACCACCCTTTCGGAATTTCCTGGACCGGGACGATTTTCGATTCCGCCCCAGGCTCGCGGCTGGCCGCGACGACACAATCGACCGGCAGATAGAATTTTACGCCGCGGGAGAGGGCATGGTCCTCAATGCCTTTGGCGAATTCCAACATGTCGTTTTCGACCAGGGAGTTGCCGATTTCCAGCCCCTTCGCCTTTAAGAAGGTAAAGGCCATGCCGCCGCCGATAATGACTTTGTCGACGCGCTTGCCCAAATTCTCGATGACGCCGATCTTTCCTGACACTTTTGCACCGCCGAGAATGGCGACAAAAGGCCGAACGGGGTTTTCGACGGCTCCCTCGAGGTATTCGATTTCTTTCTTGAGGAGGAAGCCAGCGGCCGAGGCGGGGATGAATTTGGTGATGCCGACGGTGGAAGCGTGGGCCCGGTGTGCGGCACCGAACGCGTCGTTGATATAGACATCGCCGAGGGCCGCCAGCGCTTTCGAAAAGGCGTCGTCGTTTTCCTCTTCACCCTTATGGAATCGGAGGTTTTCGAGGAGCAAGACGTCGCCCGACTTCATCTTGGCGACGAGCTGTTCCACCGCCGGCCCTATGCAATCGGGTGCAAACAGAATGTCTTTGCCCATGAGCCGTCCCAGGCGTTTTGCCACCGGGGCCAGACTGTACTTGGGGTCGAATTTTCCGTTCGGTCGGCCCAGGTGCGAACAGAGGATCACCTTGGCGCCGTCGTCGACGGCTCGATTGATGGTCGGCAGGGTCGAGCGAATACGGGTGTCGTCGGTGATTTGGTGCGAATCGTCCAATGGGACGTTGAAATCGGCCCGGATGATGACGCGCTTGTCATGCAGCACGACGTCGTCGATCGTTTGTTTTCGCAGATTCATGGCGGCCCCGTCAGGTCGGTCTTTCCAGGAATGGGGGTCAGGGTAAAAAAGAATCGGGCTGAGGCAGGCATCGCCTCGCAGAGCTCAGTGCGTTGTCGTTTTTGCCGCGATCATCTTGATCAGATCTCGAACCCGGCATGAATAGCCCCACTCGTTGTCGTACCAGGCCGTTACCTTGACGAGCCGCTTGTCGATCACCATCGTGAGCGGGGCATCGAGTGTGGCCGAATGAGGATCGCCCTTCTGGTCGATCGAGACGATCGGGTCTTCAGAATAGTGCAAAATGTCTTTCATGGGGCCGCCCGCCGCTTTCCGGAAAGCGGCGTTGACGGAGGCGAGGTCACAGTCTTTTTCGGTTTCGACGGTCAGATCCACCAGCGAGACATTCGGCGTGGGGACGCGGATGGCGAGGCCGTCTATCTTGCCCTTGAGCTGAGGCAGTACCAAATGCAGCGCCTTTGCCGCGCCGGTGCTGGTCGGGATCATCGACATGCCGGCCGCACGCCCGCGCCGCAGGTCTTTGTGGGGCAGATCGAGTAACTGTTGGTCGTTGGTGTAGGAGTGGATCGTGGTCATGGAGCCGTGCTTGATGCCGAAATTATCCAACAGAACTTTTGCAACGGGAGCCAGACAATTGGTCGTGCAGGAGGCGTTGGAGATGATGTGGTGCAGTTTCGGGTCGTAGGTCTCGTCGTTGACGCCCAGCACGATGGTGACATCCGGGTCCTTCGCCGGCGCGGAAATAATGACGTGCTTGGCTCCGGCAGAGAGGTGCTTCCCCGCGCCTTCGCGGTCGGTAAAGCGCCCGGTCGATTCGATGACGACGTCGACCTCCAGATCCTTCCAGGGAAGCTCCTTCGGATCCTTCATCGCAAGCACCTTGATGGGCTTGCCGTCGACGATGATCTGGTCGTCTTTGGCCTCGACGCTCCCCTGTAACGTCCCGTGCACCGAGTCATACTTCAAGAGATAGGCAAGTGTCTTCGCATCTGTGAGATCGTTAATTGCGACAAAGTGTAGGTCGGGATCACCGAGTGATGCCCGCAGGACATTCCGTCCGATTCGTCCAAATCCATTGATGCCGATTCGAATTGCCATGACGAGTGGTTCCTCAAGAAAAAAGGCCGGTTCCATTACCGGCCAACATGACGCCGATAGTATCGGCGCCAAGTTAGCCTTGTCAAGCCATACGAAGGCGGTAACCCCGCGCCGGATCACAGAAGTTTCGATGCCACTTGAATCGGGCGCGTACAGAATTGGTGCGAGGCCCATGTATCTGTGCCTTGCGTCTCTTTCGCTGGGTTCGTTAGAGTTCGTCGATTCCAGCGCGAGACGTTTTTCCGTGAGGTAGCGGTGAATCTATTCGAAAAGACAACGATGGTGTTGGAGTGGCCCAGGCTGCTCGAGGCCCTTGCCGGGCATGCCCGTTCGACGATGGGGGCAGCGCGCTGTCGTGCCCTCGAATTGGCGACCCATCTGCACGATGCGCAACGGCGCCAACAGGAAACGACGGAGATGGGACAACTGCAAGACGCCGGCGAGGGCCTGCCGAGCTTGGCATTTCCGGATATTCGGGACCAGCTCGCCAGGGCGAAGAAAGGCGCGGCGTTGGAGATCCAGGAGCTCCGCGATTGCGCGATGGTGCTGGGGTTGTTGGAGGAGAGCAGCCGTTTTGTGGGGCGGCATCAGAACGAGGCTCCCGTGCTGGCATCCGTCGCGCACGCCCTGCAATCAATCGGGGGATTACGACCAGTACGCGCTGCGTTGGATGCGGCGATCCACCCGGATGGCTCGGTCAAGGAGTCGGCGACACCGGAACTCCGGCGCCTGACCCATCAGGCTCAATCGCTCAAGCAGCAGATGCGGCGTCAGGTGGATCAAATCCTCCACTCGCGTCGCTATGAGGACATCCTACAGGAGCAGTATTTCGCCCAGCGAGAAGGTCGGTATGTCATTCCAGTGAAAGCCGACATGCGGGGACGGGTGCCGGGGATTGTGCATGACGTTTCGTCCAGTGGGGCCACGGTGTTTCTCGAACCACGCGAGTTGGTCGAACTGAACAATTCGATCAAAGTGGCGGATCTTGAGACCGAACGGGAAGTGCGCCGCATCCTTCGAGAGTTGTCTGCCCTCGTTGCAACGCAAGCCGAGATCGTGCTGGCGGGGCTTGAGGCGTTGGCCGAGCTCGACGGTATTGCGGCGCGGGCATCGTTTGGCCGGCAACTGAAGGCGCATCCTGTCGGGCTCAACGATGAAGGGCGCATACGGCTGCGGCAGGCCAGGCATCCCCTGCTCGTGTTGTCGAAAGGGGAGGTGGTGGCCAACGATATTCTCTTGGATGAATCGATCCAAGTGCTCATCATCTCCGGTCCCAATACCGGCGGGAAGACCGTGACCCTCAAGATCGTCGGTCTCTTTGCTCTGATGGTCCGGGCCGGATTGCACTTGCCCTGTGACGTGGAATCCGAAATGGCGTTCTTTTCCGACGTCTATGCCGATATCGGCGACGCCCAAGACTTGGCCCGCGATTTGTCCAGCTTTTCGGCGCACATGACACAGATGATTCAGTTGCTCGATGAAACGAACCGTCAGCACAGAGTTGACGAACATGCCGACCAGCGGCAATGGTTAGTCCTCCTCGATGAACCGGTAACCTCGACCGATCCGACAGAAGGAGCGGCGCTGGCCGAAGCCTTGCTCTGTCGGCTGGCAACGCTGGGGATGAAAGTTGTCGCGACCACGCACTATGGGTCGCTGAAGGCCTTGGCCCACACGATGCCAGGATTCGCAAATGCCGCGGTCGAATTTGACGTCGCGACGCTCTCGCCGACCTATCGGCTCTTCATGGGGGTACCCGGAGGGTCGTCCGCGCTGGAGATTGCCGGCCGCTTAGGGATGGACCGGGCCTTGCTGAATGAGGCGAGGTTGAAGCTCCAGAAAGACGAGCGGGCGATGGAAACGATGTTGCACGATCTGCAAGCCACGCAACGGAAGTTGGCCAACGATCTGGCGTGCGCTGTCGAGGCCAGACGGGAAGCGGAACAGGCCGAACAACGAGCGAAGGCACAGCTGGCCCACCTGGAAGAGACCGAACGGGAAGCGCAGAAGGGCCTCAAACGAAAACTCAGTGAGCAGTTCAGTCGTGCGAGGGCTGAAGTGCAAGCCACGGTTGATGCGGTCAAGGGCGAGCAGAAGTTGATCAAAGCCAAGGCGGCGAAGCAACGATTGTTCGAGCTTGAGGCGCAGACGAGAGCCGAATTGGCCCCGGCCGGTACACAGATTCTGATTGAGCATTTAGGGGTAGGGGATCAGGTCGAGATCAGCGGCCTCGGGATGACCGGCACATTACTCGAATCACCGCAGGGGAAGAAACGCGTGAGGGTGAAGGTCGGGGAGGGGGAAGTGCTTGCCACAGTCGCGAATCTTGCTGGCCTCGCACGAGGGCAGGTAGCACTGTCGAAGCCGACACCATCATCGAGTCCCCGCCGGTTCACGTCAGGCGGAGGGCTGGGGCTCGATGAACAGACGGTCGTGGATGTTCGAGGGAAGGCGGCGGACGAGGCATTGGATCACGTCGTTGCGGCGCTGGATCGCGCGACCTTGGCTGCCGTGCCGTTTCTGCGCATCATTCATGGCCATGGTACGGGGAAACTGAAAGCCACCTTGCGAGAGTATTTGAAGGACTCCCCCTATGTCGCCGGTACCCGCCCAGGTGATCGAGCTGAAGGCGGGGATGGCGTGACGATCGTGACGTTGCGCTAAAGAAGAGTGGGAGCGGCCAGATGTCCTTCTTGCTCGCAGAACGCGCACGATAAGAATGTGCTCGTTCGACGCGCGCAACGGGAGACCATCTACCCCGCCCTCAAGGGAGAAGATTGAAGAGCGATGGTCGCTCAATACGTCGCGCTACTCGACGATCGCCTGCTTCGTTTCATCCAGATGTTTTTGGAGATATGGCATGAACGGCGTCCCGCCTGTTCCGACGGCAGTGGGATTGCTGGCGTGGGACTGATGTTGTCGGTGAATGTAACTATCGGCATAGCCGATGTGAATGTCGCGAAACTGCGCGAGCAGATCGACGCAGGTGCAGTAGGCAGTCCAGAGATCGGGACGGCTGAGCTTGCGATCGCGGACATAGCCGGAGAGCACCGGGCGGCCCCGATTGTCCTTGGTCTCCTCCAATGTATGTAAGAATGTCCGGTGGCGCGGAGGCATGTAGTCGCGCATCTCTTGCAGGTACACGGTTAACGGATCCGGCGCATGGGCGATTCCCAGCCCGGCATCGAGGCATGGCACAATGGAACTTTGGGCGCCGGTCTCGCCGCGGAATTGTTGCGGGAGTCCCTCGTAAGCCGCGACCCCTTCGTACCCGAGACCGTTGGGGAGCGCAGGGTTATTTTTCCAGCCGTGGATGTAGGGCCGCACGCGGGTGTAATAGACGTAGGGATCGCAACGTTCTTTCATCCTGAGCAATGTGTCGCGCATCATTTCTTGAGCCTGTGCCAACGATGCAAGCCCGAGCAACGCCTCATCCTCCTTGTCCGCGACGGCGCCATTCAGCGCCCGTGCAAGTCCAGCGATCCCGGGCCCTGCTTCCCGCTCGATCTGGATGTGAATCACGACAAACCACTCTTCGTCGAGACCGCCGAGAAAATTCTGGAGCAAGACAATATTGTCGAGCCGAATGGGCTTGGCGGGATCGAGTCGCCGCCAATTGTCGAGGGCATAGGAGGCGTAGGAAAGCACCGGCGGTCGGCCGAGGTGCTTGGCGATCTGGTGCCAAGGCTGAGCCAGTTGGGGCGGCAAGGTATTGGCCGGCTGGTCCGGCACTTCCCACACATAGGCATGGCCGGCAAACGAGAGAATGCGCATCGAGGCCCGATAGTCCTCTAGACGCCATGTGGGAGGAACGGAGGGAAGCAGCGTGTGCTGCTCGTCGATGAATCGCCGGACCATTCGAGCGCTGAGCAATTTCGGCAGCTCGTGCCCGAGGTGATTCACGGTGGAGCAGTCAGGCAAGTGTTCTTGAGGGTCTCGGGGGAGAAACCCTTGTTCAGGCGAGATCTCGTAATCGGAGAGGACGAGGGGAACGGGTGTCTTCGATTTCATAAGCGCATTTGGTTCGTAAGACCTCGGCACCTAGCAGGAATCCCCCACATTATATATCGGATGCATCCCGTTTGCTCCTCGTCAACGACCATTCGCCACCCATCGTGAGCATTACACCGACGCGTCTTGGCCTTCAGCCAATTTGCCCTCAACGCTCTGAGTGGATTAGGCTTCCCTTATTCATATGCAATTTAACCCAAGGAGTTCGTGATGCTCCAGATGACTGCAGTGCAAGTGAGCGGTCCAGGCGGTGCGTTCGAAACAGTGAAACGTCAGATGCCGGAACCGGGGCCTCACACTGTCCGCATCAAGGTAGAGGCTTGCGGCGTCTGTCATAGTGACCTCGTTGTGAAGGAAGGGCACTGGCCAGGTCTGCAATACCCACGAGTGACGGGACACGAGGTCGCCGGTGTGATCGATGCCGTTGGACCGGGCGTGACGATTTGGAAGAAGGGCCAACGAGTCGGCGTGGGGTGGCACGGCGGACATTGCGGACAATGCGTCTCCTGTCGGCGTGGGGATTTCATGGGCTGTCAGTATTTTCAGGTCACGGGATTCAAGGAAGACGGTGGCTATGCCCAATACATGATTGCCAGGAGCGAAGCCGTGGCTGCTATTCCGGACGCTCTCTCGCCCGTGGAGGCGGCGCCGATCCTTTGCGCAGGCGTCACGACCTTCAACAGTTTGCGCCACAGCGGAGCGAAGGCGGGCGATCTGGTGGCGGTGCAGGGTCTGGGCGGACTGGGACATCTCGGCATTCAGTTTGCCAGCAGGATGGGCTATCGCACTGTGGCAATAGGCCGTGGGCAGGACAAGGAAACCTTGGCGCTGAAGTTGGGCGCCGCTCGTTACCTCGACACCGAGAAGACCAACGCGGCTATCGAATTGACCAAGATGGGTGGCGCCTCGGTCATTCTGGCTACTGCTCCGAACAGTAAATCGATGTCGGAGCTGATCGATGGACTCGGTGTCGGTGGCAAACTGCTGGTAGTGGGCGCATCAGCCGACCCCATTACGGTCACGCCCATTCAACTCATCGGCGCTCGCCGGTCGATTCAAGGCTGGCCATCAGGAACGTCCAAAGATTCGGAAGACACGCTGAACTTTTGTGCGCTGACCGGCATTCGGCCCATGGTCGAGACCTTCCCGCTCGAACAAGCGGCTGCCGCCTACGATCGTATGATAAGCGGCAAGGCACGATTCCGCGTGGTGCTCACGATGGGTGGATGAAGAGGGGATGGAGCCTGATGATCTTCTTTGCTCGCGCAACGCGCGGCCTCCGAAGGCCCTCGTTGGACGCGCGCAGTGGAAGATCAATCAGCCCCCATCCCTGAAGAAAGAACGAGCGAGCTTGGAAGGAACAGAAAGAGCAGGCGATCTAACCGTCGTTGGTTCACCTTCTCCGTTTCGAAATTCAAGGGGTTGTTCTAGTGGCTTACTGCGCGACCTGCGGTTTAGGAAGGCGTTTTCACCGCCACCCTGCAGCCTACTCAGACTCACTCAGGCCCAATCCAGCCAAGGTTAGCGCAAAACCCGATAGGCTCCTAGTCGCGGGGGCGAGCGTCTTTTAATCACTCAAACTTGATCGCGATCCCTTTTACAGTTGTACAGGTAAACGAATAGATGTTGTAAATGGGAACAAAGCCGTACAGGCTGGTCTCTACACTCACATTCAGTAGCGCATCCCCACCTCTTTGTTCCAAAGCCAAATCCACGGCATGGGCAAAGTCGCCTTCTCCCCAAGGAATGATCGCCAGAACAAAGTGGCGGCAAGCTTGTCCCTCGGCTGGGCCAAGTTCTTTAAATGTGCCTGCCTGATTTAAGCAAGGCACCGGGTTCGGCAGAGCTCTTTGTCACGATACCGAGTGTTCCAGATGAGCTACACCCGGCCAGAAGAATGGCAAAAGCTGCGATAAACCACAGTGAACGTGGCATTGGTTCCTCCTGCGTTGAAATTTTAATTGTCTGCCTTCTCAATGCGCTTGGTCATCGTTCCACCAACCACTTGACCTCATTAAGCAGCAAGATCTGTGTACGAAGATGAGTTCAGGAAAGACGCGCGTTATGGATGGTTTTCTTGAGGAAGAGGCCACTTACGATAAGGGGGAAAGCATCTATTCCAATACAGGGGTGAATCTGAAGAGATTCCTGATGAGGTCAAAAACCTTTTCGGAAAGGAAACTTCAACTCCTGTCTTGAGGTAGTTTTATACACTCACAAAAAAGGGCCGCAAACAACTGATTTTGGACAGGCCTATATTGACTTCAGGTGAGAACCCTAGGTTCGCCCCCCAAACAGTGGAGCAAAATCGACCATGGTATGATACTCACCATTTTCCCCACACAGATCAATTCCGGCCTTCATGGAAAGACGTTTAAGCTCTGTTAAACACGCGGTGTCAATGACCCGCCCTTTCCATGACAGAGGAATACTGGGATGATTAATCCAGGTGATCCTTGCTTGGATACCCCGAGTGATCAATTCTTCCATCAGCATGTGACGCGATTCCTGCCAAAGGGGTCGAATCACTTCAAGATCGAGTCCATTACAACACTCCTCAATCCAGTTTGGGTGTCCCTCAACATAGTTAATGTCTCCAGTAATAACGGTGGTGATCCCCAAACCCTGTAGCCAAGTGAGTCCCCTAATATAGCTGTCACGATAAGGTTCATGGACGGAAATAAAATGCAGATCTAAATTCATCGCGTTGGCTTGCCTTCTTGTCTCTGCAGTAGGATGCGCTTCAAATTCTCGACGATCTTCAGGGACAAAGGTTGCCAAACAGGCGATCGCAATGCCCTTGTCGTATGCTCGATGTAATGCAAGACAACTGTCTTTACCGCCGGTCCAAAGCACAGCCGCCTTTCTCATGCGCTTTGCGTTCTTTCTATGGTTCACTTCCGCGCTCATCAGTCGCGAATTCGTTTTTACACTTTTAGGTCAAAGAGATTTCTTATTGAACCGTCGGAAGGATACGCGTATCTCCCATTAAAATCGAGGTGGTACCAAGGGATCGCTTCTAGAGTTTTTTACCCACCCTTTTTTGGGTGCGGCTGTGGCTAAACTGTGGCAGAACTATCGTGTCCGACCAGGTTTGATCGGTTGCTCCCCTGCCGCTGACTCCTTTGGAAGTGATTGAGATTGAAACGATTAGGTGAGATCGGGACCTATAGTCTCTAGGGCTTCGGGGTTTTCAAATCTCGCCCCCTCCGCCATTTTTTGAGAGATGAGGCGCGGTGAATTTCAATGGGCATTTCTTGACTTTGTATCTGATCTCGGATGGCTCTAGGGAAATTCGCCGAATACCGGGTATCAAGTCAAGCGATGACCCTCATGAGTGTTCCCCTCTTCCACTTGCTCCCTTAAGGGTAGCCTGGATTGGTCCCTCACCGCGCGCATCTTCCCATTCCCCTACGTCTCCTTACAGGGTAGCCTGGTCGATCCTCGAGTGCGCGCGTCGAACGAGCACATTCTTATTGTGCGCATTCTGCGAGCGAAAGGGACCATCCAGGGTACCCTTCCCTTCTTGTTTCAGTATTTTCATGGGCAGGCTGTTCAAAAAGGCTGTCCAGCAAGGCCGCAGGCGGAGCAAGAACCGGAGGCGTACCCTCAGGGGTACGTTGAGGATTCTTGCGAGCTGAGAACGAAGCTGGCGGACGTTTTCAACAGCCTGCTAGAGGTGGTACTTCGCCATGCGGTACCGGAGTGTATTGCGGGTGATCTTGAGGAGCCGGCTTGCTTCGGAAATATTGCCACCTGTGCGCTGCAGCGCCTCTTCTAACATTTTCTTTTCCATATCCTGAACTGAGAGACCGAAGGCGAGGAGTGATGTCTTTCCGATCTCTCCGTTCGATCCGGCTGATCCAGAGCCCCGCACGAAGGCTGGGAGATGGTCTGGCTGGATCATCTCGTCCTTGCAGGTAATGGTGAGCCCTTCGACCACGTTGTGCAGCTCCCGTACGTTGCCGGGCCAGTCGTGGTTTTGCAAGATGGTCAGCGCGGTCGGGGTGATGCCCTTGATGCGACAGCCGCGATCGCGGCGGGCGACCTCCAGGAACGACGTCAGAATCGGCTCGATATCTTCGGGTCGTTCGCGGAGCGGTGGGATGCGCAGTTGGTACACGTTCAGTCGATAGTAGAGGTCCAGGCGGAATCGCCCTGCTTTAATCTGAGCCGGCAAATCTTCGTTCGTGGCAGCGATCACGCGGATGTTGACGTGGATGCTGCGCGTGTCGCCCAGCGGATCGACCTGGCGACTCTCCAGGACGCGTAAGAGCTTCGCCTGCGCGGAAGGACTCATCATACCGATTTCGTCCAGAAACAGTGTTCCACCCTCCGCGAGTTGGAATCGTCCCGGTTTGGTCTGCTTCGCATCGGTAAAGGCGCCGCGCTGATAGCCGAACAATTCCGATTCGAGGAGGTGCTCGGGAATGCCGGCACAATTGAGCGCCACGAAGGGGCCTTTGGACCGGAGGCTGGCCGCATGGATCGCATGGGCAAAGAGTTCTTTGCCGGTGCCGCTATCGCCGGTGATGAGAATGGTCGTCGCATCAGTTTGGGCGACTTCGGCTGCTAGATGTTTCAGCAATTTCATTTGAGGTGACCGGCTGATGATCTGATCGAACGCTGAGGAATGCTCTTCCCCTGGTGAGGGCTCCGGCGTTTCGAAGACATGGGTCCTATGGATGGCGGTCTGGAGATCCTTCGCTGTGACCGGTTGTGCGAGGTAGTCTGCGGCACCACAATGTAACGCTTCGACCGCGGCTTTTGCTGATCCGTCTGTTCCGAGGACGATAACGGGGAGGTTGTAAGGAGTGCGTCCGGCCTGAGAGAGGACCACCTGGCTCGTAATCCGTCCTTGGCTCTCGTCACATACGACGAGTGCGAGGTCTGATTGGTCTTTCAGGATGCGCAGACCCTCTTCGGTTGTTGCAGCAGGAAGGATGGTGGCGCGGTGGCGGTCGAGGGCTTGTTCGAGCAACGGTTTGGCGTTGGCATCGGCCGAGATGAGCAGCAAGATCGGAGTATGCATAGGGCGTTCCTTCTCCTGCTAAGTACTGGAAACAGCCTACTCCTCTTTCCAAGAAGAAAAAAGAGGCATGGGCTATTTATGAGATCCGGCCCCCTGTCTGCCGCCGGTGGTTCGCCTGTGCAATCGCTACGTTGCGAAGGAGGCCGCTCCGTTTGGCTCGCTTGAGGGGACTCTCTTTGAACGTGGCTGCAAAAGTCTCCTCGCTGATCTGAGCCAGAGCCTGCAGGCTGGGGGCGAGGGTCAGGGGGGTGGGGGCGAAGGCTGGTTCACTCGTCGCGTCTGATCGAAGATTAAACGGACAGACGTCCAGGCAATCGTCGCAGCCGAAGATGTGGTTGCCCATCTGAGATGCGAGTTCGTTTGGGATGGTCTCCCGGCTTCCGCGAAGTTCGATGGTCAGATAGGAGATACAGAGCCGGGCATCGACGACATAGGGTTCGACGATGGCGCCGGTCGGACAAGCCTGAATACAGAGGGTACAGCTTCCGCAGAGATCTGTGGCCGGTTCATCAGGCTCCAGATCCAGGGTCGTCAGAATTTCTCCTAGCAGGAGCCAGGAGCCACATTCGGTCGATACGAGATTGGAATGTTTCCCGATCCAGCCGAGGCCTGCCTGCTGCGCCCAGGCCTTTTCCATGATCGGGCCGGTATCGACGTAGACCCGTGTGGTCACGCCTGGCGCCAGGGCTGCGATCTTCGCTTCGAGTTGCGAAAGTCGCTGGCTCATCACCGTATGGTAATCCTTTCCCCAGGCGTAACGGGCAATGCGTCCCATTCCAGGCTGCTCGTTCGCGCGATTGTCCGTGTAGTAGTTCATGCCGACCGATACCATCGATCGGCATCCGGGCAAGACCAGTTGCGGATCGCTTCGTCGAGAGGGGTCGCGAGTCATCCAGGCCATCGTGCCGTGGTAGCTTCGTCGGAGCCATTCCGCGAGACGGCTGAATAAGAGATGGGGTAAAGCGGGAACGGGATAAGGGGGTAGGGAAGGAGGGCTTCCAGCTGATGGCTCACCGCTATCGGTGACTCGGCTGATGCCGACAGAGTCGAAACCCAGGGCTCGGGCTTCGGCTTTGATCGTCTCAGCGAGGGACATGCTAGTGCGATTGTTGGGAACAGTCGAAGCGGACAATAAACTGGACTGAACAATGATCGGATTTGCAGCGGCCGCAGGAGCCGGTGATCTTGGTTTTCCAGTCTGTGGCTTTGTCGTCAAATCGGCAGAAGGTTTTTCCGCCCTTGGAGATGGTGGTCCAGGGTTTGTCGGTATCGGGGCTATTGGCCACGAGGCAGCCTGTGGGGAACGGGGACATGACAGCTCTGCGAGGCCTCTCCCTTCGCCATGCCGAAACTGCAAGACTGTTCCGTGGTGGCCGTCGATTCGGAGAGAGTTTGCGCCCGAACCCCTTCTGGAAGGTTCCACAGGCCGATGAGCATGAGTAACAGGAAGGACCAGTGTTTCATCATGCCGCATCCTAGCACAGAGGTGTTTGGACACGTCAATCGAGTTTCGGCGCACTTTTACTCGCCTGGTTCTGAATGGGTCTATATAATTGCGGCATGTTGTGGCGCGCGATGATCGTCGGATGTCTCTTGCTCGGCTGGTCCGGGTGGAGTTGTGCGGCTGAGCCGGTCGTCCTGGATGTTCGTACTGAACCCACCGGCGGCGTGCGGGCGACGGCCACCATTTTCTTTCCCGCGCCTGTATCGGTGATACAGGCAATCCTCACGGACTACACTCATTGGCCTGAACTCTTTGAAGTACAAATGAGGGTGGTGGATGTGACGATTCAGAATGGGGTCGCCACAACGGATCTACGGATTGAGCATGCGTTGATGCCGGGGGAGCGACGGCTGGTGACTGAATCGAGGATGTTGCCAAACGGAGAGTTGGTGGCCGATCTCAAAGGCGGAGATTTCAAACGCTATCATCGCCGGTGGAAATTGACATCGGTCAATGATGGCGCCCAGACCCGTGCCGACTTCGAACTCGTCGTCGAGGTCGATTCGTTGATGCCGGACTGGCTTGTCGCTGTTGCGACGCGGCGAGATCTGGAATCGCATTTTCGAATCCTCAAGGAAAAGGCGCTCGTGGTGACGCAGCAAGAATTGCAGCCGGGGCGATGAGTGAAACCCTAGCCTACTGAGGAAAGGTGAATTGGGACAGCTCAGCCTTCTCGAGGCCCTGTTTCACCAGCGCCTCAATATCGAACATCCGCTCGACCTTGAGAATGTCATCGAGTCTGGTTTTCGTGCTGGGGTGCGGCGGGGTGAAGAGTGAGCAGCAGTCTTGATCAGGTTCGATCGATATGGCGAAGGTGCCGATGCGCTGAGCCTGGTCGGTGATCTCCAACTTGTCCATGCCGATGAGCGGGCGCAGGAGCGGCAACTCTGCCGCCTCTTCGATGACCGTCAGGTTCTCAGGCGTCTGCGAGGCCACTTGCCCCAAACTGTCGCCCGTGACGAGTCCCCAGCATTGCTCGCGTTTGGCTAATTCCTGCGCGATGCGGACCATGACGCGTCGGTAGAGCACCACGCGATATGGGGCCGGCGCGTTCGCCACAATGTCACGTTGAATCTCCCCGAATGGGATGACGTAGAGCTTCGATGTGTATTGATGGGCCGTGAGGATCTGCACGAGTTCGCGAACTTTCTCTTCCGAGGCACGGCTCACGAGCGGCCGGCCGGAGAAGTGGACGAAGAGGGCCCGGCATCCGCGCTTCATCATGCGATAGGCCGCGACAGGCGAATCGATCCCCCCGGAGATCAGGCAGGCGACTTTCCCGCTGACGCCCACCGGCATCCCGCCAGCTCCCTGAATCTTATGGATCGCGTAGTAGACTTCTTTGGAGAGCAGTTCGAGATAGACCGTGAGGTCGGGATCTTTCAGGCTGACTTTTTTGCCGGTCCCTTTACAGACGGCAGTGCCGATGTCCCGGGCGACTTCCATGGAGGTCAGAGTCAGGCGTTTGTCGGCTCGTTTTGCCGATACGCGAAATGTAGAAAAAGATTCCGATCGGAGCGCCTCGATGACCGCCTTGCTGAGCGCTCCCAGGTCTGGATGGGCCAGATCGAGCGGCAGCCCATGGGCCAGCGAAAAATTGGCGATCCCGAAGACTCGTGTGAGCCGTTGTATGACGGCCTCATCCGGAACCGTGTCGGGTAGGACCACGCGAATCCGGCTGCGAAGATTCTCGACGCGTCTGACGCCGAGGTCTCTCAGCATCCATTGAATATTGCGCACGAGCCGCTCCTCGAAATATTCCCGGTTGCGGCCTTTGAGGGCGAGTTCGTGGTAATGGACGATGGCGCAGCGCATGGTTTATCTAGCAGGATACTGAGAATGGGAGGCTTCTCACCCGGCCAGCCTCGGCGCGCCGAGACGCGCCGTTCCTCGAGCTTCGTTCTCGGCTCGACAAAATCCTCAACGGTCAGCCCGAGGGTACGCCTCCGGTATGTGTCTCGCCTGCGGCCTTGTTGGACGACCATATTGAGCATCCCTGGTGCCTTCATAAACTGTGAGTATGCAATTCCAAGAAACGTTCTGCATCGATGGCGGCCATACATCCTGAGCCTGCTGCAGTGACTGCCTGACGATATACCGAATCCTGCACATCACCGGAGGCGAAGACGCCCGGCACGTTCGTGGCGGTTCCCTGTGTCGTACGGATGTAGCCCTTGGCATCCATGTCTAATTGGCCGCTAAATAGGTTGGTGTTGGGGCGATGCCCAATTGCGACGAAAACACCGGCGCAAGGCACCTCTGTGACCTTGCCGGTCACGAGATTCTTCACTCGCACGCCTGTCACCAGGTCGTTCCCCAAAATGTCTTCGACGGTGGAGTTCCAAAGAAAGGAAATCTTTTCGTTCTTCATCGCGCGATCCTGGAGAATTTTCGACGCGCGAAGTTTGTCTCGGCGGTGGACCACAGTGACCCTGTTGGCGAACTTGGTGAGGAACGTGGCTTCCTCCATCGCACTGTCGCCGCCGCCGACGACAATCAGTTCCTTCCCTTTAAAGAAAAACCCGTCGCAGGTCGCACAGGTTGAGACGCCGTGCCCCGTGAGGCGCGCCTCGTTTTTCAACCCGATCTGAATGGCCGACGCGCCAGTCGCAATGATGAGGGTCTTGGTTTGCACTCTTTGTTCGCCGTCGATCGTGAGCGTGAACGGACGTTGTGTGAGCTCTACGGCCGTGACATCGCCGGTCAGGAACTCCGTCCCGAATCGTTCTGCTTGCGCCCGCATTTCTTTCATCAAGTCCGGGCCCATGATGCCCTTGGCAAAGCCGGGATAGTTCTCGACTTCCGTCGTCGTGGTCAATTGTCCGCCGGATTGCCAGCCTTCAATGAGCAGGGGCGAGAGATTCGCCCGTGCCGCATAGACCGCGGCAGTGAGTCCTGCCGGCCCCGAGCCGATGATTACGACGTTTCGCATGAGCAAAAACTTAACACAGGGGGTGGCGGGAATGCACGGCAGAGGGTTAAGCGAGGAGGCGAAGGCTTTTGAATAACTGGCCAACTTGTGTGCGGAGAGAAGGACGAGGAAGGGTCCCATTTAATACGTGGTCTGCTAGTCGGATCTTTTTGGCCAATGGTATTTGGCTATGAATGCGTCGAAGGGCCTCGGCGCGGGAAAGGCGGTTTCGTTTCTTCAGACGGGAAACTTGGGTTGTTCGGTCTGCGGTGACGACGATGGTTTGATCGACACGCTTGTCAATGCCGGCTTCGAAGAGTAGCGGGACGTCATAGATCACCACGGCATGAGGGTCTTTTCGTGCGGCTTGTTTCGTCAGCCTGGCTTGTTCGCGCGCGACACGAGGGTGAACGATTGCTTCGAGCGCACGTCGTTTCGCTGGATGGAGAAAGACGATGGCTCCGAGCGCGTGGCGATTGAGGCTCTGGTCAGGATTGAGGACGGTCTTGCCGAAGGTTTTGACGATCTATCGCCAGGCCGGTTTGCCCGGTTGGACGACTTGTCGCGCCAGCAGGTCGGCATCGATCACCGCTGCGCCGCATTGCTTGAACATGTTCGCGACGGTGCTCTTGCCGGTGGCGACACCGCCTGTGAGGCCGACCAAAATCATCGGTGCGGAGCATAGCATGCGAACTCGCACCTCACAACAAACCCCGATTGACTTCTAGCAGGGGAGGCCTGTATGAGATTCTGCATGAAAAAGCTTCTGGTTATGTGTCTGATCACGGTGATTGGCTTTTGGGGCTTCGGCCTGGTGTGGGCTGACGAGGGGCCGCCACTTGGCCCTCGAACCATCGTGGTTGCGCTCGACGGGACAGGAGATTTCGTTTCTCTTCAAGAAGCGGTCGATGCCGCCAAGAAAGGCGACACCGTCTTCGTCAAGGCAGGCCAATATCCTCAGGACGTGACTATTCATAGTAAAGAGAAGATCAGGTTAGTCGGGGCAGGAGTAGATCAGGTGACAATTCTGGGGCGTGATGTCGTGGTGGGCGCTCTCCACGTGGGCAAGTGGCCCTATGGGGCGACGGACGTCGAGATCAGCGACATGACCATCAATGATCATGGCGGCCATGCTGTCGGCCTTTTCAACGGACAAGGGCTTGTCCTCCGCCGGCTCAAAATTAACGGCATGTTGTTCAGTCAGCAGGTCCACGATGTGCGGATAGAAGATTGTGATATCGGGGGGAGCGAGACGACCGGGGCTCAGTTTGCCGATTCAGAGGCAATCCTGATCGGGAATTTTATTCATGATAACGATCACGGCGTCTCGATTGCCGGCAAGTCCAGCGTACGGTTGGAGCGGAATGTGATTACGCGGAGCCTCTTTGAGGCTGTGGTTGTCAGCGGCCACGCCCATGCAGTGATCGTAAGCAATACCCTGGTCAAGAATGGCGGCGGCGCGGCGTTTCTCGGACAATCCAAGAATGACGTGACCGGCAACGTGGTCGGGCTGAATCGAGTGGGTTTTGTGATTGCCTCATCCACCCAGACCAGCACCTCTTTCAATGCGTTTTACAACCAGGATGGTGATTATCTGCGGGCTGGTAACCCGAACCAGCCGGCTCCGGAACTCAAGGCCCAGTCAGATATTACCGGTGACCCGTACTTTGTTGACCCAGGACATGACGATTTTCGCTTGCGTCTCGATACGCCGCTTCTCAAGATCGGTCATTTCCCATACCTCGGCGCCCTTGCACCTGCCTCAACCGCTGCCCGTCGATCGACTGAAAAGTAGCCTTCAATCAATACGATAGGCCTTTCCCCCAGGGCACGGATTTCCATGTGCTATGCTACTTGTACGCCGTAAGTAAGATAGGTGATGGGTCTCTGGCGTGGGAATTGCTGATCCAATTGTCAGAGAACAGGAGGCGACTGTGGCAAGTTACCGACAAGAGCTGGAAAAGCTTGAATTTGACGGGATTCCGTCGCTCGACGACGTCGAATCAGGCAAGCTACTCGGTGCCGTCCTCCCCATGTCAGAAAAGGCGCAAATCCAGATGCGTAATAGCATCGAAGTCATCGACTATCTCCTCAATCAAGAACGCGTGGTCTGGAGCTGACGAGCGCGTCATCCACTTCCTAAATCCCCGTCCAAAGTCTCCCTCTTGACAGGTCCTTCGCGCCTTCGTAGGCTCCTTGCCGTACATCTTTCCTTTCTAACCAGGAGACACAACGATGGCATGCGCTTATCTTCATCATAGGCATTCTGTGACCGTGGCGTATCGGCTCATGATTGCGGCGGCGTTTGTGGTGCTGATGCCTTATACGGTGCCGGCTTCTGATGAATTGCCGAAAGAGGCAGTCTTGCCGATGGGTATGGCCGGCAAGGCGATCCAGGCATCGTTGGACGCTTGCAAGAAAGACGGCTACCGGGTAAGCGTGTCTGTCGTGGATCGAGCGGGCGTGCTTCGCGGCATGACTCGAGCCGATGGGGCCGGACCTCATACGGTCGAAAGCAGCAGGAAAAAGGCCTATACCGCGGCCAGTCTCCGTCGTTCGACGACCGAGTTGGCTGAGCTCATCAACAAGGTGCCGACACTGCAAGCTCTTCGCGACATGAACGATCAGGTGTTAATTCTGGGGGGAGGTCTCCCGATCGAGATCGGCGGTGAGGTCGTCGGAGGGATTGGCGTTGGCGGGGCACCTGGTGCACACCTGGACGATGCCTGTGCTCAGGCAGGGCTAGACGCGATTGGTGCAGCGCCGAAAGTTCCGACAGCGAAGTGATTCGGACCTATTCTGGGAGTGGGCTGGTAAGCCTCCTCCTGGTTCTTCTGACGGCCTGCAATAACGATGTGCCGGTGCCTGCCTCTGTCGAATTCTCGGCAGATCAGGTGCGTCTGACGATCACCAGAGTCGCCACCCATCCATTCCTCTCCCGGCACGATCTTCGACTCACGCTCGCAGGGCCTGGGGGCTGCTCAATCGAGGCTGAGCTGTTCCCCAATACAGGATATGTGAGCCGACGGAATCTCTATCTAACGCGAGCGGGCTTGCTCTATGTGGTAGGCCAGTTCGACGCCCGCGTCATCGACCCTCTACACTGCACGATCACGCTCGCGGAGTTCCGCACCCTCGATCACTACGTGACTTTCCTCGGCAGCTTTGACGAGAACGAGCAGAAGCGGTGGACCTACTTTCCCGCCAGCCATCGACCAGAACTTCCCTTTGAAAAGCGGTAACGGGGCACTCCAGAGCGCCGAAGGAATGGGTAGTGGGGGCGGCAGATTGTCTGTCTATCGGTGATCTATTCGGGTGAGATCAAGTCGAGAAAATGTTTGAGGTTTCAGGAGGTGGTGGTACGCTTTAATCTGATGAGGAACAGTACGATAGTCGTATGACCTGTAGGTTCGGTGGGGGCGACCCAAGGAGGACGATATGACAACTGTGGCGTTGAACGTGCCCCACTCGAACTCTGAGCACATCGCAGCGGTGGCTCGAGAAGAGCAGAGGGCGTACACGTTCAAGATTGCTGTGAGTATGGCGCTCTATGCCTGTCTGTTCTTCGTGCTGGCTTTCTGCGGGCCATATGTCCTGCCTGCCATTACGCTCCTTTCAGATGCACCATTGACGGATCGTCAGGCCGCCGCGAGCCAGCTGCTCTTGCTGAGCGACACGGTGTGGGTCGCCATCCCGGTGTTTTTCCTTGGGGCTATCCTCTTCAGCTTGCTGGTGACCCGTCGCGTTGCCGATGCGCTCGAGCGTCTGGGGCAGAGCGCCAGAGCCTGGGCATCCGGAGTGGTGTCGCATCGACTCCAGTTCCGGGAGGCAGACCGGTTGACGGACCTGGCTCAGCTGCTCAACCAAGGCTGGAGTCAAGTTGGGCAGGGGGTCGAGACGATGCAGCAGGAATCGTCTCGCGCTCGCGCAGCCGTCGATGGCGCAGTAAAAATCATTTTGGCTCAGGGTGCGGGAGGATCAGACGCGCTCCGCCAGCTACAGACTACAACGGAGGCGTTGGATCGTATTCAAGCTGTGCTGGGCCGATTTGAGATCGGACCACCTCACAAACCGCGACGGTCATGACGATGTATCGGCACCCCCGCCTGCAGAGCCCTGACGGGTTCACCTTGATCGAGTTGATGACCGTGGTGGCCATCCTGGGGATTCTCGTCTCAGTGGCCACCGTCTCGTACAATCAATTTGTGATCAAGGCAAAGACTGTTGAAGGAGAGATCGTGGTTCATGAAGTCGAGCGCTTGGAGTATCTCTATCACGCATCAAACGAGGCGTACACGACCAGTTTTGCCGACTTGGGATTTGCCATGACAGGGGCGTTGAAGTATTACACAGCTGAGGTACGGATGGGATCTGCAACAGACTCAATGAGCTATCAGGTCCGCGCATCGCCGGTTACAGCATCAGCGACTGACGCCTGGCTCTTGACGAGCTATCGTGATGGTTCAGTGCAGGTGGACCGGATCCCCGTGAGTGATCTTAGTGTGTTTGCCAGTGTGCGGTATATGGGCAATGCGGCGCCGATGACTTCCATCGACGCCACGAACATCTTTGCTGGCAGCGGGATGTCTGTCAACAACGAGCCTGAATGGTCTGATGGCGGAAGCAACTTGAGGTGCCAAGAGTGTGGCCGTGTTGTTATCAATCAACCAGCGATCCCCCCCACAGCCCAGAAGTAATCCCCCCCATTAAACGGGCGTATTCGCCTGCAACACTTCTGAGACGGCGTTCCTAAGCCAGTTCGCTTGCGTTGTATTCTTCTCCTCTTGCCCCAGCTGTGCGTCCTCGTTACCCCGACTACGATGGCGTCCGTCACATCGCCTTCTTGAAGCCCTTCTTGGCGCTAATGGGAGCTCCGGTCTTTGAAGGTGAGATCAGAGACGGCGGACTTGTCCAGTTGGCCTTTGCCGAGTGCGACCAGTCGCTGGTATTGATCGTAGGTTGCTTGAGCTAACGGGACGGTAAGGCCAGCGGTCTTCGCCAGCGCGAGGGCGATGCCCGAGTCCTTGGCCGCATGGGCAGCCGAGAAGTAGCATTCATGGGCGCGGTTCTGCATATCCTCGCCGTCCGTCTCTAGCACGCGCGACGCGGCTCCCGTTTGGGCGAAGATGTTTCGCAACATCGTCAGGTCGAGGCCGAGCGCTGCTGCGAGTCCAAGCCCTTCTGCCAGTGCGGCCGTATTGCAGTTCATCACCATGTTGACGAGGGCTTTGACCTTCGCGGCCTCTCCTGCCGATCCGATATAGCGGAGGTGCGCGCTCAATTTTTCCAGGAGCGGCTTCGCCGACGCGAACACATCCGGACGCCCGCCGCACATGAGGTAGAGCGTGCCTTGGCGCGCCTGCGTGATGCTGCTGGCCATGCAGGCTTCGAGGCTCCGGCCTCCACGCTGCGCCACCAGGGCTTCGACGTCGACCTGCACAGCCGGCGAGAGGGTGGCGGAGTTGATGAAGAGCCGGTCCTTGGCGTGGCGGAGGAGACTCTCTCTGTCGGTCGCTGAAAAGATCTGACGCATCGCAGCGTCATCGGATACGACAGTGAAAATGATGTCCGCGACTTCTGCGACGCGGGCAGGGATCGCAGCCGCTTCGCAGCCTAGCTCAGTTGCAAGGTCGGTGGCCTTGGAGTGGTCCGTATCGTAAACGGCCACGATTGTTTCCCGTTGATCTCTCAACCGGCGGGCCATGTTGGCTCCCATCCGTCCGACCCCCACGAAGCCGATCTTCATTACGCGTACTCCTCTCTTCGTGTTAGCATGCGCTCGCTCGCCCGAGTGTAACATACCACTAAGTAATCGATGACGAGGATGTAAGGGAGGTTCGTGGATGAAGCAACCGATTGTCGGCTATCATCTGGACGAATATGGTGATTGGGTGGCCGATCTACAATGTGGCCATGGTCAGCATGTGCGCCACCAGCCACCGATGACGAATCGGCCCTGGGTCCTGACAGAGGAAGGCCGGAGACAGCATCTCGGAGAGACCTTGAACTGTAAGAAGTGTGACGAAGCGACAGCGTAATCTATTCGATGGTGGTGACATTCAGAGAAGGTTCTGACGTCATGTCGAGACCGGGTCCTGACCAGGGTTGGAGGCGCGAACCTTCATATCGGTAGCCACCCGTGACGGGATCACTGGCCAGCAGGAGCGGAGTGTCGAGGTCGAGTACTTCGAAGCCGCCGAGTCCCAGGACCAGGCTGAAAGAGCAGCCCATCGCGATGCGTGTTTCAACCATCCCGCCGATCATCAGCTTGAGGCCGGATGCTTTGGTGAAGGAGGCAATTTCCACGGCTTCGGCGACACCGGTCTTCATGATCTTGATGTTGATGTAGTCAGCCGCGCCTCTGGCGACGACCTCTTGCGCGTCCGCGAGGGAGCGGACTGATTCATCCGCCGCAACGGGAATGCCAGTTTCTCGACGGATCGCTGCCATACTTTCGAGGTCGTCCCGCACCACCGGCTGTTCAAGCAGCACCATCGTCCCGCCCCATCTCTTCACTCCTTGTGCAAACGTCAGGCAGTCCTGACGCGAGAAGCCCTGATTGCCATCGCCGATGAACGAGATGCCCGGGAGTGCGCGATGCACGGCCTCCAGACGCCGGATGTCGCTCTCGACATCCTTGCCGACCTTCATTTTAAAGAGGCGGAACCCCTTCACATACCATTCGCGCGCCAGGGCGACGGTCTTATCGAGGTCGGTAATGGGAATCGTGATGTCCGTCTCTCGCGCTCGCACATCGGCGCGGCCCCAAAGTTGCCACATCGGGACATTCAACGTTCGGCAGTAGGCATCGATGACGGCGGTTTCGAGTCCGCAACGGGCGGCCGGATGAGCGAACGCCTGTTCAGACAGCAAGCGCCCCACTTCCTGGTAGCCTGCGGCTGAGCCACCAAGAACTGTTTTACCGAGTTGGTGAATGGCTGTAAGGCAGCTTTCACGAGTTTCTCCTCCGACTTCAGGAAACGGCGCCGCTTCTCCATGCCCCTGTGCGCCGTTCGACAAGGTAATTCGCAGGAAGACGTTTTCCGCAATCGTTCGTACGCCGGTGGCGACGACGAAGGGGTCAGTGATGGGCACATCCACCGGCCAGAATTCCACTTTGCTTATGTTGAATGAAATATCGGCCATTGGAAAGAAGAGGGCCTGTTCCTTAGTAGATTGATGAACGTTGGGTGAACGAGTGCATGAATCTGGGTGTAGCGGTTCTCATTACTGGAAGGAAACGAGCGGTGCAGGTCTGGTAGACAGCCTCACCCATATCGATCATTTTCCCAGGGGAACGCGCTGTTCGAGTAGCCCCGCACTTCCCAGAACCCCTTTTCATCCTTGTCTGAAAATGTAATCTCCTTCACCCACTTCGCCCCTTTCCAGGCATAGCGCTTTGGGACAATCACGCGAACCGGCCCTCCGTGTTCCTTCGTGAGGGGTTTACCGTTCCACTTGTATGTTAGCAGCACGTCCTGATCGTCGCAGGCATCAAGCGGCAAATTGGTGGTGTAGTCGTCGAACGATTTGAAGAGGACGAACTTCGCCGAAGACAGCGGCTTCACTACGGACAGAATGTGTTTGAAACTGACTCCCTCCCACTCGTTGTCGAACCGGCTCCAGCTCGTCACGCAGTGAAAGTCGGAGACGTCTTTGAACCGGGGTTGGGCGAGAAACTCTTCCCAGCTCCACGTGATGGGATTGGCTACGAATCCGCCGATGGTGAGTTTCCATTCTGAGAGTGGAATGTCAGGCTTTTGACCGAGATCGAGCACGGGCCAGGTCTCGACGAGATGTTGTCCCGGTGGCAGGCGAGCATCTCCTTCGTAAAACACTTCCCGTTCTTCACCGCCTCGCCGGGCTTTGGCCCATTGTTCCTTGGTTTTGATGAGTCGGTCGTTTTCATCCATCGTCGTCGCCTCCCGGTCCTAGCAGAGTGTAGAGAAACTATTTTGGCACTTGGTACGCGAGAACTTCGATGGCCAGGGCGTGTGGCATGAGAGGAGAACACCATTTCAGGATAGCCGCGCGAGACAGATCGAACGGGCAAGATGAGCAAGGGTTCGAGGTCTGAAGTTCGAGGCATCCAGAACGTCGAACTTCGGATCGTGCCTTTCTCGCATATCTCGCGCGTCACACGCCACGGTCCATGGATGCTGGCGCGGTTTTCAGCATCCTGCTAGACTACTGGAGCAGGTGTTCCCCTGACAAGCGGTATCGATGGGTCTGATGGGGGAGGCCTCTCTGACCATTCACGAGAATTCTCTTCGTAAATCAGGGACCTGTGAGGGAACCAGCACCTGGTACACTTGTGTGAATAGTTGGTCCGTGGTTGTGAGAAAGAGATCGATGAAGATTCATCCTAACAAGCAATGGATACTGGTTGTGCTCGTCGCTCTTATCCTGAGTGGGGTCGGAGCGATTGACCCATCAGTCCTGGTGGCCTCCGTCAAGAAGAAGGAAACGAAGCAATCAGCTGCTCCGGCTACTGGCTCACCACATGCGCCCGAGGCCTCACGCACACAATCGGGGAGCCAGCCTCAGGGGCGCATAGAAAAGAGCCTGGCAGTGGATCCTGCCAAAAAGCCGGTGGATCAGGCAGGGAGTCCGGCCCATCGGCGCCTGAAAGGGAGTAGGAAGCAGCGGCCCCAGGCGACGGTTCAAGCAAAACCCGACCTCTCCTACCATGGCATACTGGAACGCCCCCAGCGGTATGACCCACGTCAGGGCCATCGCAAGGGGGGAAGTCTGAATCCTCAAATAGGCGATGTTCTGCACGACCATTTCCAGGAACTCGATAAGAATCATGACGGCGCGATTGACCCCATTGAACGGGCGACAGGCCGAACAGATCTCGATCGAGACCTCTAGTTCCTGCCCGATTCGGCCGATACGATTTCTGCCTTAATGAATCCCCAGTTGGGCATGTCTCGTCCATCCCAACGCCATCTCATTATCGCCGGACTGATCTTCACTTCTAGCCGGACGGCCATTTTGAGCATCCTTTGCTGGTGTTCTCCTCTTGTCTCAGGCGTGTGGGCCATCGAAGCTCTGCTTAGCCAAAATTAGTTTTTCCACAGCCTACGAGGCATCCTTTCTCTTTCCCTCTCCCCAGCAGTCCTTGCCATTACCCCTGATTGACACCAATGAGAGGAGCCCCCATGATATCGGGAAACCGAGCCATGACGAATCCCATACCAACTACTATTCCTGCGGGCGGGTCGAGCACCGGCAAGATCATGATCGGGGTGGCCATCGCCGTGGCGATCGGCACGTTTTTCTATTTTGATCTCGGGCGGTTTCTCTCGCTGAATTCCTTGAAAGAGCATCGCGATCAGTTGCTGGCTTTTACGGAGGCCAACTATGTCGCGGCGGTCGTGCTGTTTATTGCGGTTTACATTGCCGTGACCGGCCTGTCCTTGCCCGGCGCAGTTATTCTGACTCTCGCCGGCGGGTTTCTCTTCGGGAGCGTCGTTGCAACCCTTTTCGTCAATATTGGTGCGACAACCGGTGCGACGCTGGCCTTTCTTGCCGCGCGCTATCTCCTGCGTGATTGGGTGGAGCAGAAATTCGGCAACACACTCGGCCCGATCCAAGCGGGATTCTCAAAGAACGCCTTTAATTACTTGATGACCTTACGGTTGATCCCCCTCTTTCCGTTCTTTCTCGTCAACATGGTCTCGGGGCTCACGCGTGTGAGCCTTGGTACCTACGTGACCGCGACCGCTCTTGGAATCATTCCTGGAAGTTTCGTCTTTGCCTATGCCGGACGGCAGCTCGGTTCGATCAACTCGTTGCAAGAGATTGCTTCACCGAATGTGTTGCTGGCCTTCACGCTGCTCGGGCTGCTGGCGCTGGTGCCAGTCCTCTACAAGAAGCATGCAAACAAGGCCGCATGACCGCAGGGCAGCGATACGTGACGCGCAAAAGCAAAGACGGATTGACGCGATGGTCACCCAGCTGTCAGAGAGGATCGTTGTAATGAGTCACCATGAAGAGAGTCTCGTGCTCCCTGACGACGAGTACAACCGGATGCTCGTCGACAACGTCCACCCTTCCACCTGGGTGAACCCGGATCCGACCGGCCGCTATAACATCGTGGTGATCGGGGCCGGGACGGCGGGATTGATCACGGCGGTCGTTGCGGCAGGTCTTGGGGCGAAGGTGGCCTTGATCGAGCGGCATTTGATGGGCGGCGACTGTCTCAACGTCGGCTGCGTGCCGTCCAAGGGAGTGATCCGGGCGGCGCGGGCCTGGTCCGATCTGAAACATGCGGAAGAATTCGGGCTCCACATTCCTTCGGGTGTGAGATACGACTTCGGTGCCGTCATGGCCCGGATGCGGAAGCTCCGCGCAAGGATCAGCCAAAATGATTCCGCACATCGATACAAGTCGCTCGGTGTGGATGTCTATATAGGTAATGCCAGATTTGCTGATACCGAGACAGTGGAGGTCGCAGGATCAGCTGGCAACCGGACAGTGAAGTTCGCAAAGGCAGCGATCTGCACGGGGGCAAGGGCTGCCGTGCCGTCCGTTCCAGGCCTATTGGAATTCGGCTATCGGACGAACGAAACGATCTTTTCGCTGACCGAGCTGCCGTCACGCCTGGCTGTCATAGGAGCGGGTCCGATCGGATGCGAACTGGCGCAGGCGTTCGCTCGATTCGGCAGCAGGGTGTACCTGATCGAGGCGATGCATGGAATACTGCCGAATGAAGACCGAGACGCGGCACATATCGTCCATGAGTCCATGCTCCGCGACGGTGTTCAGCTGCTTTGTTGTGGCAAAGATCTAGACGTTACAAAAACGGATGGCGGCAAGCAATTGACGGTCGATTCCCATGGCCAACAGTACGACGTGACAGTGGACGAAATCCTCGTCGGGGTCGGTCGCGCGCCGAATGTGGAGGGGCTTGGGTTGGAGACGGTCGGGGTCGAATACGACAAGACAGGCGTGAAGGTGAATGGCCGGCTGCAGACGACGAATTCGAGGATTTTTGCCGCGGGCGACATCTGCTCCAAGTACAAGTTCACGCATGCGGCTGATGCGATGGCTCAGATTGTGATTCAGAATGCGCTTTTCCCACATCCGTTTGGTCTGGCCTATGCGAACGTGGATTCTCTGATCATGCCCTGGTGTACCTTTACCGAACCGGAAATTGCCCATGTGGGATTGTATGAAGCGGATGCGAAGGCCAACGGTCTGGAAGTGGAAACCTACACGTTCAGGCTCGACGAAGTGGATCGTGCAATCCTCGACGGCGAAGACGAAGGGTTCGCGCGGGTGCATATCCAGAAAGGTTCCGACAAGATCCTGGGCGCGACGATCGTGGCGGCTCATGCGGGGGACATGATCAACGAATTCTCCGTGCTGATGAAAGCGGGGGCTGGCGCCAAGACGATCGCCGGTACGATTCATCCGTATCCGACGCAGGCTGAAGTGAATAAGCGGGTAGTGAATCTCTGGCGGAAGGCGCACTTTACGCCGCGCACGAAGGCCCTGTTGATGAGGTTGTTCGCGTGGATGAGGAGGGGATGAGTGAGAGTAGATTATCCCGGTGCTCGCGCAACGCGCGGCCTGAGAAGGCCCTCGTTGGACGCGCGCACCTAAGGATAACCTACCCTCCCTCACCGCGAAAGTGGATAGCAAGAAGAATATGGAAATTCGTCCTCATTGCGATGGGGCTGCTTATTGCACCTATGACTGCAAGGACGGAATCTCCATCAGTGATCGAAGTAGCGAAGTTTTCGAGCGGGACGGTCGGGCAGGCGATGCCCGATGGGTGGAAGCCGCTTACGTTCAAGAAAATACCCAAGCAGACCTTGTATGAGCTGGTGAAGGACGGCGAGCGCGTAGTGGTGAAGGCCATAAGTCACGCGTCAGCCTCCGGTCTGACGAAAGAGGTCAGGATCGATCCCAAAGACTATCCGATCATTCGCTGGCGTTGGCGGGTGGAAAATTTATTGACGCGTAGCGATGTGAATCAAAAAGATGGCGACGATTATCCCGCACGGCTCTATGTCACCTTTGAATATGACCCACAGAAGACCAGCTTCTCCAGGAAGCTCAGATACAAGGCGGGGCGTGCGATCTATGGGGACATTCCGGTCGGAGCGTTGAATTATATCTGGGAGACCAAGACGCCGATTGGTACGATTGTCGAGAATGCCTACACGAATTTTGCTCAGATGGTCGTGGTCGAGAGCGGACCGCAAAAAGTCGGTAGCTGGGTCGACGAGGAACGGAACATCTATGAGGACTATACACGCGCGTTCGGGGAGGAGCCCCCGATGATTAATGGTGTGGCGATCATGACGGATACCGACAATACCAAGGAACAGGCCACGGCCTACTACGGTGATATTGTGTTTCAGAAATCAGCGGCGGCGGCGGTGCGATGATGGCGGGCGGGGGGGTTGCTAATAATGAACGGGCTGACCTGTTCAGGGTCAGCCCGTTCATGGACACCACCGCGCGTGAGGTGGGTGCGCGGATTCGAAATGGGGGTTACTGAATGGAATTCGCGAAGCCGCCTCGCGTAATTTCAGCGCGGACGGTGTCCCCGACTTTTTTCTGCTTGATGTGCTTTGTGCCTTGCCCGACGTACAGCTTGACTTGATTACCCTCGTAGTCTTCAACCGTGTAGGTGTCGCCTTCGACATTCTTGACGGTTCCGCCGATGGTCCTCCAGGCCGGACCGGGCTTGCTGTCATGCTGTCCCGCCTTCGGAGCCTCCGGAGCCTGAGGGACTGATCCGATTGACGAGGCCGCGGCAGCGGCAGATGATTGGGATGACGACTTCTTGGAACTCTTCGCCAGCGCTGGTGCTGCTGCTATAGCCATGATGACCAGAGTGGCAACGAGGATCGGCAGAATCTGTGTTTTCTTGTTCGTTTCCATCGGGAACCTCCTTGCATTGAATATCGTGCACATCCAGGAGTGCTTCTACAGCAAAGCATATGCCTGAGAGCTTAACTTGAAAACATGCGTATTATCAGTCTGTTAGCTGGCCAGTCTAAGGTGGGTCACGTACGTAGACGAGAAATTGGGGAAAAAACGGCGCAGGCCTGTCCAAATCTGCTCATGACGGCCTCCGGATTTATTCATCACCTTGTTCTTTCTCTCCCCGCCTGCCATCACCGACACACATAAGTGGCTGAAAATCGGTGTCTCGCGCGGCTTCTTCCGTGTCCTCATCTTCCTCTACGTGGAAGTCCACATGCTTCTCTCACCTCGCGAGTTATATTGGTAGATGTACTTAGACCTTCGGCGCTGCGTTTATGGGTGACATGCGACCTCAGTTGACGTCGCATTTCCAGGCCTCGAGAGGGCAACCGGAGCAACCGAGGAACCAGAATTGTGAGGTATAATTACCCGGCATGTTATTGCGCTGGATCGGAGTATGCCATGGCGGCAAGCCTATCTGATCGGACCATTCTCATTGTCGAGGATCAAGAGGGGCCTCGTAAGGCCCTTATAATGATTCTCAGCTCGTTCTATCGGATCTATTCGGCGGAGACGGCCAGTGCCGCTCTGAAAATTATTGTCGACTGCCCCATTGACCTGGTCATCATGGATGTCGGTCTTCCCGACTACAGTGGAATTGAGTTGCTTCGACGGGTGAGAGCGAGCGGGAAAGACGTCGAAGTGATCGTGATGAGTGGGGGGGGGACCATCGAGTCTGCTGAAGATGTCTTGCGATTGGGGGCAGTGGCCTACCTCCTCAAGCCATTCAATTTCCAAGAGGTTCTTACTTTGATTGCGGATGTGTTGAAGGCCAAGGACGCTGAATCGGCGTAGAATAGCGAGTATCTACGAGAGTCAATCCTGTCTCCCCAGGATGAAATTAGTTCCCGTCCTTCTTCTGGTTCCCTTCTTGTTTAGGAGTGTTCCACGGTGTCACTGTCTTTATCTGCTACCCTCATTCCTGAAAATCGATGAATCCTCCCGGAGGGGCCGGTGTGCGCGCCTCGTCTAGTTCCATGGTGCGACTAATCCTAATTTGGAGAAACACTGTTCCGCCTTGAGCAGGAGGTTGCTACAATGACGCCTCATGAGAGGTTTGATGTCTAGTCGCCATCTTCTGCGTCGCCTCCTCCCTCGAGAGCGTCTGTCTTTTCTTCGTGAGCTAGGAACCCTTGCGGCTGAGCGCGGTGTGTCGCTGTATCTTGTCGGTGGCGTGGTGCGGGATCTGTTGCTGAGGAGAGAGAACTGGGATCTCGATCTCGCGGTGGAAGGCGACGGGATCGCCTTCGCGCGTCTTGTAGCCGACCGGTTTGGGGCAGGGCTGGCGGTGTTTGAACGGTTTGCGACGGCCCGACTTGTCTTGCCCAACAGTCTCAAGCTGGATATTGCCACGACCCGCCGGGAATCCTATATGAAGCCTGCTGCCTTGCCGGATGTCACACCGGCGTCGTTACAGGAGGATCTTTATCGTCGGGACTTCACGATCAATGCGATGGCGATCCAGCTTAATCCCGCCACGTTCGGGGAATTACACGATCCCTATGGGGGACAGCGCGATCTCAGGGCAAAGACCATTCGCGTGCTACACGAAGGAAGTTTCATTGATGATCCGACCCGCATCTTCCGCGCGATCCGCTTTACCACGCGATTTGGCTTTGCCCTCGAGCCGTCGACACGACACTTGCTCGAAGAGGCTGCTGCCACCAAGCTTGTTCAGCAACTCTCAGGCCCGCGTCTCTGCAACGAAATCCTATTGCTCTTGGGCGAGCGCGACCCCAGGAAGCCGATCGAGAGTCTTGTCCTCCTGAGACTCTTGCGCTTCTTGCATCCTCGTCTTCGGTATACGAAAAAGAGTGAGCCCGTCGTCGCTGAGCTTCCCAGAGCCTTGGCCTGGTGGAAGAAGCACTGCCCAGATCATGTGGTCGAACGGCCGCTCATCTATCTCTCGGCGTTGCTGTCGCAGGCCAGTCCGGCCGTTCTCCGGTCGGTGATCCAGCGGCTGCAGCTGTCCACCCTGCAATCTAACGCCGTTGAATTGGCAGGGCGAAAGACAGATCAGTTGGTTCAGGTCCTGGAGGGAGCCAAAGACCTGCGGCCGGCACAGGTCTATCGCCTCCTGGCTGGCTTGCCCGATGACGCGATAGTGTTGCTTGTGGCAAAGGGATTGGCCATGCGGAAAGCCGGAGGAGTGCACCGACTCACACGGCGACTCTTACGGTACCTAAAACATGATCGTGGGGCGACGACTATCTTGAGGGGGGAAGATCTCAAACGGCTCGGGCTGAAGCCGGGGCCGCAGTTCAAAGCGATTCTGGGCCGCTTGCTCGATGCACGGATGAACGGCCACGTCAGAACCGAGTCAGACGAGCGGGCATTCGTCCATCGTGTGGCGCACCAGCCAGGCTGACCGGCGCGTTGTGCCGTTACAGGCGTAACCTAGGATCGTTCTCGATTTTGCCGAACAGGTCATTCAAGGCAGATTGTACCGCGCTGTTGATCGGGCCTTGGTCGTCTTCTTTCCCGCCTCGCGAGACCTCCCCTGACGATTTGCCCAGGCCGAGATAGTTATTGAGCTGTCCCGTGTGAGGATCGGTGAGTGTGGTATCGATGCGGACTAGGTAGACGTGATTGAATTTATACTCCACGCCAGGGTCGATATAGACATTCAGCCGCATGGTCAGGTCAAGATCGGTTTGGCTATCCGTTGAGAGGTACGTGAAGGTTTTTCGGGCCGCGAGGTAGTCTGCAATAGCTTTCTCCCAATCCTTCTTGGCTTTTTCAAGGGAGTTGCTCACGCCGGTCACGTGGTTCTCGATGTGCGGATCGGCGATCATCGTTGCCCCTGGTTTGACCAGGTAGGCTTCGACTTGTGAGAGCTTTACCTTGGCCGAATAGGGGAGCGGAGAATTCGTCGGTACGACCGGGGCCGGTTGAAATACGAGGCTTGAGCAACCAGCCAAGAATAACGTCATGAACATGATGGGGCGAACAGGGGAGACTTTGGCTGACAGAGATCGGCTGGTGACGAGTGGCATCTCACGCCCTCCTGATAGCTAGATTGGTGTGAGGTCAGGTTGAACGGCTTACCCTACAACCCGCAGAGTTCCTGGTTCAAGTGGAGGAGCGTGTAGGCCGATTGCGAAATTTTGAGAGAAGGCCGGATGTGAATGCCGAGCAGTCCTCCGCCGCCGGCGTGCGATTGCAGCAGAAGCGTTCATGAATAATGCGGGTTAGTTCAGAAGCGACTCGGCCTATGTGGGGGCCAAACTGTCAGCTAATTCAGCGAGGTTATGGACAGGGACACTTCGCTTGGCAACAAGAGCGTCACGTTCGCCTGGTGCGTGGGATCCGGTTGGATGAGGGCAAACAACGGCACCGGCTGAGGCACCCTGCTCGGCGGCAGGGTCAGCAGAACCGGAAAGTCGAGCAAGGGCGAAACCGTCGTCAGACTGGCGAGGCGCAAACGAAAGGCCATTAGAATGTCGCGCAGCCGGCTGGTTTGATCTTCTTCGGGGAGTGATTGGTTTGTGACAATTCCCAATTCCCAGAGGGGTCGGGTGATTGTGACAGGAAACGTGATACCGAGTTGCAGGGCAGTTGGCGTCACGTCGATCAAGGTCCCGGCCTGAATCGCCGATTCTCGGTCGCGAATGGCTGTAGGCAGAACAGTCCCCTCCACCAACTCCTGCCCGCCGACCTGCTCTTGCGCGAGAGGTACTTGAGGCTGGAGAGGCCCGCTCTCCGCGGAAGGAGCCTCCGCAGTTTCTTCGACATTGAAAGGAGTGGCACTCGCGACATCTCTGTGAGGCAAGGCCTTCACGATACCGTCGTAGACCACTCGGGCGGCAGCAGACCATGCCTCATTAAAGGGACGGCCTGCGAAGGCCGCGTCGGCGGCTTTCTTCTCGTCGTGAGTCAGGGCTTTGGGCAGTCGTGTGTTAGTCATGTAAGTAACATAAGCCGCATTGGTGGGATGTCAAGGGCTGGGTTGTTTGACGCTGACTTGGAAGCGGCTATTCCGGCAACGGTTTGCCCCTGGTCTCTGGCGCAAAGATCAAGACGACCAGTCCTACCAGATAGATCAATGCCACCATGCTTGCGGCTCGCCCGAAGCTCCCGAGTTCCGTCACCAGCCAGCCGGTGAGAAACGGCGAGGCGGACGCCAGCACACGCCCGGCATTGAAGCAGAAGCCGGCGCCGGTGGCGCGTAGCCTGGTGGGATAGAGCTCTGGGAGATAAATCGGAAATCCGCTGAAAATGCCGTTGTTGAAAAATCCCAACAGCGGCAACAACATCAAGACGCCGGCATAGGTCGACGGCAACAAATACGTGATCGGCAGCATCACGAAGCTGCCGAGGCACATAAAAGCAAACACCGCGCGCCGTCCAAATCGATCCGCCAGCGGTCCAAACCCCAAATAGCCGAAGAGAGCTCCCCCGTTGAGCGCCATGATGGCGTAACTTACAGAGGCCGACAGGGTCGCGGCATCGGAGCCCTTGAGATCTGGCAACTCGCGGATGAGGGTGGGCGCCCAGTTTGTCGACCCCCACAAACCAAAGACGGCGACGAAAGCCAGTGCTGATCCTACGACGGTTGACCGTCGTAGGGGAGGATAAAAGATGTCGGTCATATGCGTGGGGCTGATCGTCGTGTCCCGGTCGTGGGCCTTTGCCCAACGTTCCGGCTCCTTCACATGCCAGCGAACCAGCAATGACACAAAGGCCGGAAGTACGCCGATCACAAACATGACCCGCCAGCTATAGCCCTTCAACAGTAAATTAAACGAGGCAGCGAGGAAAAACCCGACCGCCCAGGCTGATTGGAGAATGCCCGCGGCTTTCGCACGTTTCTCTTCCGGCCAAGTTTCAGCAACGAGTGCCGCGCCGGCTGCCCATTCCCCGCCGATTCCCAGGGCCGTGAGAAAGCGATAGATGGCCAGATGCCACCAGTCCTGTGACAGCGCGGCCAGTCCGGTGAAGATCGCATAGATCAGGATCGTAATGATGAGGGTCTTCGTGCGACCAAAATGGTCCGCCACCACGCCGAAGAAAATCCCGCCGATGGCCCAGCCGATGAGGAAGATGGAGAAGATGACCCCCCCGTACCAGCCGATCTGCTCAGAAGAGACGGTTCCGCCGGGGGACTGGAGTAAATCATGCAGCGCCGGGTGGAGGACAATCGCGTAGATTGTCGCGTCCATTGCATCGAATACCCAGCCAAGCCATGCAATGAACAGGACCAGCCACTGGTAACGAGTGACGCCATCGCGCCACGAGCTTGTGATTCTCGTTTGGGTCTGCATCAGTTGTGGGCTGGGGACGAGAGGCTTGGGGCGAGGGAACGGACTGTTCCACTCGCCTCTTCCCTCGCGCCACATTTCGTCGCGCCAGGCTAGAGTTGTTGGATACAGGAGTCAAGGTGAAGCCTGCCGAAGCCCCATGCTATAGTCGCCGCCATGGCACGAATCGACTTCTATCGGGTGCTGGGGGTCTCGCGCGACGCGTCCGACGACGCGATCAAGAAGGCCTACCGGAAACTGGTTTTTCAGCACCATCCTGATCACAACCCCGATAGCACTCACGCCGAAGCCAAGATCCGTGAGATCAATGCGGCCTACGAAGTCGTCGGCGATCCGGAGAAGCGTCGGAGCTATGACCGACTCAATTGGGGGGATGAAACGACTAGGGATGAAGCGGCCGATCCCGCCGTCATCCTAGACGAGATGGAGAAGAAGCTCTTCGATGAAGGGCGGAAGGAAGTGTTCGCAGTCTTGATGAAAGACGTGAAACGAATCAAAGCGGAACTTGCCGTGATCCGTGAGCGGACAGTGGCGGATCAAGGGTACGACACCTTCAAGGAAGAGGTGATTCGTGAGCGGGCATCGGAGGTCATGGAGGAACTCGTCACTGCTGAGATGGAAGGTCGCAAACAGAGGCTCGTCGAGGTGGCGACGGAGATGCTGCTCTCCCAAGGCGTGGCCAAACGAGGCGATGAGGGAAGCGTCAGATCGCTACGTGGACGGCTTGAGGAGGTGTTCCGCAGCGGCAGGACTAAAGGATTCTACGCCGCGCTCGAACTCCTATACGAAAGAAAATAGTGGTGAGGACCGAAACTATGGCAAGCCGGCGGAAAGTTACGGACTGACCCGATCGAGCAAGTGAACCCCCCGTTTCAGGACTTCGGGATTCCCCAGCAGCTGCGGGACCTGATCATTGTTGTACTCTCGCCGCGCCACTCCTTCGACTTGCGGCCTCACGTAGTCATACAGTTCCGAGAGATCAATCCTGCCGTTCTTTTTCTCATCCGCAGCGCTTTGAAGTCCTTTAAGAAAAAAGTACGTGAACAACCCGTGGTTCTTTTGATCGTAGGTACTTGAAATCTGCGACGCTGAACTCGCCGTCAGAACGACAACCTTATCTCCGGTCAACAGGGGATTCTCAATGCTGACCACGAGCGGGCGGGCACCTTTGGCGATCACCGATCGTCCCCCGGAGCCGGAAAAGCAGGAGTCGAGGACCACCAAAACCTCTCGTGCCGGCAACTTCCCCATTTGCTCGTAGAGCCGCTTGAGCGAGTACCCGGTTATTTCCAGAAAGGTGGGATCGCCGTCGTAAGGAACTAAGAAGCCCTCTTGAGTTGTGGGGTTCGGGGCTCCATGGCCGGAGTAATAGAGCAGAACGCTGCTATCCTTATCAACGCGGTTGGGAAGCCAGCGCTCGATGTACTTTTCCAAGTCGCTTTTCGCCGCCTGTTCATTGAGTAGCATCACGACATTTTCGTCCGGATATCCCAACGTCTTTGTGAGATATTCCCTCATGATCGAGGCGTCATGTGAGGCAAACTCAACGGACGGCAGGTTCTGGCGGTAACGCTCAATGCCGATGACCACGGCGTAGCGGGTTTTTTGCGATTTAGCCGTCGCTTGCGGGAGGATATCCACGTCACTGGACCTGTCCACTCGGGCCACTGTCGACGGTACCCGGTCGGCCTGTTTCTTGGGAAGTTTTCGAGCGTACGCCTGCATTTGTGACGAATTGGCCAGCGCTCGAGCCATCTGTTGGACCGCCTCCAAGACAGATTCTCGTAGAACAATGGCAACCGCGCTGGCTTTGTCGGATGCGGTTTGGAATAAGGCATCCTGAGTGTGGGTTTTTGATTTGAATGTGTCCGTCAGGAGAACCTGACCCTGCCGGTCCATCACCGTGACCGGCACTTCCGCATGTCCCTCAAAAGTATCAGTTGGACTGAAGAACACGTAGAATATGAGTGTGAGGTAGAGGAATCTTCTGGATAAACAATGTCCCTCGGCCTCAAGCTGAAGGGCTTTGGGCTCAACAAGCACGTCATAATTCCCCACGGCTACGGCTTTGTCATTGACGACGTCCACATTGTCGAAGACCTGTGAGAGCGCCTCGACCATTCCTGTCTCCAGCTCCCGTCCGATTGGAACTTGGTAATTACCCGCGCATGATACGCTCTGAGTAGACACGCCATCCCTGAGGGCATCCGGCATTATCAATGCGGCGTTCACAGGCATTTTTCTGATTTTCATGGGGGGCACTGTGGGATTTAATGGCAGGAGCGTCGGCGAGCAGGATTGCATGCCCAAGGCCAAGGCTCCGACTGCAATGACCGTCCATCTCCAGCGTAGCTGGCCCGTTTTCATAGCTCGTCCTCTGTTTTCCGGTGTCCCTCTGGTGAGCATCTCTGCCCGAAACCACTCAGACATCGAATAGATAGTACGTCCGCTTGTGGGTGCCCATGCCTGCGCCGATCATCACTTCTCATGAATCGTGAACGCCTGGCCATCCTCCACCCATGGCACCTTCGCCCGGTGGAGTTTTGCGTAGAGATTGAACAATGTTCCCTTGCCTTGTCCTTCTCCTGCGGCGGACAAATCCCCATGCATCATGTCCTCCTGGGACGGATCACTGATCGAGAGAGGTAGGGGAGTCTTTGTGGCAATAACCCGAATCATCTCAGCGCCGGTAGAGGCCTTTCCGGGCAGGCGGGCTCTCAGTCTCAAACCTCTCCGCCGCAGGTCTTCACTCGGGAAGATGAATTGCTGTTCGGCATGGACCAGATTCTCTTTCGCATAGTCATTGGGAAACAGGAGCGCCGCGTTCTGATTCATATCAATACTGTACAGGTGGACATAGGCGTCTCGCGAGGAACTGACATAGAGAATCCCTTCGTCGCCATCGACGAAGGTGCTTCTATTCACTGCCAGTGATACTCTGAAGTCCCGATCGCTTCGGTCGGCCAATGGCAGAATGCAGTCCTTCACCTTCACCTCGAACTCGCAATTTCTGCATCCCGGACCATCGTTGATGTGGGATGAAAGCACCTGCTCCTGTAGAATATGACCTTCTTGAGTCATTTTCAGGAGCGGTTCGATCAACCCCCCCTGTCCCCTGAGATCGAGCTCTTGCATAAAATCCACGAAGCTATGCTGCACTTTGATGCCGAGGTACCTCCGCATGGCCCTTGAACGGGCCTCTGAGATGGCTTGGGCTTGGGCTTGATGTTTCGTGACGTGCTCGCCGAATGGGACACGAGCCGTCGAAGACACCCAGGTGCAGCCCTTCGGGTCACGATCGAGGATCTGCACGTCTAAAGAGTCGCCTGCCGGCCCTCCAGCAGTCTTGACTTCCGAGGGGCTGACCTTCTGCCGCACCGCGTATTGGGTCGCGGCAGGTTGGGCGTCCTTTCCGGTGCTGATTTGTGCTTTCGGCTGGCTTGGCTGGCTGGTGCGGTCGCGGAAAGCGCTCGTATCCGGCACGAGCTGCGAAGCAACTTGCCGCAGCGTGTTGCGAGGCACAAAGACAAACTCTCCCTTCTCCGCCGCGAGAGACCACAATTCCGGTCTTTGCGTATGCCCTTTCAATTGGGCTGCGGCATACACCCGGCTGTCGAGATAGGTATAGAGTTCGGAAGCGGGGATGATACCGTCATTGTTCAGATCGGCCAACCCTTCTCCGATGCCGTTTAGCAAATAATACGTAAAGACGCTGTGGCCCCACTCCGGGGCTTCCAAGGCTTCCTGGTCGGCTCCCCCCGCCGTGATGATTTGCCGTCCCCGTTCCCGCGTAATCAATCGGATATAGTCAGCCGTGGCTTTGGATTGAGTCGCACTCCTGAATGATTGCCCCGCGATACCTCCATAACAGGAATCGACCACGAACAAGACGTGTTTTGAAGGCAATGCGTCGGCGAGCTCTTTAATCAGGCCCATGCTGATTCCTGTCCCGGCGAAATCATCCGCCTCGCCATCGACGGGAAGGAGATAGCCCATGACCTTTCCCCCTTCCACCCGCTGCTCAACGCCGTGCCCGGCGTAATAGATGAGGACTCGATCCTGCGAAGTCACTTTTTTCAGGAGCTTTCCACCCAACTCGCTGACGATGGCTCGGCGGGTCGCCTGAGCGTCGTACAGCGTGGTAGTCTGGAAGCCTTGGTCGTCGAGCAGACGAGCGACCCCTTTTGCGTCGGCGACGGCATATTTCAGCCGTTGAGCATACTGGTAACTGTCTATGCCTATGACGACCGCCCATGCCTTGCCGGGCTGGTCCAGCATATAGTCAGCGACGTCACGTCCATCAATTGTGACCCCGGCAGTTGCGTGGGTGGTGAGCAGTAGAAGAGCAGGAACAACAGAACGATGAAGTTGTTTCAGAAGCCGAGTGAATGAATAATTCACAAACTCCATCTCCTCGCACGAGCAACTTCGATCAGCCCGGACAGAGTCTTTAACCCTGGAGAGTGTTTCAGAGGGGAGGTCAGAGTACGTGCCGGCCACACAGCTTGTCAAGGTCACCTAGGGTGTTCAGCGGAGGTGTCGATAACGCGCTATCTGCCCGCATCTGACTATTGATTCAGCTCAGATTCCCCCGGCCCTATTCACGATCCGTCTGCTGCCGATCGAACCGCGCTTTGCGCTGTTAGAACGCTTCTGAGAAGAAGGTGGCCAGGAAGGTGTCTGCCACAGAGTACTCCATGGCGCGACTGGAAGTTCAGTCGCCACCGCACACGATTTCATGGCTACCGAAGGGGGATAATCCTAGAGAGATGTACCTAATATGTTGAGGATGGCAATTGGGATGGTTCCATTTCGCAAAGATGGAAACCGTACTCGCCGTGCGTCAGTCAGAACTTTTCACTCAGGTTTTGCCGAACACGCCTGAGACGAACCGTCCACCTTGCATCACGCCGGCAATGCGGTCTCTGTCGCGAAACAGGGAGATGCCTTTCAGCGGATTGCCGGCGATTAAGAGAAGATCGGCCTGTTTCCCTTTCTCAATCGTGCCGACAGAATCGTAAACGCCGATCAAACGGGCGGCCGCCGACGTCGAGGCCATAATGGCTTCCATCGGCGTCATGCCGAAGGCAACCATCCGCTCCAGTTCCTGGGCGTTCTCGCCATGAAAATTGAAGGGCGTCCCCGCGTCCGTTCCCATCGCAATCTGGATTCCGTCCCGCAGGGCATTCTTGAAACTTACGGCATGACGTTTCGTCATGGCTTTGGCCTTGTCGCGAGCACTGTCCGGCACACCACACCCAAGTCGGCAGGCGGCAGTGGTAGCCAAGGCAGAGAGTGTCGGCACCATGAAGACACCCTGCTGTTTCATCATGCCCGCGGCTTCTTCGTCCATGAGCGTGGCATGCTCGATCGAATGGGCTCCGGCTCGGACGGCATTCTTAATCCCCGACGATCCATGGGCATGGGCGGCGACTTTCCGTCCAGCTCGCTGCGCTTCTTTCACGGCGGCCCGGAGCTCCTCTACGGTCATTTGCGCTTGGTCCGGCGAGGTGCCTGGCGTAAGGACGCCGCCTGACGCAATGACTTTAATAACGGCGGCTCCGGCGGCGATTTGCGCGCGCACGACGGAACGAACTTGCTCGACCCCTTCTACTTCCTGACCGATAAACCTGGCGTGGCCGCCGACCATGCAAATCGCAAGTCCTGCCGCGACAATGCGAGGCCCGGGCACGAGTCCTCTGTCGATAGCCTGTTGTAAGGCAAAGATGGAATGGTCTCGCGATCCCACGTCGCGCACGGTGGTGAAGCCTGCCTCCAAGGTCAGTCGCGCAGCCCGGCTCGATTTGAGCAATGTCAAAGCGGGCGTCTCTTTGGCGATCGCGTCGACGACATCCGGTTCGGATCCGAGGCAGAAGTGCACGTGACAGTCGATCAATCCCGGTAACAGCGTGAGTCCCCGACCATCGATTTTGGTCGCTCCACGTGGGACGGAGAGGTCCCGATCCGATCCGATGGCGGCAATCGTGGTCCCGCGAATGACCACCGTGGCCCGTTCGATCGTCCGACCGGTCCCGTCGATGACGCGCACTGAGCGAATGGCAACGGACTTCATGATGGTATGTCGATGGGAAGGGTGATGATGATGCCGCCCATCACATCGCCGACTTTGTAGTCGCGGCGCGGGCTGTTAGGATGCTCATTGTGACAAGTCGCGCAGGCCTGGGCCACCGCACGGTCCGGGTAGACCGCTTGGTAGTACCGGCCTCCGTCGAGCCTGATGAACCCTCCGAACGGTTTCGACGGATCTTTGGCGACGGCTTCGAGCCCCTTCCGTTCAAAATCCGTCGTCGCGCCATTCCAGACGTAGATCGGCGTCATGCTGGCGAGTCGGAACGAGAATTTGAGATCCTTTTGAGCGACCAGGCGTCCCGACTCCAAGAGAAACTGTGCGGGAAGAGGGACGCCCTTTTCGTCTTGCCAATGTTCGATGGCTTCGGCAATACCAGCCTTATGGAGTTTGCCGACGACGTTTTCGGTATAGTTGGTCCGGTTGGCCTCGATGAGCGCGTGGATGTAGGACGCGGCCTTTTCCGGGGGAACGAGATCCGACTTCATTTGACTGGCCAGCGTCAGGGCCAAGATCCAGTACGCGACCACGGCGACAAAGGCAAAGGCCCCGCCGCCGAGCACCCAGAGTAATGGTTTGTTAGTCATATAATCGATGTCCTTTGTTGTCAGGGTGCCATGCGGCTGTAGACCCGTGCCGCAGCCTGGAGTGCAACCCCGGGAGTGGAAAGCCAGCTGCCGCGGATAAAAAGTTCTTCCAAGGCGTTGAGCAGGGTCAAGACATGAGCTTCGGTCGATGATTCACCCATCAAACCGATACGCCAGACCTTCCCTTTGAGGGGGCCGAGCCCGCCGCCGATTTCAATGCCATAGCTCGAGAGCAGGTTCGTCCGTATCTCCGCTTCAGGAATATGAGAGGGGACCGTGACACAGGTCAACATCGGGAGTCGATGTCCCGTGGGGGGAAGGGGAAGAAGGCCGAGTTCGGTCAAGCCTGCGATCAAGGCTTCATTATTAAGCTGGTGGCGGGCGAAGCGGACAGGCAATCCCTCTTCTTCGACGAGGCGCAACGCTTCCCGCAGGGCATAGAGCATGGAGATCGGAGCCGTGTGGTGATAGGCTCTGGTGCCTTCGGCCCAGTAGTCCGCGATCAGGGCCATATCCAAGTACCAACTCTGGCAGGGGGTGCGTCGGGCTTTGATGGCGGCCAACGCGCGGTCGCTGAGGGTGAACGGAGACAAACCAGGCGGACAGCTCAGACATTTCTGCGTGCCGCTATAGCAGACATCGATGCCCCAACGGTCGATCTCGACCGGTGCGCCTCCCAGCGAGGTCACGGCATCGACGAGGAAGAGCGTGTCATGCTCGCGGCAGAGATGGGCGATCGGCTCAAGCGGCTGCCAGGCGCCGGTCGAGGTTTCGGCATGTACGATGGCCACGGCTTTCACCGGGCCGGATCGGCGTAACGCTTGCTCAATGGCGTCTGGATCAATGATCTGTCCCCAAGGGGCCTCCACGCGAATCGCTTTCCCGCCGCAGCGTTCGACGATGGTGGCCCATCTCGTCCCAAATACGCCATTGACTCCGACGATCACCGCATCGCCCGGCTCGACGATATTCACGATCGAAGCCTCCATCCCGGCTGAGCCGGTGCCGGAGACCGCGATGGTGAAGCGGTTCTTGGTCTGAAAAACGAAGCGCAACAGGGCTTGGATATCGTTCATGACCCCAAGAAAGACCGGGTCCAGGTGGCCGAGTAGGGGAGTTGAGAGCGCGTGTAGGACTCGCGGATGTACCATGCTCGGCCCTGGGCCAAGGAGTAGCCGGCGTGGGGGGATAAAGTTTTGAACTGGCATATCACTCCAGATATGAGAGAGCTGCTCAGTATAGCGGAGTTCAGTCGCCTTCGGCCACGGGTATTCTGGACGGTCTCCAGTTTCGCTTAGTCACTCCGAGGGGGTTTCGAGCCAGAAAAATAGAATGTTATAGTTCGAGCGATGATGGAATCAGCCGCTGCTTCTCTCAACGAGCCGGAGCAGTCCAAGTCCTGGTGGCGAGCCACAGACGCGCCGCCGCCGATCGGGGTCTATTCTGGGCGATTCTCGTCCAAGGTCACGCTGTTGTCTGCGCTCTTCCTCATGGTGGCTCTGGCGTCGGTTGTATGGCTATCGGCATCGGCATCCAAGCTGGATCGGATCGAGTCGCCCGAGCGAGCGCTCAGTCTGATGGTCAGTCGGTCCATGGATGTGCAGGAAGGACTTAAGCGTGCGCCTCGGTGGGAACAGCAGCTCTTTGCCTGGACCTCTGGCGACAACGAGGCTGAACGGGCGCACGAGATTGAATGGTATCAAGAACTGGCGGAGATCTCTGAAGACCCGTTGGTGCCGCTTCAGTTGGCGATTCTCCAAGCCGAGGCGGGCCATGTCTCGCAGTCGCTCCTTTCCGCGCATGAGTGGGCCGGGGCAGCAGACCCGCTTCCTCAGTTCGCCGGTCTAGTGATGGCCGCATATGGTGAAGGGCCGGTTCAGGACGCGAACAGGTATGTCTTGTGGCAAGCAGAGCTGGCAGAGCTGTTACCGTCCGGCTGGTTTTATGATCGCCTGGCTGAACGCATGGCACACCGTGCCAACGATACGGCGCTCGTGGCCAGGATTCAAGAACAGGCCGCAGTGCGTGTCGACCGCCAGTATGTCCGGTCACGTCGCTTGACCCTCGTCGAACTCGGAGCGATGGCCGTCGGCACTGTGGTGTGTGTGCTGCTCTGGTTCAGACGGAATGAGACTTCCAGTTTCCTCAGGCTCCATGAACCGGGCGTGCCGCCGCCGTGGCCAGGCGGCATCGGGGCAGCGGTGCTGCTCCGCGGGGGCGCGATCGGCGCAGTGCTCACGGCGCTGTTTTTGATCTATGCACCGCCTGACAATGCCTCACTCCGGGCCTTGGCCATTCCGATGACGAATGTGCCGCTACTCCTCTTGGCCTATCATCATCTCTTCCGGCCGGCCGGCATGACGTTTGATGAAGGATTTGGGCTGGAAATCGGATGGACTCGTGTCGGACGTCTAATGACCGCGGTATCGGCGATAGTGGCCGCCGGGCTCTGGGGCGAGTGGGTGATGGATTGGTTGTCGGAGCCCTTTCACCTGACGAGTCACTGGACCGAATGGTTCGACGCAGATCTCGTTTGGGCCTCGCCCTCCCTGACGGCCATAAGTCTAGTCGAATACGTGATCTTTGCGCCCGTGTTTGAGGAACTCGCGTTTCGCGGGCTCCTGTTCTCCATCTTGCGTCGAAAGTTCCGCTTCCTGCCGGCCGCGCTGATCAGCGCGAGCATCTTCGCCATCGCCCATGGTTATGGATTAGTTGGCTTCATCAGCGTGCTCTGGAGTGGTCTGCTCTGGGCTTGGATGTATGAAAAAACCGGGAGTCTGCTGCCTGGCATCTTGGCCCATGCCATCAATAATCTCCTCGTATGTCTGGCGGTGATGGCGCTGCTGCGCTGATTATGGTGAGGGAGTTGAATGAGTATCTGCTCCTCTTTCTATCTAACAGGCACTCCTGTTCCGACCCCTTTAAGTGATATTTGTACTTAGGCGGAGCAACCATTCGGGTTGGGACAGATTTCTAGTGAGTTCTTGAGTAAATCGGTGGGTAAGCCCTCCCCTACTTAGAGGGACTAGACAAGCCACAAAGTGGCTGCTATTTTGATCTTCCTCGATTGATCCGTCTTTCCTTTCGGATCTTCGCAAAAATAGAATGCCGGTGGCATTAGTATTTGGGGGGGGCTCCCTGCCATTCCATTGGCTAAATTTGAGGCTGCGAAGGGATTTGTGAGAACATGACCATTGTCTCGAGGCATCATACCAAGCGAAAGGTCATTGGCCTGACGCTGCTTCTGTTCGTCCTAGGCTATTCCCTGATCGTGAAGGCGGGCATTTCCGATGTAAGGCATCTCTTCAGCATTCTCGTGGCATCGTATCTTGTGGTGTGGGGTGGGTACTCGCTGACTTCTCTTATTCCCCGGGATGAGATCAGAAGTCAGTTCATTCTGATGACGCTATCCCTTGGAGTTGCGCTATTGGTGGCGGAGCTGCCAGTTTGGTTGAAGCTGATCGATTATCGGAAGACATTCTCCATCTCGAGCGTATTGCCATGGGAACAGTCGGGCTATCTTCCTGATCCGGAGCTCTTGGCTAAGCCTGAACCACATCACTCCGTTAAGATGCTGTTTAATCGGGGGAACATCGGTGAGGCTCTCTGCCTTCCGCCTCACCAGGCAGAGCCCTTCGAGTTGAGGTACGACAAGAACGGATTCCGAAATGATCAAGATCTCACGAGTGCCGAGATCACAGTCATCGGCGACTCCTATGTCGAGTCGTCCATGATGCCCAGCTCGATGTTGGCAACCACTTTGTTGGCGGGAATACAGGGAAAGACCGTTGCCAATCTTGGACAATCGGGCTATGGCCCACAGCAGGAACTTATCGTCCTCAAACGATATGCTCTGCCTCTGCACCCTAAGTCCGTCGTCTGGGTGTTCTATGAAGGTAACGATCTCGTCGATGCTAATAGCTATGCGATGAAGGCTACTTCTCTAGCCTCCTTATGGGACTCAATGGACACGGTATGGGACCGCTCATTGACCAAGAACTCTCTGTTTTGGTTGATGCGTTTCGTCCAGGGTTGTGTTCCTAATCAGAGGTTTGAAGGAGCCCACGGAACTGTTTTAGACGATGAAGGTAGAAAACACCGCCTGTATTTCATGGATCACTCAACCTCTGTGTCCCTCACAACGCAGGAGATTGATGCTCTTCAGAAATCTGTGGCGGCGATTGAGGAGGCATATCAACTGGTTCAGAATGAAGGTGCTCGGCTCATCGTGGTATTCGCTCCGACGACGCTCAGGGTCTATGACGAGATCGCCGATTTCGAGAAGGCCGGGGGAGATATCAAATGGTGGGAGGTGAATGATTTGCCGGATCGTCTCCGCAAGATGATATCTGAAATCTCGCCAGATATCGGCTATCTTGATCTCACACCTGCGCTCAAGTCCGCGGCGAGAAAGAACAGTCTAGTTTTCCTGCCCGACGATACGCACTGGTCGAGCGAGGGGCATCAAGTGGTTGCGGAGGCTTTTGCCGGAGCCCTCACGGTCGGGACTCAGATGTATGCTGAAAAGCAATCGCAGGCATCGCGTAAGAAGCAGGATGAAATCGACCTAACCAGAGACGCGATGATGGTTCGCAATGCAGATGGTACGATCCGGTACTGGAGTGAAGGAGCTCGGAAAATGTATAAATGGGAATCGCAAGATGCACTGGGGGCGATATCCCATCGACTTCTCAAGACTGTTTTCCCCGTCCCGCTTGAAGTTATCGAGGCAGAGCTTCGCACCAAAGGACACTGGGAAGGCCAACTCATCCACGAGCGCCGTGACGGATCAAAGGTCACGGTGGCAAGTCACTGGGATCTACAACAGAATCCAAGTTCTAAAGATCAGTCCATCACGGTGATCGAGGTCAATAGTCGTCCTAAGTCCTAGCCCTCTGAGTTCTTCACGAACGATATCCTACCGGTCTCTCCACGAAGCGACGAATGTGAATTGTAGAGACCAGTCCGTCCTTATTAACAGACCTGACCTGACTGGTATCCAAGCGTTGGAAGTCTAGGGTAACTTATTCGGGATTTGCTGAGAACTCGCGGAACGGGGAGATTCTATGTCTGCCAAACCTGTACATAGCCGTGGATACTGAAATGTGTAGGCGAATTCTTCTTGAAGCTTAGCGATAGAGAGCCTCTTGCCGGGCCTGCCATCGTAGGGTTGTGGAGGTGAGGGCACTCTCCATCGACGGTTCGCATCCTCACAAATCTTGGCCCATGTTCGTGGTTGGCCATCGCTGACGTTGTAGGCCTGGCCGGGCTTCCCTTTGTCCAACGCAAGCAGACAAATGGCAGCCAAGTCTTCCACATGAATCAGGTTCACATACTTGCGTGAAGGGCCGACGCGGCCCTGTCTGATCCAATTCAGCGGATTTCTTCCGGGTCCGTAAATACCCGCGACACGCAGCACGATTGCGCCACATTCCTTTCGCAAGAATTCTTCTCCCTGCACCCGCGGTTTGGTCAGATCGATCGGGGCTGATTCGTCAATCCAGGGCGGAGGATATTCGTTCGATTGTCCCGATCCATCGTAAGCTGACGTGCTCCCTAAGACGACAATGCGTCGAGGTGGCGCGTCGAGCGTGCGTGCGAAGGCCTGTACCTGTTCGAGCGGTGTGGCGGGAAAACACCAGATGAGATCGGCGCCCACAGGAATGTTCAACCAGGTCGACGTCTGTTCCAGATCGAACTTCATGCGCTGTTCCGAAGGAATACCTGCGAGATTGTTCAGGGGATTCCTGCTGGTGGCATGGACAGTCCACCCCTGCGAGGTTCCTGTTCTGTGCAACACACGCCCTGTGTAGCCGGATCCAAGTATAACCAGCGGTAATGTCTTCGGTCGCAGCACTCAATACCCCCCTCACCCGTAAGGTTGGTCCATTTTTTCACAGTTGCGTAAGATGGCACAACTGTTGCCTCAAAGAGGAATTCGTAGGAGAATGCCACGTATGAAATCCATTGCGTCTGTGCTGTCGATCATCGCCCTTGGGGTCGGACTCTTAGGCTGTCCAGGCAGCGGTGGCGAGGGCGGAGGCGGAGTCACGTTTGCCATCACGACGACGGCGGCTCCATTTGGAGTCGTCGGCAATGCCTACTCAGCGACTTTGGCCACCACTGGTGGCACCGCGCCGTTGACGTGGTCCTTGTTTACCGGCGTTTTGCCGACCGGCTTGTCCCTCAATGCAGGCACGGGTGTCGTGAGCGGCATCCCGACGGCGGACGGAAATTCGACTGCGGTATTCACTGTGAGGGATAGCACAGGTAAGACCGCGAGTGGTTCAGTGTTGTTTGCCATTCATCCGAGGACGGATCGCGTGTCGGTCGACAGTAACGGCGTGACAGGAAACGGTGCCAGTTCGGCTCCTTCCATCAGCGGTGACGGAAGCCTCGTGGCTCTCGTGTCGCAATCGACAAATTTTGTGACGGGAGTCAACGGTTCGCAAGTTTATGTCCACAACAGACAAACGAATCAGATCGAGCTGATCTCCCGCGACAGCAACCTGACTGTTGTGAATGCCGGCAATGGCATCAGTAGCGCTCCGGCCATCAGCGCGGACGGGCGTTTCGTCGCGTTCGTCTCGCAGTCCACCAATTTGGTGACGGGAGTAATAATCGCGCCCCAGATTTATCTTCGTGATCGCCAAACGGGACAGACTACTCTGGTCTCGAAAAGTAGTAGCGGAGTCACCAGCAACGGTCTCGTCAATAGTTCTCCTGCAATTAGCGGGGATGGGCAGTTCATCGCCTTTGTGTCGAATGGTACCAATGTCGTCACCGGTGTGACCGGACAACAGATTTACCTCCATGACCGTGTGAGCGGAACCACGAGTCTGATCTCAAAGGACAACAGTGCGACTCCAGTGCCTGGCGACGGCAACAGCGTGACTCCCGCCATCAGTGCCGATGGGCGCTACGTCGCATTTGCCTCGCTCGCGACAAATCTCGGCGCAGCCGGCGGTAATCAGCAGATCTACATCCATGACCGCCTCACGGGCGTAAACGGGACTACCAGCCTAATTTCCAAAGACAGCGGCGCAACAGCGGGAAATGGCAACAACAGCACACCCTCAATCAGCGGGGATGGGCGCTATGTCGCATTTGCCTCGCTCGCGACAAACTTGGTTGCGGGTGTCAGCGGGCCGCAGATTTATCTGCATGATCGGCTCACGGGTGTGAATGGAACGAACAGCGTGATTTCACACGACAACAGCGGGGTGCCGGTGTCTGGAGATGGCGCGAGTAGTGTGCCGTCACTCAGTTCGAATGGGCAAGTCGTGACCTTCACGTCGCTTTCTACCAATCTGTTGACGGGTATCAGCGGACAGCAGATATATAGCCACGACCGTCTGGCCGGGGTTAATGGCACGACCAGTCTCGTCTCGAAAGACAATAGTGTTGTGCCGGTGGCCGGATCCGGCTTAAGCAATACGCCTTCAGCAAACAGCGACGGTGGTCTTGTTGCATTCTTCTCGCAGGCCGCCAATCTAGTCGCTGGGTCAGTGGCGCTCTCCGACATCTATGTCCGAGCACTACCCTAGCCGGTAGAGCTTCCTCCGGTGGCGTGGTACGATCATGTGCCATGTCCCTCTCTCGATTTCATCCTCTCATCGCCGAATGGTTCACGTCGTCAGTCGGAACCCCGACCGATGTCCAGCAACAGGCCTGGCCTGCCATTCAGTCGGGAGCTGATGTTTTAATTGCCGCGCCGACCGGTTCCGGCAAGACGTTCGCCGCCTTTCTTTCCTGTATCGATCACCTCTTCAAGCAAGCCCTTGCGCGTGAACTCGATGACCATACGCAGGTGCTCTACGTCTCGCCGCTTAAAGCGCTCAGCAACGACATACAGAAGAACCTACAGCAGCCACTTGCTGAAATCGGGAACGCAGCGTTGTCTGCCGGGCTCTTGATGCCGGAACTCCGTGTGCTGGTCCGCACCGGTGACACGCCGATGATCGAGCGCCAGCAAATGCTCAAGCGGCCACCCCATATTCTCGTCACGACGCCGGAGTCGCTCTACCTTCTCCTGACGGCAGAGAAGAGCCGCCGATTACTGCAGACGGTCCGGACCGTCATCGTCGATGAAATCCACGCCGTTGTGCCGAATAAACGCGGCGCCCACCTGGCTCTGTCGCTGGAGCGATTGGACGCGCTGACGCTCACGAAACCTCAACGCATCGGGCTCTCCGCGACACAACGGCCGATCGAAACCGTGGCGCAGTTCCTGGTGGGCGCTCGTCCGATGCCGACGATCATCGATGTGGGGCACAAGCGTGAGATGGATCTGGCCGTGGAAGTGCCGAAGGACGAACTGAGTTCCGTGGCCACGAACGCGATTTGGGCCGATATCTATGATCGCGTCGCCGAACTGGTCCGGCAGCATCGCTCGACCTTGGTCTTCGTCAATACGCGGCGCCTCGCTGAACGAGTGTCGCACTCTCTGGAAGAACGGCTACTGGAATTAGGCGCTGACGTCGTTGCGGCCCACCATGGCAGCCTCTCGCGCCAGATTCGCTTGTCGGCGGAAGAACGGCTCAAGAGCGGCAAGACGCGCGTCGTTGTCGCAACGGCCTCGCTGGAACTCGGCATCGACATCGGCACAGTAGATCTTGTCTGTCAGATTGGTTCGCCCCGCGCGATTGCGACCTGTTTACAGCGGGTTGGCCGGGCCGGTCACTGGATCAAGGCCATTCCCAAAGGCCGACTGTTTGCGATGACGCGGGATGACTTGCTCGAATGTGCGGCGCTGATGCGCGCAATTCGAACAGGGGTCTTGGATCGCATTGCCGTGCCGTCGGCTCCGCTCGATATTTTGGCGCAGCAACTGGTGGCTGCAGCGGCGACGCAGACCTGGGAAGAGGACGATTTGTTCGATCTCTGTCGACGGGCCGATCCCTATCGGGCGTTGGCGCGTTCGGAGTTCGATCAGGTGCTGCGGATGCTGGCGGATGGGATTGCGACCAATCGCGGGCGGGGTCTGGCCTATCTGTTCCACGATCGGATCAATCGCCGTATCAAAGGTCGACGAGGGGCGCGACTTGCGGCGATCACGTCGGGCGGGGCCATCCCGGACACAGCGAACTATGCCGTGGTTTCGGAGCCTGAAGGCACGGTCGTGGGATCAGTCGATGAAGACTTTGCGGTGGAGAGTCTGGCCGGCGACATCATGTTGCTGGGCAATACGTCCTGGCGCATCAAAGGCGTGGAGATGGGCAAGGTGCGGGTAGAAGACGCCCGCGGGGCACCGCCCAACATTCCCTTCTGGCGCGGCGAGGCGCCGTCGAGGACGGCAGAGCTTTCGGCGGAGGTGGCAACATTGCGGCAAGCGATTGCCGAGCGGTTGTCTTCTTCCGATCCGGCGATCAGCGATCAGCCGTCAGCCATCAGCTGGCTCAAGAGTGAATGCGCACTTGATCAACGTGGCGCGGAACAAGCTGCCGCCTATATCGCCGCCGGAATCGCGGTCTTGGGAACCGTGCCGACGCAGCAGACGATCGTCGCAGAGCGGTTTTTCGATGAAAGCGGCGGGATGCAGCTGGTGTTGCACACGCCGTTCGGGGGCCGCATCAACCGGGCCTGGGGCCTCGCCTTGCGGAAGCGATTCTGCGTGACCTTCGATTTCGAATTGCAGGCTGCGGCGACTGACAACGGGATCGTGATCTCGCTTGGCGAGAAGCACAGCTTCCCGCTCGAGGCGGTGTTCGGGTTCCTGCACAGCCTTACGCTTCGCGAGGTCTTGCTTCCCGCCGTGCTCCAAGCGCCGATGTTTATGACGCGCTGGCGCTGGAATGTCAGCCGCGCATTGCTGTTGCTGCGTTTCTCTAACGGCAAGAAGGTCCCACCGCAGATTCAACGGATGAAGGCGGAGGATCTTCTTGGCGCCGTCTTCCCTGACGCGATGGCTTGTCAGGACAATATTGTTGGGGAGCGGACTCGCCAGATCCCGGATCATCCGCTCGTGAACGAGACCTTGCGGGACTGTTTCACTGAGGCGATGGATCTCGACGGGCTAACCGCGCTCCTCAAGCAGATTGAAGCCGGGGCCATTCGCTGTGTGGCGGTCGATACGCCGATGCCGTCTCCGTTCTCGCACGAGATCTTGAATGCCAACCCCTATGCGTTTCTCGACGATGCGCCGTTGGAAGAGCGGCGGGCGCGGGCCGTGGAGATGCGGCGCACGCTTCCGGCTCAGCTGGCCGGCGAGGTCGGGGCTTTGGACCCCGCAGCGATTGAAGAGGTACAACGGGAATCCTGGCCCGTCGTGCGCGATCCGGATGAATTGCACGATGCCTTGCTTACGTTGCTCTGGCTGCCGGTCGAGGAGGCACAGGACTGGGCGAATCACCTGCCGCGCTTGATCGACGAGGGGCGTGCCGTTGAACTCAACGTGAGGGGTGAGGCGGAAGAAGTAAGAGGATGGGTGGCGACCGAGCATCGGGCGCTGGTCGAAACGGTATTTGCGAATGGAGATGATCCGACACTCGATGCCATCGTGCTCGGCTGGATGGAAAGCATCGGTCCAACGACGGGTGGGGAGCTGGCGGCTCGTCTGCATCTTGCCGTCAATCAGGTGGAGAATGCGCTGCTGCGCTTGGAGCCGCAGGGCCAAGTGCTCCGCGGGCGTTTTCGACCTAACTCAGCACTCAGCACTCAGCACTCGGAACCGGCTGGCGCCGGAGCGCCGGAGTGGTGTCACCGCCGGCTGCTGGCGCGCATTCACCGTCTGACCATCGGCAGACTGCGAAAAGAAGTTGAGCCGGTGACCGCGGCCGAGTTCATGCGATTTTTATTTCAATGGCAACATGTCTCCCCTGGTTCGCGTCTCCATGGCGAGGCCGGTCTCTTGGACGTCATCGCGCAGCTGGCCGGCTTCGAAGCTGCAGCCTCGGCCTGGGAGCCGCATCTGCTCAGGGCGAGGCTCGCGAAGTATGAGCCGGAGCTTTTGGACCGACTCTGTTTGAGCGGGGCAGTCAGCTGGGGCAGGCTGTCTCCTCATCCACGGTTTGCGCAGGTTGGCGATCTTGAACGACGTCGGATCATCCCGACGAGTGTGGCGCCGATTAGTATCTTCCCACGTGAGGAGAGCGAGTGGTTGATGAATGTTTTTCACGATGACGCCGTTTCAGCTAGGCCTGACCCGTTTGTCCAGTTGAGTTCCGTGGCGCAAGACCTGCGTCGAGCCTTGCACGAGCGAGGTGCGAGCTTCTTTGCCGACCTTGTGCGGATGACCAACCATCTTCCGACGGAAGTGGAAGAAGGACTCTGGGAACTCGTGGCCGCCGGCCTGGTCACGGCCGACGGCTTCGACAATCTCCGTGCCCTCATGGACCCGCGTCGCCGCCGTGCGGAAGGACGGGAGCGTTCTCGCCGGCCTCGACACTCAGCCGGCCGGTGGTCGCTGCTCCGAAACGCCATCAGCCATCAGCCATCGGCTCCCACTACTCAGCACTCAGCGCTCAGTCCTCAGCATGCGCTGTCGAGCCCGTCGCTCGTCAATTGTTGCGGCGCTACGGCGTGGTTTTTCGTGATTTGCTGGCGCGCGAGTCGCTGGCGTTCAGTCCTGGCGGGATCTGCTGGTGCAGTATCGCCGGATGGAGCTGCAAGGCGAGATCCGTGGGGGAAGGTTTGTGGGAGGCTTTACAGGTGAGCAATTCGCGTTGCCGGAAGCCGTCGAATCATTACGGGCGATGAGAAGATCGGAACGAGTCTGGTGCTGCCTCTCACGATATCAAACTGTCTGCCAGCGATCCGCTGAATCTTGCAGGAGTCATCTTGCCGGGCCCGCGGGTGCCCGCGGTGCCGTCGAACTTCGTGGTGTTTCGTGACGGGGTGGTGGTGCGAGCCGTTCTGGGGCGGGAGGCTGCGGACAGACCGAACGAGCAGACTGACTGGAGCGAACGGACCAATCAGGTCAGGCAGGAATAGCGAGTAAGGGGCAGCGCGCGCCACGGACCACCTGTTCGGTGGTGCTTCCGCGAAGCATGTCGAACAGGCTGGTATGTCCTTCCGTCATCATCACGATCAGGTCCACATCGAAATCCGCTCCCGCCGCCAAGATCCACTGGACCGGATCGCCCTTGGCGACGAGCGTTTCCCACGACCAGCCGGGGCGATCGGGCTTGGTCAATTTCGGGGGATCGGCTTCCGTCCCAAGATGTACCAGCTCGAATAAGACCTTCTCGCTGCCCAGCGTACTCGCCAGTTCTGCGGCAAGATCGATGGCCGGCTGCGGGTGCGGGTTATGGGCAATCGGGATCAACACCCGAGTCAGGTTCGTGCTGCCTGTCTCCGCTGAGACAAACCCTTCGACCCCGGCCGGGATAAAGAGCGTTCTGGCGTGGGTGCCGCGAGCCAAGGGTTCGGCGACGGCGTGTTGCGTGAGTCGAGCGAAGCCTTCGCGCTGATGCGTGGACAGCACTAACAGCTCTGTGGGGAATGTCGTCAACTGTCGGAGGATGGCGTCCGTGGCGTTGTCTGCGACGGCGCGAACGCGTTTGACCTCGATGCCCAATTTCAAGACATCTTCCTTTGAGCTGCCTGCCGGCAAGACTCCCCAGCGAGCGAGGAGTGGTCGGATGCGAGGGCAATCCTCAAAGTCTTTGCTTCCGATGGTGGGGTCGACGTGCATCACTGTCAGCTCTCCCTGCACGAGGCAGGTGAGCTTCAGGGCATGGGCAAATGCCACCGAGTCCGCGGTGGAGAAATCAGTAGGATGAAAAATCTTGCGAAATGGGAGCATAGGTGTGTCGGTCGTCCTTCAGTTGTTAGCGAGCAAGCATCCGCAAATGTTGGAGCCGGGCTTCGTGATCAGACGTGACGAGCGTCTCGAACGCCCCTTGCGCCTTTGCGTGAAAGGCCGCTTGCTGGTCGTCCGGCAGTCCCAAGAGGGTGCCGAGCGATGTGACATATTCCCCCTGCCCTCGGGCCAGATCCTGTTCCACATTCATCTGGTTCAAGGCCGTGAAGGCGGTGAGCTTATGTTCGGGATGCAAGATACCGTCCTCGGTGAACCAGGTGCGACCGGACGTCGAGCCTGTGACGTTGGAGGTGGTATCTATGATCTCATTGGTCGTGCCCTTGAGTGTGCAGCCTGACGCGGTCATCAGGAGCGAGGTCATGCAGATGAGGGTTGAGAGCCGAGTGCGGACCTGTCGCATGGTCGTCCTCCTTGCTATCGCAATGGGGTGAGATCACACATTATTTTTTATTATATCAAGTATGCGCCGATTCTACTATTCCACTGAATGGTTCGGTACCGCTAGTCGTCTGTTGAGATGGGTCAGGCAGATGAGATGGTGCGGGAAGCGCTGTACCGCTTCCCGCGCCGGCAGGGCAGGATTCAATTACTCCACAAGCGCTGGTACCACCTCTTCTCGATCGAGGCTGATGCCGTTTCGATGTTCATCGTCCGGCGAATGTCGTCGATGTTCCAGCCGGTGAGCGTCGCCAGAGTCTGTGCCTCCCGTTCATAGCGGTCGCGCAGCTGCTGCCGATAGGCTGTCACAGCCGGACAATCATCCGGACCGGTCCAGGGATGGCGGAGAATATAGCGGGCTTGGAAGGGGTGGAGGGGAGAAGCCAGACCGTTCTTCTTGCTCGCAGAGGCCCCGCGATGAAACGGCGCTCCCTCGATGCGCGCAGTAAAGGACAATCTGGCTACTCCCTTATTAAACGATGTGGGGGTGAACAGGGAGACTAGATACGCTGCTGGTCTCCTATGCTCGTGCAACGCGCGGCCTGGGAAGACCCTCGTTGGACACGCGCAGTGGGAGACCACCTAGGCCGCCCTCAACGGAAGTGGAAAATGGAGGAGAAATGCGCGTATTCGAGGATTGACCAGGCCACCTTTGGAAGACATGGGCAAGCGAGGCTAGAGGGACCATCGGTAGGGCGGTGCTCGCTCAATAGATGAGGTGAGTCCTTGGCAGCTACAACAGAACTATGCCGATCCGTATAGCATGCCGACGAGGCGTTATGGAGAACGTTGACAAGTGAATGAACACGCGCAAGAATCACGCGCCAGTTCTCAGTCTGTCTGTGCGTGCCATGCCTGTCAGCATACTCAATAGTTAGCCAGTTTGAGCAAATATGACATCTGAACTCACCAAGGGGGAAATGGAAGTCGCAGTCTTTTTGCGTTTTCTGGAGGCTTCGCATTTGCCAATTGATCGGAATAGCGTTGAGAAACGTTCTCCGCCAGAGCCGGACATATTGTACACGCACCAATCAGAAGGGGCAGTCGCATTCGAGCTCGTCGAACTGTGTGATTCGCGATTGGCAACCTCAATTGCCAAGGCAAATGCTGGCTATTTGCGAACATCCGATCCCTCGGCCAACATAATCTCGAAGAAGTTGCGAAAGAAATACGAAACCGATGTCCCAATCGAGCTCTTGTGCTACATGGCTGGACGAATCGTCACACCCGACAATGTCATTGTGCCCACGATAAAGCCCTATTTAAGGACGTGGCGCCACACATTCCGCAGAGCTTGGTTGCTTGGACGTAAAGGAGTCTATGTTGTTTGGGACGCTGGTTAACTTCTCGGTTAACCGGACCGCCTGCAAGGTGAGAGCAGAAAAATGTTTCAGGAACCTTTGATTGTTCTGCTTTGCTGGCGTCGTGCCGGCGCCACTGATGCCGGGCGTTAGGCATTCATAGTGGCAGAGGAGGTATAAACAATGAGACCTAAAATCGCTTCGCTCACACTGGCTGCCGGCATTTCTGTTTTTGCAAGTCTGGCAGTCTCTGCGGCCGATCGCGCAACGCCGGCCGAGGCCAAGGCGATGCTCCAGAAGGCAGTGGCGCACTATCAGTCGGTCGGCCGCAAACAGGCGCTCGCAGATTTCTCGGCAAAGAAACCGCCGTTCGTCGATCGCGAGCTCTACGTCGTCTGCATCGGTCCCGACCATCTTATCTCCGCAAACGGGAACTTTCCCCAGTACGTGGGCACTTCGGCCGACGCGTTGAAGGATGCCGCAGGCAAGCCACTCGGCGCCGCAATCCTGGATGCTGCGTCGAGCAAAGGCGGCGGCTCGGTGCGGTACATGCTGATCAACCCGACAAGCGGCAAGACCGAGCGGAAGGAAACGTTCGCGCAAAAGGTCGGCGATGATGTCTGCGGTGTCGGCGTCTATAGCCCGCAATGATTTGCCACTCAGCTGGGTAGACTGTCTCGTTGGCGACGATGCCTAACAACGCGTTCGAGCGGATGGAGCCAATAAAGGTTCCAGGAACCATTGATTGCTTCGTCACGGTCGATGGGCGACTTCAATCATTCACTTGAGGAGCGATATGGAAGCACCAAGACCACCACTACCCCCATTCGACGCGACGACTGCTGCCCAAAAAGTTCGCATGGCCGAAGACGCCTGGAATACTCGTGACCCTCAACGAGTTGCGCTGGCGTACACGCCAGACAGTGTCTGGCGCAACCGGGCGGAGTTCTTTTCCGGACGTGACGCCATCGTGCAGTTCTTGACCCGCAAATGGAGCAAGGAGTTGGATTATCGTCTGATCAAGGAACTGTGGGCGTTCCACGGAAACCGGATTGCCGTCAGATTTGCCTATGAGTGGCATGACGACGCCGGGCACTGGTTTCGTGCGTACGGAAATGAGAACTGGGAGTTCGACGATCAGGGTTACATGAAGCGACGTATCGCCAGCATCAACGACCTGTCTATCAAGGAGGCGGAGCGCAAGTATCACTGGCCGCTGGGGCGTCGTCCAGACGAGCATCCAGGGCTCTCGGACCTTGGCCTCTAAGATCGTGGTGCTGTCTAACAAACGGTTGGGTATGAAAATAACCGGGACATTCTGAAATTCGAACGCAACGCCTCAGTCTGTGGAGGGGATTCCGGTACAATCTGCCCCATGCTTGAACTTCTGCTGGTACTCGGGAGCGTGGTGGGATTCGGAGTGATTGCTCTCATTACGGTCGTGATCACGCCTCAGATCATGATCGAGCTGGGGCTCTGGGTATTGGCAGTGGGGCTCCTCGTCGGAATTCCGACGGGACTCTGGTATCACGTGGCGCTCTATAGAGAGCTGGCGCCACGTATGACGCTCCCGCCACGGTGGTGGAGGGCTCCAGTCGAGTTGCATGCGCTGCTCACACCGGTTGAGCTCAGACGTGTTCGTCCATGGTTTCGGGCTGGGGCGGTTGGGTTTCTTCTTTGCTGTGTCGGTGGAGTGGCCGCGATTGCAGGGTTGTTGGTGATCAATTTCTATCCGTAATACGGTTCTATTGAAACCGGCAGGTACGGTTACCGGCTAAGTGGAATCTCGACAGATATCTGTGCAGTGGAGGCTGGATCTTGGTTGACGACGTAGGTGGCTTGTTCCTGCGAGTCGGTCAGGCCGCCTGTGGTGATGAATTCTTGGAGTTGGTTGGGCGAGGGCCGGTCGAACATGGCGGCTTCCTGCCTCGTGATGGGACCGAACGGGACTCGGGAGAGACGGACCGTGAGGGTGACGGGCTCGCTCCCCGTGGACAAAGGAATGTTCCGTCGTTGTCCTGCGGCAATCTTCAGAGAGATCTGACCGGTGTCTTTCTCGGGCAATAGAAGTTGCGGTGTTGAAGAACCAACCGTTTTCCAGATCTGTAGATAGGCGTCCTGATTGGCCTCGACCGTGAGATGCACCGGATCTGTACGCTTCGAGGCCGTTGCCGCATCCACTTCTCGATCCTGCCCGTCTGTCCCACGAACGACAAAGCCGTAGCGGAGTCCGAGTGGCTTGAGTTGGGCGGCTGTGCCCGCTGCCTTCCCTGCCCGGGCTGACTGATCCATCTTGCGTTCAAGCCGGTTGGCTTGGGGCGCAGACTCGGCGAGCGGCTTCATCGCTCGTTCTTTTTCAGGAGCTGTCGTGCCTGTATCCTGACGCGTAGCGTCTCCGGCATAAAATAGGGTACGAGCGCTGAGTGCTGGTGAGAGAGCTCCAGCGAGCGGAGCGTTGGCCGGTGCTTGCACTGGGCCAGGCGCTGACGCGGCAGGTGGTGCCGAGGTTTTCGCAAGCTTTTTGCCAGCCACTTCCTCCGCTGTTTTACTGAACGCATCCACGGGTGTTTCGGCTTGCCCGCGGACTTCTTCATGTTCGCTTTGCTGTTTCAGATCTTGACTGGCAGCATCGGAGGCTCGTTCTTCCTTCGATGGAGGTGGCGCGGACCGTTCTCGCTTGGTCGGCTTGTCGACCAACGCGTCTTTCTTCGCCAGATCAATGGCTGGAGCTATGTTCTCTTTGACTCTCGCCTGAGGCTCAGCGACTTGAGGCGGCGCCGGTTGAAGTGCTGGAGGCATTGGATTTGGTGGCGCTGAGGGCTTCATTTCTTCTGTTGCGACCGATTGCGCCGCCTGTTTGAGACTGTCCTGATAAATCCTGATGCCCAACACCACTGCTAGGGCCGCTGCGGTCAGGCCGCCTGCGAAGGCCAGCCCGGCCGGGCGTCGGAACCAATCCAGCCACGCCAAGGACCCACCTGCGCCTGAAGAGCCTTTCTGCTCCAATGAAGCGAGAAGTCTGCGGCGCACATCCGGATCGGCGAGCAACTCTTTCAAAGCTTGCTCATCGGCCAGCGCGTTGAACAGTTGCTGGTGTTGCAGCGCAGTGGCGTATAGCGCCTTCTTCTCTTCTGGCGTCAGCGTATCGGCTGCGAATCCGCCCAACAGTTTTTCGAGGTCGTGTTCAGACACAGTTCCTACACAACGTGAAAGGCCAACCGTGAAAGGTAAGATGTGAGGAGCCCGGTGCTTCTCCTGTCAGTCCCATGAGCCGCCCATCAATCCTAGCAACTGCTTTCTGCATCGGAGGTCCCACGTATAGATCGTATTGATCGAGTTCTGGCCCATGATCTTTTGAATCTCAGGAAAGTTTTTCCCTTCCAATTTCCACCTGAACAGTTCGCGGCACCGTTCGCCAAGCTGATTCATCGCCTGAACTAACCGTTCGACGGTCTGCTTGCGTTCCAATTGCCTGGCTGGATCGTCGCGGGGATCCGCAAGCGGGAGTTCATCAACAGACTCCTGATTATACTCGCCTCGCCTGAACGACTTTCGGTGGGCGTCCAGCATCTTGAACCGCAGGACTTGGAAGGCCAGGGGAACCAGCTCGGTCAGCTCTGTGACGCGCGCATACTTCTCGTGAAGGAGCGCCAGCACCTCTTGTGTGAGGTCCTCGGCCAGCTCCCTCGATACACGTAATGTCGCGAAGGCCAATATCCTTTCTCGGAGGCTGGCGAGTATCTGGTCTCGATCCATGGCTTAGGGCCTATGTAATAAGGTGGGGTGCGTGACAATTTCACCCAGAGAGCGAAAGCCAAGCCCTAATCCTCGACAGACCGACACCTGACGGTCGAAGCGATTCTTGGTGCGGATCATGTCACGAAGAGGCCGCCAGCCCACCCGTCCCCAGGCTGCGACGTGGAACACCGACAGGGGATAATCGGTACCGAAGAGCAGCCGGTCATGTAGCTCCGGGTGTCTGCGCAGATGCAGAAGCATCTTGAGTCGATTGGGCAATGTGAGCGCGGAAATGTCTGCATAGAAGTTCTGGTACGTCGCAACCAGCTCCTGAAATGTCGGCAGGAACCTCTCGAACAGCATCAGGCCATAGCTGCAGGCATGGGCCGCAATGACTGTGACCCCTTCGTCAAGCGCGGTACGCAGCCTGTCGGGGTCGCCCATGGACTGGTCTCTGCCGACCAGGGTGAATTCGTAGCCGACATGGCTGAGAAGCGGGAGTTTGCGCTCGGTCAATGCACGATAGAACGGCTTGTACTTGGGATCGGCCGGATTGAAGTGCTGAGCGTTGGGCAGGACTTTCACCAGGACTGCTCCGGCATCGGCACAGCGATGGATTTCCTCTACTGCGTCCTCTCGTTGAGGGTTGATCGAGGGGCCGGCAAGAAACACGTCAGGATAGTCCTGGACGGTCTTCAGCACGTAATCGTTGCTGATGAGAAACTCCGTGTGCTCTCGGTTGAGCAGGCCGGTCCGGTCGTAGAACCCATCCATGCCGAGGAGCACGGCTTTCTGGACATATCGGGAGGCCCGCAGCTCGGTGAGGAGATGGTCGAGGTATTTCCGGTTGGCGTCGCATGGGTGAGCCGGTGAGAGTTCATGCTTCCACAGCAGGAAGCGAATCAGTGGGCTCTTGAGCAATTTAGGCGAAATGTAGCAGCCGTTTTCCCCGTCGGGCAGCGCGGCCAGATGGACATGGCAGTCGATCAGAGATTTCTCGGTAGGTGCCATCGTCATGTGTCGTTCGGGTTTCAGCAGTCAGCAATCAAATCTCAGCACTTCCTCGGAGTCGTTCCATCGCGATTCGCTTCAGGCTTCGCAGATCCATTTTCCCCGTGCCCAACATCGGCAGGGCTTCGACTTTGATGAAATTAGGGCGTGGGGGAATAAATAAGTTCGGGAGTCCGTTTGCTGTAAGCTTGGCCACAATGCCGGGAATCTGAGACTCATCCAGGGTGTGAAGGACCGCGAGTTGCTCGCCCTTGCGTTCGTCCGGAATGCCGGTGACGGCAAAGACCTGTGGTTCGGCGCCGGCGGCCTGGTGCAGCGCTTCCTCCACCTGCCCGTGCGGAACCATTTCTCCGCCGATCTTCGAGAAACGTGAGAGCCGATCCGTGATGGTGAGAAAGCCGTCGTCATCCAGTGTGGCGATATCGCCGGTGATGTACCAGCCATCGCGCAGGGCTTGGGCCGTCAAATCTTCCCGTCCAAGATATCCGTTCATCACGTTCGGTCCTTTCACAAGCAACATGCCTGGCGTTCCTGGTGGCAACGGGGCGAAGCTGTCGGGATTGACGATCCGCACGGACACGCCAGGAAGCGGTTGGCCGACAGTTCCCCGCCGGGAGGCCAGCTGATAGTAGCCGGCTGCTCGGAAGTCCGGGCAATTGACGGCGACGACGGGAGCACATTCGGTGACGCCGTAGCCCTCGATAGGGGCGATGCCGAACTGATCTTCAAATGCCTGGGCCAGCCGGGCCGGGAGTTTCTCAGCACCAGTCAAGACCACGCGTAGCGAGCTGAATTGCTCCGGGGTGCAGCGGCGTTGATACAGTTGGAGAAAGGTCGGCGTGGTCACGAGGAACGTGATGCGGTAACGGCGCACGAGCTCGCCGATGGCGGTGACGTCGAGCGGGGAGGGATGAAAGACCAGGCTCGCGTTGTTGTACATGACGAACCAGAAGACGAGAAACCCGAATGAGTGGAAGAATGGAAGAATCCCAAGGACTCGCTCGTCATGGTAGAGATGGAGCACCTGGCTGGCTCCCTCAGCATTGGCGTCGACACTGAAGTGAGAGAGCATGACTCCATTGGGTTCGCCGGTGCTGCCACTGCTGAAAACGATGGTGGCCAGGTCATCCATTGTCAGCGGAGTGCTCTGCCCGCAAGCCAGTTCGATCATCCGCGCAGGAGCACAAAGAGCAAGGAGACTCGCGACGAGCTTCTGTCCCGCGCCGATGGTGCGGGCGAGGTCCTCCAGCCAAATAATCGACGGCCCGTCCGGCAGATCCAACTTGGCCTTCTCTACAAAGATTCGACTGGTGACAATCGTGCGAAGGCCTGCGATTCGCACGGCCGCTTCGAGGCCGGATTTCCCCACCGTGTAGTTCAGATTCACGCTGGTTTTTCCGCACAAGGGAGCAGCCACGTTGACCAATGCGCCAGCGACGGTCGGCGGAAGCAGGATACCGACATGGCGCTGGTCTTCCCAGTACGGCCGAACCGCTCTGGCGAGTACGATGGAGCCAATCAGGGCTTGGAGCGACGACACATGAGGGCGGGTCTGGTCCGCCATGGCGAATCGGAAGGGATGTCTCCGCATGGAGTGGATGAATGCACGATGCAGCGGGCGACGATTGGATTTGCGCAGGCGCCAGGCCGCTTCTCCGAGTGTGCGAATCGCGTCGCGGAGCTCGTACGCCGGCGTCTCCGCTGGGAGCGGTGTGCCGAAGGACACCGAGACCGGGTAGGGAATGCGCTCGGGCCATTTCGTGAGGAAACGACCGCGCTCAAAGCTGAAGATGCTGCCCCACACGCGATCCAAGTGCACGGGGATGACCGGCACCTGCCGTCCCTTCACAATCCGCTCGAAGCCGCGGCGGAACGGCAGCAGCGTGCCGGTGCGGGTGATCTGTCCTTCGGGGAAGATGCACACGATCTCTCCGTTGTCCAATGCAGCGCCTGCATCACGCAGGGCGCGCAGGATGACACGCGGTCCCTCGCCGGACGCGATCGGGATGACTCGCATGGCTTTCATGAGCGGCCTGAGCAAGGGATATTCTGCGTACCGGGCATCCACCACAAAACGGATCGGGCGGTCCAGGCTCGCCATGAGCAAGAGCCCGTCCACGAAGGACACATGGTTCGGTACCAGCAGCGCCGCGCCCTCTCGCGGCACGGACTCCCTTCCGATGACGGTCAGGCGATAGATGAGGCGGGGCAGCAATACCACCGTGAACCGGATGAGGCTGTCCGGTAGAAGCCACAGGACGATGACTGTGCCGACCAGCGCTACACCCGCGCAGGCCAGCAGGATGTCGGTGGCTGAGAGGCCCATGTGAGAAAGTAACCCCGCGCCCAGCGAGCCGACCATGACGCCGCCGAACATAAACGTGTTGCCCAGGGCGATGACGGCGCCGCGCCGGTCGGCCGGAGATCGCCACTGGATGAGCGCGTTAATCGGCACATTGATGCAGCCGCTGGCGATGCCGAGCAGGGCCATCAGCGTCAGGGTCCCGGTCAGGCTGGGCGGAATCAGGCCCAGCGTCAGCAGTCCGCCAGCCAGGCATAAGCAGCCAGGAAGGACCAGGCCAATTTCGATTTTCGAGGCGGAGAGACGACCGGCCAGCGCGGCGCCGATACCGATGCCAATACCGAGGACGGCGAGCGGGAGACCGGACAGTTCGTCGGACAGCTCGAGCCGGCCCTTGGCATAGATCAGCATGTCCTGGCCGAACAGGCTGGCGATGGTCCAGAACATGATGTTCACGCCGATGGCCAGTCGCAACAGGCGGTCCGCACGCATCGCTGTCCAGGCGACTGCGATTGTCGCGCCTACGCCGCCTTCCGACCTGGCAGCCGGCACGTGCGGCACAGTCCAGGCGGCAATGAATCCGACAACGGACAGGACAGTCAGCGTGAGCCCCGCTATCCAGGGACTGGCGTGGGAGAGGCCCAGAAAGAGGCCGCCCGCCGTCGTGCCGCCGATGATGGCGAAGAAGGTCCACATCTTCAGAAGCCCGTTGCCGATCGAGAGCCGTTCGTATGGAAGCAACTCTGGCAGAATGCCGTACTTGGCAGGGCTGAAGAAGGCGCTGTGGACGCCCATTCCCCCCAGGACGATCAAGGCGGGCCATCCACCCGCTGGATCCCTCCAGAGCGCCATGGTCCCAGCTCCCATCAGAGCAACTTCGCCCACCTTCATGGCAATGATGACGGTCCGCTTGCTCAATCGGTCCGACAGCACGCCGGCCACCAGGGAAAACAGCATGAGCGGCAGGTTGAAGACGACGAAGGCGATGGTGGCCTGTGTCTGGGAGGCGGCTTCGAACGCCGGTCCCGTCGGGCCAACAGCAGCCGTGACCTGCCTGATGGCCAGTAAGGCGACCATCAGCTTCCAGGCGTTGTCGTTGAACGCGCCGAAGAATTGCGCGATCAGCAATCCGCGGAGGGGATGTTGTGTGGAGAGGGGGCCGCTGCTGATGGGTGTCGTCACTCTGTGCCTCAGGTGATCGGGCCGGATGATGTTTCTGAGACCGGCAACCCCTCCAGTTCCATAATCCGCAACGCGTTGGTCGTGGGGCAGGGGCCGGGTCTGAGCTTGTAGTCGAATTGCAGCGCGCCGGCTGCCACCGTTTCCTGAAAGTGGGCGTTCCGCAATCCGGGCACCGTCTTGTCGAGATCGGTCAATTCCAGATCGTGGGTGGTCACCAAGCCGAAGCCATTGCCTTGCGAGAGAGCGGAAATGAAGGACCGGCTCCCGATCAACCGTTCACGATTGTTGGTCCCTTTGAAGATTTCGTCAATCAGGAAGAGCACTGGTGCTCTGGAGCGATCCGTCGTCGCGTCGAGAAGGCTTTTCAATCGTTTCACCTCGGCATAGAAAAAAGACAGGCCCGCTTCGAGCGAGTCATCCACGCGGATACAGGTGGAGAGGCGCGCCCAGGTCCACTCGAAAAGACTGGCGCAGACCGGGGCGCCTGCCTGGGCGAGGCACAGATTGATGCCCAGGGTTCGCAGGAAGGTGCTCTTCCCCGACATGTTGGACCCGGTCAGCAAGAGCACGGTACCCAGTGTTTCGAGGGTGAGATCGTTCGGGACTCGGTGCGATTCAGGAATCAGCGGATGGGCGAGGCCTTTGGCCGAAAGCCTGACCTGCGCTCCGTTACGCCGGGGGTCGGTAGTGAGCGGGTCCGGCCAGTGATAGGAAGGATGGAGCGAGGCAAACGTGGCGATCGCCGAGGCAGCCTCGACCTCGGCCAGTCGATCCATCCAGGTCGGGAGGTGGGCTACCACCTGAGCCTGAATCCGTCGGAGCCGATAGGTGAACCACAAGTCCCAGGGGCAGACCGCGTTGACGATCAGATGGATGACCGGATGGGCTTTGACGCTGATGGCGTGCAGGGTCCGGGCCGCTTGCCGGACGAGCTGGGGCGGATTCACTCCTGGTTTGAGCAGCGGCGCCCACAGGTCGGCGAGCGCCGCGTGGCCGGGCCGGGCGTGCCGTTCGACAAACCCGAGCACGGCTCCCAGTTTCTCCAGTTCGAAGTGCACGCCCACCGCATGTTCCAATAACTCTTCGCCCTGATCGGTCTGGAGATAGACCAAGGCATAGGCTGCGAAGGACCACATCCAATAATTCGGAAGCCAGTTGAGCAGCGCACCCAACCCGAGCCCGATTGTGGCGGCGGCGAGCAGGGTTTGGATCGCTAAGACGGTCGTGAGATGGGGGAATCCGACTGCATGATGCAGGACGGCTTCCAGTCGTTGGCCGTTGATTTCCTGTTCTCCAATCAGCTGAGCTTCGAGCCCCAGCCGGTCGCGAAATAACGATCGCGGGATGAGTTCTTGCACGAGGCGCCGGCGCAGGAGCCACTGGTCCGGTCCCGGCGGCTGCTCAAGAAGCCACGACACCAGGCGCGCCTGTCCGTGCGAGGAGACGGTAGTATCGAGCAAATGGAGGAGCGAGTGGGGGCCGATCAGGTCCAGGTCGTTGGCATATGGATGCTGCTCGGGAGCACTCGATGGACGAGAAGGAATGTGCTGCCAATCCAGCCGGAGACGTGCGAGGTGCACGAGCTTGATCTGCTTCCAGAGCCTCAGCCGGTGCAAGCGACTTTCGAGCCTGTTATGATAGCCGGCCACGATCAGAAACAGGCCGACGAAGGCGGTGAGCGCCCCATTGCCGGCTTGATACCACTCCATTTTATAGAGGGCTACTGTGCAGATCGCTCCGACGATGAACAGGATGAGACGCCAGCGGGTGAAGACGGAACTAGAGGTAGTGGCCAGGGCGATCACGCGGTCGAGTTTCGCCACCAATCGTGTCAGCGAATGGGCTTTCGTTACGGGCGCTTTCTGGAGCATAGCGCCGACCTTACTGGAAGGGGGAGAGTGCGTCAACTCTCGTCCGTCATGATGTCGGAGGGGTGGATCGATGTCCAGATTCGGACCTCCGTTGATGCGGCAGAGTTGCTCGGCCTGCTGGCTGATCCCGTGATTCAAGGTGGATGGGAGGACCAGGGAGTTGTCCATCTCTATTGGCCGAAACCTCAGTGGAGCATGGATGCACGTGCTCGCCTGAGCAGGACCTTGCAGAGACTCGATCCGGGCGCCTCGCCCGAGAGGGACATTCAGGTTGAGGAATTGCCCGATCAGGATTGGAATCGGCAGTGGGCTCAGTCAGTCAGGCCGATTCGGATCGGTCGGCGGATTGTGATCAGGCCAAGTTGGGAACAGGTGGCGCTGCAAACACAGGACATTGAAATCGTGCTCGATCCGAAGCAGGCGTTCGGAACCGGGCACCATGCGACGACGCGGATGCTATTGGAATGGCTTGAAGACCTCATCCACGGCGGCGAGTTCGTGCTGGATGTGGGGGCTGGGAGCGGCATTCTGGCGATGGTGGCGCTGCGGCTTGGAGCTGCTTCGGCTCTTGGGGTGGAATGCGATCCTGTTGCGGTGGATTGTGCACGAGACTATGCAGCAGAGAACGGGTTTGGGGACAACCTCCAACTCCGGTGTGGAACGCTGGAGGAGGTTGACCGGCAAGGCGAGCTGCGACCAGCCGTGGTTCTCGCCAATCTCGATCGCCAGACGCTGTTGCTGCTGTGCGATGAACTGGCGCAGTACGTGAGCCACGGTGCGAGGCTCTTGCTGTCCGGCATTCTGCTTGAGCAGGAGCAAGAGATTCTCGAGGCCTTCTCCAAGGTTGGCGCCATGTTTTCTCAACGGCGAGAACAGGAGGGTTGGGTTGCGTTGGAATTGCTGATGGAGGAATCCTGCGAAGGAGTGAGTCGATGACCGCGACCGGACGACCACCCTATCCCCACGTGCATCAGATCAACGTCTCTGACGGGGGTGTGCCCAAGCGACCGGTGCTTGAAGCGAGGGTGACTGAGGAGGGCGTGGAGGGCGATCGGCAACGGAATCTCAAAGTGCACGGCGGGCCAGATCGGGCTGTCTGTCTCTTCTCGCTCGAAATTCTCGAACGGCTTCAAGACGAAGGGCATCCGATTGACGCCGGCTCGTCGGGGGAGAATCTGACGCTCGCGGGGTTGGAGTGGGATCTCATCGGGCCTGGTGTGCGGTTATCCGTTGGACCGGAAGTTCAGCTTGAAGTGACAAGCTACACGGTTCCTTGCAGTCACAACGCGCCATGGTTCCTGGATGGGGACTATCAGCGCATTTCTCAGAAAAAGAACCAGGGCTGGAGCCGGGTTTATGCGAAAGTGCTGGAGGGGGGAGTTGTGCGGCGTGGGGACAAAGTCGATATGAAGCTGAACAAGGGTCAGTCGAAGGAGCGCCGCGCATGATGCCGCGTATTCTCGAGCCTGAGCTGATGGAGGATCCAGCGCAAGTCCAAGCTTATGCGGCGGCGGATTTTTCGCAAGAGAACCAGGGCTTCGTCGATTGCTTCCGCGACTACTTTCCAGATTTTGCCGAGGGGCATGTGCTCGATCTTGGTTGTGGCCCTGGCGATATTCCCATCCGCTTCGCTCGAGCGGTGCCCGGCTGTCGGATTACCGCTGTCGACGCCTCGGCCCCGATGGTGTGGTTGGCCGAGGAAACTGTGCAGCAGGCCGGCTTGTCCGGCCGTATCACCTTCCGCTGTGAACGATTTCAGGATCTCGCTGGTGTCAGTGTCGCCGATGCAGCCATCTCCAATAGCTTGCTGCACCATGTACCGAACCCGCTGCAGTTTTGGCACAAGCTACGATTGGTCGTGAAACCAGGCTCACCGGTGCTCGTAATGGACTTATTGAGGCCGGAATCGCCCGAAGAGGCGCAGGCTATCGTCGATCGATATGCCTCTGGGGCTCCTGACATTCTCAGGAGGGATTTCTATAACTCGCTGCTTGCGGCCTTCACGGAAGACGAGATCGCCGCACAATTGGCGCAGATGAATCTGACGCGGTTGCTCATTGATGTACCGGATGATCGGCATTGGGTTGTCGGTGGAATCATCCATTGAGAAGGATGGTGAAAACGATCCCCAGCGTCGTTCTCGGTCGTTTGAACGCCTCAACGTACCAACCGCGTACGCCTCGGCGTTCAAACTCCCTGCGGCCTTGCTGGATGATCGTTTTGACCATCCTTCTCCTTCTCATGCTCGATACTAATGCAAACGCTCAGCTTGACCGGCTCAGGAGATCACAGGCTCTCGAGCAGCCAGTCGCCGTCGAAACTCCTATGGTCGAGATCCCCGAAGGGCTGTTTCTGATGGGCTTCGACGGGACGCAGGCTCTTGAAGATGAGCGCCCCAAGCATCAAGTCTGGCTGCCCGTCTTCTTCATGGATCTTCACGAAGTGACGACGGCGCAGTACGCATCGTTCCTCGCTGCCACACAGCGCCTCGCGCCCTGGCAGTGGAACACGGTAGATCTGTCGCAGCATCGCGATCGGCCGGTGATCGGCGCGGATTGGTCGGATGCTGATGCCTATTGTCGGTGGAAGGGGAAGCGGCTTCCCACCGAAGCAGAATGGGAGAAGTCAGCCAGAGGAACGGATGGACGGTTGTATCCCTGGGGCAATCAGGTCGCAAGCAAGGAGCTGGCGAATTTCGCGTTGGGCGCGCGGTTCAGCTACAGCCAGGTCTTGATGCCCGTGCAGTCCTATGAGCAAGGCAAGAGTCCATATGGACTTTATCAAATGGCTGGGAATGTCGGAGAGTGGGTGCAGGACTGGTATGGTACGAATTACTACGAACTCTCGCCGGAACGAAATCCTCAAGGACCGGAACAGGGACAATTCAAAGTACTACGCGGTGGATCTTGGTCCGACCTGCCGAAGTATCTTCTCACCTATGGAAGATTTAAGCTCCCACCAGAAACACGTAATAGCTATACGGGCTTCCGCTGCGCCAAATCACAATAGGATACTGAAAACGGTGACCTTTTCACCCACCCAACCCCGGCGCGGCGAGACGCGCCCTGGCCCGGGCTTCGTTCTCGGATCGAAATAATCCTCAACGTACCCCGGAGGGTACGCCTCCGGTTATTTCTCTCCTGCGGCCTTGTTGGATCGTCTATTTGAGCAACCTGCTATAGAGAGGATGCGTCATCGTTTTCTCATTCAGAAGCGGCTGCTCAATACGAGTATCCGGGAAGGTCGCAGCTGAGATTATGAGAAGAGGAGGGCGAGAAGGAGCAATCCCGTTAACAGACAGAGGGCGGTGAAGTAGAGCGTGCCGGTTCGATCACTCAGCCAGGCGGTCTTCCACCCTTCGGGATAGAGCGCCTGATGTTCCACAACCAGGCCTTCTTCATAAAATCCCAGTGCTTGCTCGAGCTGAACCAGGACCTGTTTGGCCAGCCGGTGCCGGTACTGCTGTTGGAGGATCAGTGCGCAGAACAACCCGCACCAGATCAGGCTCGCGAGCCCGATGAACAGGGTATCGAAGGATGTCAGCCGATCCTTCTGTGGACTCAAGAGGAGCGCAAACAGCATCGCGATCAGACCCAGTGAACCGAAGGCAGTGAGCCGCATCATTTGTTCGCGTCGTCGGTAGACCTCCTCTTTGTAGAGGGGGTAGAGAACCGTCAAGACTTGTTGGACGCCTTCGGTAATCATGCTCGATCCCGCAGGATGCTCAAAAAGGCGGTCCAGCAAGGCCGCAGCGAGTGAAGGGCTGAGGCGTACCCTCTGGGGTACGTTATTGCTCTGAACGACGCGAGAACGCCGCTGGTTGATTTTTCAGCATCCTGCTAAACCGTTGCCGTGAGGTGGGTAACGAGCCAATCGCTGATCGATGTGGTCATCTGGCGAAAATCCTCACCTCGAGTGAATTGGTGATCGGCGCCTGGCAGGAGATCCATCCTCTTTGGACCTCCCAGTGCGTCCCTCAATCGCTGGCTTTGATGGAGGGGGACACATTCATCATGATCGCCCTGCACAATCAGCGTGGGCACGGTGATCCGTTCAGCGGGCCCATAGGCAATCTGTCGGAGGCAGTCTTCGTAAAAGGCATACCGCAAACGGACCCGATCCGTCCCTCCCATGATGTCCGGAATCGTATCCGTGGCTTGCCACCGCGCCAACTCTTCGGGCCCGAATTTTAAGCGAAGTTCTTCCGCAAAGTCCACCACAGGACATTTGAGGGCCAAACAGGCGATATCACGACGCTGGGCTGTCGTGAGGATGGCGACGAGCCCTCCAAAGCTTGAGCCGACGAGCCCGATGCGGCCATATCCCCTGGCGGTCACCAGATCCAGTGCGGCTTGGGCTTGATGCACCGCCAGGGTTGTCGTGATCTCTTCGAACGGTCCGTCACTGTCCCCTTGGCCGAAAAAGTCGAACCGAAATGTCGCCAGGCCTCGTTCATTGAGGAGGCGGGTCAAGGTTCTGTTGGTTGTACTATTCTTGCCGGAGAGAAATCCATGGCACAGCAAGGCGAGATGCTGTCGTTGATCTGTCAGGCGTGCTCAGGATCGCGGCAATGCCGTGACCATGGCGATCATGAAATGTCAGGGCTTCTTCCATGGGCTGGTCTTCCGATCACGATGGGGAAATAGACGATTAGTCGGTCGGTCGAACCCCGAAGGCCCAGGCGAGTTTGGCAGTAAAGAGGGTCAAGCTGCCAAGGAGCAAGGCAACGGTGACCCAGGTCGCGATCTGAATCGGGAATGAGCTGAGCGGGAAGTTCCAGGTCATCGCAGCGAGTATGCCGAAGCTCATCGTCCCCAAGCTCAATCCAGTCAGCTGAACGGAACGCCACCGGTCCATGATGGCTGCGAGTTGATCTCGATAGGGTCCCTGTTTTTTCCGGCTCGCGATGCGGCTGGTCGCCAGCATCTCAGGAATGCCATAGGACAAGGCTCCACAGACGGTCTGCAAGATGAACCCGATGAGAGCCATATGGGTATAGGCTGCGAGGTGCAATGATCCAAACGGCAGCACCGGCAGTTGCGGGAGGAAGTTGGCTCCGACGAGGACGCCCATGATCATCATGAGGACCAGGAAAAACGTCGCGATCAGGAGGTGATCGGAGGCGGCGTTCCCTGGCTGGCCGGAGCCGATCCAAGTGCGCAACAGGTTATAGGCGTAGAGGCCGATGCTGATGACGAGAAGCCCCCCGATCACGAGTTCAAGGCGTAGGGACGAGGTGATAAACCCACCGATCAAGATGGCGAAGCCGGCGGGAAGCAGCCCCATGACGAGCCGGGCGAGTCGCGGGCTGTATAGCTCGGTATTCAAGATTATCGGTAAGAGGCGATGCGTGGCGCCGATCATCGTCAGCGTGACGAAACCCATCAGAATCACATGCAAATGCAGAAGTCGCGCATGGGCATAGTATTCCGGCATCAGTCGAAAGGCCATCGCGACGCCAATCGCTAATCCTCCGAGCAAGGCGATGAGCGCCAATCGATATAGCCAGGAGGGACTGGCTGGTTCAGTCAGGCGTTGCCGCGTGTACTGCCAGGCGACCGCGGCGATGGAGGCGACTGCTCCAATCACGACAATTCCAGCCGCGCCGACGATCTTCATGTTCCCGAGTCCGAACCCGACGAGCAACCCGACTGTGGCGATGTTCAGGACTACGAACAGCCCTGGATGGGAGTCCGAGGGGGTTCGGTCGCCCTGGGAAGTGTGCGACAGGGAGGCAAGTAGCCCGCCGATCATGAGTTGCAGGATGCCGCCGATGAGGGTGGCATGCACATGGACCAGTCTCAACCAAGAGGGCAGCGGTGTGCCATGGACCAATCCAATCAGGATGGCCAGTCCCACCAGCGAGGAAAGCAGGAGCCAGCCAAATCCTGTGATCAGAAAGGTCAGTGGCTGGCAGGTGAAACGACCCATGGAGTCCTCCTAACAGGATGCTGAAAACTATATTGGTGTGCGAGAGCTTCGATGGCCTGCACGTGCGGCGCGACAGATGAACGCTCCAGCAGGATGCTCAAAAAGTTCGTCCAGCAAGGCCGCAGCGAGTGAAGGGCCCAACGTACCCTCTGGGGTACGTTGAGGGTCTGAACGATGCGAGAACGCCGCTGGCGGACTTTTTCAGCATCCTGCTAGGCTTGGAGAAAATAAAAATGATTCGTCGGCCCAGTTCCGTGACCGATTGCCAGGCTATGGCGAATGGCCTCGGTGAGATAGGTCTTGGCTGTCTGTACGGCATCGTTCACGGATTTGCCTCGTGCAAGATGGGCCGCGATTGCCGAGGCGAAGGTGCAGCCGGTGCCATGCGTGTGGGGGGTATCGATGAACTCCCCCTTGAACACATTGAAGAACCGGCCGTCATAGAGCAGGTCGGTGGCTCGTTCTGCCAGCAAATGACCGCCTTTGATCAAGACATACTTGCAGCCGAACCCGTGAATGACTTTGGCGGCGCGGCGTGCGTCCGCGAGCGTCTTGATCTCAATGCCGGACAGTTGCTGGGCTTCGTGGATGTTCGGCGTGACGAGCAGCGCCAAGGGGAAGAGCTGCTTCTTCACGGCGTCGATCGCCTCCGGCTTGAGCAGCGCATGGCCGGTTTTCGAGATCATGACCGGATCCACCACGAGATTTGTGACATTCTGAGGCTTCAGGAGTTTGGCGACGACTTCGACGATCGCCGTCGAGGACAACATCCCGGTTTTCACCGCGGCGACGTCGAAGTCGTCGAACACGGCGTCGATTTGCGCCGCGATGATCGAGATCGGTAACTCGAAGACGTCGGTGACCTCTTCCGTATTCTGCGCAGTGATGGCGGTGATTACCGACATGGCAAACACGCCGTTGGCCGACATGGCTTTGATGTCGGCTTGAATGCCCGCCCCGCCTCCGGAATCCGATCCGGCGATCGTCAAGACTTGTTTCAATGTCATGGAGTGCTCCTGAATCGTTGCTGCTCGCGGTGCAGATTATACTCAGCAGGCCGGACCTGTCCAGCAGGGCGAGCCTAGTAACCCCGACACCGCCCGCGGCCCCCGTATGCTGCCAACAGGTCACCCCCTCATGACACAACGAGCCCCTTCACTTTCTCTCCCCATCTCTGTGGCCGGTCTGGACTTTAGGGCGAGGGGCAGGACACGTCTCGGACTGCGCGCATCGAGCGACCACCGTTTCATCGTGGGGGCTCTGCGAGCACGCGAGACAGTCTGCTCCTTCGTCCGCTTCCGTCTTTTTGTTTCTTTCCAATCTGGCACGTCGTGACTCGACGGGTGGCGCGAACCTGGGTGCCCGTCCGCCCGCAGCGGGGTCCCTACACTGGGCGGGGTGCGAGGACGGACGGGTTGGTCTGCGACAGGACCCACTTCTTCATCTTCCCACCCATCTCTCTCTCTTGGCCGGTGTTCTATTTTAGGGCCAGGGCTGGGAGGCTCTCGGAGCGTGATCAGAGGGCCGTTGGGTTACCGCTCTTGCTGAGCCGCAACGGCTGCCGTAGGCAGTAGCGACGAATGTTCGAAGCAACACCTTAGCGAAGCTCGTGGTGTTGCAAGTTTTCGGCGCCAAGAGGAGGCGAAGCCTAGAGCGGTCAACGGCGCTCTGTGGCTGCGAGCGGAGAGAGCCTCCCAGCTCTGGCCCGCCACGCCGTCCTTACACCGGCCACTTCTCTTCCTTCCACGCCATCTCCCAAAACATCCACTCATAGCGCGAGCTGATGACGAAGGATTCTTCCATCCGTCGCTTTTCTTCTTTGCCCGCGGTCTTGGCCCACTGGTCCACTTTCTTGCGCATCCATTTCTGCACTTCGGCGAATTCTGGTGAGGCGTAGAGCATGAGCCAGTCCCGATAGGGATGATTCTTCTTCGGCGGGCCATGCTTCAAGAGATGCTGCCCGACGACGCAGTAGATCCAGGCGCAGGGGAGGGCGACGACTGTGATCTCCGCCGCCGAGCCTGTATGGGCGACGGTGAGCATGTGCCGCGTATAGGCGTAGTTCGTCGGCGCCATGGGCACGGACGACATCTGTTTGGCGGTCATCTTCCACCGTGACCCGTACCCTTCATGAAGGCTGCGTTCGACGACAATGGTTTCTTCGGCGAGCTTCGTCAGACGCAGGGCCGATTCTGAATCCGGCGCTCTCAGCGCTCCGGCAGAAAACACACGGGCGAGGTCGCCGAGAAACCTTGCGTCTTGCAGGATGTAGTACTTGAATTTGCGTTCCGGCAGGGTTCCCTTGCCCAACGCGACGACGAACGGATGGGTGAGCTGTTCGTTCCAAATCGGTTGGGCCAGCTTACGCAGATGGTCGGAAAACGACATCGTGTCCTCTTTGAGATCGAAGGTCGTGATTATTTCTTGCGAGAGACGCTTCACGACTCACGTTTCACGTCCTTCCGTCGCCAGGGGCCAGGGCCTCGGCAAACGATTGATGCCGTCCAGCGCGGCGACTTTATAACATTCCGCCAGGGTCGGGTAGTTGAAGACGGTGTCGATGAAATAGTCGATCCGGCCGTGATAGGCCATGACGGCCTGGCCTATGTGAATGAGCTCCGTGGCCCCTTCTCCGATGGCATGGACGCCCAGGAGCGCGTGGGTGTGGCGATGAAAGAGCAGCTTCAGCATGCCGGTCTCATCGCCGATGAGCTGTCCGCGGGCAATTTCCCGATAGTGTGCGATGCCGACCGCATAGGGAATCCCTGCCTTGACCAGATCTTCCTCATTCCGCCCCACCATGGAGATTTCCGGAATGGCATAGATGCCGTAGGGCAGGAGGTCCGTGTCGGTGTGGTCGGGATAGCCAAAGGCATGGCAGGCGGCATGACGTCCTTGCTGCATGGAGGTGGATGCCAAGGCGGGAAAGCCGATGACGTCGCCGGCGGCGTAGATATGGGGGACTGATGTTTGGAAATGGTCGTTCACGATCACGCGGCCTCGCGCATCCGGCGTGATGCCGACGGCCTCCAGGTTCAAGCGCTTCGTTGCGCCGATGCGGCCGATGGCATACATGAGCGTCGTGGTGGTGATCGGCGGTCGGTGCGTCAGCGAGACCGTGACCTGTCCATCGGACTCTTTCCGGATCGCGACCACTTCTTCTTCATGGCAGAGCGTGACGCCGATGTCCGTCATCTGCTGTTGCAGGGCGTCGATGATCTGGGCATCGACAAATTCCAGCAAGCGCGGTCGCTTGTCGATCAGCGTGACCGGCACGCCTAACGTGGCTAAGATCGATGCGTACTCTGTGCCGATCACGCCGCCGCCCACGATGACCATCGATGTCGGAAGGTGTTTGAGCGTGAGGAGCCCGTCGGTATCGATGATCGTGTGACCATCGAACGGAATGTCGGCCGGTCTGGCCGGCTCTGTTCCCACCGCGATGACGATCACGTGCGCACGATGTTCAATCGACGTGCCGGCCTGTTGAATGAGGAGCCGGTGCGGGTCGAGGAAGCGGGCCTCTCCGAAGATCAGATCGATGCGGTTGCGCGTCATCTGGTTCTGCACGATCTGGATTTCGTTCTTGATGACGTGGTTGGTGCGAAACGCGAGATCTTCGATCGTGATCGTCTCTTTCAGGCGATATTCGGCCCCGTACAGGGTGCGTTGGCGGAACCCCGAGAGATACAGGACCGCTTCGCGAAGAGATTTGCTGGGGATGGTGCCGGTGTTGGTACAGACGCCGCCGACGACTTCTTTGCGCTCGATGATGCCGACTTTCTTGCCGAGCTTGGCGGCCTGGACCGCGGCCTTCTGGCCGGCTGGCCCGGTTCCTATGACGAGAAGATCGTAATGGGCCATCAGGTTCCTGCCTATAAAGACTGAGGTTAAGGTTGAGAAGCCGCTGGGAACTTGGCCTTCACCTCGACCTCAGTTTTTCTTCGCTTAACTTGCGGTGATCAATGACTTGGCCACCGTGAAGGCCTCATCCAGGTCCGGCAGTTGGGCCAGTTCGGGAGTGATTTGCAGATACCGCACGGTGTTGTGGGAGTCGATGACCATGACGGTACGAGCCAGGATATGGGGGGCCTTGAGGAAGAGTCCATAGGTCTTCCCGAAGTCGGCGCCTCGATAGTCCGAGAGGAAGGTCATGTTGGTGATATGGGCTTCCTCCGCGAATCGTTTTTGGGCAAAGGGAGTGTCGATGCTCACGGTTACCAGTTCGACCATCTTGTCGAGGCCCTTATTCTTCTCGCTCAGATAATGGGTCTGCTGTTCGCACACTTTGGTGTCGAGCGACGGCACGACGCTGATGATCCTGACCTTGCCCTTGCCCTTTGTGTCGGTGATGCTGATCTGCGACAGGTCCGTCTGTGTCAGCTTCACCTCCCGGAGGGGGTCGCCGACTCTAATGCCGGTTCCCGAGAGGGCCAGGGGGGCTCCCTTGAAGAGGACCGTATGGCCTTCACCCGCTATAGTGCTGCCCTCAGCGACGGTGAGGTTCTTGTAAAGAAAACTGGTGCCGATGGAACTCCCGCATCCGGTGAACCCGAGTGTCATGCAGACGGTGGCCCCGATAATCATCCGATGTGCTGCCCTCATAATGCTCTCCCTGGTGTGGCGACGGTAACTAATGTATCAAGAAAACGGTGGTCTGTCCTTGGCTTGTTAGCAGTTTACGCGAAAACTATTTCGTAGAGCAGACCTTCGATGGCCTTCATGTTTGAGATGAGAGGATAACATTCTCGCAGGATAACCGAGCGAGACAGGCGGAACGAGTGAGACGAGCCAAACGAGGTGGAAAGCCAATCTGTCCACGCCGCGCCTTTCTCGCACGTCTCGCACTTCACGCGCCACGGTCCATAGAAGCCGGCGGACTGTTTCAGCATCCTGTTAGCGGCGAATAAAGGTGATGAGTTCCTGGTTAACCAGATCCGGTTGTTCCCACTGTGGGATGTGTCCCGCCTTGGGGATTCGGACGAAGGTCGAGCCGACAATGGTTCGATGGAGCATGTCGCCGGCTGGGAGGGGAAACACGCGGTCTTCCTCGCCCCACACAATCAGGGTTCGGTGGGTGATCGTTCCGATACGCGGAGCGAAGTTCTGTTCCCACAGCGGCAGGTTGGTGCCGACGGTCAACAGGGCCCGGAACAGTCCTGGTTGTTGGCGGTTACGGTTGGATCGGTCCAGTACGGCCGGGGTCAACAGGGCCGGATCGTGCACGAACTCACGTAAAGTGGACTCGAGCACGAGTCCTCCGAAGAGCCAGTTGCCGAACGAGACCAGCCAGGAAGGGGCGCTGGTCGTCAAGGCGCGACGAAGCGAGGGGCTGGCCAGGTGCTCCATTACGTGAGCCGGGAGCCCGCCGATGAGGATGAGCTGTGAGACGCGTGTCGGGTGGTCGAGGGCGAGACCGATGGCGAGTCCTGCGCCCATGGAGTTGCCCGCCACGCTGGCCTGAGGAATCTGAAGCGCGTCCATGAAACCCACGAGAAATTCCAGCAGTTGATCCGGCCGGTACTCGATATCCGGCTTGTCTGAAAGCCCTGCTCCGACCAGGTCGGGGGTGATCACGCGGAAATGGGCGGACAACGCCGTCTGTTGATGTTCCCACTGCCACATTGAGCCCCCGAATCCATGGAGGAGAATGACGGGCGGTCCCTGTCCCACGTCGAGGTACGCCATGCGCTGATCATGGACCATGACGGTCTTGATCGGGAGTCGCCCAAGGGAATCGAACCACTGAGGCATGGCAGGAGTTGGCGTGCAAGCAGTCAGCATGAGCCATAGGCCTATGAGTGAGGTGAGTATCCAGGCACGAGCGCAGAGAGGTGGAAGCGTCGGGCTGTCGTGACGGGAGCTATTCCAACTGGATGACTGTTTCATCCGTCTTCACGTTGTCGCCTTCGGCGACCAGGATGGCGGTGACTCTCCCGTCGATCGGCGCCGGGACCTGACTTTCCATCTTCATGGCTTCGATGATCAGCAGGGGGTCACCGGCCTTGACCACGGCATCTGTCGCGACGAGCACTTTGACGACGCGGCCCGGCATCGGAGGGGCTACGTCTCCCGGTTTGGAGGGCCTGGGCCGCTTGGGTTTGGCACCGGTGCCAGCGTCGGGGGCTTCCGGCACGCCCGCCAGGATTTCCTGGATCGGCTCCAACGAGACTTCTTCGAGTTTGTCGTTGACCCGGATGTAATAGGGTTTGCGGCCGTCGACTTTCCGTCCGGAACCGGACACCTTCACATGGTAGGTTTCGCCGTGGACTGTGACGTTGAATTCGGCGGGGGCCAAATGGAGTTCGGTGGCCGCAGCCGGTCCACTGGGCAAGAAGCTCTCGAGAGGCTCCAGCATCAGGTCCCCCTTCTCGCGCGCCTCAAAGAAGTCTCGCGCGATGGCGGGGAACAGGGTGAAGGAGAGCTGATCTTCCACCGTGGCGGCCAAGGCGGGCAGGTCTTTTCTGATGGCTTCGAGTTCAGGCTCCAACCGATCGGCGGGCCGCGTCTTGATCGGCTGGTCGTCCCCGATCGCGCGGGCCATGATGTCGTGATCGAGCGGTCCAGGCGCCCGCCCGTAGAGTCCGAGGAAGTAGTTCTTGGTTTCCGTGGTGATGACTTTGTACCGTTCGCCCGTCAGGACGTTGAGCGTGGCTTGGGTGCCCACGATCTGACTCGTCGGGGTGACGAGCGGGGGATAGCCCATTTCCTTTCGGACGCGCGGCACTTCATCCAGGACTTCTTTCATCCGATCGAGCGCATTCTGCTCGGTCAGTTGCGCGGCGAGATTTGAGAGCATGCCGCCGGGAATCTGCGAGGTGAGGATCTCGGCATCGACCCCGGTGAACTCGCTTTCGAACTGCCGATACTTTCGGCGAACGGTACGGAAGTGCTCGGTGATCGGGATGAAGGAGGCGAGGTCCAGTCCCGTGTCGTATGGGGTATTGCGCAGCGAGGCCACCATGGTTTCCGTCGACGGATGCGAGGTGCCGCCGGCCAACGGCGAGATAGAAGTATCCAGCATGTCGAGACCGCCCAGGATCGCCATGAGGGAGGTCATCGAGGCCATCCCCGAGGTGTAGTGTGAATGCAAATGGATCGGGACCTTCACCGCTGCTTTGATGCGGCGTATGAGGTGATAGGCATCGAGCGGCGCCAAGAGCCCGGCCATGTCTTTGATGCAGAGGGTGTCGGTTCCCAAATCCTCCAGCTTTTTCGCCATGTCGACAAAACGGTCCACGCTGTGGACGGGACTGACGGTGTAGCTGATGGCGGCTTCGACATGTTTGCCGCAGGCTTTCACTTCTCGCATGGCCCGTTCGACGTTGCGGATATCGTTCAGCGCGTCGAAGATGCGGAAGACATCGATGCCATTGGCGGCGGAGCGTTCGATGAACCGTTCCAGCACATCGTCGGCATAGTGCCGATATCCGACCAGGTTCTGGCCGCGGAGCAGCATTTGGAGCTTGGTATTGGGCATGGCGGCACGCAGGGCGCGGAGCCGTTCCCAGGGATCCTCTTTGAGGAAGCGGAGACACGTGTCGAAGGTGGCGCCACCCCAGACCTCGAGCGACCAATAGCCGACGGCGTCGAGCTTTTGGGCGATGGGCAGCATATCCTCCGTCCGCATGCGTGTGGCTAGAAGCGACTGATGGCCGTCGCGCAAGGCGACATCGGTAATCAGGATAGGCTTACCGGCCGCCGGTTGGATCGTCAGCTCTTGGCCGCTCTTGGCACGTGTCTTTGACGTTCGGACGGCTGGTCCGGCTGTCCGCTTCTTGGGGGCCTGTGTTCGTGAGGGTCGTCGTGTCGCCATGATGTCCTGATCTGCTCGTTATCTTGTCATCGGATTATCGGGGTTGATAGGCGGCTGTTTTGCTACAGCCCTTCGTAGGCGGCGATGGCGGCGGAGAGTGCCAGCACCAGATCCTCCGGCTGCTCAAATTCGTCGTAATTGAAGAGGTCAGGATGCGTCTCCAGGTAGGAGGTGTCGAAATGTCCTGCCATGAAATCCTTGTCCTGCATGATCCTCATCATAAAGGGGATTGTCGTCTTCACCCCGCGCAAGACGTACTCTTCGAGCGACCGTCTCATACGACTGACGGTTTCTTCCCACGTACGGCCTCGCACGGTGAGTTTGGCCAAGAGGGCGTCATAGTAGGGCGGCACCGTGTAGTCCTTGTAGACCGCTCCGTCGATGCGCACCCCGATTCCGCCCGGCGAGAGATAGGCGGTGACGGTGCCGGTGCAAGGCCGGAAGTTGTTCTTCGGGTCTTCCGCGTTGATGCGGCATTGGATGGCATGGCCTTGGAGTGTGACCTCTTGCTGCGTGATCTCAAGAGGCATGCCCGCTGCGATGGCGATCTGATTGCGCACGATGTCGATTGCCGTGATCTGCTCCGTCACCGTATGTTCGACCTGGAGGCGCGGGTTCATCTCGATGAAGTAATAGCGTTTGTCCTGATCGAGGAGAAACTCGACGGTGCCGGCATTGTCGTAGTCGACAGCTTTGGCGATGGTGATGGCCGCTTCACCCATCTCGGCACGAAGACTTGGCGTCAGAATCAAGGATGGCGCAATTTCGATGAGTTTCTGGTGCCGGCGTTGGATCGAGCAATCGCGCTCTCCCAGGTGGATCATGTTGCCGTGCCGATCGGCTAGTATCTGGAATTCGATGTGATGCGGTCGCTCGATATATTTTTCGAGAAAGACGCTTCCGTCGCCGAAGGCTGCCTGGGCCTCCCGTGACGCGACCGCCATGTTCTCGCGGAGTTCGGCATCCGATCGTACCACCCGGAGGCCGCGTCCTCCCCCGCCTGCGCTGGCTTTAATCATGACGGGGTAGCCGGTTTCTTTCGCAAATGACAAGGCTTCGTTGACGTCGGTGACGCCGCCTTCGGTACCGGGGACGATCGGGACGCCGACTCGTTGAGCCAGCTCACGGGCTTTGACCTTGCTCCCCATCAACTCGATGGCGTGTGGCGACGGACCGATGAAAGTAATGCCGGAGGCGTGACACAGCTGCGCAAATTGCGAGTTTTCGGAGAGAAATCCATAGCCTGGATGGATGGCATCGGCGCCGATCCGTTGTGCCAGGTCGACGATCTGTTGGCTGTCCAGAAAGCCTTTGACCGGTCCCGGGCCGACCATGTAGGCCTCGTCTGCCTTCTTGACGTAGATCCCAGTCGAATCAGCTTCGGAGTAGATGGCGACGGTGGCGATGTTCAATTCGCGACAGGCGCGGATAATCCGCATGGCGATTTCGCCGCGATTGGCCACGAGAATTTTCTTGAACATACCCGTCCCTGTCTCCTCAGATCGCTGGTGATTCTGCGAGAGTTGTCAGGCGAAAATGAGCGCGTAAGCTAGCATAAGATCAAGAGTCTTGTCGAGGGAAGACGGGGCTAGGACGGACCGGCGCTAAGGGGAGGTAAGGTGTAGTAAGCCCGGGAAAGCCAGCCGGCTTTCCCGGGGGGAGCGAGCCTACTTGGACTTGATCAAGACCGGCTTTGACTGGGCGCTTCCGCCACCTGCGACGATGATGATGAACGACATTCCGGCTTTCGCGTCAGGCACGGTTGCTTCAATTGTCGAATCACTCATGAATTTGAAGTCCACGGGCGTTTTTGAGGCTGCGCTGAAGGTCACAGTATGAAAGCACTCCTTCGTGCCGAAGTTCTCGCCGGTGATGACGACTTTGTCGCCCGGTTTGGCTTCGTCCGGCTCGACCTTGGCGATCCGGGGGCGCTTGCTCCGGTCGCATATCGGGTCCCGTTCGACTTTTGCGGCATCGAATCCCTTGATCGATTCGGTACCGAAGAGGGTAAAGCCTGCGCCATCAACCATCGCGCCTGGCTCCTCCGCGTAGGATCCGGTCATGGGTAAAGCCATGGAGCCAATGAGTCCCAGTAACATGAGCACCGATGATCGCCACATCTGCATAAGTACCTCCTTCGATATCAACGACGTATGATTATTTCTCTTTAATTGGAATGTACGTCTCGGCAATGAGTTGTTGACCGGCTTGGGACAAGACGAACTGGGTGAATGCCTCAGCCAGGGGATGCGGCTCCTTCTTGGACAAGAGAAGGAGAGGGCGCCGGAGCGGATAGCGGCCGTCTTTGACGGTGGGGACTTCCGGTTCGACCTTGTCGATGGGCAAGAGTTTGACGGCGACGCCGCTTGAGACGACGGACAATCCTTGGCTCAAAGAGAGGTAGGCGACCGCAGACAGTGGGGGCAGTGTCCCCACGACGGTTTTGACGACCTGTTCATCGGGGCCGATCACCTTAGCGGTCCCGGTGATCTTACCGGTAATGCCGAGCTGCGATTCAAATGCCTCGCGGATGTTTTGGTTGCGAGGCCGGTCGATGACCAGTATTTTCGTCTCGAGACCGCCAAGTTCTGACCACATCGTGATCTTGCCGGAGAAAATGTCAGCGACTTGTTGCTTTGTGATTTCTTTCGTGAGATTGGAGAGGTGCACGAGGACGCCGATCCCATCCCACGCGATGGGCGTCGCTGAAAGATCTGGTGCTTCAGTTCCGGTGACGGCAATGTGGGCCTGGCCTGATTTGACCATCTCAACTGGTTTCGAATTGCCGTCCCAGACGACATCGAGATAGGCTCGCGGGTTGGCTTTTTCAAATGCTCGGGCGAGAGGTTCGATGGTCGTTAGTTCCGGTCCGTTGCCGGCGATGGTGAGGTTCCCGGTGACCTCCGCAAGGGCGACTAAGGCCATTCCCCAGCTGAACAGAAGGCTGAGGACTAGCGAGAGCACGGGTCTCGCGATCATGCGATCTCCATGGGGTTGGGGTGGATATTGGGAAGAGGATGACGCGCGTTCACATGCCGGCCCACGGTCTGGTTCAGTTGTCCGTTATGCCGCCGGTAGAAGAATCGGACGGCGGGGTCGCGTCGGGGGCGGCGCGTTTTCCCATCAGCGGCGGGAGTTTGGCGAACTTGTCCATCCGCTCGTCTAACATGTTGTAGGCTTTCATTTCAGCGAAGCCGGTTTTGTGGGTCCCTTTCACCTGTGTCGTACAGGCAGACATTAACCGCGTGGCGCTCTGGGCATTACAGTGTGGGCACACGGTGTCTTCCACTCTGGCATGGACGGATTGGGTAGCGTCGAACTGCTTCTCGCATTGTCCACAACGATATTCGTAGATCGGCATGGTTCATATCCTTCAAGCTAGATGAAAACCGGACAGAGAGCCAATGCGCTCTTGACCGGCCGTTGAGCTTTGCCTTATTGTACACACCTTGCTGATATGACTTCTAGTGGTTTAAGAGGAGGATTTCGATGTCCCTGTTGATTCGGAAGTACAAGAGTGTTGGTGGAATGATGCAAGAAGAGCGGATCGACGATCCGGATCGGATCGAGCGGTACATGAGGCTCTTTGACAAGGACGATATCAAGAAGCTCGAGACCGGCGTAAAGGTCTTCATTGAGAAGGATGAGTGGCAACTCCTGCCGTAGGTTGTCTCGATCGTCGACGAGACTCCATCCTAGATTGAATCGGAATTTGATCGCTGCTCGTGAGTGAGGCCAAGCCAGGAATCTCGAGAAAATGGCCGTGCCGAGGTCTGTCTGTGAGGCGCTGTTTTTATGACCTATTGGATTCACATCGCGCGTTCGATCGATCGGGTCACGCTCCACAAGGATCGCTGTGCGGAGGTGCCGTCTTCGTCGATCGGTTCTTCAAGCGATTTCTGGGAAGGCGGGTGGTTCGATTACCCGGACAAGGAACGAGCGTTAGCGGCGATGGAGCAGGCAGGAACGACTGACCAGCGCCGTTGTCCGCTGTGCAAGGCATGACGGGGCAGTGCTGAGTCCTGGGTGCTCAGCGCTGAGAACCTCCCTGAGGTTCAAGATCCGCACTCAGCACTCAAATCTCAGCACTTTTTCGATTCCATGCCACGATTTGCGCTCCTACTGACAACGTTCATTTGGGGCGCGACCTTCCCCGCTACCAAAGTGGCGCTGGAACAAATTCCACCGCTCTCGTTTCTGTTTCTCCGATTCTTCCTGGGCGCACTCCTGGTCGGGATCGTGTTTCTGCTGTGGAGGCGTCGCTTGCACCGCGAACCGGTCGTCTTGCGGGCGAGCGCAATTGCCACCTGCTGGCTCTTTCTCGGTTATGTCCTCCAAACGGTCGGGCTCCACTATACCACCGCATCGAATTCCGCCTTCATTACGGCGCTGTATGTCGTCATCGTGCCATTGCTCCTCCGCCGGTTTGACCGGCGTGTGTGGTTGGCCACCGGGATCGCTACGGTGGGGCTCTGGCTGTTGGTGAAGCCCAGCGCATCCGGGAATCTGGGCGATCTCTTGACGCTCGGCTGTGCGATCGCGTTTGCCGCGCACATCGCCTGTCTTGAACGGTTTACCCGCGAGGTCGATGCGCCGTCCTTGTTTGCCTGGCAAATGATGGCCATGGTCGTCCTGTTGCTCCCCATCCTTCTGGTTGAACAGGCGCCGGCTCAGGCCTTTGCACCGACGTCGCTGTTGCTCATCGGGCTTGGGGTGACCGGAGGACTTGCGACCGGGGCCTTTGCCGTTCAAATGTGGGTGCAGCGCGTTTTGCCTGCGCAACAGGTGGCATTGATCTTTGCATCGGAGCCGGCCTACGCAGCCTGGCTTTCATGGTACTTTTTGGGGGAAACGTTGGATCTTCAGGGATGGGGAGGAAGCGCCCTCATCATCTTAGCGGTGGTGGTGGGTTCATGGGGAAGCGGCTCCCCTTCGCCGGCGCCCGCGGTCGGCACGGTTCAGCCGGCCTAGTCCGTTGAGAGGAGTCAGATGGCACAAAAATTTGGCAATGGACGCTGGGTGCAAGAAGGGTTTCTGGATAATCGCGTCGATGGAACGATCGTGGGGCGGATCGTGTTTGCGGTGATCGGTCCGGTTGATGTGTATTTGCGGGGAAACTTCAAAGCCGATATTGCGGGGCAGGTCATTCAGTTTCGGAATCCTCGGTTTGAGGACGAGGATCTCGCCGGACAGATGATTGGTGACATGGAAAATCCCCAGATCGGGGATGTGAACTTGATCTCGTTCGACCCCCATCCGAACCTCACTCCTCATCCGTATATCGAATGGTTCTCGACGAGGAAGAATCACTATCGCATCGAATTGGAGCCGGCAGATGCCTGGATCGTTTCCGCATCAGAGGTAGGAGAGATCGATCAAGTGAGTCGAACGATTCGTGAGGCGCTCGCTGGGCGGGTGACTGAACGACCGACTCGGGAGCCCACGGAGTGGGTGTAGCAGGATATTGGACGCGCGAAGCGCGAGATATGCCGGAAAGCGCGACGTGGACAGATTGGGTTCCCACATCGTTCGACCCGTCTCGCCCGTTCCGTCTCTCGCGCGAGGCTAGTCTAGCTTTCTAGACCGCGATCGCGTCCTGTTTGCTCTTCCCCTCGCGCACGTAGATCGGGACGTCCTTGACATCCCATACCAGCCTCAGCCGTTCCATCAGCCTCAGGCAGTAGTAGGTCATGTCGATTTCCCACCAATAGAAACCTTGCCTGGTAGATGCGGGATAGTAGTGGTGGTTGTTGTGCCACCCTTCTCCCATGGTAATCAGCGCCAGAAAGAAATTATTACGACTGGTGTCTCCTGTTTCGTACCGCTGAGAGCCGTAGACGTGTGAGAGGGAATTGATGGTGCAGGTGCCGTGAATGAGGGCAACTGTCGACACAAAGAAGCCCCAAATCAACATCTGCGGACCATTCGTGCCCAGACCTGGCGCATAGGCTTCGAGCAACATTCCCAGTCCGAACATTCCGAATCCGGCGAGGGTGGGAACGAGGATATCAAATCGGTCCAGGAAGCGGAGTTCGGGGAACTTCGCGAAATCTGCGATGTTCTTCAATCGAGGGGCAAAGTGTGTCTGCGACGTGAACCAGCCCATGTGTGACCAGAGAAATCCCCCGTGAAGAGGGGAATGTACGTCATCCGGCGTGTCCGATGCGATGTGATGATGGCGATGGTGCCCGGCCCACCAGAGCGGACCGCGTTGGGCGCAGGAGCCTCCCAACACAGCAAAGGCAAACTGGCATGCACGGGACGTCTTGAAAGTCCGGTGCGAGAAGTAGCGGTGGTACCAGCCGGTGATGGCGAACATCCTCACAAAATAAAAGGCTGCCGCGACGGCGACCGCTGTCCAGCTCCATCCCACCCAGATAATCCCGAGACACATGACATGCACAGCGATGAGCGGGATGCAACGAATCCAGTCCATCTTTGGAGGTCCTTGGACCTTCATGTTTTCAATTCCGGCCCAGGAGTCGAACCAGCGGAGAACCGTGAGCCAGAGGTCCTGGGCTTTAGTCGTTGTATGTAGGACGGGTACGTCGGACATTCGCTTACCTCCAGGTCAGGGGGCGTCGCTTTACTGAGGCGTGGTGCAAGGCACCGGTGCCCAGGTAAGGCTGAGTGACTATCGCGGCGCTGGGGAAATAACACGTAAGGCAGGCCGCAGATACTGGATCGCAAAGGCAATGCTTCGGCAATCCAGGCGTGTAATGAGTCTTATTATACATGCAACCTTCGAAAAGTGAAATAGGGCTTTTGCTGCCCTTCGCTCTCTCTTTAATTCTACCGAAATCAGAAGGGTTGTCTACTGTTTGCACAGACTCAATTCCGCAATTTCCACATCGACGCAGCGCCATCCCATCGCGAATTGACACCCTCGTCCCCTCGTCTCTAGAATGCCAAAATGATGAACGATCGCTTCCTTAGAGCTTGCCGGCGTGAGCCGGTTGATTGTACGCCGGTTTGGTTCATGCGCCAGGCGGGTCGTTACATGGCCGAATATCGGTCTCTCCGAGCAAAACATTCGATGCTCGAATTGTGCAAGACGCCTGAGTTGGCGGCGCAGGTCACGCTTCAGCCGATCGATCGCTTTCCGTTCGATGCCGCTATCATTTTTGCCGACATCCTGTTGCCGCTTGAACCGATGGGCCTCAGCCTGGAGTTTGCGGAAGGCGAGGGTCCGGTCATCCACAATCCTGTGCGAAACCAGGCGGATGTCGAACGACTCAAGATCATTGATGGGGGCGAACTCGAGTATGTGGCCGAAGCCATCCGTCAGGCTCGCCGCGCCTTGAACGGGCGGGTGCCGCTGATTGGATTTGCCGGGGCGCCGTTCACCCTCGCGAGTTATGCGATCGAGGGAGGGAGTTCGCGGAACTATCTTCTCACCAAACAGATGATGTATTGCGAGCCGAAGGCGTGGCATCAGCTCATGGACAAGTTTGCGCGGGTGATCACCGGCTATCTGCGGCGGCAAATCAAGGCCGGTGCACAGGCGATTCAGTTGTTCGATAGTTGGGTAGGCTGTCTCTCGGTCGGTGACTATGTCGAATATGTGCTGCCGCATGTCCAATTGATTTTTGAGGGGCTGAAGGGGGAAGGCGTGCCGATGATTCATTTCGGCACGGGAACCTCGGCGATGCTGCGGCAGATGCGAGAAGCGGGCGGCGATGTGATCGGGGTCGACTGGCGCATCCATCTCGATGAGGCTTGGGCGACCGTGGGACATGACGTGGCGGTGCAGGGGAATCTCGATCCCTTGACGCTGTTTGCCCCGTTGCATGAAATTGAACGTCGCGTGGAAGATATTTTGCGAAGAGCCGGTGGGCGTCCGGGTCATATCTTTAATTTGGGCCATGGTATCTTGCCTACGACGCCGGTCGAACATGTGGCCGCGACCATCGATATGGTCCATAAATTAAGTGCGAGATCGGCAAAGGGCTAGAGTTGTCAGCCGAGAGATTGCGATCAAGGCGAAGGGGGTTTTCTCCTGAATCGTTGCCTCTGGCCTTCTTGCCTCGCGCCGTTCGGCGACGGATGTGAATGTCAGAATCTAAGAAACCAATCGCGGTCCTTCTCATGGCAATGGGTGGGCCGGATAGTCTGGAGAATGTGGAGCCGTTCCTGCTGGATGTACGGGGGGGACGTCCCACGCCGCCTGAACTTGTCGAAGCGATTCGGGAACGGTATCGAGCAACGGGCGGGAAGTCGCCGGCGGTCGGGATCACCAAGGATGTGGCGAAAAAGCTCGAACAGCGGTTGAACGAGGCCGGTGGCGAGCGGTATCGGGTCTATGTCGGGTTACGGCATTGGCATCCGTTTATCAAGGAGACCTATGCAGAGTTGCTTGGCGACGCTCCCGCGCAGGTCATCGGGCTTTGTCTGGCCCCGCAACAGTCCTCTCTGAGCACCGGGGCCTATCGGAAGAAAGTTGAAGAAGCCCGGACGACGCTGCAGAGTACCTGTCCGGTGAGTTACGTCGGCGGTTGGCATCGGCATCCCGGACTGATTGCGGCGATCGTCGAGAACATCCAGCAGGCGCTGCTGAAGTTCCCTGTCGACGCGCGGGCGACCGTGCCGGTGCTGTTTACGGCGCACAGTTTGCCGGAGCGTATCGTAGCGATGAAGGATCCCTATCCCGACGAGGTGAAAGGCACGGTTGAGGCGGTGACGGCGCTGCTGGGCGGCAGGCCTACGCTCTTTGCCTATCAAAGCCAGGGCCGATCGGGAGAAAAATGGTTGGGGCCGACCGTGGAGTCGGTCGTGGAAGAGCTGGCGCGCGATGGACATCGACAGGTGCTGGTCGCGCCGATCGGGTTTCTCTGTGACCATGTTGAAACGCTCTACGATATCGATATTGAATTGAAACAGTTCGCGGCTGGTCGGGGCCTTCAACTCGAACGGATTGCGATGCTGAACGATTCGGCTGCGCTTGTCGACACGTTGGTTTCTGTGCTCAGGGCACACGAATCATCTCTCTCCAGTATCTCGTGAACAATCTTCGGACAGTCGCCGTCATCGGAGGAGGCATTTCAGGTCTCTCGACGGCCTATGCCCTCCACGAACGTGCAGCGGCCGCCGGTATCCCGATCCACTGTACCGTGGTCGATGCCGCGCCCTTTTGGGGAGGCAAGATCATCACCCATCGGGTCGGCGAGTTCGTGACGGAGGCGGGACCTGATTCCTTCCTGTCTCAGAAACCGGCCGGCGTTGAACTCTGCGCCAAATTGGGGCTGACCGATCAGCTCATCAATACCAACGAGACCGGCAAAAGGGCCTGTGTCTTCTCGCGTGGCCGTCTGCATGAGCTTCCCGAAGGATTGGTGGTTATCGTTCCCAGCCAGTTGGGGCCGTTTCTCCGGAGCGGACTGTTGAGTTGGGCAGGGCTCGCGCGGATGGGGCTGGATCTGGCGGTGCCGGCGAAGCGGTCGCAGGGGGATGAATCGCTGGCGGCTTTCTTCCGGCGGCGCGTTGGTCGCCAGGCCTTCGAGCGGATGCTCGAGCCCTTGATGGCTGGCATCTATGCGGGAGATGCGGAGCAGATGAGTGTGCAGGCGACCTTCCCGCGTTTTGTTGAGCTGGAACAGCAGTACGGGAGTGTGATTCGCGGGATGATGACGGCCCGGAAGGCCGGTTCATCCGCCACACATTCCGGCCCGAAGCGCACGATGTTCGTGAGTCTCAAGAACGGGTTGTCGGATCTGGTCGCCGCCCTCGTCCACCGATTGACGGACCAAGGCGTCACACTCAGGGGAGGCTGTACCGTCGACGCCCTCCGCGTGCGATCCCATCAGCTCGGTCGGTGGATGTATGATGTCATTCTCAATGACGGCTCGGCCTTGTCTGTGGACAGCCTCGTGTTGGCAACGCCCGCTTACGTGTCGGCGGATTTAGTTCGTCCGCTCACGCCGATTGCCGGCGGGTTGCTGGAAATGATTCCCTATGCCTCTACAGCGACGATCGCGATGGCCTATCCGCGTGCGGCGGTATCCGGCGCAGCCGAAGGGTTCGGTTTTGTTGTTCCGCGGGCAGAAGGGCGCGACCTTATTGCGGCGACCTGGACATCGCTCAAGTGGCCTCATCGGGCTCCTGCGGACCAGCTGTTGGTTCGTTGTTATGTCGGCGGAGTCGGGAGAGAGGCCATTCTTCGATTGGATGACCAGGACCTGGTGGCACGGGTCAGAGCGGAATTGGCCAGTATGTGCGGCGTGACGGCGGAACCGGGGTATGTGGAAGTGAATCGCTGGATGAAGGCCATGCCTCAGTATACGCTGGGACATCTCGACCGGCTGAATCAGATCGAGGCGGCCCTCAGTCGCTATGGGGGCCTGATTCTCACCGGCGCCGCCTATCGAGGCGTCGGGATTCCGGACTGTATCCGTGACGGGGCGGTTGCGGCCGAGCGGGTCGTACGTTATCTGTCCGGAGAACGATCGTAATAAGAAACGAGGCGAACGATGGATGCCCGGATGCAGATTGCGAATGTCACTGGACCGTACCGAGAGCCTCGGGAACAGGTGTTTTCCTATGACTATTCTATCCAACGAGCGTCCTGGCCGACCGCCCAGGCCGTGCGCGTGAAAGTCGCGATCCCGGAGGAGTTGGATGTGGTCCGTGGCAAGATTTTGGGGGACGTCGTAGGGACACCGGGTCAGCAGCTCATGATTTCGAAATGCTTGTCGCGGCATATTGCGGACGAAAAAATCCGCATCGCCGAGGCTGACGGCATGTTGGCAGAGCGTCGCGATACTGTTGTGGCTCCTTTCACGGGGCCATTGGCTCACTTGTTCGCACGACTTGATGCCTGGGCGGTTGAACAACGGGAATCGATGCGGGCAGAAATCAAGAAGCTGGTCGGACTGTAGCAGGCCCCTGTTTTCAGGGAAGGCTGAGGTTGAGGTCAAGGTTGAGCAAAGACTTGGCTTGATATCTTTCAGCCTTAGCCTGAACCTCAGCCTTTTTCATTCTGGCGGATGTTTTCAGCAGCCTGCTAGAAGATTTTTCGATACTGCTTTGAATGCACGCCGGACTCGTCGGCAAAGCCGAGGGAGGCGCTATCGGGATTGCCGGTGTTGTTGAGATCGATTCGATAGTGCCCGCGGATTGCTTCCATCGCCACTTCAAAGGGAATGGCTTGGGGATACAGGTTGCCCGGGGCATGCGCGCCCCGGGTCAGGGTGCGGATCACGTCGGCCTGCGCGTACTGGGCGTCGGACACAATGTAGATGTCGGCGACCGCATGGTCCCCCAGTTTGTGACCGGCCGTTGTGGCAGGCAGGAGATCGGTCAAGGTGCCGGCGAGCCGGTCCTTTCTAAACCGCTTCAAGAGTCCGGCGACTTGGCTGTCGGTCGCTTCCGGGGGGACTGTGAGACTGATTGCGTTCATGTCCAAGATAGTTGTGTGGACTTTGAAAAGCACAGGCGCTGCTTCAGGATCCTCGATGATCGGTCCGGTTGGTCCTTCCGTCCCGGCGACTTGTTTGTTCTTTGAGCTGGGCACGATGAGGGCCACGAAAAGCCAGAGTCCAAACAGAATGCCGAAGATCACGATCAGAGGGTGGACTCCGGCACGCTTGCCTTCTTCGTAGGGGTGTGGCTCATCGCTCATGACGGCGTTCCTCGGCAGGTGTGGCGGGATTCTGTTTCTTGGCTTCGTCCCACAGTCGATCCATTTCGGCAAACGAGAGTTCTCCAACCGTCCGGCCCGACGCGGCGGCCTGGGCTTCGATGAATTGAAATCGTTCGACGAATCGGTTGGAGGCCTGGCGCAGGGCGTCTTCAGGGTTCACTTTGATGAAGCGGGCGAGATTCACGAGTGAAAACACCACGTCGCCGAACTCCGCGACGATCTGTTCTTGGCGCAACGTCACGGCTCCGGCGTCGGGCGCTGACTGGTTCGACACGGGGGCTCGGATCGCGACGCGGAGTTCCTGGATTTCTTCCTCAATTTTGCCGAGGACCTGATCAAAGCCTTTCGCGTCGTGAGTCCAGTCGAAGCCGATGCGTGAGGCGCGTGCTTGAATTTGATAGGCCCTCAGAAGGGCCGGGAGCGTCTGCGGCACGCCGTCAAGCACCGAGTCTGGTCGGCCGGAAGCCTGGCGTTCCGTGCGTTTGATATCCTCCCATCGCGCGACCACCTGGTCGGCATTCGTCGGTGTCGGGTCTGCCGCCCCATTTCCAAATACGTGGGGGTGCCGTCGAATCAGTTTGTCGGCCAATTGCTCAAGAACATCCTCGATGGTAAAGCTGCCGGCCTCTGAAGCGATCTGACTATGAAAGAGCACTTGTAGCAGCACATCGCCCAGTTCCTCCGGGAGTTTGGCGCGGTCCTGCTGGTCGAGAATTTCTAAGACTTCGTAGGTTTCTTCGAGAAGATAGGGCTTCAGCGACTCATGCGTTTGCTTGCGGTCCCACGGACATCCGTCCGGCGCGCGCAACGCAGCCATCAAGCTCACCAGTTTATGAAATCGTTCAGACATCGCCGTCCTCAGCATTACACAATTGGGCGCTCATTATACCCGGTTCTCGACAGGCTTCAATCGGTCGGCGCGGCTTGCGCCTCTCCAGGGCCTATGGTAGGGTACCGTCGCTGCATCTGGAGCGGGGAGAAGGCCTGTGGCTGCAGAACAAGAAGAAGGCTTTGTCGTTCGGGATCGACGGGGTGGGAGTGGGCTTGATCGTCCATCCGCTACTGCGGATGCCGCGTCTGGCACACAACCCCACGAGCAGGCTGCACCTTCTGATCCGCACCAGGGCTCGGGAGTTCCCGTCACCTTTTCATCTTTCGTCATTTCTCTGGGCAGCTCCTCGCTGATGTTGATGGGGGAACAACTGGATCCCCATCAGCCTCCGATGCCGGCGAATCTACCGCAAGCGAAAGAGATTATCGACCTGCTCTCGGTCTTGGAAGACAAGACCAAAGGCAATCTCACGACGGAAGAACAAGCGGTGCTGCGGGATATGCTCTACGCCCTTCGGATGAAGTACGTGAGTTTGGCTGCCAAATAGTAGTACCCCCTGCCGCCTGTCGACCCCAGACGTGTCTGTCAGCCACCATGGTTCATGCGAGGTGGTGAGACGTTCCCCTGATTCGGTGATAGTGAGTATTCATTCTTCCATACGTCGTGGCGCCGACAATCGGGGATGCCGGATGTGAATGAGAGCAAGAAGGACATAGGCTCCCTTTCCGGGACAAAGACGGATAGTGGTTCCGTGACCGGGGTCGCGCCTCTTGCCGGGGCCGGCCGGTCTTCACGGTCATTCGGACCTGCCCAGGAGCCGGAACGCCGGAAGATGCATTTGCGGCCGGTCTGGATCGTCCTCATTCTGCTGCTGCCCTGTCTGGCGCTGACCTTTTACTATTCTCAGGTCGTGATTCCCGGCGGCGAGGAAACGGATTCCTTTCTGCCGACGACCAGCTACGCGTTCGTGCTCCTCCTGCTCAACCTCGATCTGATCGGGTTTGTGGTCCTGCTGCTGCTGCTCTCCCGCAATCTCATCAAGGCCTACTTCGAGCGGCGGCATCGACTATTTGGGTCTGGATTTCGAACGAAGTTAGTGGCGGCCTTCATCGGATTTTCGCTCATTCCGACGGTGCTCCTTGCGTTGGTCGCAAGCGGGCTGGTGAATAAGGCCGTGGATGTCTGGTTCAGCGATCAGATCGAACAGGTGATGCGGGATTCCTATGACGTGGCGCGGATGCAGCACGCCGGCCACATTACCCTGGCCGTGAACAGTGCCAGAGCCATCAGCCATGAAATCTATCGGGAGGATATGCTGCTGGCGGAACAACGCGATCTCCTGGTGGCAGCCATGGCTCGCAAGCGGGCGGAATTCGGCGTGGCGGGGATTGAAGTCTTCTCGGCCAAAATGGAAACGCTCACCAAGGCGCTGGATCTCGACGTGCCCTCATCGGCTCTTGATCTGCCGATCGGCCAGCTGGTGCTCCAAGTGATCAACGGGAAGCAGGAAGTGAACGCGGTGCAGGAGGCTCAAACCGGGCGCTTAGTGCGGGCTGCGGCCCCCATCGCAGCGAGCGGGCGCGGCGGCGAGATCGGTGGTGTGGTAGTGGTGGAGGCCTTCGTTCCCGAATCGTTGCTGGCCAAAATGGAAGGGATCGGCCATCAGTACGATGAATATAAGCAGACCAAGGCCATGAAAAATCCCATCAAGGCCGGAGCCTATCTCTTCGTCGCCGTCATCACAGTGCTCATTCTGTTCGGGGCGACCTGGTTCGGGTTCTATGTTGCGCGGAGCATCACGGTGCCGATCCAACGGTTAGCTGAAGCGACGGAGGCCATCGCCCAAGGGGATCTCTCCGTCCGGATCGAGGGAAATGCGACCGATGAAATCGGCACCTTGATCGATTCGTTCAACCGCATGACGGCCGATCTACAGGGGAGTAAGTCCGAGATCGAAGAGGCCAATATCTCGCTGCGCCACAGCAATCTTGAACTTGATCGCCGCCGTGCCTACATCGAGACGGTGGTTGAGACGATCGCCGCTGGGTTGCTCTCGATCGACAAGAACGGGGTGATCACGAATTTTAATCCGTCCGGTGAACGGATCCTTGGACTTGCGGCGGATCGGTTCCGTGGCAGACTGGCCAACGAGGTGTTCAAGGAGTTGAGACTCGATCTGTTCCAAACGGTTTATGATCGGATGTTGGCGGATCAGCGCGATACGGTGGCTCTTGAGGGGCCGATGGAGATCGAAGGCAGATTCTTAACCATCGGGCTTCACGGATCGCGCATGAAGGACGAAGCGAACAAGGATTTGGGTATCGTGCTGGTGTTCGAAGATCTCACGGAATTGATCAAGGCGCAAAAAGTGGCGGCCTGGCAGGAAGTGGCGCGGCGGGTGGCCCATGAGATTAAGAACCCGTTGACGCCCATCCAATTGTCCGCGCAGCGGTTGCGCAAGAAGTATTTTGAGAAGTCGCCGGATTTCGATGCGATCTTCGACGAGTCCACGAACGTGATCGTCAACGAAGTGACGAGTCTCAAGCATATGGTTGACGAGTTTTCGAAGTTTGCCAGGCTGCCGACTCCACAGATGGCGCATCAGTCGCTCCACGATGTGATCAACGAAGTCACGACGCTTTATCGAGGAGCACACAAGGATGTGGAGCTGATCGTGGAGTTGGACGAAGACCTCCCGCCGCTCAATTTCGACCGAGAGCAACTCAAACGGGTGATGGTCAATCTGCTCGACAACGCGATCCAGGCGATGCAACAGAAGGGGCGGGTGTGGCTCTCGACCAAATATGATACGAAACGTCGGCGGGCCGTCGTGAGCGTGGCGGACGAAGGCGCGGGCATTGCGCCGGAAGACCAGGAAAAACTGTTTGTGCCATACTTTACGCGGAAGAAGACGGGAACGGGGCTGGGCTTGGCGATCGTGCGGCGCATCATTACCGATCACGATGGACAGATTCATGCGAGCCAGAATCAGCCGAAAGGGGCCGTATTCACGTTCGAGTTGCCCGTGTAGCGCAGAGGTCAATCGTCATGCGTCAGTGGTCGATCGAAAAAACGAGCGGGTTCTTGGGTAACGGTTGACGGTTTACGTTTCACGTTTTACGGGGGATTCATGTCCGCATCGATTTTAATTGTGGATGACGAAGAGTCGATTCTCACATCCTTGAGCAGCATTCTGCGGGATGAAGGTTATGAGGTAGCGGTAGCCAAGAACGGCGTGGAGGCGTTGCGTGTCTACACCACGGATCCGCCCGATCTCATGCTCCTCGATATCTGGATGCCGGAAATGGATGGCATGGAAACCTTGCGCCGGGTTCGGGAACTGGTGCCGACGGCACAAGTGATGATGATGTCCGGGCACGGCTCGATCGAAACGGCGGTCAAGGCGATCAAGCTGGGGGCGTATGACTATATTGAGAAGCCCCTGTCGCTCGAGAATGTCACGCTGCGCGTCAAACATGCCTTGGACCAATACCGTTTGGAGCAAGAGAATCGGACACTCCGGACCACAGTCCAGCGGAAGTTCGAGCTGGTGGGACAGTCGCCCGCGATGCAACAGTTGCGGCAGTTAATCGAGACGGCCGGACCGACCAATAGCCGTGTGTTGATCGGGGGGGAGAACGGGACAGGGAAGGAACTTGTCGCGCGGGCGATCCATCTGCAGAGCGCCAGGGCCGGTCGACCGTTTGTGGCGGTGAACTGTGCGGCCATCCCGGAGACCTTGATCGAGAGTGAATTGTTCGGACACGAAAAGGGCTCCTTCACCGGTGCGACCTCGATGAAACGCGGGCAGTTCGAGCAAGCGGACGGGGGCACGCTGTTTCTGGACGAAATCGCCGACATGAGCTTGAACACCCAGGCGAAGGTATTGCGGGTGTTACAGGAACAGCAATTCACGCGTGTCGGTGGGACGAAGCTGCTCAAGGTGGACGTTCGGGTCTTAGCCGCGTCCAATAAGGATTTGCTCAAAGAAATCGAGAAAAGCACGTTTCGCGAAGACCTCTTCTACCGGCTCAACGTGGTGCCGATCGTCGTGCCGCCCCTCAGGGAGCGTCGGGAAGACATTCCGCTGCTCATTCGCCATTTCATGAAGGTCCATGCGGAGGAGCAGGGATTGCGGAGCAAAGAGATTGCACCGGATGCGATGGTGGTGTTTCAGCAATATGATTGGCCAGGGAATATTCGTGAACTGCGAAACCTGATCGAGCGATTGATGATCATGGTGCCAGGACCCGTCATCGAGGCGGCGCAAGCGGCCAACTCGTTGCAGGCGCGCCCGGTTGGTCCGGTGTCCCAGTCTGCGACTCCCGCGGTCAATCCACTCTTCACGCAGTCATATGACTCGCTCAGAGACGCCCGCAATGCGTTTGAAAGGGAATATATCGCGCGCAAGTTGCGCGAGCATCATTGGAACATTTCTCGCACGGCTGAAGATTTGAAAATCGAACGGAGCCATCTTCATCGAAAGATCAAGCTGCTTGAAGTGGAGATGCGTCCAGAAACGTAGAGTGGACAGCCTGGTCGTCCTCCTGCTCGCGGAACGCGAGCACTTAGAAGGTGCTCGTTCGATGCGCACATTCGAGGATCGACCAAGCTGCCCGGTGAAAAAAGAGATAAGCGAACATCGCGGGGGTATTCAAGGGAAGCCGCCACATCGGCCCTTCATGAGTGGAGGGTCAAGTGGATGCCCCGTTCCTTTTACGAAGTCCTCCGCCTCGGCGAAGATTACCCCTCGGACAATCCTCGTGCCTGTGCGTTGACCTCTGCGACAGTCGTCCGCTAAGATGCGCCCTCCTATGACAACCTATCGAGATGCCGGAGTCGATATCGATGCGGGCGACGAGTTCGTCGACCGTATTTCACCATTGGTGCGATCCACATTTCGTCCGGAAGTCCTGACGGACATTGGCGGGTTCGGCGGATTGTTTCGGCTGCAGGCTCATCGTTATGCCGAACCGGTCCTTGTTTCCGGCACTGACGGAGTCGGGACGAAGCTGAAGATCGCCTTTCTCACGGATCGCCACGATACGGTCGGGATCGATCTGGTGGCCATGTGCGTGAACGACATCGTAGTCAGCGGGGCCGAGCCGCTGTTCTTCTTGGATTATTTCGCGACAGGAAAACTTGCCGTCCCCAAAGCTGAGGCGGTGCTCAAGGGGATTGCCGAGGGCTGTCGCCAGGCTGGTTGCGCCTTGATCGGCGGGGAAACCGCCGAGATGCCCTCCTTCTATGCGGAGGGCGAGTATGACCTGGCAGGGTTCGCCGTCGGAGTGGTGGATCGACCCAAGATCATCGATGGCCGCAGCATTGTGCCAGGCGATGCCCTGATTGGATTGGCTTCGACCGGTCTTCATAGCAACGGCTATTCGCTCGCACGGCGGGTCTTGTTGGATCGGGCAAAACTCAGTGTGACCAGTCGCCTGCCTGAACTTGATCAGCCGCTTGGGGATGTCTTGCTGACGCCGACCAGAATCTATGCCAAGCAGGTCCTCACCTTGATCCAGGAATGTCCCATCAAAGGCATCGCCCATATCACCGGCGGCGGCATCACCGAGAATCTCCCGCGAGTGTTTCCCTCCGGCGTGCGGGCCCAAGTGCGGCGGAGTGCCTGGTCCGTGCCGCCTATTTTCCAAGCGATCGCTCGGCTTGGACAGGTCGAGCGTGAGGAAATGTATCGCGTTTTCAACATGGGGATTGGGTTGATTCTGGTGGTGCCGGCGTCAGCCGTTCAGTCTGTCGTTGCGCGCGCAACGACTTTGGGCGATCCGGCTCGACAGATCGGGACCATTGTGTCATCGAGCGGCGATGTGCCATTGGTGGAGTATGTCGACTAAGCGGACCGATGTTCTTCGAGTCGCCGTATTGGCATCCGGGCGCGGATCGAATCTTCAGGCGGTCATCGACGCGATCGAAGCGGGGACGGTTGAGGCGAAGATTGTTGCTGTCATCAGCAACAAGAAAGAGGCCCCGGCGTTAGAGCGAGCCCGCCGACACGGACTGTCCGATCTCTTCATCGATCCAAAACCCTATCTGGGTAGACCCGATAGTCGTGAGGCCTACGATTGCGAGCTGCTCGATGTGCTCAGGCGGCACGATGTGGAATTGGTGTTGCTGGCCGGATATATGAAGATCGTGACGAGGGCCCTCGTGGAGGCCTATGCCAATCGCATGATGAATATCCATCCGTCCCTGTTGCCTTCGTTTCCTGGCTTGGATGTGCAAAAGAAGGCGATCGAGTGGGGCTGCAAACTTGCCGGTTGTACGGTTCACTTTGTCACTGAAGGCGTTGACGAAGGGCCGATCATTCTTCAGGCGGCGGTTCCGATTCTCGATGACGACAGTCCCGACGCGCTGGCCGCTCGGATTCTTGAGCAAGAACACAGGATCTACCCGCGAGCGGTCCAACTCTTTGCCGAGGGGCGGTTGCGGGTTGAAGGGAGGCGCGTGTTCATCGAGGCTGGAAAGCCCGAGGGTGAGGCCGTGATCAGCCCATCGTAGCGGTGAGGCAAATCGAACATCCGGTAGAGACTCAGGAAATGGTTGTGTATAATGCGATGGACGGTGAGGTGTTCGTCTCACTGGCTGACTGACGGTCGAGTGGGGGGCTAGCTCAGTTGGGAGAGCACGACGTTCGCAACGTCGGGGTCAGGGGTTCAACTCCCCTGCCCTCCACCAAACTAATAGTAAATACCTAGAAATTATATAGAAATCGCGTCTCCGCTGGCTGCATCTCGATCGTCTCGGTAGCCATGTGGTAACAAGACCATCTAACCGTTTACCCTCCCATGAGATTTTGAAGGGCTGCAAACTAACAAACCGCAGGTCATCTTCAATCATTCGACCCCGAAGTCTGCTAGACCGGACATCGGTTCGAGGATCAGGCACCAACTCGGCACCAACCGCAAGAATGCATTATTCTCCCAGTCTCTATAAGCGCGGTACTGATAGCGAATCAGCTGAGCCACTCTGCTTCTCAGTTCATTCTCAGTACCACAAACGTACAAAAGGGGCCTGCTATCAAGTGTGGATAACAAAAGGCCTTGAAAACACGGCAAACCACTCCGGTTACACGGGCATCGCATATGCATTTATGCACTTAAGTTCAACGACACACCCATCGTGCAAGGAGGTTCCGAGGTGGTGGAGCGACAATGTCCGCGGTTTCCCGCAATGCTCTCAGGAGAGCTGGTGCATTCGAGCCGGCCACATGCAATCAAATCGGTGGACCTCTCGCTTAAAGGTTGCCGGCTCCAAAACACCGTCCATGTCGTCCCCGGCATGCTAGTGGATCTCCGGCTGTACGCCTTTGGAGAGAAAATGCCCTGGCTGATTCAAGGCGCTATGGTCCGCTGGTCCAACACGCAGGGCATTGGCATCGAATTTCAGCATCTCCCCTTGAATCTTCAAACCCGTCTCGACCTCTTAGTCAGCCAACTGGCAGGTAGGGATAACTGATCGCTGACGGCGCCCGCCGCCATTCCACGTTGGGCTACCTCAGTCCTGTGGAGTTCGAACAGCGGGCCGCTCACTCAACCTACGGTGTCCTATGAATCGGGGGAAGTCCACTCCTTTCGAGCACATCATTTGCTATCTGTATTGGATTGGGAGGAGGTGACCTGACTCCAACTCATTCCCGCCTACTCCAGCCAAAGTTAGGATTTCGCCCGAACCGACACCTAGCCCACGCGGTCTTTGTACTATGTGCGGCACAGAAAGAAAAGCCGCCGCTGCCAGCGGGCAGGCGGCGCGCACAAATCAATAGCTGCCGTTAGCCTTGGCGGTGCCGCTTGGCGCACGAGGAGGTTCAGTGGACACCATCACGTTCTGTCCGGGGGGACAGATGGTAGGAGCTGCAGTCGGTCCAGGCTCTCGTAACCCCCAGGCAGTGGCAAGAGCATGGCAGGTTAATTGGTGCATGCCTTCCGTCAAGTTCGTAAATTTGTCCGTTGAGTGCGCTTTCCCATTCCAATGAATTTCTCCAGTCTCCGCATCCAATGCACGGATGAAGACCGAAGCCGTATAAACACTTGGGCTCTCTCCGAAAACAGTTTCAATTCCGCTTGCCCGCCAGGTAGACACATCCGCGTCGATGAAAATGACTTGCTTCGCTCCTGCGATTTTTGCCAATTTGAAGATGTCGCCGTTCGAGAGGGGTTGGTGCAAGCGAGTGTCGCTCGCCATCTGATTCATTTTGACCTCGTCGACCAGGGTGACTCCCCGCTTCAGAAGCCAGGTCGTGAGGCTTTGAACGGCTTCCGGCCGAGTTCCCCACACAACGGCTTTAGTGGAGGCGTTGGGGATTTTGGCAGAGGAACCGGAACCGTCGGTTTGTGTAACGGGATACGAATTGTAGATTTGGCAGCTGGTTAACGTCATGACCAGGGCTGCACCGGCCAGACCCATATTTCGTGAACTGGACCCTGGTCTGTACGACAACGGTGGCCTCCGCCATGGTGAATAATTCTCCATCTTTAGACTAATAGAGCGGGCAGAAAAGCCACAATTCCCTAAAGGTACAGGATCACCCCAACCTTTCGTAGGGGTCGGAAAACACTCGCCCGCCCGGCGGTTACGCCCCGCACACAACGCCACGGAATTCCACGATGCTAAGGCCTTCAAATCCCGTTGGGGACACCAATTCCCTTGCATGCCCAGTCAGTAACCGTCCTAAGCGGGCGGTGCGTATTGTGGTGACATCGCCAGTGTTCGACGAGGACTTGGTCGTCGTGCAGCGCATTAAACAGTTCCCCGTTGAGCAATTCATCTCGCAGTTTGCCATTAAAGGATTCGACATAGCCGTTCTCCCACGGACTGCCCGGCTCGATGAACAAGGGCGCCACGGCCAGCACGTGATACCAGGCCCGCAGCGCCGTGGCGATGAACTCCGGGCCGTTGTCGCTCCGAATATGGGTCGGGCAGCCGCGGATGAAAAACAGCTCACTCAGGACCTCCTGGACCTCCCGTGACGCGAGCCGGCGGCGCACCGCGATCGCCAGACACTCACGGGTGTATGCGTCGACGACGGTCAGCAGTACTTCTCATGGGGCATCACCGTGGTCAGTGCCATTTAGCGGATCGGCATCGGCTCGGTCTGGCCCGCCGTGCACATCAGACCCGACGGAATATCGAGTTGCCCGGACGGGCGCAGGCCCCACGCGGTGGCGAGTGCCTGGCAGGTCAGGCTCCGAAACGTCTTGCCGCTGAGATCGACACAGTGCGGGTAATGGGCGTTCCCTCTCAGTGTCATGTCTCCGCTCTCCACTGACACGCCTCGTACGCTCACATTCACATAGAAGAGAGTGCCGCATCGCGGCTCGATCAGCGCCCCTTCCTTGCTTTCCTCACGCTCCAGAAACAGCACCACATCGACCTTCAGATCCCCCGCTACCGAAAGTGCAACCTTGCGATCTGAGAAGCGGCGTGAAGCCTGAGTCGCCGGGAAGGGGTCGCTCTCCGGCGTGATGATAGCAGAGTAGTGATGGGAGATAAGCCACTCCACGGCCACATCGGTCAGCGGGGGATCCCCCCATACAAGGATTCGCTGTTGGGCGGTTGGCAAGGTGTTATGGGAACCGGATGTGATCGGGAATCGGACGCCAGGAGGTGGAGCCTTGGAGTGGCATCCTTGCACAAGGAGGACGAAGAAGAGAATACAAAGCGCCTGAATAGCCAGACCGGCGCGATGGTGTATTCCGCGCATGGCAAGGATTGTATTCCTCGTCTCACGCTGTAACCAGGGGTGTCTTCCTCTCGTCTGGCTGATGGTTTCCTTTGAGCGCGGATGACCACGCCTCTGTACTCGCCCCCGATCACGATGGAGACCTAACGCGCAGGCGATTTTTTTACTTGAGGAAAAGTTTCGGTGTATCCTAACAGGCATGAAACGGTGGTATCTGTATCTGATAACTGTTCCGCTTGGGTTGGTGATATTGGCTTATCTCATTGTCAGATTGAATTCTCCCATTAACTTCGCCGAGATTTGGAGTAGGGACAATCAAGCAAAGAACACGCAGAGCGATGTCCGAAAGATGCCGGATGTACAGGCCGTCCCCAAGGAGATATTGGAACTACGGCAAGAGCATCAACTTAGACCGCTTACTGAACTGGAAGCTGGAACAAGAATACAGGATTTGCCGAAGGGAATATATGGCTTCTCAACGTGCAGCGAATTGCTAGACGCGAAGCGCGGCAATAAATTCTCGTTGGAGATTCATAAGCGTCGTGATGGGATCGTCTACTATGTTGGGTATGCCTCTGACGAAGACATAGGGAAATATCTGGCGCGTCAAAAAAACTTTCATATACTCACGTTCCCTTACTCACGGGAAAGGGCGTCTTCACTTTTCGAAATCCCTGTCGATTTTGTATCTAAATGCGAGGTGCGTCCTTATAGAGATAGTTATCTCTTCGATCTTTTCGTTACCTCCATCCCCGAGTTGCAATCCTAGGAGGCATTCGACCGATAGGTGAGGTAGATACCTGAGCATCGAGGGCTGTTTTGAGCAGAATAAGCAGCTTGCGAGAAAGCCCTTCCGTTATGCATCGAAAACAAGCCATATCT
>CAVSCZ010000005.1:0-179608 GCA_963726635.1 uncultured Nitrospiraceae bacterium
CCCGTGTTTGAACGCGATCTCGACTTCGCCTTATTTGACGCCGGACTGGAGGACTTACTTAACATGAAAGACAGCACGACTAAAACAAGCAATCCATTGAAAGGGGACGCATCAAGACGCCGACCAGCGGTTTAGGAATGTGTGCAAGACGTTTTTAAAAGGCTCGGTGTTTCAAATGGTTTCCACGTTCCAGAGCGGAGCCTCGCTGCCTGTGTCATCTCCTTGAGTGTGCTTTGAATAGAAAGGAGGAGATTCCTCTGCGGATCGTTTCGCACTGCGCACCAGGCCGGCGGGAACTCGTGTGGACCGGCTTATTCCGGTCGAATGCGTTTCAGAAGCAGCCAGCCGATGATCCCCGCCGTCGTCGAGGCCACCAGGATGCCCACCTTAGCCGACATCAACGACGGCCCGTGGGTGAATGCCAAGTCGGTGATGAAAAGCGACATCGTGAACCCAATTCCCGCAAGACACCCCACGGCCCAGAGGTGAGGCCAAGAGACGCCGGATGGCAACGTGGCGAGACCTCCCCGTATCACGAGCCAAGACGAGAGCATGATACCGACGGGTTTCCCCACGAGCAACCCGAGGAGGACCCCCAGCGCCACCGGATTGATCAGCATCGCGCCGATGTTCGCATCGAGCGTGATCCCTACGTTGGCCAGCGCGAACACCGGCATGACGACGACCGTCACCCAGGGATGCAGGGCGTGCTCCAATTGCTGCAACGGGGTTTCCGCCTGCAGCACAGCGGTTTTCATATGATGGGCAATTTGCTGCCGTTCCCGATTGGCCAATTGAGGCTTCCCAGGAGACATCGCCTGCTCGAACCGTTCAAGCAGCACCTTGCCTCTCGAAAGGAATTCGCGTCCGGTCAGCCGCGTCCGAGCGGGAATCGTCATCGCAGCAATCACGCCCGCGATGGTGGCATGCACGCCGGACAAGAGGAACGCCAGCCACAAGCCGCCGATCCCTAGGACCGAGTACACCAGCGGATGCCGTATGCCTGCCACATTGGCGGCGATCAACAGCACGAGAAACACTCCGCCGATGGCTAAGTTTCCCCATGCAATCGTTGACGTGTAAAACAGCGCGATGACCAGAACCGCCAGGAGATCGTCAGCGATGGCCAGCGCGGTCAAGAAGACTTTCAAGGCCAATGGGACCCGACTGCCGAGTAAGGCCAGAATCCCGAGCGCGAAGGCAATGTCGGTCGCCATCGGAATGCCCCATCCAAGAGCGCCCGGTCCGGTCGTATTCAGGACCAAATAGAGCACTGCCGGAAGCGTCGCCCCGCCCAACGCCGCCGTCAGCGGGAGGGCGGCTTGCCGGAATGACGCCAACTCTCCGACCAAGATTTCCCGCTTGATTTCCAATCCGATGACGAAAAAGAACATTGCCATCAGCCCGTCGTTGATCCACTCCAGCAACGTTTCCGTCAACGCATGAGACCCCACCACCAGACTGACGGGCGTGTTCCAAAACGGCTCATAGGACTCGGCCCAGGGGGAATTGGCCCAGACCATCGCCGCGACAGTGGCGGCCAACAGCAGCACACCGCCGGTAGACTGGGCGTGGAGGAACCGTTGGAAGGGTTCTACGATCGGCTGGATGAGCGGCTGGTTGTGGGACACCGGCTGTTCCATCATGGTCTGCACGATACGCGAGCTTGAGAGGAGGAGCAACCTCGTGGAATGGAATTCGTTATGGTTGAGGCTGTCCTTTGCCCATCCCGACATCCTTCGAGCTGCCGAAGAGGTTGCCCAGCGGCCCAATCCGAAATGTTGGGGCTTGGTAGCTCTTCGGTAGATACTGTTCTGGAATCGTGGTCTGATTTCCGTCGCGGATCTGGGCATAATGCGGGGACATGATCTCTACCCCTGCGTCGTTGAACTTGTCCTGAATGTTCTGATGGAGTTCGGCATAGATGGTCGCCATCTTATTGGCCTGGTCGGTATAGGCGTTTATCTCGTAGGTCACATAGAAATCGTCCAGACTAGTTTGCAGCACGAAAGGATCCGGTTTCGCCAGGATGTGGGTCGTCGTCCGAGCCGCTGAGATCAACAACTCATGGACCGTTTTCCAGGGCGCGTCATAACCGATGGTTACGCTCGTGTGGAGGATCAGGCCTTGCTCCTGCGCACAGGAGCTGAAGTTGATGAGATGGCTGCTGAGAACCATGGCATTAGGGATCGTGATGTCCACGTTCTTGATGGTGCGCACCCGCGTGACGAGGAGTGTTTTCTCCATCACATCACCGATGGTGTCGGCGATTTTGACGCGATCGCCGACGCGAAACGGGCGCATATAGGTCAAGACCACACCGGCCACGACGTTGCCGATAGCTGCAGCCGATCCCAGGGAGATGAGCAGGCCTAAGAAGACGGAGATCCCGCGAAAGCCTTCGGACTGAGAGCCGGGGATGTAGGGAAAGATCGCAATGGTAGCAAAGACGATCACGAGAAAACGAACAATTTTATACGTCGGCTCGGCCCACTCTCGATGAAAACCGGTGAATGTAATAGCGCCTCGGGAGATTCCGGTGAACAAAAGCGAGATGAGCTTGATGACATACCGTGTGACCACGATAATCACGACGATGGAAATCACATTGGGGATATACGTCGCGAACGCCAGACCGATGGCCCGTAAGGTGGAGAGAACGACTTCGAACAATGAAACGGAGATTCCTCGCGTCCAGGGGAAAATGCTCAAGGCCGTGGTCAGGTAGACATAGAGGACGATCAAGACGACGGCGGCCCGAATCGCTTTCGTCACGCCGATGAGCGTCCCCAGCAATTGATCCGCCGAAAGTAATTCCACTCGTTGAATTTTGATCGATCGAATCACGGTTCCGCGCCACGCTTTGATCTTGGCGTAGACTTTGGGGAAGAGTTTGTGAAACGCAATCAACAGGCCAATGAGGATGGCCGTGTCCAGCAGCACGAGACCGGCATCGATGATGAGTGCTCGTAGCGTGACCTGCTCTCGGGATTTTGTCACCGCGACCTGGATCTTCTTTGCGTAGTCCTTCGCGATCGCCTGGCGAGTCTGACCCAGCGGTTTCGCGTCTCCGTCGGTCACCGCCATGATCATACTGTCGCCGGCGATGAGAATCGTGGTGTGCTCAAGGTCGTCCATCCCGATCACGTCGAGCGAGATTTCAGGGTCACGCGAAAGCCTAATCAGCCGGCTTTCGAGGGCTTTCGCTCGCTCTTGCGGCGTAAAAGCACCGAGCTTGTCGTAGAGAATGAAGAGCGTCTCCTCTTCAAAAATCACCGGTGCACCGGCCGGCTGTGGCAGAGGGGACTGACTTATGTTCGGAGCCGTCGGCTGGGCGTGCGGAACCGACCATGCAAGGAACAGGAACATGAGCCAACAGCACGAGGCCAGGGCCCACACGTGCCGTTTCGTCGATGGCTGCCCCGTAGGATTTTTTGGTAATGCAGCCATTTTTTAGAGTCCTCCACCGATGTGGGATTGATACGCGAAGAGATTCTGACACAAACCATCTTGTTGTGCCACGTTCATATGTCCTTAACTGCCTTAACCTGCCCTAAGCTGCCACAAACTGCCTAATTCCCTTCTCGCTCCTCTTTGCCCTACGCTCGTGATTACGCCGAGCGGGTGCAGGCTTGATCATCTGAGCGCGATGACATGCGCACGAGAGCGCACCAAAGCATCCATAAGCAGCCATAAGCAGTCTCCTGCCTAATTCCCAGGACGGAATCTCCGGCGTAGGGTGGGACAAGACGTGTGAACCAAGGAGGGCGCATGAAGACAACAGAATCTGTCGATCAAGGAACTCGCGGCCTTCATTGGCGTGAGCACGGATACCATCCGGCGAGCGGTTCGCAAAGGTGAGATTCCGGCGACACGGGTCAGGACCGCGTTACCGGTTTGATCTCCACAAAGTCCTCACGTGTATGCGGCGGAACGCGGAGGCCAAGTTTGGGGCACGCTCGGCCAGCGCGCCGGGCGGCAGTGCCGGCCGCGCGCAGGCCGACCCGCCCCCGTCTGGTAACACGGGGGCACTACCCACAGGGATCGTTACAGGAGGTCTAAGGATTCGATGAGTTCACCCTTCACCCTCACCATTGATTGGCTCGCCTTCACCCTGCCGTCAGGCTCCGCCCAGGACACGATGCAGATGCTAGGAGGCGACTGGACCAAGAGCGACACCGGCTTTCGCGGCTATCCCGCGTCCTGGATCACCGCGAGTGCCAGCCGGGGAGTGGGCAAACTGGGAACGGGCGCGCCCCGTGCGCCCCTCGAAGTCCATGTCGATCTCTCCGCCGGGATTGTCGCGCCTTGGCCGACAGGGAAGGTCCGCACGGTCCTCCAATGGATTCTGAAGCACGACGGCCACCTGACGCGTCTCGATTGCGCGTTCGATGATCGGAACAGTTGCGTCCCACTCTCGACGATCAGACAGGCCATTGAGGCCGGTCAGTGTGTGACGCGAGCGGACCGTATGCAGCGCATTTCATCGAGCTCGATCCACAAAGCCACCCCCAGCGGAGAAACCCTCTATCTCGGGCAGTCCGCACAGTCAGACGCTGCTGCGCATCTATGACAAGCGCCTGGAGAGTCAGGCGAAACAGCGTGAGGATTGGCAGGACTACGGCATCCGGTGGGAGTTGGAGTTGAAGAAGGATCGAGCCCAGGTCTGTGGACAGGTCCTGTCCTACCTGGAGGAAGCCGACTGGCTCGAATTCATCGTCGGCGTGCTCCGGGGCTATGTCGATTTCCGAGACACGACCCGAGACGAGGAAGACGAGTTTCGGTATCGGGCCCCGCTCCTGGACTGGTGGCTGTTGCTCACCGACGGGTTCAAGAAGGGCCGTCTCGTCGTGGAGAAGGAGGCCCAGACCCTCCCCAAGGTGAAGCGCTGGGTGAGTCAGTCCGTGGCTCCCGATGTTGGCGGTCATCTGTGCGGCAGATCCCGGTGGGCAAGCCTGGTTGGAGAGGCAAATTCATCGCGGGCAAGCGCCGATGGAACAATAAGCATCGAGGGCTGCTGAAGAAAGAGACACCATTGAGTTCCAAGCAGGACGCCGGCGGTCACGCGGGCGCACCATCACAGGGGGGTGAGGGGGTGTCGTAAGACTCCCCCTGCTGTCGTGACCTATGCTCTTGACGGTGAAAGATCTCTCGGCCTGGCTCAATATGCAAGCCGTCCACGCTGTATCTGTGGGCGGCTCAGGGAAAGATTCCGTGTCGGAAGATTCATGGACTGATCCGGTTCGATCCGGAAGCCATTACCGCCTGGCTGCGTTCATTTGAGCCAGGCCAAGCCACAGCGGTCCCACCAGTCACTCGCCACCCGCATCGCGACCTGGACCGGCTCATTGAAGCGGCGAAACGTGAGGTCTATACTCCCGCCTGCGAGAAACCAGACGAAGTCAGGGCCAAACAAGGAGGTGAATGATGGCTCTGTTTCGGCGAGGCCGCGTCTGGTGGATGGGCTTTTCCTATCAGGGGAAGCAAGTCAGGAGATCCACGGAAGTCACAGATAAGAAGCTCGCGGAGAAAATTTATCACAAGGTGATGGTCCAAATCGCTGAAGGCAAGTGGTATCCGCCTGAAGCTGGAGCCGATAAAACGGTGAGAGAACTTCTGGAACGGTATCTCACAGATTATTCGGCTCCGAACAAAGCGGCGACGACGCACCACAGTGATAAATCTCGCGCGCAGCATCTTATTCAGGCGTTCGGGGATCTGACATTGAGGGAGATGCGACCTTCTCTTCTAGCAGCGCATAAGTCGAAGCGACGGGCTGACGGTGCAGCGGCCAAGACGATTAACAATGAACTCACGCTCTTGAGCCATGCCTTTCAGCTCGCGGTGAAGGAATGGGAATGGGTGGCTGAGAATCCGGTGCAAAAGGTCTCAAAGGAGAAAGTGCGTAATCTGATCGAACGATGGCTGACAGCAGAGGAAGAAGGGCGTCTCTTGGCGGCCTCTCCAGTATGGCTGCAAGAGATCATTGTCTTCGCGGCAAACACGGGACTCCGGCAGAGTGAGATCCTGAACCTCCAATGGTGCAATGTGGATCTGTTCCGGAGGACGATCACGCTGTTGGAACAAAAGAACGGAGGCAGAGACACGCTTCCAGTGAATGCGAAGACGCTCGACGTGCTGAAAGCCAGGGCGAAAGTCCGATCGCTCAAGACGGATTATGTCTTCTACAACGGGGCCGGAAACCGGATGGATGCGCGGGACTTACTGCGCGTGTTCTATCCAGTCATGAAGAAAGCAGACGTGAAACGCTTTCGGTTTCATGATCTGCGCCATACCTTTGCTACTCGACTCGTGCAAGCGGGCGCGGACATCTACACCGTGCAAAAGCTCGGACGATGGAAAACGATCTCGATGGTAATGCGATATGCGCATCATCATCCGGAAAGCTTACGCGCTGGCATAGAGATCCTGGATCGTGTTCCGGCAGGAGTTAGCACAGTTTTAGCACAATCGGCTAATCACGCTGTGGCCGGGGCCGGGAGCGAATCCGCTGTAAGCTGTTGAGAGAAAAGAGAGAAGGTTGGTTGCGGGGGAAGGATTTGAACCTTCGACCTTTGGGTTATGAGCCCAACGAGCTACCGGGCTGCTCCACCCCGCGGGAGGATGCTAACAAAGCGTTGAACGGCAAGTCAAGCCAACGTCCGCGCAGTCGAGTTGCTTTCGCTCATCTGCAATGATAAAGCGATAACATGCGTCTTGTCTTTATGGGCACGCCGGATTTTGCGGCGGCCTCTCTTGAGGCCTTGTTGAAGTCGGACGATGCTGTTGTCGGCGTGGTTACTCAACCGGATCGCCCGAAAGGACGCGGGCAACTCCTCACGCCGTCACCGGTGAAGATTCTGGCCCAGCGAGCGCAGATTCCTCTGCTGCAACCGCTCAAGATGAAGGATCCTGAATTTCTCCAGGCTTTGGCCGGGTGGAAACCTGACCTGATTGCGGTCGCGGCATTCGGGCGAATCTTGCCTCCGGCGATTCTCTCGCTTCCCCCGCTCGGCTGTATCAATGTGCACGGTTCACTTCTCCCTAAATATCGCGGCGCCGGTCCGATCCAGTGGGCCATCATCAACGGCGAGACTAAAACAGGAATTACGACCATGCTGATGGATGAGGGGATGGATACCGGTGCCATGTTGCTCCAAGAGGCCATCCCTATTACCGCTGACGATACCGCCGGTACTCTCTCGCCACGTTTGGCTGAGCTCGGAGGCAGATTGCTGGTCGAGACGATTGCCAGACTCAAGGCCGGCACTCTCGTGTCGCGGCAACAAGATTCTTCACAGGCGACTTTGGCACCGTTGCTGAAAAAGGAAGATGGTGTGATCGAATGGACCTTGCCTGCCACTGCCCTGGCCAACCGGGTCCGTGGGCTCTCTCCATGGCCCGGGGCCTACACAAGCGTGGCGGGGGGTGACCGCTGGACCATCTGGCGAGCCCTGGCGCTTCCTGGCCCAGTGACGAAACCGCCGGGGGTGGTCGTCGCCATCACCAACGAGGCGATTCATGTCGCCACTGGGGAGGGAATTCTTGCCGTGATGGAGTTGCAGCCGGCTAATAGCCGTCGCATGGCCGTATCTCAATACTTGTCCGGCCATCCCATCGCTGTTGGACTGCAGCTAGGAGGGCCAGCTCTTTCCTAGCCTCCTGTCCGTTCATCAAACAATCGCTATGTTCTCGTCCTGATTTCCCTATGGCTGCTGGTCCTCGATCCCTATTCACGACCCAAACCGCGCCGTCAGCCCGTGCGATCGCCCTCTCGTTGTTGGTGGAGTCGGTCAAAAGCGAGGAAGGGGTCGATGTCTTGTTAGATCGCGCTCTCGCGCGATGTTCGTTCGACAGCAGGGAACGAGCGCTCACGGTGGAGCTCACCTATGGCGTCTTGCGGCGGCTTGCGACTATCGATTGGCGGCTTGAGCCGGTGTTGGACAAGCCGCTTCTTCGGCTTCCCGTCGCCGTGCAGATGGTGCTCAGGCTTGGGGCCTACCAACTCCTGTTTCTCGATCGTATTCCGCAGTCTGCCGCTGTCAATGAATCAGTCAACTTGACCAGAGCCTTTGCGGGCACAGTTGGCAGGGACTGGAGTGGGCTCGTTAATGCGGTGTTGCGCTCGCTCTTGCGCCATCCGCCTCAGCCTTGGCCCAGCATGGATCATGATGCCGCGCAGGCCCTCGCCGTGCGGTACTCGGTTCCAGGCTGGCTCAGTCGTCGATGGGTGGAGCGTCTAGGGCTGGCCGCTGCGGAAGCGGCCTGCGAAGGGGTCAGCGTCGCGCCTCCGATGACACTTCGGGTGAACCGGCTGATCACGACCAGGGAATCCCTTCTCGAAACATTCGCACAGGCAGGTATTGCGGCCAAACCGACCAGCGTAAGTCCCTTCGGCATTCTGATTGACGAAGGAGGCCTTGTGCCCTCGCTCCCGGGGTTTCAGGAAGGCGCTTTTTATGTCGAAGATGAAGCAGCGCAATTGATTCCTCCCCTTCTCGATCCTCAGCCTGGTGACATCGTGCTCGATGCCTGTGCGGCGCCGGGAGGGAAATCGACCCATTTGGCGGCTCTGATGCAGAACAAGGGAGCCATTTACGCCGTCGATCGGAACGGGGCCCGCCTGGATCTGGTCCGAAGCAATTGCCGTCGACTCGGGGTAGAGATTGTCTTGCCGATCGTCGGCGATATTCGACAGCCACGTGAATGGGTTCCCATGATCGAGACAGCAGGGCCTCCCTCCGTGAAGAAGGCTAGAGTGGGAGAACCATCGGTTGATCGGATTTTGGTGGACGCGCCCTGCAGCGGGCTCGGCGTGTTACGGCGACATCCGGAAGCGAAGTGGCGAAAAGATGAGGAGGCGCTTCCTCGACATCAGGCACTCCAGTGCGAGATCCTCGAGGCGGTTGCCCCCTGCTTGCGGCCCGGCGGGGTGCTGGTCTATAGTACCTGCTCGACGGAACCGGAAGAAAACGAAAACGTCATCGAGCGATTCTGTCGTGTCCATGCGGAGTTCCAGCGTGAGTCCGTCGTCCCCTGGCTCCCGCCAGCGGCGCGGGGGTTCGTCACCGAACAAGGCGCTCTCTCGACAGTGGGAAACCGGTTCTCGATGGATGGATTCTATGCCGCACGACTGAGGAAGGTTTTGTGATGGTACGACCGATTTTTATTGCGCCCTCGATCTTAGCTGCTGACTTTGCCAGACTGGCCGAGGAAGTGGCAGCCGTGGAACGAGCGGGAGCCGACTTCCTGCATATCGATGTCATGGACGGACATTTCGTTCCGAATTTGACCATCGGTCCGCCGATCGTGGCGGCGCTCAGAAAAGTCACCAAACTGCCGCTCGATGTCCACCTCATGATCACAAATGCCGATGCCTTCATCGCCGAGTTCGCCGAGGCTGGAGCGGACTATCTCACGGTTCACGTGGAAGCCTGTCCGCATCTCCATCGCACGGTGCAATCGATCAAGGAACGAGGCGTCAAGGCCGGGGTGACCCTGAATCCGGCCACCTCGCTCAGTACAATTGAGGAAATTCTCCCCGAGGTCGATTTGGTCCTGATCATGTCGGTCAATCCTGGCTTCGGCGGTCAAAAGTTTATCACCTCCTCTCTGAAGAAGATTTCCTCGGCTCGCGCCATGATCGATCGGACCGGGAGTCGCGCGTTGCTCGAAGTGGACGGCGGCGTCAAGATCGACAATGCGGCTCAGGTGCTCGCTGCGGGAGCGGATGTCTTGGTCGCCGGGTCGGCCATCTTCTCCAGTCGAGATTATGCCGCAACGATTGCTGCGATGCGCGCAGCCGGCCAACCTACTTCCACGACGCCGCAGCGCGTCTCCGCTCACCGATAGGCCTCTCGGGTGGACATTTCTTCTCTCATCGATAGCCTCCATCCTCTCGAAGTCAAAGTCCTGTCGACCTTTGGGGCGAATCCATCCGCGGTGCTCCAGACGGAACAGTTGGCACAGTCCTCCGGGTTAGAGCCCTCGCAGTTGAGTATGGCGGTCGAATGGTTGCTCGCCAAGTCGTTGCTCGCGGTCGATACCGAGACCGTGACCCCGATTGTCTCGCTCACCAAAATCGGCGAACTCTATTTTGAAAAGTACTCGCCGATCGAACGGGTGCTGTCTGCTGCTCGCGAAGCGGCCAAAACAGGCAAGCGCCTGACCATTCAGGACATTCAAGCGCGGGAGGGGCTCGAACCGGCGGAGGTGAGCGGTGCGATCGGACGGCTCAAGAAAGAAGGCGCACTCCTCATTATTCAAGGTGGTTGCATCGAATCGACCGGCCGGCCGAGCCAGACGGCGGAAGCGATGCGGGGCTTGCTCCAGCAGCTCCATGGGGCGTCCCGTGAGCTGCAGGCATTCCCCGAGGCACAACGGCAGGTCATTCAAGACCACGCCGTCAAACGCGGGAACGCGCGGGAACCCTTCCGCATCGATGATCGGGTGGCCAGAGCACTCAAGCTTTCTGTTGCCGGCATCGAGGCTGCGCAGGAGCTCTCCAAGCAAAGGATCTTGGAAGAGGTTTCCCAGCTGACACCAGAGCTGTTGAAAGAGGGGAGCTGGCGGACGAAGCGCTTCCGTAAGTACACGATCAGTCTTCGCGCGCCACGGATTGCGCCGGGCAAACGGCATCCGTATCGCGAGTTTCTCGATACCGTGAAGACGAAACTCGTGAGTATGGGATTCCAGGAAATGCGGGGCCCGCTTGTGGAGACCGAATTCTGGAATATGGATGCCCTGTTCATGCCGCAGTTCCATCCGGCACGGGACATTCATGACGTCTACTTCGTGAAGGAACCGACGCATGCCTCGTCGATTGCGGAACCGTTCTTGTCCCGGGTCATGCAAGCGCACCAGGACGGCGGCGAAACCGGTTCAACCGGTTGGAACTATCCCTTCGATGCGGAGCGCGCGCGACGGCTGGTCTTGCGGAGCCAGGGGACGGCTGTCTCGGCCCATACGTTGGCGGCACAACCGGCGGTGCCGGGAAAGTATTTTTCCATTGCCCGTTGCTTCCGCTACGATCAGGTCGATGCGACACATGCGACCGATTTCTTCCAGGTGGAAGGGATTGTGCTCGGCGAAGACATCAACTTTCGCACGTTGCTCGGCCTGCTGAATCTCTTTGCCCGTGAAGTGGCGCAGGCCAAGGAAGTCAAATTTCTCCCAGCCTACTTTCCCTTCACCGAACCGTCGGTCGAGCTCCATGTGCGCCATCCAAAGCTCGGATGGATGGAGCTTGGCGGAGCCGGGTTGTTCCGGTCCGAAGTCACTCTCCCGCTGGGCGTGACCGTGCCGGTGATCGCCTGGGGGTTGGGGCTCGATCGCATGGCGATGGTGGCGCTCGGCATTCACGATATTCGCGAGTTGTTCACCGACAATCTTGATCTGATTCGCTCCACCAGGGGAGCCTTCTAGGTTTCAGATGCCCACGATTACTATTTTCAAGCAGGATCTGGAGGAATTGCTCGCGGGGCCAGGTGAGGCTTGCCGAACCGATCACCATTGAGCAACTCGAAGAGTCGTTGATGCTCGTGAAGGGTGAGCTGAAGGGGCAGAATCCCGACACCGGCGAACTGCGCATTGAGCTACAAGATAGCAACCGTCCTGATCTCTGGTGCTGTGAAGGGATCGCACGGCAGATTCGGGTGAAGCGGCTGGGCTCCCTCGCGAAGTACGACTTTCTCACGGCCCCGTCAAAATCGCCCAAGCGACTGAACGTGGCCCCCGGCCTGGAGAAGATCCGGCCCTACGTGGCTGCCTGTACTGCGACCGGCTATCGCGTGACCCAGGAGGGCCTCGCGCAGCTGATTCAGACACAAGAGAAACTCGCCGAGATGTTCGGCCGCAAACGTCGGACTGTGTCGATCGGACTCTATCGGCTCGCGGCGATCGAGTTTCCCGTCACCTATGATTTGGTGAAGCCGGATGAAGCCACCTTCACGCCGCTGGGCATGGATACGGCCATGACGTTGGGAGAGATGCTGCTCGTCCATCCCAAGGGGTTGGAGTTCGGCGGGATTCTCGCGGGACAGGATCGTCTGCCCTTCCTGCGCGATGCGAAGGGTCGCGCCCTCTCCTTCCCGCCGATCATCAATAGCCGCGAGGCCGGAGAAGTGCGGGTGGGTGACGATGCCTTATTCGTCGAGGTGACTGGTACTGACCTCTCGATGGTCGTCCTGACCCTCAATATCTTCGCAGCCAATCTGGCGGATCGGGGCGCGCTCATTGAGCCGATCGAAGTACGGTATCCCTATAAGACCGCTCTCGGCGAGGCAGTCATGACTCCGCAGGATCTCGGGAAGTCACGGACGCTTCCCGTCAGCACGATCGAACAGGCCCTTGGGCAGGCGATAGGCGCCAATGAAGTGGCGAAGGCCTTAACGGCCTACGGGTATGAGGTGGTGACCAGAGGTGAAGGAGGTGACGGTGACGCTTCCGCTCTATCGGCAGGACCTGATGCACGCGATGGACGTGGTTGAAGATGTCGCGATCAGCCGTGGGTACGGAGACTTTTTGCCGGTGATGCCCTCGCAGTTCACGGTCGGAGGATTGTCGCGCATCGAAGAGGTCTCCGACCGGGTGAGGGCCCTCATGGTCGGCATGGGCTTTCAAGAGATCATTTCCAATATTCTCGGTTCTCCCCAGGACCTGCGTGATGCGATGCGATTAGAAGGGACCGAGTGGGGGCAACTTGTCGAAGTGGACAATGTGATGTCCCTGAACTTCTCCGCCCTTCGCCAATGGATGCTTCCGTCGTTGCTTCGCGTGGAAGCTGCATCGAACCGGGCATTTTATCCCCATCGGATATTCGAGGCAGGCGAAGTGGCCAGGCCTGATCCCTCGCAGTCGCTCGGGTCTCGTACGGTGACGGTGCTCGGCGGGATGATCGCCCATGCCGATGCGAATTTCTCCGAAGTCCACTCCTGCCTGGAGACGCTGTTTTACTATGTGAACCAAGCCTACAGCCTGGAACCGATCCAGCATCCTTCGTTTCTCGCCGGACGAGTGGGGAGTATCGTGTCTGGGGGGAAACAGGTCGGTGTGATTGGGGAACTGCACCCGGAAGTGCTCGAACGATGGCAGATTGGCGTCCCGGCTGTCGCGTTTGAAATCGATCTGACAGAAATAGCCGAACGGTCTTGAGGCGTACGCCTGTCGGCGCATTCCTCAAGACCCGCATCCTGTCCCAGCCAATTATTCGAAGAGTACCTTCGAGAGGCGGCTGCGCTTAGGCGGCAGCAGGGGCAAGGTGCTGCTTGGCGAGGCCGACCAACTGCTCAAACCCGGTGGCATCCTTGATCGCCATATCCGAGAGGACTTTCCGGTCCAAGAGGATATTCGCCTTCTTCAGGGCATTGATAAACCGGCCATAGGTCAGTCCATGCGCCCGAACTGCCGCGTTGATGCGCGCAATCCACAACACGCGGAAATCCCGTTTCCGATTTTTCCGTCCGGTATAGGCGTAGGCCTGACCCTTATCGACTGATTCTGTGGCGGTGCGGAACAGCCGGCTCTTTCCTCCATACTGCCCTTTAGCCAGCTTCAGCCGCTTCTTCCGTCGATGTCTTGTTTTGGGGCCACCTTTTGCGCGAGGCATGAGTCAATACTCCTTTTGGTTAACGCGATTCGTATGTGCTGGTTTAGCTGTAAGGCAATAACCGATCCAGTGCCTGAGTCTTGGTCTTATCAACGAGAACCGTGCCGCTCAACCGGCGCTTCCGGTCCTGCGTCTTGCTGGTGAGGATATGGCGTCTCCCCGCCTTTCGCCTGACCAATTTTCCAGAGCCGGTTCGGGAAAAACGCTTTTTGGCTCCACTGTGGGTTTTCATTTTCCTGTTCTTCATATCGGTGCTTCCTTTGGTTAATAGCGTTCGGGCCGACCGTCTTACTTTGGCGCCACGATCATGATCAAGCTCCGCCCTTCCATGCGGGGAGCGTACTCGATCGTGCCCTTCTCTCCCAACTCTGCAATGACCGTATTCATGAGCGTTCGGCCCATCTCCTGATTCGCCATCTCCCGACCGCGGTAGGTCAAGACGACCTTCGTCTTGTTGCCATCGGCCAGAAAGCCCTTGATCTGTCGAACCTTGATCTCCAAGTCGTGCTTATCCGTTCGAGGACGCAACTTGATCTCTTTTACCTGTGTCGACTTTTGATGGCGTCGGTTCTGGTGGTCTTTCTTGCTCAGCTCGAACTTATATTTCCCGTAGTCCATAATGCGGCATACGGGAGGCACCGACGTGGGCGCGATCTCGACAAGGTCGTACCCCTGATCTTGTGCCTGTTTGAAGGCATCCGCCGTGAGGAGAATGCCGAGCTGTTCGCTCTCCGGACCGATTACTCGGACTTCGCGCACCCTGATTTCGCGGTTAACTCGTAGTTTGGGGACGATAAGACACCTCTTATTGTGTCAGTGAATGTTGCTGCCCAGCCGGCTTGAGGTCCGCACGGAGCAGGTCGAGCGCTCCTGCGATGGTCATGCTGCCGAGGTTGGCTCCGCTCCGGCCCCGTATGGCCAGAGTCCCACTCTGCACTTCTCGGTCGCCAACCACAAACATAAATGGAACCTTCGCCTTCTCGGCCTCTCGAATCTTGAGCCCGATTTTTTCATTCCGAATGTCTGCCTCAGCGCGGAAACCCGCAGCCTTTAGCTGGGCCACGACCTCGGCGACGTAGGGCCCCTGGTTGTCCGTGATGGACATGACCGTCGCCTGAACCGGGGCGAGCCAGGTTGGGAACGCGCCGCCAAAGTGCTCTATCAGAATGCCAAAGAACCGTTCGATCGATCCCATCAGGGCCCGATGGATCATGATCGGTTGATGGACTTTGCCGTCGTCCCCAATATAGCCCAATTCGAACCGCTCGGGATTATTGAAATCGACTTGAATGGTGGAACATTGCCAGGAGCGTCCCAGGGCATCTTTGATTTTGATGTCGATTTTGGGTCCGTAGAAGACGCCTTCGCCAGGATCGATCTGGTAGGCGACTCCTCGTCCCTTCAATGCCGCTTCGAGCGCGCTCGTGGCTTGGGCCCACCGTTCTTCCGAGCCGACGGACTTTTCCGGCTTCGTCGAGAGGTACACTTCAAATTCAGTGAACCCGAAGGTTCCGAGAATAAAGAAGGTGAAGTCCAGGACCTGGCTGACTTCGCTTTCAATTTGATCCGGCCGGCAGAACAGGTGTGCGTCGTCTTGTGTGAAGCCGCGAACCCGTAGCAGACCGTGAAGGACGCCGGTCCGTTCGTACCGGTAAACGGTCCCCAGTTCGCCATAGCGGATGGGGAGGTCTCGGTAACTGCGCAGATGCGACTTGTAGATCATGATGTGGAACGGGCAATTCATCGGCTTGAGCTGGTACTCGCTGTTTTCAACCTTCATGGGTGCGAACATGTTGTCGCGGTAGTAGTCGACGTGACCGCTCGTCTTCCAGAGGTCTAGCCGGGCGACGTGCGGGGAGTACACCAGTTCGTACCCGTTTTGAATATGCTGGTCTCGCCAAAAATTCTCGATCAACAGCCGGATCGTCGCGCCCTTCGGATGCCAGAGCACCAGGCCGGGGCCGATTTCATCCTGGATCGAGATCAAGTCGAGTTCCTTACCGACCTTTCGGTGGTCTCGTCGCTTAATCTCTTCTAACCGCGCGAGATGCGCGTCGAGTTCCGCCTGGGTCGGGAAGGATGTCCCATAGATCCGCTGCAGCATGGGATTGCGCTCGTCGCCGCGCCAGTACGCTCCGGCCGTGTTCAGGAGCTTGAATGCCCCGACATGGCCTGTCGTCGGGAGATGCGGCCCGCGGCAGAGGTCGGTGAAATCCCCCTGGCTGTATACTGAAATGGTCTGCCCATCTGCCAGTCCTTGAATCAGCTCAACCTTGTAGGCTTCCCCGCGTTCCTGAAAAAACTTCACCGCTTCTTGTTTCGACAATTCTGCCCGTTTCACAGGAAGGGCGCGCTTGATGATGTCTTTCGCGCGCGCTTCAATCTTCTCAAGATCTTCCGGGGTAAATGGGCGCTCAAAGGCGAAGTCATAGAAAAACCCATCCTCGAGGGCCGGGCCGATCGTCAATTGTGCTGCGGGAAAAACTTCTTTGACGGCCTGCGCCATGATATGAGTACTGCTATGGCGGTAGACCTCACGGCCTTCTGCACTGTCGAACTGAAGCGGGGCCACTTCAGCATCTTCCGTCAAGGCGCTCGAGAGATCTACGGTCTGGCCATTCACCTTCGCCGCAAGGATATTCGAGCCAAGCTTCAGGCCGAGAGCCGACAGGGCAGACCCAACGGTCTGCCCTGCTGGAATATCCCGACTGCTGCCATCTTTGAGCGTAATTTTCATGACTTGCACTACATCGATCGAGCACTAGAAACAACAAAGGCACCCCGCCTACGAGAGGCAAGCGGATGCCCTCAGTTGGGTGGTAGGCGCGGACGGTCTTGAACCGTCGACCTCTACCGTGTCAAGGTAGCGCTCTCCCCCTGAGCTACGCGCCTATCGGTCCGGAGGCGCATGCTAATATAGCCCTGCCCAACCTGTCAAGAAACGCAAAAGAGAAGGCCGCACCCCTAAGTTGGAGTACGCTGCCTCCTCTCTTGCTTAGCCAGCTGTACGATCGGACGATCGTACGAGATTACCTGACGGCGGACTTCAGGATTTTCCCTGCCGAGAACTTCGGGACTCTGGCTGCGGGAATCCGCAGCGCCTCACCGGTTCTGGGATTGCGCCCGAGCCGGGCTTTCCGCTTGGCCACCGTAAAGGTCCCGAAATTCACCAGCGAGACGCGCTGCCCTTTCTTCAAGGACGTGGTCACCGCTCCGGTGAAGGCCTGCAATGCAGTGCCTGCCGCAACCTTGGTGATACCAGCGGATGCCGCCATCTTTGCGATCAACTCTTCTTTCGTCATCGTGCCCCTCCTGTTATTGGGTTGAACTACGCGACTCCTTGCCACCAACATTCGTTCTTACCTCACCCATAGGGATCCGGCTTTCGAGAACACCCGATAGGTCAGGTCTCTCGCGTCTGCGCGGTCCGATTCCGTTTCACGGGAATGTGCAAGTCATGGATCTTCTTCCTGAGGGTGTTTCGATTCAGACCCAACAGCTCTGCTGCCTGGATCTGGTTGCCTTTGGTTTCTTGAAGCGCCCTGGTGATCAAGGGACGCTCAATGGCGCTGATTAACATGGGATGCAGATTCCGCCCCGAACCGTCTCGCATCCCTTTCACAAAATCTCCCATCTTCCATTCGAGATAGTCCTCAAGGGATAGGGCTCCTTTTCCGTTCGCTCCTGCAGCATTCTGACGCGCCATCACTTGGATGAACTTGGAGGCTCGTTTCAGCACAGTTCGAGAACCGGTGATTACCAATGTGTGTGTGAGATCGATGTTGGTGGGTATGGCGGCGGCTCTGCCGGATGAGCCGGGTTTCAATTCGACGATGACCGCATCAAACGTGCGCCGCGTTACGTCCTTCGACAGCGTGGACGCGTCTTTCGCCGCAGTCACGGAAGCATCTTTGAACGCGTGCTTGAACTGACTCTGGATGTCCGCGTCACCGCTGAGCAACAAAATACTGAAGACGGATGACGTAAGCGACATGAAGGTTCCTGAAGGAGAATAGCGAAGAGGTGCGGATTATTGCCCAGAGCCAATTTGATGTCAACGAGGAAAATGTAGACGGAGCAATTTTTGTTTGGCTCGAGCACCGCAAACAAGATGGCCTTCCCGCGCCGGATCAGCGGGCTTGTCTCAGCAAATGAGGATCGATGTCTTGATCAAAGACATTCCATGGCATGGTCCAACCACTTCCGTGTCGTGCCAATTTCTTGTAACCGGCATGTATGAGCCTCAATCCTCTCGACAGGTTCGTTCCCGGTTAGTGCAGGTGAATCTCCTTAAGACCGAGCCCTCTGGACCAACAGAGAGAGGTGGCTTGACAGCAGCGTCTTTCATGGAGTATTAAATGCCCATTGTGTTTTAATTCCTACCGGAATACTCATGTATGAAGGTATCTCTCAGGGCAACCTACGGAATCATGGCGGCTGTCGACCTAGCGATGCATCCCGGGACAGCGCCTGTCCAGGCGAAATCAATTGCACGTCGACAAGCCATCCCCGCTCGCTTTCTTGAACAGGTCCTCCATGGGATGAAGAAAGCTGGTCTTGTGTCGAGCCTTCGAGGCGCCCAAGGGGGATACGTGCTTTCGAAAAAACCGTCCGAGGTATCGGTCGTCGAGATCCTCGAGGCGCTGGACGGTCCGCTTTCACCCCCGAGCGGCGGAGCTGGCCATGCACAGGTGCGACGACTCAGCAAACCGGAGCTTCTGCTCGGGAAGGTTTGGGAGCAGGTCTATCAAGCGGAGCGCCATGTGCTTGAGGCTATAAGCCTGGAAGAATTAGCCGGGCAGCAACGAGTGCTTGAGCAAGAGCGGTCGTTGATGTACCACATTTGAGGTCACCTATGAGTCGCACACCACTCAGTACGGTTCCGATCAAGACAGAGCCCTTTTCTTCTGCCATTGCCGAGGAGATCGAGACCTTCGAGGCCGAGGCGAGTCGCATGGTTTCCGGCGACGTCTCCGCCGATATGTTCAGGCCCTTCCGTCTCCAGTATGGCATTTACGGCCAACGGCAACCCGGTGTCCAGATGGTCCGTATCAAGATCCCCTTCGGAGGACTGACGGCGAATCAACTTCGCCGGGTTGCGGAACTGGCCGAGCAATATGCCACCGGTGTCGGCCATGTCACTACGCGCCAGGACATCCAGCTGCATTTTGTTGAATTGAAGGATGTGCCGACCATCATGCGTGGGTTGGCTGAAGTCGGCTTGACTACCAGAGAGGCTTGCGCCAATACGGTCCGCAATGTGACGGCTTGTCACCTTGCCGGGATCTGTCAGGGGGAAGTGTTCGACGTGACGCCCTATGCGAAAACCGTCGCGCTCCATCTCTTGCGGAATCCGCTAAACCAGAGCCTCCCTCGCAAATTCAAAATTGCCTTCTCCGGCTGCAAGCAGGACTGCGCGCTTACACCGATTCACGATATCGGGCTTCTCGCGGCGAAGCGTGCGGATGGAGCCATCGGCTTTCGAATGGTCGCGGGCGGCGGTCTCGGTTCAGCCCCTCGCCTCGCGCAGGTTCTTCGGGAGTTCACCCCGATGGATGAACTCATTCCGAGCGTGGAAGCCGTGATTCGGGTGTTCGACACCTTGGGCAATCGAAAGAATCGCAATAAGGCCCGGATGAAGTTTGTGATCGAAAAGCTGGGTTTCGATGAGTTCAAGCGTCGCTGGGAAGAGGCCTACGTGTCGATGGGACATGATCGTCCGACCCATGAGCCAATCAAGTTACTTTCCTATCCGGATGAACCAATTCCCCTCATCATGCCGACGTCGAATGGATCGAGGCGGGCAGCGGTGCAGACCAATGGGCACGTCAACGGCGCGCCAGCAGAGACGCCATTTGAGATGTGGCGACGCACCAACGTTGTGCGTCAGAAGCAAGAGGGCTATGTCGCCGCGGTGACCAAGTTATTCATGGGCGATCTCACGGCAGAGCAGATGCTGCACATTGCCGATCTTGCGGATCGTTACTCCAATGGGAACATTCGGACGACGATCAATCAAAACATGATCATTCGATGGGTGCCGGAGTCGCGCATCGCCGACCTCTATGCCGACCTTGCCTTACAGGGCTTGGCTGATCCCGGCGCCGAATTGGTCGAAGACATTATCGCCTGTCCCGGCACCGACACTTGCGGATTGGGGATCACGTCCTCAAAGGGGCTTGCGCGAGCCTTGGCAGAAGTATTCCCGGCTGGGCGGGTTCCCGAGGATCTCAAAGATGTCAGTGTCAAGATCAGCGGGTGCCACAACTCCTGCGCCCAGCACCATATCGCCACGATCGGCTTGCATGGAGTGGGAAAGCGCATCGGTGATCACGTCGCGCCCTTCTATGAATTGCATTTGGGCGGGAGGGTGAACGGGACGGCGAAGATCGGACAGATGGTGGTGAAGTTGCCGGCCAAGAGCGTGTCGGCAGCGATCACGCACCTGATCGATGTGTATCGGCGTGACCGACTCTCCGGCGAAGGGCTGCCGGCCTTCATTGATCGTGTCGGCAAGGTTAAGCTCAAGGACGAGCTGATCCCCTACACCATTGTTCCGTCCTTTCAGAATGACTCGACGTTCTACTACGATTGGGAAGGCGAAGAGGAATTTGTTCTGGAGGATCTCGGGCCTGGCGAGTGCGCAGGTGGCGCGCTTGAAATGATCGAAAACGGCATTCTCGAAGCAGACCAAGAACTCTATCAGGCGAAGCTTCTTGTCGATAACCATCAATATTCTGTCTCGGTAAACAAGTCCTATCGCGCCGTGCTGGCCGCTGCCAAGGCCTTGCTTGTGACGGAAGGGCTTGAACCTTCGACAGATGCTGAAACCTTCCTCGAATTTGACAGCCGGATTGCACAAAAGGGCATCGTTCCAGCGATGTATCGGGAATTGAGGAAGCGGGTCGGCGATTTAGGGCCCAAGGAGACAACGGGGGAATCGGCCCGCGACAAGATGGTCTTTGCCAAGGGATTCGTGGATGCCTGTCGTGCCGCCACGGAGCAGATGGGCAAAGATCTCAAACTGGCGCCGGTGGGTGAGGCAGCGAAAGTCACGACCAGCAAGACGTCGGAGGTCAAGCCGACCGTATCTTCTGTGACCGCGCCTGCTCCGTCCGGCGCGCCGGTTTACGATCTGCGGGGGGTGGCCTGTCCACTGAATTACGTGAAGACCAAGCTGAAACTGGAGATGATGGATGCGGGTGAACGTTTGGAAGTCTGGCTCGATGCGGGCGAACCCATCAAGAACGTGCCCCTGAGTTTGAAGAACGACGGGCATAAGTTGTTGCTGCAGGAACCACTCGAAGCCGCCGCGGCGCATTATCGGATTCTGGTCGAAAAAGTGGACTGAGTCAGGAGCGGCACCAGGTCGGTCTTTGCTCCCGGAGCGCGCACGATGAAGCGGTGCTCGCTCGACGGGCGCAGTTGACCGACTCTGGTGCCGCTCCTGCGGGTGATGGAGTGAGCGAGAGACAGAAATGAAACTATCATCAGAAGAATTGAAATGCTGGGGTGAGTCGTTCGAGGCGAAGCAGCCACAGGAGGTGTTGGCCGCTGCGATCGAACGTTACGCGCCGAAGATCGTGCTTGCCTGCAGTTTTGGGGCGGAGGACGTCGTGCTCGTGGACATGGTCCATCGCATCAATCCGTCAGTGCCGCTCTTCTATCTCGACACGGAGTTTCTCTTTCCCGAGACCTACGCCACGCGCGATCGCGTGATCGAACGTTACGGGTTGCAGCCGCAGCAGGTCATACAGGTGAAGTCGTTGCTGACCCCGGAGCAACAAGCCGCTCAGCATGGCGACGCCCTGTGGACGCGCCAGCCAGATCAATGTTGCGAGTTGCGCAAAGTGGAGCCGCTCACCCGAGTCCTCAAGGGATTCGACGCATGGATCACCGGGATCAGGCGGGACCAGTCCCCCACGAGAGCCGATGCGAAGCTGATCGAATGGGACCAGAGATTTCAGTTGGCTAAAGTCAATCCGCTCGCGAAGTGGACGTGGGAGGATGTCTGGACCTACATTCGTGTCTACGAAGTTCCCTACAACGAATTGCATGACCGCCACTATCCAAGTATCGGCTGCACCCATTGCACGAGCCCAGTGATGCCCGGCGAAGACCCCCGCGCGGGACGGTGGAAAAACTTTACCAAGACGGAGTGCGGGTTACACAAGGCCTCGTAATGTCGATGCAGGAATTTATCGCAAAAATTGCCAAAGGGCCAAGGGCTGCCAAGGACCTCACCTGGGATGAAGCGAAGCGGGTGATGAAGGCGCTCATTGAAGGGGAGGCCACGCAGGCGCAGGTAGGGGCCTTTCTCATAGCCATGCGGATCAAGATGGAGTCCGTCACCGAACTGGCCTCGATGACCGCGACCGCGCGTTCCTATGTGGTGCCTGTGCCGATCCCGCGAGAACTCGATGTCGTGGACCTGCCGAGCTATGCGGGGAAACAGGAAACCTTCCATGCCCTTGCGGCCGCCGCCATCGTGGCGGCGTCGGCGGGCGCGTCGGTCTTGATGCATGGGTACGACGGGATTCCTGGTCGCGCGGGGAATGCCGGAGTGCTCAAGGCCTTGGGCCTGCCGATCGACATGGAGCCGAAAGTGGCGGCAGACGTGGTGACGCGGCATGGATTCGCCTATCTCGACATCGCCCTCTACCACCCTCCGATCTATCGTTTTTTAGAGATGCGACAAGAGCTGGGTGTGCGGAACGTCTTTCATCCGATTGCGAGGCTCTTGAATCCGGCTCGCGCCGCGTCGCAGGTCGTCGGTCTGTCCCATCCTCCCCACTTTGAAAAGACAGCTGAAGTATTGCGGATGTTGGGTTGCCCGCGGGCGCTAGTAGTCAGCGGTGTTGAAGGCGATCCGGAGCTGTCGATTGCCGCCCTCACAAGAGTTCTGGAATTGCGGGACGAGCGGATTACGCCCCTCTCGTTCGCGTCAAAAGATGTTGGATTGCCGCTGGGTACGCCGCGCGACATGGCAGGCTTTCCGTCAAACCAGCGAGACAAGGAAGCGGATCTGCTCCGACGGATTCTCCACAATCAAGTGCAGGGTGGGCCGTGCAACTGGGTCTTGATGAACGCGGCGTTGATTCTTTACGCCGCAGGCAAAGGAGCGACATGGGCATCATGCGTTCCACTTGCGCGTCGAGCGCTCGAAGAGGGAGCGGCGGCACGAAAGTTAGAGGAACTGACTCAGGAGCCGGTGGGCACAGGCGTGACCGGCCGAACCCATTGACCACACGAGAGGATCGAGTCCGTGCGACATCTTCGTCAATTGGAAGACCAGAGCGTCTACATTCTCCGGGAAGCCTATAAGCATTTTGACAACCTGGCTATGCTGTGGTCGATGGGGAAGGATTCGACCGTGCTGCTGTGGTTGGCCAGAAAAGCCTTTTTCGGCCATGTCCCGTTCCCCCTGTTGCACGTCGACACAAGTTACAAAATTCCCGCCATGATCGAATATCGAGATCGAGTGGCCCGGGAGTGGGGCCTCAAATTGGTCGTGGGGCAAAACAAGGAAGCGCTCGCAGCCGGGATGAATCATACGCTGGGCCGCGTCAACTGCTGTACCGCCTTGAAAACCAATGGGCTCAAGCAATTGATCGAGCAAAAGGGCTATACGGGCATCATTCTCGGTGTGCGTGCAGACGAGGAAGGGACGAGAGCCAAGGAACGCTACTTCTCGCCCCGTGACAAACATGGCGATTGGGATTTTCGCGATCAGCCGCCGGAGCTCTGGGATCAATTCAAAACGACCTTTCCCCCTGGAACACATATCCGGATCCATCCGCTGCTGGATTGGACGGAAATCAATATTTGGGAGTACATCAAGTTCGAGAACATTCCCTTCATCGATCTCTATCTCGACAAGGGGGATGGGACCCGCTACCGCAGCCTCGGCTGCGCGCCCTGCACGACGCCGATCAAATCGACGGCGAAGTCCGTGGACGACATTATCGACGAGTTGCGGCACACCACGGTGGCAGAGCGATCGGGCCGCGCGCAGGATGAGGGGCGCGGGATGGAGCTACTCCGAAAAGACGGGTACATGTAGCGAGGATGATGAAAAAGACCCCCAACTTCGTTCTCGGCTCATCGAAATCCTCAACGTACCCTAAGAGGGTACGCCTCCGGTTTCGACTCGCCTCAGGCCTCGTTGGATGGTCTTTTTGATCATCCTCAATAAGGCAAATGACTATGGACAATCACACCCAGAAACCATCTGACAATCTGAACATCGTCATCGTCGGGCACGTGGACCACGGGAAATCCACCTTGTTGGGGCGTCTCTACGCCGACACGGGATCGTTGCCGGATGGCAAGCTTGAAAAGGTCCAAGCCATCTGTCGGCAGCAGGGGAAGGAATTCGAGTACGCGTTTCTGTTCGATGCCTTTCTCGAGGAGCAGGAGCAGGGAATCACCATCGATACGGCGCGGACGTTCTTCGGTTGGAAGGGCCGGCAATACATCATCATCGATGCGCCGGGGCACAAGGAGTTTCTCAAGAACATGATCTCAGGGGCGGCTCGGGCTGAAGGAGCGTTGCTGCTGATCGATGCCTTGGAGGGTGTGAAGGAGCAGTCCAAGAAGCATGGCTATCTCTTGTCGCTCCTGGGCGTGCGCCAGTTTGCCGTCGTCGTGAACAAGATGGATCTGGTCGGTTATCGGCAGGATGTGTTCGACGGGATCGAAAAGGAATATCGAGAGTTCCTCGGACAGTTCAAGGCGGTTCCACAGCAGATCATTCCGGTCAGTGCCAAGCTCGGAGATAATATCGCCAATCGGAGCGAGAAGATGCCGTGGTATAGCGGTCCGACCGTGCTGGACGCGCTCAGTGCCTTTCGGAAGGAACCGGGACGATACGAACAGCCGCTTCGCCTGCCGGTTCAGGACGTGTACAAGTTCGACGCCCGTCGCATCATCGCCGGACGCGTCACGGCAGGGCGATTGAAGGTCGGCGATTCCCTGGTCTTTTCACCGTCGAACAAACGGGCGACGATCAAGTCCATTGAAGCGTTCAATATCGATCCCTCCGCCAGTAGAAGGCCATGCAGGCCAGTCAGTGGGCGTCACGCTCGATGAACAGATCTTTGTCGAACGAGGAGAGATCGCCTCGCATCAGGAGCAACTCCCGCTGGTGTCGACGGCCTTTCGAGCCAATGTATTCTGGTTGGGCCGGAAGCCGTTGGAACGGGGGCGGCGCTATCAGCTCAGAGTGGCGACGAAGGAAGTGGATTGTGAAGTGGCCACCATTCACCGGATCATCGACACGATGGATCTGGCCCAGCAGCAAGGCAGCAGCGTGGTGAACAAGAATCAGGTTGCTGAATTGACGATTCGGGCCAAAGCGCCGGTTGCATTCGACCTCTCGGCTTCGTTTGAGTCGACGGGCCGGTTCGTCCTTGTGGATGAGTATGACATTGCCGGCGGCGGCATCGTGACAGAACTGGTCCATGACGATCAGGAGTTTCTCCGCGAAGAAGCGCGGCAGCGCGATTTTGCCTGGGTGAAGGGTGAGGTCGGCGTCGAGGATCGCGCGCAGCAGTATGGTCACCGAGCCGCCATTGTGTTGGTGACCGGGGGGCGACATACGGGGAAGTCGTTCCTTGCCAGGAAGATCGAGGCCAGGCTTGTGGCGGACGGTCGGCATGCGTACTTGCTCGACGGAGGGAATCTCCGCCGCGGGCTTGATGCAGACCTCTCAGAGGGAGAACGAGGACAGGCGACAGAGATGGCTCGCCGCTATGGCGAGGTGGCGAGGCTGCTGGTCGATACAGGGTTGATCGTGGTCTCGACGACCAATCCCTTCGGCATGGCCTATGTCGAAGCGGCACAGGCTATTCGGACGCTCGTCCACCCGGTCCCGGTGATCGCCATTCATATGAGCAAGGCACCCGAAGAAGTCCCACCCAATACGGATATCGTGCTGTCAGGCCCGGCAGACTTTGATGAGGCCACTCGTCGGATTCTTGAGGAGCTTAAACGGCGTGGAGTCCTGGCTCAGGCGATCGGGGCCAAGCCGACCTTTCAGTATTCAATCTAGCAGGGTGCTGAAAAAGTCCGCCAGCTTCGTGCTCGCGCACGCGGGTCGAGGACTCCTCGTCGGACGCGCGCAGTGAGGATACGTCTCCCTGCCCTTCAACTCGCTGCGGCCTTGTTGGCCGGTCTTTTTGAGCATCCTGCGTCACGTTCCATCTGATTCGCAACCGGTTCCCTCTCGTTTGACTCTCCAGAAACCCCTGTGTTACCGTTCAACCGCTCTGTATTCGCACAGTTAACGAGGGGTATCACTTATGGCGGTCGAGAAAAATCTGAAGGCCATTCTTGGTAAATTGAAGTATTCAGACGACGCCAAAGTCATCGAACAGATTTCGGAAAATACCAAACAGGTCCATGCTCGCATGGCCGGCATCAAGCACAAGCTGGTGGTCATGAGCGGGAAAGGCGGCGTGGGAAAGAGCATGACCACGGTCAACCTGGCGTTGGCGTTTGCGCGGCAGGGAGCGAAGGTCGGACTTTTAGACGTGGATCTGAACGGACCCTGTGTGCCTCGCATGTTGGGCATGCACGGCCAGTCGTTGACCATGGGGCCTGAGGGAGCGATTCCTCCGGTCGGGCCGCTCGGGGTGAAAGTCGCGTCGATGGACTTTTTCCTGGACGATGCGTCGCCGGTTCGCTGGAAGGGGCCGATGGATGTCAGCCCTGTCTGGTTGGGGCTGATGGAAATGAATGTCATTCGAGAATTCTTAGCCGATGTCGTCTGGGGCGAACTCGATTATCTCCTGGTCGATCTGCCTCCCGGGGCTGCGGCGGACAAGCCTCCGGTCATCGCCGGATTTATTCCGGACCTGGCGGGAGCGATCGTCGTCACGACGCCGTCAGAAGTGGCATCGGACGTGGTGCAGAAGTCGGTCACCTATGCCCGCGATATGGGTATCAAGGTCATGGGCATGGTTGAGAATATGAGCGAGTATCGCTGTCCCTCCTGTGGAGAGGTGAACGAGTTGTTCGAGGGCAATACCGAGGCGATGTGTGAGGCGCTGGACCTGCCGTTGCTCGGACGGATTCCCTTCGACCGGAAACTCGCGCGCACCTTCGACAAGGGAGAGCCGTTACTCGACGAAACGTACCCGACGATTCAACGCTATCAGGAAATTGCCGGGCGCATCAGGACGCTGCTCGATTACAAGAAGGTGCTCGCCGATAAACTGTGATGTCACGCACCTAAGAGGAGACGCCATGAAATTCGTGTGCCTCAACTGTGAAACCTACATGAACTTTGAGAAGGTGGAGAAGCCTGGGGAGGGCACGCTCGGCGTGTTCTTCGGCTGTCCGTCTTGCAATGCCAAGTTCTCCATGGTGACGAATCCAGGCGAAACCCAGATGGTCAGTTCTCTCGGGGTGAAGCTGGGTGGGCGTACCGTTGCGGCCGAGCCTTTTGAGATGACGCGGGGTACTCTGAAGGACGAAGCAACCGCAGGCTCTGGTCAGATGACGGCATATTTGAACGAGAAAATTCAAGGTGGTCAGCCGGCAGTAGCAGCTGCCACAGCCGCACCGACAGCCAAGCCAGGAGAGAAACCCAGCGGCGGCTGCCCCTTCTCTGCGATGGTGGCGGAAATGGGATTGACCTCGGGCGGTAAGCCAGGCAGTGGTGGAGCGGCGACCTCAGAGTTTACCTGGTCGGTCGATGCGAAGGAGAAACTCGATCGCCTCCCCTCATTTGTGAAGCCGATGGTGCAGAGCAGTGTGGAAGCCTTTGCTCGCAAGCAGGGGTACCAGACGATCACGTTGCAAGTGATGGACGACTCCAAGAGCGAATCGAGCAACGGGATGACCTGGACGTCTGAGGCTGAGAAGCGGCTTGAGAATATTCCAGACTTCATCCGTCCCATGGCTCGCAAAGAGGTTGAGCGGGTGGCGAAGGAGCGCGGGATGGCGACCATTACGGCTCAAGTGATGGATGACGCGAAAGATAAGTTTATGAAGTTCATGTGAGCAGGTAACGAGAATAGACTATGAGGATGATGGCACAAGGGCCCATCCGGTCAGCCGGATGGGCCTTTCCTTTATGCAGCAGTCGGGCTGGCGGCGTCCTGCAGGGACCGCACCGAGGTCGCTCGATAGGATTCGTCCTTCTGGTCTGCCTGTTCTTGTCAGCCTTGCCGCTATGGGCGCAGCATGATGGACATGATCAGACATTCGGTGCATGAAGCGGCGGTTATCACCGGCCACGAACAACGTGGTTCTGCGGGTCACCAAGCTGGGTGGGAAGGGTCTGTAGCAGGCATCGCCTACTCCGAGTTCAATCATCACCTCACCGGCATGTTGGTCCTCATCATCGGTCTCAGTGAACTGCGCCAGGCGCTGGTTATACCGTTCTGGGCTTGGACCAGGTTTCTGTTGCCGGTAGCCTTGCTCACAGCAGGCGCCTTTCTTCTTGTCTGGAGCGACCATGATGCTTGGCCGATCGGCTCGCTCAGTTTCATGCAGACGTTCCTCGGAGGTGACTCGGAAATCTTTCAGCATAAGAGTTACGGGCTCTTGTCTTTGACGGTCGGGACCATCGAGCTGCTTCGCCGACTTGGACAGATCGGTCATGCGGTCTGGGCTACGCCGCTGCCCCTGTTCGCCGTCATCGGGGGACTGATGTTGTTCGGCCATTCGCACGGCGTCCATCCCTCAGCCCACAAAATTGCGATGGGTCATGCGCTTATGGGCACCATGGCGGTGACAGCCGGTTCGTCGAAACTACTGTCTGATTGGTTCCGCTTCCCGTCCCACGCGCGGTCTTCCAAATGGGAATTGCTCTGGGCTGGATTGCTTCTGCTCATCGGAGTGCAACTGCTGTTCTATTCGGAGTAATCGGTTCTTCCCGCTCAGATCGCAGTCTCGTCGTAATTGACACCTTTCCAAGCCCTGTGCTACGAGTACGAGCTCTTATCGATTGACATCACGTTCTTGCGCAGTCGGTTTTCCTGAGCCTGGCTGCATGGAGTGAGCATGGGTGGACATAGCCATTGGGCGACGGTTAAACGGCACAAAGGGGCCCAGGACGTCAAGCGCGGGAAGATCTTCACCAGAATTATCCGCGAGGTGACGATTGCGGCTCGTTCAGGCGCCGACCCGGATGGTAATCCGCGGCTTCGGCTGGCCATCTTGAAGGCAAAAGAGGCCAACATGCCTGGCGATACGCTGAAAAAAGCCATTCAGCGCGGTACGGGAGAATTACCTGGCGTGGTCTATGAAGAGTTCAATTTGGAAGCGTATGGGCCGGGAGGGACCGGCGTATTGATGGAAATCACGAGCGATAACCGCAATCGCACCGTCGCCGAGCTACGAAATCTCCTCACGAAGAATCACGGCAACATGGCGGAAGCCGGCGCCGTCTCCTGGCAGTTTCACAAGAAGGGACTGCTCACGATTGAGAAGAGCAAAGTCGACGAAGATACGCTGTTGTCCCTCGCGCTCGACGCGGGAGCGGAGGACGTGAAGGTGGGCGAGAAACTTTTTGAGGTCATCACGGATCCGCACCACTTTGAAGCAGTGAAGAAGGCCCTCGTCGATGCGAAGATCGAGACCGTGCTTGCGGAGGTCACCTTTGTTCCGCAGAACACGATCAGGCTAGAGGAAAAGGCAGCCGAACAAATGCTCAAGTTGATGGAAGTCTTGGACGAGCATGACGATGTGCAGAAGGTTCATGCGAATTTTGATATTTCCGACGAGGTGATGGAGAAGGTGGCCGCCGCTGGATGAACAACAACGCGGAACGCTGAACGATGAATAGAGAACGCAAGATCTTCCTCCTTCGCTCAACGTTCTGCGCTCACCATTCCTCGTTGCCCCATAGAGCATGATCGCCTCACTGACAGGCCGATTGGCCTTCAAGGCGCCGACCTATCTGGTCCTCGACGTGCACGGGGTCGGCTACGAAGTTTTTATTCCTCTCAGCACCTACTATGGGTTGCCCAATCTCAGCGAAAGTACCTCGCTGAGCGTTCACACCCATGTCCGCGAAGACGCGATTCAGCTCTTCGGCTTTCTGACGTCGCAGGAAAAAGACGCGTTCGTGCTGCTGACTAGCGTGTCCGGCGTCGGACCCAAACTGGCTCTCAGTGTATTGTCGGCTCTTCCGGTGTCCGACCTGGTCTCGGCGATTCAGTCGGGAGATGTCGAGAAGCTGACGACGGTTCCAGGGATCGGAAACAAGTCGGCCAGCCGTCTCGTGTTGGAGCTCAAGGATAAAGTCGGAAAACTCCATCCTGGTCTTGCGCCTGCGAGCGATTCACCCAGGCAGGGGCAGGATGCGACCTTCGACGACGCGCTGTCGGCGCTCGTGAATTTGGGCTATCGTCCACAAGATGCCAAAGAAGCGTTGAAACAGGTAAGGAAATCCAATCCTGAGTCCATCGTGCTCAAAGACATGATTCGTGAATCCTTGAAGGAGCTTGCAAGGGGGTAAGGATGATGACGAGATCGATTCAACGAATAGTCCGGACTCAATTATCCATCGGACTTGTCATGCTCTTCTTATTGGGGCTAGGGACCATGCCCGTGCAAGCCGAAGAGTCGAGCGAGCCGAAAAGCATTCGCAAGACCTGCGGCAAATGTCCGGAAGGCTATGCGACCACGGGCGTGACCGAGTCCAAAGAGATTTGTAAGGACGGCGATCCTACTCTCGTTCAATGTGTCCCACTTGGGGGCTAATCTGCTGTCCGTCTGTGGATCCTGTCCTGAGGGCTATCGCGAAATCGGCAGCTCGTCTCTGCCGGCTCGCTGCGGAAGTCAGGATGGGGGGCGGCTCACGCAATGCCAGCTGGATAAGATGGAGACGAACCTCCCCGATCCAACCCAAGGCGGTAAGATCTGCCCGCCGGACTGCGGGAGTACAGCAACGCCCGGGCAGGGTGCCTTGCCGCCTCCCCCCAAGTACCTTCCAACGCCTGAGAAGAAATAAGACCACAGCTAGAGAGGTCCGCCTCACGATGGCCGAGCGAGTTGTCAGCACGCAGATCACGGACGAAGAACGAAGCATCGAGAATGTGCTGCGTCCTCAGACCTTGGAGGAGTACGTTGGCCAGGAGCGGATGAAAGAATCCCTCCGGATCTGTATCGAGGCGGCGAAGCAGCGGAACGAAGCGCTCGATCACACGATCTTTTATGGTCCCCCTGGATTAGGGAAAACCACCATCGCTCATATCATTGCTCGTGAGATGGGGGCTTCGCTCCGTTCGACCTCCGGTCTCGTGTTGGCCCATGCGGGCGATTTGGCCGCCATCCTGACGAACCTCCAAGAACACGACGTTCTGTTCATCGATGAGATTCATCGACTCCCTGCCTCCGTCGAAGAGGCGCTCTATCCTGCAATGGAGGACTACCAGCTCGATCTCGTGATCGGCCAGGGGCCTGCAGCCAGAACGGTGAAATTGGATCTCCCCCGGTTTACGCTCGTCGGGGCCACGACCAGGGCCGGCGCCCTGACCTCCCCACTCCGGGACCGATTTGGCCTTGTCCACCGCCTGGAGTTTTACTCTCCAGCGGAACTCCAGACCATTGTGACCCGCTCGGCGGGAGTGCTCGGAATTCCGATCGATTCCGAGGGAGCGCAAGAAATTGCCTGTCGTGCTCGCGGAACTCCTCGCATCGTCAACCGGCTTATCAAGCGGGTGCGCGACTATGCCCAGGTTAAGGCGGAGGGACGGATTACCCAGACCGTAGCCCAGGATGCACTCGCATGGCTGGGCGTGGATACGGCGGGGTTTGATGAGATGGATCGTCAGATTCTGCTGACCATCATCGACAAGTTTGCTGGAGGACCGGTCGGGGTTGAATCCCTGGCGGCCGCAGTCCAGGAAGACAAGGGCACCCTCGAAGATGTCCATGAACCCTATCTGATTCAGGCTGGCTTCCTCGAACGAACCGGCCGTGGCCGCCAAGCCACGAAGCTGGCCTTCGATCATTTTAAAAGGCCCACCTCCCTCCTCTTTTCATGATGCGTCCTGCCCCTGTCGGGTCCTTCTGACAGCAGGTCTCGAACGGACAGGACCGTCACGCAAGCTCCTGAAACGTCGAGGGTCTCCTTGCATTGCCAGGAATGGTTCCTGTATCATTTCCCACTTGGCTTGTGCCGTTCCAGCCGACGGACGGGTGACCGCCTCACTGGGCTGGAAAGAGGGGGTTAGCTATGTCCGAAGACCTTTCCGGCTACCGGAAAGAAATCGATCGCATCGATGACGAAATTTTGCGCCTGCTGAATGAGCGGTCCAAAAGCGTCGTTGAGATCGGCAAACTCAAGAAACAACAGGACGCGGACGCTAACCTCCATACCCCGGCGCGTGAGGCTGCCATAATCGAGCGCCTCATACAGCAGAACTCCGGGCCATTTCCGTCCGAGGCGATTTGGCCCGTCTATCGAGAAATCATGTCCGCCTCCCTCTCTCTCGAGGGCCCTCAGAAGGTGGCCTATCTCGGTCCCAGGGCGACGTTTACGCACATGGCCTGCATGCAGAAATTCGGGGCGTCCGCCCAATATATTCCGGTCAATAGCATCAAGGACGTGTTCAGCGAAGTCGAGCGGGGGCGGGCCAATTTTGGCGTGGTCCCGATTGAGAACACGACAGAAGGTGTGGTCAACCACACGCTCGATATGTTCATTGATTCCAATCTCCTGATCTATGGCGAAATTCTCCAGGAGGTGTCCCATCATTTGATGTCGAAGTCTGGCGTAATGGAAGAGGTGAAGAAAATCCACTCTCATCCCCATGCCATTGCCCAATGTCGAAACTGGTTAGAGACCAACTTGCCGAATGTGCCTGTGTCGGAGGTGGCGAGCACAGCACGAGCCGCGGAACTGTGCATGGAAAACTCCTCTGTCGCTGCCATTGCATCGGAGTTGGCTGCGCAGCTCTACGGCTTGAAGATCATCAAGGCCCGCATCGAAGATAATATGAACAATATGACGCGCTTTCTCATATTGTCTCAGAAGCCGCCCCAGCGTACGGGAAAGGATAAGACCTCATTGATGCTCTCCGTGAAAGACAAAGTCGGTGCCCTATACGATCTGCTCAGGCCCTTCGCCTCTCATGGCCTGAGCATGACCAAGATTGAGTCGCGTCCCTCCAGGCGAAAAGCCTGGGAGTACATTTTCTTCGTCGATATCGAAGGGCATATTGAGGAGGAGCGGGTTAAGAAGGCCGTCGAAGAAATCACCGGTCGCTGCCTCTTCATGAAAGTCCTGGGATCCTATCCGGCTCATAATTAATGCCATGCCACTGAAGGTCCATCCAGATATCGCCTCGCTGAGTCCCTATGTTCCCGGGAAGCCGATTGAGGAACTCCAACGGGAACTAGGTCTCGCACGCGTCATTAAATTGGCGTCCAACGAGAATCCATTGGGTCCCTCCCCGAAGGCGCTCGCCGCTTTGAGCGAGGGGACCGCGACCCTGCATCGCTATCCCGATGGCGGCGCATTCCGTCTGCGCGAAGCCTTGGCGGATCGTTGGAAGGTAACCCCGGATCAAGTCATTCTCGGGAATGGATCGGATGAAATCCTGGGCCTGCTCGCCCGTACGTTTTTAGCCCCGGGCGATGAAGCGGTCATGGCCGATCAGACTTTCGTCATTTACAGGATGGAAGTCACGGCAGCTCACGGAAAGCCTATTATTGTCCCGTTAAAGCAGTGGCGGCATGATCTTCAGGCGATGGCGGAAGCCATCACCGACCGGACGCGGCTCCTGTTCCTCTGTAACCCCAATAATCCAACCGGTACGATGGTGTCGGCTGATGAGGTCGAACATCTGCTCTCGCGCGTGCCGGGTCATGTCATCGTGGTATTTGATGAAGCTTATTTCGAGTACGTCCGGAATCCGCAGTTTCCGGATTCCATGGCCTATGTGAAGCAGGGGCGGAATGTGATCGTGCTGCGGACGTTTTCGAAAATCTATGGCCTCGCAGGATTGCGAATCGGATACGGCGTGGCGCCGACGGAGATCACCAATTTCTTGAACCGTGTCCGCCCTCCCTTCAACGCCAACAGCCTGGCGCAGCGCGCCGCGCTTGCCGCCCTCGGCGACGACGAACATGTGGGCGCGGAGTAGGGCGGTGAATGCAGCCGGGATGGAGCAGATGGTCAAGGGATTGACTGCGCTCGGGTTTGCGCCGATCCCGAGCGAAGCGAATTTTGTGTATGTCGATGTCGGACGAGATGGCCGCGCGGTGTTCGAGGCCATGCTGAGGGAGGGCATCATCATTCGTCACATCGAGGGACCTATGGTTCGAGTGACCATCGGCCTGGCAGAAGAAAATAAGGAATTTTTGGCTGCGCTCAAGCGGGTACTCCATTCGCATTGAGTGCATGGTGGGGGCAACATGATCATTGTGTTAAAACCAGAAGCAAGCGAACGGGAAGTCGACCACATTATCGATCGCCTTCGCGAGTTAGGGCTGAAGTCACAACTATCGACCGGTCAGGAACGGACGATCATCGGAGTCATCGGCGACGATCGGATCCTGCATAACCAGCCGCTCACAGCCTTGCCAGGCGTTGAAAGTGTGTTGCCGATTCTCGCGCCCTGGAAATTGGTCAGTCGGGAGTTTAAGCGTGAAGGCACGATCATCGATGTGAGTGGAGTCAAGATCGGCGGCAACAAGCTGGTCATTATGGCGGGACCCTGCGCGGTGGAGCGGCTCGAATTAACGGTCGGCATCGCCCACGAGGTCAAGGCGGCCGGAGCGAGTATTTTGCGCGGCGGGGCCTACAAACCGCGCACATCGCCCTATTCCTTTCAGGGGTTAGGGCGTGAAGGATTGGACTATCTCGTTGAGGCGAAGAAGCAAACCGGGTTGCCGGTGGTCAGCGAGATTCTGGATACCCGCGACATCGAATTGTTTCTCGAGAAAGCCGACATCATCCAAATTGGCGCTCGCAATATGCAGAACTTCGAGTTGCTGAAGGAGGTTGGGGCGTACGACAAGCCGGTGCTGTTGAAGCGGGGACTCTCGGCCACCATAAAGGAATTCCTCTTGTCGGCGGAATACATCATGTCCCGTGGGAATCAGAACGTCATGTTGTGTGAGCGGGGGATCAGGACCTTCGAGACGCAATATCGCAATACGCTCGATCTTGCTGCGGTCCCGACGTTGAAAGAGCTCTCGCATTTGCCCGTCATCGTCGATCCCAGCCATGCCACCGGCAAGTGGAATCTAGTGGCGCCGATGTCGAAAGCCGCGGTGGCCGCGGGGGCGGATGGCATTCTGATCGAAGTCCATTCGAACCCGGAATGTGCGCTGTGCGACGGTGAAGAATCCATCAAGCCGAGCAAGTTCAAGGAACTGATGCATGACATGCGAAAGATCGCGGTAGCGGTTGGTCGGGAACTGTAATCAGAGGGACTCAGTTTGAAGGACTCAGGATTGAGGTTCGGCCTTGGTCCAGCTTGAAGTATGGCGCTGCATTTCACGCAGGTAACGATTGTCGGGGTCGGGCTGATCGGCGGATCGCTCGGCATGATTCTTCGCCGAAAGGGGTTGGCGACAAGTGTCGTCGGGGTTGGGCGGCGTGTCGAAAACTTGAAGGCCGCGGTTGAGCTGGGCGCGATCGACCGCTACGTTGTCGACCCCAAAGAGGGAGTCAGGGATGCCGATGTGGTCGTGTTGGCAACGCCGGTCGACACCTATGAACGGCATTTGACGGAGTGGGCGTCCTGTCTGAAAAAAGGCGCGATTGTGACCGATGTCGGAAGCGTGAAGGGGCTCCTGGTGGAACAGGCTGAACGGGCCATGCCGGCTGGTGTCCATTTTGTCGGGGCCCATCCCATTGCCGGCAAGGAAAAGACGGGCGTCGCGGCCGGATCGGATCAGCTCTTTATGGGTGCGCGCTGTATCATTACGCCGACGAAGACGACGGATGCTCAAGCGCTTGAGCAGGTCCGAACGATGTGGCAGGAAACCGGCTCGGTGGTTCTTACGATGGATGCCCATCTGCATGACAAGATTCTTGGGGCGGTGAGCCACCTGCCCCATGTCGCGGCCTTTGCCTTGATCAATACCCTGGCTGAGATTCGCGATCAACAGATTCCCTCCCTCGATCTGGCGAGCCACTCGGGTGGTGGGTTACGGGATACGACCAGGATTGCCGCCAGTTCGCCTGAAATGTGGCGTGATATTTTCCTCTGGAACCGCGACAATGTGGTCTTGTTCATTGAGGCCTACGAGCGCTCGCTGAGCCAATTGAAGCAGCTGATTCGAGTGGGCGATGCCGCAGGCATCGAGAAGGAACTCGAACGAGCAAGGCAGGAACGAGAAAAGCTCTCCACGCGACCGGCGGTGTCCGCCTAGCACACATATGGCGTCTTTGACTATCACACCAGGCCGACCGTTACAGGGAACGATTTCCGTCCCAGGCGATAAGTCGATCACCCATCGCGCCATCATCCTGACAGCCTTGGCGAACGGGGTCAGCAGGGTTGCGCGCTATTGTCGAGGCGAAGATTGCCTCAATACGATGCGCGCGTTCCAGGCTCTCGGCGTACGCATCGATGAATCGGTCGACGAATTGCAGGTGCACGGGAAAGGACTCTGGGGCCTGACCGAGCCGAGCGGGCCGATTGATTGCGGGAATTCCGGAACGGGCATTCGTCTCCTGACGGGCTTGCTGGCGGGACAGGACTTTTTTACTGTACTGACCGGCGACGAATCGATTTGTCGCCGTCCAATGGGGCGGATCGTCAAGCCGTTGCGGGAAATGGGGGCGACCATCGCTGGACGCAAGGGGGGTGAACTTGCACCCTTAGCCGTGACGGGTAGTCGCCTCCGCGCCATCACCTATGCCTCGCCGGTGGCAAGCGCGCAAATCAAATCCGCACTGTTGCTCGCGGCCTTGTTTGCTGAAGGGACGACCCGCATCACAGAGCCCCGTCTCTCGCGGGACCATACGGAACGGTTGTTTCAGTTTTTTGGTATCGGACTCAGACGGGAAGGGACCACTCTGCTGGTCGACGGACGGCCGTCGGTTGGGTGGAATGCAGCGCCACGATTGGCCGTTCCGGGCGATCTCTCCGCTGCCGCGTTTTTCATCGTGGGCGCCACAATTGTCCCTGGTTCGGATGTGACGATTCAACAGGTGGGGATCAATCCTACCAGGACGGGCTTGTTGGAAGGGATGACGAGAATGGGCGCGGATATTCAATTGCTCAATCGGCGTGAAGAGGCAGGAGAGCCGGTTGCGGACATCCGAGTGAAATCGGCACGGCTACATGGGGTAGCGATCGGGCCGGACTTGATTCCACAGACGATCGATGAATTTCCTATTCTCTGTGTCGCGGCTGCAGTCGCAGAGGGAGAGACGATCATCTCCGGGGCCGAAGAGTTGCGCGTCAAAGAGAGCGATCGGATTGCGACGGTATCGGCAGAGTTGCGCGCGATGGGGGCGCAGATCACGGAAAAGCCCGACGGGATGGTTGTGCGAGGACTTGGAACGGCAGAAAATAATGGTCGATTACAGGCTGCGCGTGGCCGCAGTCATGGAGATCACCGAGTGGCGATGTCGTTGGCCATCGCAGGCTTGACTGCTTCGGCGCCAACTCTGATTGACGAGACGGCCTGTATTGAGACATCATTCCCGGACTTTCATCGCACACTCTTGGAGTTATTGGGCGAGCGCCAGTAACGGAGATAATACGGGGCCACGACGTGGGAAGTATTCCGGAAGAAAAGCAAGCGAGCCGGCTGATTGTTGCGATCGATGGTCCGGCTGGTGTCGGCAAGAGTACGGTTGCCAAGTTGTTGGCTTCTCGATTGGGCTATATGTATCTCGACACGGGAGCTCTCTACCGCGCGATGGCCTGGGCCGTGATTGAGTCTGGCCGGGATCCGGCGGATGCCGAAGCGGTCGCAGCTCTGCTGCCCACCCTGTCGCTCCAGATGCAGTTCCATCACGGAGCCGCGACGGTGTTGGTCAATAGCAAGGACGTGACCGGCGACCTCAGGACGCCTGAGGTGTCGGCCGCTGCATCGGTGGTCTCGGCAATTCCCGCAGTTCGGGCCTGGCTGTTGCCAATCCAGCGGAAGATTGGACAGGGCGGGGCGGTGGTGGCTGAAGGGCGGGACATGGGGACGAAGGTCTTCCCTTCTGCAGACGTGAAGTTTTTTCTCGAAGCAGATCCGAATGTCCGGGCGCAGCGCCGGCATCGGGAACTCGTTGCGGCGGGACATCCTGGGGCGATCGAGGAAACGAGCGCCGATTTGACGAGCCGTGATACGCGAGATCGTTCCCGTTCGATCGCCCCGCTGGTTCCTGCTGAGGATGCTCGGCATATCGACACCTCGAACTTGTCCGCTACCGAGGTGGTGGACCAGATGCTGGCTGTGATTGCGGCGAAGTTGTGAGTTCGGTTATCTATGGAATCTTGTGGACCTTCTTCCGGACCATTGGATGGCTCTGTTTTCGCTATCGAGTCGTCGGGGCGGTTCCCAAGACCGGCGGGTTCATCGTTGCGGCGAATCATGCCAGTTACCTGGATATCCCTTTCCTGGGTTGTGGGATAAGGCGGCGGGCCTGGTATATGGGGCGTAGCGATCTCTTTCCGGTTCCAGGCTTCAAGGCGATCTGCCAATGGTTGGGATGGATTCCCTTGCGGACTGGCCGGCTGGATCGTGACGCATTTGGCAAGGCGGTCAGTCTGATCAAGGAAGGAAAGGTCGTGGTGATCTTTCCGGAGGGGAGTCGCAGCCTGGACGGACGGCTACAAACTCCCAAACCAGGGATTGGTGTGATTGTGGCTCAAACAGGATGTCCTGTGGTTCCGGCCTATCTCAAGGGCACGTTCGAGGTGTTGCCGATGGGAACTATGTGGCCGCGCTTTCGTCCCGTGACTGTTCTGTATGGGGATCCCATCACGTTTTCCCGGAACGGGGAGAACGGAGAAGCCAAGCAGTTTTATCAGGAGGTGAGTCGCACTGTGATCAATCGCATCGCCTCTTTAGGTGCCGTCGAGTCTCCGGTCCAGCAGTCCAGTGCCGGCATTCGCAAGGCTGAGTGAATGTCGGTGTATAACAACCATCAGCACCCGACTCCTGTCGGAAGAGTAGGATTCACACCATGAATACGGTTTCGCCATCGAGTGACCAGCAGTTAGACCGAGCGGCCTTAGCGGCCTTGTACGAGGAGACCTTCAAAAACCTCGAAGAGGGAACCATAACGGAGGGCCGCGTCGTTGCCGTGAGCAAAGACAAGGTGGTCGTCGACATCGGGTACAAGTCCGAAGGTATGATCCCGAACGATCAGTTCTCCACCGAGGAGCTCCAGAACCTCAAAGTGGGCGATCCGCTCAAAGTCTACATTGAGGAGTGTGAAGACGCTGACGGCAATCTGATTCTTTCCAAAGAAAAAGCCGACAAGATGAAGATTTGGGAGGAGCTAGAGAAGCTCTTCAACGAAGAAAAAAGCATCGACGGCAAGATCGTGGCGCGGATCAAAGGCGGCATGATGGTGGATATCGGAGTGAAGGCATTTCTGCCTGGCTCGCAGATAGACCTTCATCCAGTGCGGGATCTTGACGGGTTGGTTGGGCGCACGTTCCCCCTCAAGATCATCAAAATCAATCATCGGCGCGGCAATGTCGTCGTATCCCGACGCGTGCTCCTGGAAGAGACAAGGGACTCGAAACGGAAGAATACCCTCTCCACGTTGAAGGAAGGGCAATTGATTCAAGGCGTGGTGAAAAACATCACGGATTACGGGGCATTCATCGACCTGGGCGGCATCGACGGCCTGCTCCACATTACGGACATGTCCTGGGGCCGTGTTGGCCATCCGTCGGAAATGTTCAACATCGGCGACAAGGTGGAAGTCAGTGTCCTCAAGTATGATCGAGAGACCGGGCGTATTTCTCTCGGCTTGAAGCAGAAGAGCGCCGATCCCTGGACCGGTGTGGCCGGCAAGTACCCGATCGGTACCCGTGTTCGAGGTCGTGTCGTGAGCCTGACCGATTACGGGGCGTTTATCGAACTCGAGCCTGGCGTCGAGGGACTGGTGCATGTCTCTGAGATGTCGTGGACGCACGAGGTGCGCCATCCGTCACGCGTCGTGTCCATCGGGGATCAGGTTGAAGCGGCGGTGCTGAACGTGGATTCTGGCAGCAGGAAGATTTCGCTCGGCATGAAGCAGACTGCGCCGAACCCCTGGGATATGGTGGAAGGGAAGTACGCCATCGGCACGCGCATCGAAGGGAAGGTGAAGAGTCTTACAGACTTCGGCGCGTTCGTCGGACTGGAAGAGGGCATCGATGGGTTGATCCACATATCCGATATGTCGTGGACTAAACATATCAAGCATCCCTCTGAGCTTTTCAAGAAGGGTCAGAAGGTCGAAGCCGTGGTCTTGCGGATCGACAAGGAAAAGGAACGGCTGTCGCTCGGCTATAAGCAGCTGGGGAGCGATCCATGGGACGATGAGATCCCGAGCCGATATGGTGTCGGGGATGTGGCGGTCGGGAAGGTCAGCAAGATTGCTGATTTCGGCATCTTCGTCGAATTGGACGGGGGAGTCGAAGGGTTGATTCACATCAGCGAGGCTGGTCTCGACCCGCAGGCCAAGCTCGAAGAGAAATTCAAGCTGGGAGATGAAGTGACCGCCAAGATCATCAAGGTGGATCGTGAAGAGCGAAAGATCGCGCTCAGCCTGCGCGATCACCAGATGGATTCCGATCGCCGGCAGGTCGACGAATATCATTCCACGCAAGGCACGTTGGACCAAAGCTTGGGTCGTGCGGCGAAGCAGAGCCGAAAGCGAAACCAAGCCGAGGACGAGAAGTAGGTTCGATTCACCAGGTCTCAGTGTAAGCCGGGGGCGCGAACGCGCCCCCGGCGCTGTGAACGAGTAAGAAAACATGAGTAATGAAACAACAGAAAAGCCGGTCAAGCGAGGAATACTGCGCAGAGTGCTCTGGGCGCTCGGCATCGGGCTTGGCCTGCTCTTTCTGATGAACCTGTTCTTTCCCGACCTCGACTTTTCGATGGAGGACCGGGTTGGATTGATTCGTATTGAAGGGGTCATTCTGGATGCGCAATCCACGATCGGCGAGTTGAAGCGTTTTGCCGACAACCCATCCGTTAAAGCGATTGTATTGCGAATTGACAGCCCCGGCGGCGGGGTTGTGCCGTCGCAAGAAATCCATGATGCGGTTCAGCGGGTTCGTAACAAGAGCAATAAGGCGGTGATTGCCTCAATGGGTTCGGTAGCGGCGTCAGGGGGATACTATATTGCGGTTGCGACCGATCGGATCATGGCCAATTCAGGGACATTGACGGGGAGTATCGGGGTCATCATGGAGATGGCCAACGTCGAAGGGCTTCTCAAGAAGATCGGGGTCGAAGGTGTCGTGATAAAGAGTGGACGATTCAAAGATGTAGGGTCGCCGCTCCGGAAGATGAGTGATGAAGAACACGCGTTGCTCCAATCCGTCATGGACGATGTCCATAAGCAGTTCATTGAGGCGGTGGCGGAAGGGCGCGGGCTCGACTTGGCCGCTGTACAGGCCCTGGCGGACGGTCGAATATTTACGGGCCGTCAGGCCAAAGCTTCAAAGCTTGTGGACGAACTCGGCGATCTCGAAGATGCCATCCAGCTTGCGGCGGAAGTGGCCGGCATCGAGGGCGAGCCGAAAGTCATTGAGCCGCGCCGGCGATTTTCGATTAGAGAATTGATCGAGTCACGATTGTCGGTGCTCTTCCCCAAGTTGGACTTTTACTCCGGGGTCAGTCTCAAGTATCTCATGGCGTTCTAGCGCGGTCGGGTCGATTCGCAGGTCGATTCATCATCACGAAAGGGGAGTCCAATATGACGAAGGCCCAAATCATCGAGCGCGTATCCGAACAGGTTGCGACCTTGACGAAGCGACAGGCGGAAGTGGTCGTCAATACGATTTTCGACTGTGTGCGTGATTCGTTGAAGAACGGTGATAAGACGGAGATTCGAGGGTTCGGCAGTTTTCGGCTGAGGGCTCGTCGGATGAAAGAAGGGCGGAACCCAAAGACCGGCGCGACCGTGGCGGTCCCGGCCAAGAAGGTGCCGTTTTTCAAAGCCGGCAAGGAATTGAAGGAACTTCTGAACCAGTCATAACAGGAAGCTCATCATGAACTCACCAGACTCCCAGGATGCGGTCGGGATAGATATCCGTTGGACGGACGAGGCCTCCAAACGGCTAGAGCGGGCACCGTTATTCTTGCGAGGGATGGTTCGTCGTCTGGCAGAAAAAAAGGCCCGAGAGCTTGGCTATGCGGAGATTACGGGGGAGATTCTCGATCAGTTCAAGAACCAAATGATGGGCGGTATGGGCGGCGATTCCGGCATGGCGGACGCTGCTGAACAAATGAAGCAAGGCCATCTCCCCTGGACTGCCGCCGCTAAGGAACGGCTTAGTACTGTTCCGGAATTCATGCGCAGCATGACCAAGCAAATTGCCGAAGAGATCGCGCGAGAGCGGGGTCATCTCGAGGTGAATGTCGAACTCTTTGAAAAGGTGGAAGCGCTGGGGGATCTCCGTGAGGCCTCGGCTCCTCCGTTGGAGTGGAGCGAGGGGGCGTTGGCCCAACTTCATGAGAAATTGAAACAGTCGCCGCCGATCGCCGTCGAATTCGTCACCGATATGTTGAGGCGGGACACCGAAGATTTGGCGAGAGAGAAAGGCGTTGCGCGGATCGACGAGGCGATGCTGCTTCAGCTGTGGGACGCGCCTCAGGAGCGAGTCTTATGGACCGATGAGGCATGGAAGCGACTGCAGACGTCCCCGGATTTCGTGCGTAGCGGAATTCGTAAGGCCGCTGAGCGCAGGGCGCGGAAGCTTGGGCTCAAAGAAATCGATTCGGAGCATCTGACGACTTTCCGGAATCAGGCTATGATGAAAGCCGTCAAACGGATTCGCTCATTCGGGTACAACGAACTGACGTTTGAGGCGTTTGATACGGCGCTGGAGAAGACCAAGCGGTTGCAGGGGAATGAGCAGGCGGAAAAACGTCTTCAGGAAATTCGTGGGCATTTTGCCGATCCGGAGGTGAAGAAGCCGGAAGGTGGGACGCTCGGTGCCGACTTGATGGGCCGCTTTCGCCGCTATCTTAAGGGAGAGGGGACGCTCTAGCAGAATACCGCAAAGGTTTTTGGAGTCGTACTCCCGTCGCTGAAATCCTCGACGTAGCATGGGAGTTGGCGCACCGCTTCTCGGGTCCTAGTCGGGTCTGATTTTTCAGTATACAGAGTAACTGTTCAGATCCCAGCGGTTGCGAGCGAATTCTTTGGCAACCTGCAGGGCTACTCCTTCCACAGGCCTTCATCTCGACGAGCCCGTACGAACACAGCCGGCGCTCCACGCCGCTCTCGCCCTGTCTCGGCCGATCTGGCCAGATGAATCGTTGTGAGGTAGAGGCAGGGGCCGTTTGAGGGCGGCCCCTGCTGTATCAGTGGGCGGCCGTCTGTTGCGGCCAAAACTTGTGACGGATTTGCGGGAGAGGTTCGCTATCAAAATTGGGGATATCATAGAGACAGCGATCAATCGTCGCCACCTCATCTTCGGTCAAGTCCAAGGTGACCCTCTTTTTCCAGAACTGATCGAGGGTAAAATAATCTCCTGACTGCGGCTTCTCAGCCAAGAGCGCCTTCATCTTGTCGAAGCCCGCCGTGTCCACCCCGGGGACGCGTCCTTTATTGCGGTCGTGACACCAATGCAATATCTCGGCGATTCCGTACATCGACAAGTCAATCTTCATCATCTTGCTCATGGATTCCTCCTTACCAGAAAACATTCTACCCCAAACCCTCACCCATTTTCAAAGCCGTCGCTGAGTGGGCCAGGACTGGGGAAGCCACGTCTTAGCAGGGATCGTTGCGCAGCCGGATTGATTGCCAGGAGAAAGCAGCGGTCTGTATACTGGCACGACTTGCTCCGACTGGAAGGCCTGGTTAAAGGGCACACTTATGCGGACGCGTCTCCATGTTGCTCGTTCCCTGTGTAGGGAGTGGTGCGTCATCAAAAGGGCCGACAGCCACGACAGACGGAGGCCATGGGACCTGGTGGTCGTGGCGACAAGTCTCTTCCTGCTTGTGGTGAGCGGCTGTACCAAGCAAGACCCCTACACGCCGCCAGATCTCTTTTACTACTTTGCCAGTTACAAAGTAGGGAAGAACCCGACGACCGTCACCCCCACTGATGTCAATCAAGACGGGTTTACCGATTTGCTGACGACCAACATCGGCAGCAATACGCTCTCGATTCTCTTGGGTAACGGTGACGGCACCTTTCGCGATCAAATCCAACTCAATGCCTGCAAAGAGCCCCGCTCGCTCGCCCTCGGGATGTATAATCACGACCCCTACCCCGATGTGGTCTTGGCCTGTTCCGGGGGCGACGAGGTCGCTGTACTCCTAGGTCGAGACGACGGGAAATTTGAAGAAGGTCCCCGCTATCCGGTACATCGGACTCCCATTGCCATTGCCAGTGACGATCTCAACGGCGATCACGCGCCGGACCTCGTGGTCGCATTGCGAAACGACAAGATCAAAGTCTTCCTGGGAACCGGCACCGGTGAATTCACCCATGGGGCGCAGTACGAATATGGTGATACGCCCACGTCCGTCGCGTTGGCCGACCTGAATGGCGACGGGAAAATCGATTTGGCCGTGACAAACGGGGGGCCGATGTCAAACGCGGTTTCCATCTGGATTGGGAATGGGGACGGCACGTTTCGACCTCCCACCGACTATCGGACAGGGAAGCGTCCGCTCGGGGTGAGTTTCGCCGATTTTAATAATGACCGGACCAGAGACCTGCTCGTGATCAATGGCGAACGAGATAGTTTTACGACCTTTCTTGGTAACGGTAATGGGACCTTTCAACCAGGGCACGATTCCGGTGCCGACGCAGGACCAAATTTCGGGCTCGCTCGCGACTTCAACGGCGACCGTCGCACCGACGTGGCCATCGTCAATCTTCAGTCGAGTGATCTCTCCATTCTGTTCGGCCGGGGCGATGGGACATTCGAATATCCGCCGAGAAACTATCGGACGAAGACCGGCCCCTTCGCCCTCGCGACCTTCCGCGTCACGACAAAGGAGGCTGAAGAGCCTGGGCTTGTGATTGCGGACAACGGCAATGGAAGCGTCTCCATCTTCCTCCATCGAGGATTGAAAGCGGTGTCCGCTCCTGTTGCACCCTCCCCTTGAGGCGCATGCGACGTCTGTCGATATGCGGAGCGAATCAAAGGGCAGTCTTCTTGACAGCCTGGCAACCCTCCGCTACAGTGGCCGAGGGTCGCCGCTTTCAAGCCTCTTGGCGCTCTGTTTCGAGGACACCAGTGAGATCCTTTGGATGGTGGTTTGCAATCGGCGCACTGCTCACCCTCTCCGTTCTGATGGTACAGGGGGGCGTGCGCGACCTGTTCGACGGAGGCCCTCCCAGCAGTGGGGCTAGCCCATACCTCTCATTTGGCACTACGATTTTCGGAGGAGGGCTGTTGGCTGGTTGCCTGGCATTGGTGATGAATCGACTCCGGTAGACACCTAGACTCAAGGCAGGCACGTCGATGCACTGTTTGAAATGTAAGGGTTTCATGATGGTCGAGCGCCACTATACGCTGGTGAATCGACGACTCTATGCCCGCTGTTTGAATTGCGGGTTCTGGATAGACCTTGCCGACCTGCTTCGCTTCTTTCATAAGGTGATCGACAGCGGGTTTCGCGGAGGGAAAGTGCGGGAGTCATTTACACTATGAAGCGGGAGCGGCGAGTTATGACGACTAGAGACTGCGGGAGATCCCATCGGTCGGCATTTCTCGCCCGCGCTGTTGGGGTGTTCATCGGTCTCCTTTTGAGCGGTGCCGCAACTGGCACTCCATCTGTCGCCCTTGCGAAGAGCGTAGCGGCTCAACCTGTGCATGTCCGAACCGCGATAGCCACGCACCAGTCCCCTCCGTGGCGAGTCGCTCCAGCCCATGGCATTCTTCTCAAGGAACTCAATAGTGGGCGTGTGTTGTATGAGCACGATTCCGGGAAGCGAATGTCCCCAGCCAGCCTCACGAAAATCATGTCGGCCCTGGTCATTCTGGAAAGGGGTCAGTTGGATGATCTCGTAACAATTAGTCCCAATGCCGCACGGGCCCACAAGACGCACTTGCGCGTGAAGGCAGGGCAGGTCTTCAGGCTGGAAGACCTGCTGAAGGCCATGTTGATCGTGTCTGCGAACGATGCCTGTCTTGCAGCGGTAGAGCATGTGGGCGGCGACGAAGCACAGTTCGTGACTCTCATGAACGCCAAGGCTGCGGCCCTCGGTTTGACTGATACGCATTTCAGTAATGGCTGCGGGTTCGACAGCCCTGACCATTACTCGACGGCCGAAGACCTTGCCACCTTAAGTGTCATGGCCCTTGATCAGCCGATCTTCCGGCAGTTGGTCCGTGAGGAACGTGCGATCATCACGCCTGTCAACGGTCACCATTCGTATATCTTGCACACCACGAACAGACTGCTGGGGCGGATTCCCGGTGTCGAAGGGATCAAGACCGGATTTACCTCAAAAGCCGGGCGGTGCCTCATCGCCAAAGTCTCTCAGAACGGGAGCGATCTTCTCCTCGTGATCCTCAACTCGAAGCGTCGCTGGAATACCGCGACGAATCTCATTGCCTACGGCCTACAGGCTGCCGAAGCTCCTCACTAGATTCCTGTGATTGCTCAAGTCGCCCCGCGCGTAGGCCGGTATACAGCCTGAGGCCAACCAGCAATCTGCCCGTTCGCGTCCTCCCAGGAGCTCTGGTGATGGCTTCACGGACTTTGTGATGGACTGTGGAGACCGAGGGGGAGAAACGGGGCGGGAACGAATTCAAGCTGGCAACCGGAAAGAAGGCTAGGAAGTGTTCTTAGGTTGGCAGGCACGCGTGCGGCCAAACATCCGGCCCGGCTCGCTAGCGAAGCGGGGAAAACTCCACATTGACATCTTTCCCCAGGTAGTTGATGACAAACCCCTGCTTATCATAGGCCAGTATGGCGCCCATCACGTTTTCATCCCCGTATTCTTCCTGCCCCAGTAGTTTCCGCACGTCATCAGGACTTTCGCTGTTCAACACGTTGCGAAAGATGCCGCGGGTCTTATATGAAAATCGGTTATTGATAAAGATCAGGTCCACCTTGCCGTCCTGAACGCGCACCCCGGCCATCGGACCGGTCGGTTTGCGTTGGTCGAGCAAGAAGATAAACAAGGCTTCCTGTTCCACTTTCACTCCAGGAATCTTTTCATTCACCAGAGAGTCCAATGCCTTGGCTTCAGAGTCTCCCAATTTGACTCCGAACAGCGAGATTTCTGGACTCTTCAAAGCCTTCGGGTCCATCACGTCGTTCTTGCTCAATTCGTAGGGCTCACCATACCCAGGGGACACCCATGCGCCGACTCCGGCCATCACCGTGCAGGCTAGCGTGACGACTCGCAGTAAATCCTTCATCGACTCCTCCTTACCCATGGGTTCTGAGAGATATATGGTGCTTGAAATCTATTGGCGAAATTGGTGGGACCATGCAGTGTAGGCACATTTTATCGAACGGCCTGAGAACTTGCAAGGAACGGCGGAATGCGCAATTGGGGTCGCTTCCCTCGCTCTATGTGATCGTCAAAGTGCTGCGGTGGCGGTGCTTTTGGCGGGCTAGGAGGCGGGTCATGGTTGTTCGACAGAGGGTGCCGAAATCCCTCGTGGCAATATTGTGGTATCGTCGGTTAGCCAGGTAGGCCAACCCAACCGAATGACGCGGAACAGGATCGCACAAGTTAATAATCCGCAACCCCGATCCAGCAAGTCTTAATCGGACGTAGTGTTCAGGTAGCATTGTGAGCCTCGCCCCTTCCGCCACCGCCTGGAGGATGCCCTCGGGGGAGGTCATCTCGAGTACAACTTGAGTCTTGATCTGCGCCTCTACGCATTCCGTCTCCATCATCTTCCGCAGGCAATAATCGACCGATATGAGTACGAGCCGAAGTCCACCGAGGTCCTGCATACGCATGCGAAATTGGGGTAGGGGATAGCGAGTGGGCGCGACCAACACGAGCTGTTCGTCATAAAGCGGGGTGGTGGCTAGTTGGTCGTGGGGTCTGGGGAGGAGGCAGATGCCCTCATCGAGTCGATTGGCGAGGAGACCAGTGGCAATGTCTGCCGAGGCTTGTGGGTGGAATTGCAGATGAACCCCGGAAACCTGCTGTTTGAATTGTGAGACCAGCGGGGCGATGAGATAGGAATTCTCGGGGGCCAGGGTTCCCACGACCAGGCGACCGTGCTGCGCGCCATGCAGTTCCTGCATGAGCCGCGTCGCCTATTCCAATTCACGGATTGCACGTTCCGCATGATCGCGAAACAGTTCGCCCGCTTGGGTCAGCATCACCTTGCGTCCGAGCCGGTCCGGTAGGCGGGTTCTTGGTTCCTCTTATATGTCGCGGATCTGGAGCGAAAGTGAAGGCTGCGACACGGGTAGAGTCTTGGATGCCTTCGTAAAGTTCTGTGCGGAAGCTACGGCGAGGAATACCGAAGATGACGCAGTTCCATAAGAGCTCCTTTGACCGTGTGCTACCTATAGCTAGGAGCAGAACAATATATTTTAGATAGTAATGCTAATAATAGTATGATGACCTATCAAGGGAGGCAATGCCTACCCGACCAATCAATGATACAGAGCTATCACACTTACAGCAGCGACGGGTCCGTTCGATCAGGAGGGAGGGGGGCAAATGACGAAGCAATCTGTCGCATGGGGATGGGTATCAGGATTCGGTGCCATGCTGGTCTTGGTTGGCTGTGCGGGAACGGAGCGGCTGCCGGTAGGGAAGTCTCTCTACGACCGGCTCGGGGGAAAGTCTTCGATTTCCGCGGTCGTTGATCAGTTTGTGGCCAATGTGGCTGCAGATACCAGGATTAATGGCCGGTTTGCGACCACCGATATTCGGAAACTCAAGGGCCACCTCGTCGATCAAATCTGCATGGCAACAGGAGGACCCTGCACTTACAGCGGCCGCGACATGAAGACGACCCATGCCGGTATGAAGATATCTAATGAGGACTTTGGGGCATTAGTGGAGGATCTGCTAAAAGCGCTGGATACGTCCAAAGTGCAGGCGCAGGAAAAGGGGGAACTCCTGGGTCTACTTGGACCAATGAAGAAAGATATTGTCGAGGTTCCGTAACGACCGTGAAGCGATGGGGGCGGACCGATCCGTCCCCATTCATTTCAATGCGGAAGAGGCTAGATGGTATGATGGGTCGTAATGAGGAGGGCTCCGAGGTGCCGGAGTCGCTGAAAGTAGGGCCGACAGTCTTCTTCAAGCTCATCGGTCAGGTTATCCAGGTCGGCGACACAGTCTTCGACGATCCCAAGGCGCTGCGCATCAAGTCCCTCAGGACTGTCGAGAAAATACACGACGCATCCGCTGATTACGGTATCTAGCGTCATCAACGGCCCCTCATACTGGCGTCCCACTTGAGGCCATCGCTCCTCCTTGTGGGCTTCCCAGAGGGACAGCACGGCATCCCGATCCATTCCGCAGATCTCCAACGATTCACCCTGACTCAGCTCCGACCGATCCACCCTAGCGCATGGAATAACAGGACCGCAAGCGTACAGAGACCAAGCCCCCAGAATCGGTAGTCGATGTCTTCTCGTCCGATACACCAATCGATGACCGGTCCACGCCAGGCTGGCGCTCCGATCGACAAGAAGGCTCCTTTGGCGACCATCCCTACTGCCGTCACCATCCAGAGCCATTGATAGGGTAGGTCTTGCGCGGCAAAGAACAAGAAAATGCCTCCGATGATCATGAGAAGCTCCCACCGCAATATCGTAGGGGACTGCCGCAGTAACTCGCAAACCTGCGTGATGATGTAGCGGGGAGCCAACAGGAGGGTCATGCCGTCGGCCAGCCAAATCCAGGCGAGTGCGGCCAGAGTATAGTCCCTCAACCGAGAGCCCCCGACAGGACTCGACCCCCGTCCTCATGAAATTGAGAGCTCACGGGTAGAGTCCACGATGGAGATGAGCTTGGGCGACTTTATCGATCCCGCTCATCAGGGAAGCCATGCGCATGGAGGTTTTTTTGGAGAGGGAAAACTGTAGCGTCCGATGGAAGGCGTTGGTCAGAATATCTTGCAATCGCTCTTGAATGTCCGTGGCTTTCCAGAAAAAGCGCTGCACATCCTGCACCCACTCGAAGTAGGACACGATCACGCCACCGGAATTGGCCAGGATGTCTGGAATGATAAAGACCCCTCGGTCCTGCAGAATGCGATCGGCCTCCAGGGTTGTCGGACCGTTCGCTCCTTCTGCGAGAATCCGGCAGCGCAGTTTCGCGGCATTGCGCTCTGTGATCTGCTCGGAAAGCGCGGCTGGGACCAGGACGGTACAGTCGAGTTGCAGTAATTCGTCGTTGGAGAGCCAGTCTCCCAGCTTGGTGTCACGGAGGGATTGGCCCGCGGTCTTGTAGCGTGTGTGGAGTTCCGGAATGTCCAGCCCGTTCGAATTGTGGATGCCTCCGTGCACGTCGCTAACTGCGATGACGCGTGCGCCACACTCCTGCATGATGCGCGCGGTATGGGATCCCACGTTGCCGAACCCCTGTATGGCCACGGTGGTGTTCCGAATGTCGAGCTTGAGGTGACGAAGCGCTTCCATGGTGACATAGACCACTCCGCGGCCAGTGGCCTCATCACGTCCGAGGCTGCCTCCAATCGATAAGGGCTTGCCCGTGACGACGCCTGGCACTGAATACCCCACTTGCTGACTGTAGGTGTCCATGATCCAGGCCATCACCTGGGCGTCTGTGCCGACGTCCGGGGCTGGCACGTCCTGTTCTGGCCCGATCAGCGGGAAGATTTCCGCTGCATAGCGCCTGGTCAATCGTTGTAATTCTGGTCGCGACAACTGCTTCGGTGCGACTGCCACGCCACCCTTCGCTCCGCCATAGGGCAGGTCGGCTAACGCGCATTTCCAGGTCATCCACATGGCAAGTGCCGCAATCTCCCCGAGATTCACGTCCGGATGATAGCGAATGCCGCCCTTTGTGGGGCCGCGGGAAGAATCGTGCTGCACACGATAGCCGGTATAGACCTCGACCCGACCGTCATCCATTCGAATTGGAACGCTGACAATCAGGGACCGCTGCGGGAGTTTCAGCCGCTCGCGTAAATTGTGATCAAGCTCCATGGCCTCGGCTGCTTGATCAAATTGCGCCACCGCTAGTCGGAAAGTCGGTGTGTCGAGTTCGTGCATTGAGTGTTCCATTGGTCAGGTTTGCAGTAGGGACGTTAAGGTGAGGTGGTGATCATGGTGCTCCTGCCTCATGATGTCTGGCGGGAGACTCTTCCATTGAATGTTGAATGTTCGCGCGAATTCCTGCGCCACCTGTTGCGCGACAACCGAAGAGGAGACGGCGGATTGTCGGACCTCCGCCATGGATGTGATATGGCACTGTGCCAGGCCGCAGGGCATAATATGGGAGAAAGGGGATAGATCCAGGTCGACGTTGAGCGCAAATCCGTGAATCGTGACCCCATGATCGATCCGGACTCCGATCGCGGCAATCTTCGCATCAGCATGATTCCAGCGTACCCAGACGCCAGGTTTCTTCTCGAGGCGATAGCCTTCAATCCCCCATCGCGAGAGGGTATGGATCAAGACCTCCTCCAAATTCCGCACATATTTTTTCGGCCCTGAGCAATAATGTAACAGCTTGAGAATCGGATAGCCCACGATCTGTCCCGGTCCATGGTAGGTAATCGAGCCGCCACGATCTACGGGATGGAGGCTGGCGCCTGTCCGGCGGAGGACCTCTTCCCCGCAGTCCCAATGCGTTGGGTGGGTGCTACGGCCCAAGGTATAGACCGGCGAGTGCTCAAGGAGCATCAACAGATCCCCCTGTCTCTCCGCAATCCGTTCTTCCTGTAGCTGTTTCTGAAGTGTCCATGCCTCGGCATAGGAGATCGGTTCGGAAAACCGGACGAGTGTACCCACTTGCGGGGGAGGTGTCGAGAGAGGCTCATTCCCCTGTCCCGGGAAATCCTGACTTTGGTGTGGCCCATTGGCCTGACTCATGGGACGGCCTTCGGCAGCGAGGGTTTCTGAAGCGAGATCGTGGACTGGACGTTCTTCTTCTGAATGGCCAGTTGCAGGGTCGGCTGGTCTCCGGAGCGTCGGAGGGAGTGCCAAAAGTCTCCGAGATTGTAAATTTGATGTTGCTCCACGGCGGTAATGATGTCGCCATTCTGAAGGCCTCCGACAGCGGCCGGCCCTCCCGGCTCAACATTGAGAGACAGGACACCGTGGTCGCCTTCCAGCCCGAAACTGGCCATGATGCTCGGGGTGATGGTGACAGGCGTGAATCCGAGCTCGGGACGAAGGACCGACCCACGGACGATCATCGATTGAATATGAGGGTATATGGCTTCCATCGAAATCGCATAGCTTATGGCTTGAGCGGACGGGGCGATGGCCACGTTGATACCGATCACATGACCCGACAGATCAACGAGCGGACCTCCGCTATTGCCCGGGTTGATGGCGGCGTCAGTCTGGATCAGGTCATAGAGTGTTTCGCCGTCCGGGGTGAGCACCGAGCGATCTACCGCGCTGACGACACCCACCGTGACGGTCGAGCCTCCTTTGAGCGCGAGGGGGTTGCCAATTGCGACGACCGACTCGCCAATCTCAAGCACCGGAGAAGGGCTCAGCGTGGCGGGAACCAAGTCCGTCGCCGTAATCTTGACGAGGGCCAGGTCGAGCAGGAAGTCACGGGCGACGACACGGCCTGGGGTGAGTCGACCGGTTGAGAGCCCCACTACCAGGCTCTTGATTCCCGCAACCAGGTGGTTGTTCGTCAGGATGTATCCGCCCTCGTCGATAATGACGCCGGACCCAGACCCCGATTGGGCTTGCGTGGGAGTTGCCGGCACGCCGCGCGTGAGAATGGTAACGACCGAAGGGCGTACTTTCGCCACAACTGCTGGGACCGACAGGGATTTTTCGTGGGAGGGAACCGATCCAATCACTGGTTCAGCGTTGGCGATCAGTCCGTCCAGCGCCAACGCGATCACGAGAATGAATGGAATCGTAAAGAAGCAATTGAGGAGGGAACTCGTCTCTGTTGTGCGCACACTCGTCATGAGACCTCGTCTACTCGAGTCGGCCTCATTGTCGCATAAGTGCAGTCAGGGTGAAAGCCGTATAACAGAAAAGGGGCGAGGATCACCCTCGCCCCTTTCTGCTTCATGAACCTGCGCTTACTGAATGGCGGCAAACATTTCCTTAATCTGGGGGGTCTTCAGCTTCTTGAGCGCTTTCGCTTCGATCTGGCGAATCCGCTCCCTCGTTACCGAGAGGCTCTGCCCCACCTGCTCCAGCGTGCAGGCCTGATCGTGGCCGATCCCGAAGCGCAGTCGGATAACGGTTTGCTCTCGGGGTGTGAGCATGCCGAGAATGCGTTCAAGCTGCTGCGACATTTCCGTTACGTGCACATTGGCATCGGGGGGAACCGCCTGCAAGTCTGGGAGCAGTTCCCCGAATTCCGTGCTTCCGTCACCCACCGGCTTCTCAAGGGCGACCGGCTCTTGAAAGGCCTGCACAGTTTCATGGAGTCGCTCAGGTCTCATTCGTAGCACCTCCGCCACTTCTTCGATTCGAGCCGGACGGCCCAGCTGTTGCCCGAGTCGTCTGGTTACTCGGAGGATGCGGTGCGAGGCTTCAGTCTGATGAACGGGAATGCGAATGGTTCGCGATTGATCCGCTAGCGCACGTGTGATGCCTTGACGGATCCACCAGGTTGCATAGGTGCTGAACTTGAACCCTTTGCGGTATTGATAGCGCTCGGCCCCTTTCATCAGCCCGATATTTCCTTCTTGCACGAGATCCAGCAACGTCAGGCCACGGCCTGTGTAATGTTTTGCGATATCCACGACGAGCCGCAGGTTGCAGCGCACCAATTCATCCTTCGCCCGTTCGAGCACGATTCGAGCGGAGCGGAGGGTGGCCAACTCTTCCTTGAGCTGCCTGACGATGGTCACCGGAAGCTTCTGCTGCCCCGTTCCCTCCTTGATCATCTCGGTGAGACTCTGTTCGGCCTTATCGATCGCGGTAGCTGAGAGTCCGCTCAAACCTTTTACCATTTGGAGTGTCCGTTGCGCCTCGAGCACAGAGTCCGAACGCTTGATCCGGGGGAAGACTCGTAGGGCCTGGCGTAAGGTTTTCCGAATGGTGTTCGATCCGTAATCGATTTTCTTCGCCAGCTCGACTTCCTCTTCTCTGGTCAACAGGGCGCGTTCGCCGAAGGAGCGAAAGTAGAGTGACTCCAACATGAACGGGCCGCCACTCACCGCGGTACGAGTGACCGACTTCATAGGCTCCTCAGGTGGTTCCTCTTCGGATGTATCACGGCCGATCACATCCAGGAGGTCGCTCGCCTCGGGATCGTCTGCATCAACGTCCTTTGTAATCGTGACAAGATCTTCCGGCTCAGGGGTTGGGAATAGATTCTCTTTCATGTCGTCGCCCCTCCTCTGACTATCTGATGTTTTGCTTCTCATGGTCGTGACCTCAACAGGCTCCCGCTCTTCTGTCCTATCTTTCTGAGAGATAGCTGTCCGCCAAAGGATTCATTCTGGGCTCTGCGCTACCGGGCCGTTCTCTTGTCTCTCTACGCAGCAAATCCTATGCTGGATTGTTCATGAGGGCGGCGCCTCGCAATCATATGGAAAAAGCAGCACTATTAGATTGCTTTAATGAGGAGGTCTGAAAAGAGGTGAGGCACCCTTGCTGCAGATGTGTAGGTGTGTCTATAGGGCAATAGGCCCTATTGCCACATCTACTTCTGGGTCAGCCCTTTCAGAAAGGGGGCGATCGTATCGATGGGAATGGGGAAAATCGTGGTGGAGTTTTTCTCCGCCGCGATTTCGACAAGCGTCTGAAGGTAGCGCAGTTGCAATGCGGCTGGATTTCGACTGATCACGTCGGCCGCATCGGCGAGGCGTTGGGAGGCTTCGAATTCGCCTTCAGCGTGAATGACCTTCGCGCGACGTTCGCGTTCCGCTTCCGCTTGGCGCGCGATGGCCCGTTGCATTTCCTGAGGCAGGTCTACATTCTTGACTTCCACGGCGGTGACTTTGACACCCCACGGTTCCGTCTGTTGATCGATGATCCGCTGGAGTTCCGCGTTGATCTGTTCCCGTTTCGAGAGGAGGTCGTCGAGCTGGCTCTGCCCCAGCACGCTGCGCAGCGTGGTCTGAGACATCATGGATGTCGCGTACAGGTAGTCTTCCACTTGGATGATCGCGCGTTCCTGGTCCACAACCCGGAAGTAGATCACGGCGTTCACCTTGACGGTGACGTTGTCCTTCGTAATAACATCCTGGGGCGGTACGTCCATTGCCACGGTACGCAGACTGACGCGGACCAACCGATCGATAAAGGGCACGATGATGACGAGTCCTGGACCGTTGGCCCCATAGAGGCCTCTCGCAATGCGACCGAGCCGGAAGATCACACCCCGTTCGTATTCGGGGAGGACATTGAAGGTCAGTTTGATGGCTACGACAACAAGGATGGCGACCAGCAGGAGCCCGACTGGACTGAAGAGCATGATTACGCCTCCCCTTTTTGGATCACAGGTTTGACGTAGAGTGTGAGCCCTTCCATTCTCGTGACTTCAGCCTGATCCCCTGGTTGAAGCGGGTGTTCGCTGACGGCCTCCCACAATTCACCATGGATCGCGAGCTGTCCCTGCGGGGCTAGCGCCGTCTTCGCCACTCCGATCGATCCGACCATCCCCTCGCTGCCCGTCATGGGCTGCCGATGCATGGCTCGCACGGCCATCCCGACGATGAACATCGTACCTATCGCGGCGAACGCCACCACTGGCACGATCATGCCCCAAGAGAGTTGCAGAAACTCCGCATCCGTTTTGATGAGCATGAGGGAGCCAAGAATCATCGAGGTCACGCCGCCGATCGCCAAGAGGCCGTAACTTGTGACCGTGGCTTCCAGAATGAAGAACACAATGCCCAGGACTACGAGGAGAACGCCGGCATAGTTCACGGGCAATGATTGCAGGGAATAGAATGCGAGTATAAGACTGATGGCTCCGACGATTCCCGGCAGGATCGCACCAGGACTGTAGAGCTCTGCCATGATGCCGATGGTGCCAATCGTCATAAGCAAGTAGGCAATGTTCGGATCGCTCAGCGCCTTAAGAAGTTCGAGCCGAAGCCCCATCGGGAATTCACGAACAGTGACGCCTGCCGTTCGCACCACCGTAGGGCCGGTTTGGAGGGCACGGTGCGGCCGTCCAATTGCTTCAGCAGCGTCGGTACATCCTCTACCACGAGATCGACGATCTTCAGTTTCAAGGCTTCCCGTTCGGTGACGGAAACGCTCTTGCGCACAGCATCTTCCGCCCAGGCGACGTTGCGTCCCCGTTGCTCGGCGAGCGATTTGATGTAGGCGACGGAATCGTTTTCGACTTTTTCCTTCATCGTCTTCTCCATCTCGCCACCGCCCATCGCGACCGGGTGCGCGGCGCCAATATTCGTTCCCGGTGTCATGGCGGCAACATGGGCCGCCAGCGTGATGAAGACGCCGGCCGAGGCGGCCCGTCCGCCAGAGGGCGACACGTAGACGACCACGGGAAATGGGGCCGCGGTAATGTCCTTGATGATCAGGCGCATCGAGGTATCCAAACCGCCCGGTGTATCCAGCTTGATGACCAAGACGCTGGCTCCCAAGGCGCGAGCTTCAGCCAGGGCATCATGCAGATACTCCGCGGCAACGGGGTTGATCACCCCTTCATAGGTCGCAACGACTATAGGCCCACCTGAAGCGGGTGCTTCTGCGCGGCCTGGAACCGCACAAAGGGTGAACTGCTACGGCGATGATTGTGGCCAAGTGGAGGGAGAGATGTTGGAGAACAGGTCCACGCATTTGACGCTCCATGCGCGGGAAGCAGAGCAAGCTGCAACGGTGCGTGCAGGGATCATACGGCCCACTCTACAGGCTGTCAAGGAACGAACAACGAGGCTTTTCGGACAGTGCATTGGTTCCAACATCCGGCCTGAGCCAATCTGGCTCAGCGGCTGCGCGTATCGAAATGGAGTTCAATCAACTCTCTAAGAAGACAAATGGTGGAGGTCAAGAAATCCGTAATCGTGGTCGTTTGTCTTATTGAAAACCAGCCGTAGCGCTTCTAGAATGGGTTCCCGATGTCACAATTTCAATCAGGCGAACGTATCCATCTGGTCGACAAGAAAGGGCGGCAGTATGCCCTGACGTTGAAGGCGGGAGATCTCTACCAGCTGAGCGGTCACAAAATTGCCCACGACGACCTCATCGGAAAGCCTGATGGTTCTTTAGTCACGCTCTCCGGCAACAAGACGATGTTGGCGCTCAAGCCGACGTTCGGCGACTATGTGCTGAAGATGCCGCGTGGCGCGCAGGTGTTGTATCCGAAGGATCTCGCGCTCATTCCCATGTGGGCGGATGTCTATCCTGGCGCGCGCGTGTTCGAGGCGGGGACCGGCTCCGGGGCTTTGACGATGGCTCTCTTGCGCGCCGTGGGCCCGCGCGGCTTGGTGGTGACCTACGAAGCCCGTGAGGATTTCGCGCGAACGGCGATGACGAACATTGAACGGTACATGGGCCCGGTGCCGAATCTCATTCCGCTTCGTCGGAACGCGTACGAGGGGATCAGTCTGCTCGACGATGGTCTGCCCTTCGATCGTCTCGTCCTCGATCTTCCTGAGCCCTGGCAGGTGGTACCGCATGCCGCACAGGTCCTTCGTTCCGGCGGCATGTATTTGAGTTTTGTACCCACCGTCCCCCAAGTGGTGCAGACGGTTGAGGCCCTTGAGCGAGCGAGCGTCTTTGGTATGATCGAAACATTTGAAACATTGTTGAGGACCTGGTCGATTCAGGGACGCAGCGTACGGCCGGATCACCGAATGGTCGCCCATTCTGGCTTCATTACAGTGGCCAGGAAAGTCGAATCTGGCTTGTGGCCCTCAGCTCAAGTCGTTGAGTCTGTCGGTGAGGTCACTGATGCTCACGAAGAGCGAGAGGATCACGCGCGATGAACCGGTTGCGTGGAAAGGTTGCGGTCGTCACAGGAGGCAACGCAGGTATCGGTGAAGCGATCGCAAAAGTCTTTGCGCGCGAAGGGGCATTGGTCGTGATTACGGGGAGACGGCAAGGGGAGCTGGACCGGGTCGTGAGCGACCTTGTGAAGGAGCAGGGCAAGGCCTTCGCCGTTGCCGGATCGGTCACGGATGAACCCCATGTCCAGGAGACCGTGCGTCGGACCGTGCAGCAGTTCGGGCGGCTCGATATCCTCGTCAACAACGCCGGAGTCGGGGACTTTGGGAAGCGTCTGCATGAGATCGATGATGCGACCTGGGCGCAGGTCCTCGACGTCAACCTGACCGGAGTCTTCCGCATGACGCGAGCCGTCCTGCCGCAGATGCTAAAGCAGGGGAAGGGAGCGATCGTCAATATCTCCTCCATCGCGAGCCTGGTCGGGATTCCCACATTGCCGGCCTATGCCGCTTCTAAGGGGGCGCTCGATGCCTTGACCAGAGCCCTCGCGGTTGACTATGCCAAGGAGGGCATTCGCTGCAACGTGGTGAATCCCGGACTCATTGATACGCCAATGGCCGCTCCGTTGATGACCAACCCCGAACAACTGGACCCCATTCTGTCGCACTATCCTATCCGTCGAGCCGGGAAACCAGAAGAGGTGGCCAATATGGTCCTCTTTCTGGCCTCCGACGAGGCAGCCTGGGTCACGGGCGGGACCTTTCCCATCGATGGAGGAATGACCATCTCGTGAACTGGCGACTCATGCGAATGGTGAATGTCACCGCCGCGGCGATGGATGCCTATCGGTCGGTCCGAAGACGAAACAGCAGTCGCGACTTCTCGAACACATGGAAATCAACGCACATACTCAGTTCTGCGGCGTAATCGGCAATCCGGTCGAGCATTCGCTCTCACCAGCGATTCACAATGCCGCGTTTCAGAAACTCGGGCTGAACTTCGTGTATCTGGCGTTCCGCGTGGAAGCGATCGGCGACGCGATCAAGGGTCTTCGCGCCCTGGGCAACTTTCGCGGCGCCAGCGTGACCATCCCCCACAAGGTGGCGGCCGTTCCGTTTCTCGACTCTGTCGAGCCGACCGCACGTCATATCGGCGCGATCAATACCATTGTGGCTGAGGGCGGGATCCTCACAGGGTATAACACTGATGCGACCGGCGCCTTGCGCGCGCTTCGTGAAGGCGAGGTTGCCTTGAAAGGGCGTCAAGTAGTCATGCTCGGGTCAGGAGGCGCTGCTCGCGCGATCGCCTTCGCGCTCGGGACAGAGGCTGGAATCGATCGCTTGACCATACTAGGAATCGATGACCAGGAACGCACAGCCTTGGCTCGAGATCTCCGGTCGAAGACAGGGATGACCGTGCAGGAATCGCCTCTTGATGAGAGTACGTTGCGAAAGGTTCTGCCGGATACCCATGTGCTGATCCATTGCACACCGATGGGCATGTCGCCCAAAAGTGCACGAGACCGCCTGTGCCGGCGACGTTGCTCCATGCTGGACTGACGGTCATGGATATCGTCTACAACCCTCGGGACACCAGGCTGCTAAAAGATGCGAAGGCGGCAGGCTGTCGCACGATTCCCGGGCTCGAGATGTTCCTTCATCAAGCCGCGGCGCAGTTCGAGCTCTGGACCAATCAGACTGCTCCTGCCGACGTTATGCGTGCCGTCCTGGAATCGCGCTTCTCATGAACATCGTGCTGATTGGCTATCGGGGAACCGGCAAGAGTACGGTGGGCAGGCTACTTGCGGCGCGATTGGGACGAGAGCTCGTGTCAACCGATGCGGAGATCGTCAAGCGTGCGCAACGTGCTATTCCGGAGATCATTGCCCAAGAGGGATGGCAATACTTTCGCGATCTGGAGTCCGATATCTGCAGGGAACTTGCCGGCCGTGACCAGCTCGTGATCGACACCGGCGGTGGAGCCATTCTTCGGGCGCAGAATGTCGAGGCGTTGAAGAAGAACGGTATGTTGTTTTGGCTGACGGCCTCTGTCGAGACGATCGCGAAACGAATCGGCGGTGATGATCAGCGCCCTTCGTTGACAGGGACCAAGTCGTTTGTCGATGAAATTCAGGATGTGTTGCGGGAACGGACGCCGAAATATCGAGCGGCCGCCGATCACGTCATCGCGACGGATGATCGATCGATGAATCAGCTGGTTGAGAGTTACTTACGCTGGTGTGAGCGTGCTCAATCATTGTCCCTGCACATGTCAGGATAAGGATGTGCACGTCGCCCGTCCTTGACAAGGTCTCCTTCGAAGTGTTTGAAATGGAAGAATGCGCCCGTAGCTCAATTGGATAGAGCATCGGACTTCGGATCCGAGGGTTGGGGGTTCAAGTCCCTCCGGGCGCACCACCCCATTCTGCTTGCGAAGACTCAGGATGGATTCATTGAACTATCAATCGCTTACAACTTTAGCTGCCTTCCCCATTCGACCTGGTTGTCCCCCCACCAAAGCTGCATAGCTTTCTCGTGTCTCCAGCAGTAGCTTTGTAACAGGAAGCAGGATCCATGGGGTGTCTGAATGGTGCTATGCTATAAGCAAGATCACGTGAGACTTCCTGGCGGGAGGCCTGTAGGTCTGGGGCAGCGGGATGCTTGGACAAGGCATTGCCCCTGCTGTGGACGCTGGTTAACGAAGCACGATCCCGCGGCACCGTGGGTCTGTTCTTGCGGATGGCTGAGTGGATAAGGTCACAGTCACCAAGAGGAGGGGCGTATCATGAATCATGCAGTCCTCCATGACGTCCGGGCTGGTTTTTTCCTGATGGTGGGTTTGGCTATGTTGGCCTTCATTTGTGCTGTGGCTGCGTTGAGTACCGTGATGCGTCCGGCTCGGTGGGCTGATCGCAAGCCGGCCCCATTCTAAACAGTTTTATCTCTAGTCCATTCTTTCGCAGGTTGTTGATAGAGGGGTGCTTGTTAGCTTACCTGCCCTGCCGCGCCAATCAATCAATCCACAAGAGTCATCTCCAACATCCTGACAATGCAGGCGAAATAGCCAGGGGCCGTTGATGAGCCTCGTCTTTTCATTCAGGTGCTATATTTGATCTACGCAGGCGAAATGACATTCCAAGGATGGGGGAACAATCATGATCGGAAGTTCGACGAAACCAAGTGTCGTAATAGCGATGGGGCTTGTCCTGTTGGTTGGCCAAGGCTGTAGCATGAAATGGCTCCAGTCCGATGGAGAGACGGGAACTGGGTCTGCGCAAAAGGGCGTGAATTCAAGCCTCCCTGATATGGCTCAAGGTGGGTCAGGCGGAGCGCTAAGTGGTTTCTCTCAGAATCCTTCGGAAGAGCGTCTGGGGAAGGGTGGCGGTATTGCATCGCTTTCCTCCTCCGGGATGAGTGACCGTCAGCGTGCGGAATTAACCAGAGAGGAAAAAGCGGCTATCGAAGCTGGCTTGCAGGACGTGTTCTTCGGCTATGATCAATGGACGCTTTCAGATACTGGAATGGAGGCATTGAACCACGACGCACAGTGGCTGAAGGCCCATCCTGGCGCGGTGATGAAGGTCGAGGGTCATTGCGACGAACGGGGCACGACCGACTACAATGTCGTCTTGGGGGACAAGCGAGCCAAGGCTGCGCGCAGCTATCTGATCGAGTCGGGTGTGAGCCCCAAGCAGGTGGCAATCGTGTCATACGGCAAGGAGCGCCCTTTCTGCACGGATCCTGCTGAATCCTGCTATCAGCTGAATCGTCGTGGGCACGTACTGTTGAATGTGAAGAAGTAGCGACGCGATTCACAGACTCTAATGAACCCCGGCGCCTCTTAAGACGAGCCCGGGGTTCATTGTTTGATTGGGATGAAGCAGGCATGGCTCTCGTAAAGAATCAGCGGGATTCAAGTTCGAGGCATCCTCAGCCTCGCATGATTAAAGAGGAGCCTCATATGGAGAAGCGTCAACAGCCACGCTTTACCTCACATTTCAGAAGCACATTTTCGGGTGGGCAACGAGAAGGCCAAGGTCGTACGCTGGACCTCTCTGCCGGCGGCTGCAAGATCGAATCGGATCTGCCGATTGTCGTGGGAGCGTCGATTGAGTGCCGCATTTATATCCCTGGCCTCGACTGGCCCTTGCGGATCGACGAGGCCCAAGTGCGTTGGGTTAAGGCTAAGACATTTGGGATCCAGATCACAAAGATTCAGCCCGATGAGGAAGCGAAACTCAAGCGGGTCATTGCCAGTCTCAACGAAGAATTTAAGGCGTAGACTTTTTCATTCCCCCTTGTCCCTTTAGATTCAGACAGTTTGGGCGTCCTGCTCACATCTTAGGCGTGAGGAGTGCTGCGTTTGTTCACGGAACTGTTCGCGGCCTCATGGCGCCCTATGGTATAAGGCAGCGGAAGGATCTGAAAGGAAGTTGAGCCTTCCGCGACTCATTCCTAGGCCACGTCATCAAGAGAGCTGCACTATGGGTCAAACCGCATCTCCAGCACAGACTGGATTCAATATTGCGACCTTAGCCGGCGGTTGCTTTTGGTGCCTCGAAGCGGTCTATGACCAGATGAAGGGTGTGGTATCAGTCGAGTCTGGTTACATCGGTGGCCAGATGGATCGCCCGACGTATGAAGCCGTATGCAGCGGCAGGACGGGCCACGCAGAAGCAGTACGCATCACGTTCGATCCCACCGTCGTCAGTTACCGTGAGTTGCTGGAGGTGTTTTTCGTCATCCATGACCCTACGACGCTCAATCGGCAGGGTCATGATGCCGGCACACAATACCGCTCGGCGATTTTCTATCATACTCCCGAACAGAAACAGGTCACGGACAACGTCATCGCGGCAATCACGAAAGAGCGCATCTACCCAAACCCCATTGTGACGCAAGTCGAGCCGGCTGGGACTTGGTACGAGGCCGAGCCCTACCATCAAGAGTATTTTGCGAGAAATCCCTTCCAGGGATACTGTACTGCGGTCGTCGCACCAAAGGTCGCGAAGTTCCGCAAGCTTTTCACCGCAAAACTTAAGACGTAACGAGCCCCGATTCCTCCTCCCCACCCTGTCGAATAAACCATTTCATCAGCGCGATCACAAGATTGATCGACCTCAGAAGGGAACCCATCCCTGGAGATTCCTCAGAGGGATGGGACGAATTCCTGCAACAACTGTGATGCCTCTGCTGCGGGGCTGAGTGCTCTGGAGTGATCCGGAAAAGGAATTCAGGTCAAGAGTTTTGCTCGTCGAGCCACGTATCCTCATGCCCCTCTTCCTGGTTGGATGCGCGCAGAGCCTCGAAGTCGAACAGCCCTCGATCCAGGAGAAGGGGCGGCGCCACGTTCGATAGGGCGGCGAACACACTATCTGTACAGCCAGGCGACCGTTGCTCCCATTCGCGCAAGAGCTTCTTCACCTGTTTCCGCTTGAGATCCTCTTGTGAGCCACAGAGATCACAGGGAATAATGGGAAACGCGCGCAGTTCCGCATACCGAGCAAGATCGCTCTCCCGCACGGCGGCCAGCGGGCGAATGACCAAATGCCGACCGTCTTTCGAGCGTAATTTCGGCGGCATCGTCTTGAGCTTGCCGGTATAGAACAAGTTCAGGAACAAGGTTTCCACAATATCATCACGATGGTGACCCAGTGCAATCTTGGTTGCGTCCAATTCTGTGGCGACGCGGTATAGGATGCCACGACGGAGTCGAGAACAGAGCGAACAGGTGGTCTGTCCTTCAGGGATGAGTCGCCTGACGATTGAGTAGGTGTCTCGTTCCTCGATATGGAAAGGGACTCCAGTCTTTGTGAGATAGTCGGGGAGCACATGGGCCGGAAAGCCTGGCTGCTTTTGATCCAGATTCACCGCGACAAGATCGAAGTGAATCGGAGCACGCCGTTGCAAGACAAGCAATAAATCGAGCAGGGCGTAACTGTCTTTCCCTCCCGATAGGCAGACCATGATTTTGTCGCCGTCTTCAATCAGGCCATACTCGGCAATCGTTTCGCCGACGAGGCGAAGCAGTTTAGTTTGCAGCTGTTCCGTGGCTTCGTCCAGTTTTAGAAATGCGCGTGAGGGGCTTGCCGAATGTGACATAGGTTGGCATTCTACGCGGTCAGCTGCGTGGCTGTCGATCTTCAGCCGGGGGCATCATGGGGAAGGATGAGAACCAATCGGGCGGAAAACTTCAGTCAGTCCTGTTCGTGTGCACAGGGAACATCTTTAGGAGTGTGACAGCAGAGTACGCGCTCAAGGCCAGCCTCGGTGCCGGCACGTCCTGCGTGGTGCGCTCGGCCGGGATTGACGCCAAGCCTCAGTCGGTGCATGCCTGGGTCCAGACCCGATTGCGCGAGAAGGGAGCTGATCCAACCACACACGTCCAACGACAACTCACCAGGGAGCTGATCGAGGCTGCCGACCTCGTCATCGCGATGGGGCGAGACCACCAGGTCTTCGTTCGGGAACAATTTGGACGCGACGTTCCCCTGTTTAATCGGATCTGTCTCGGCCACGACAAGCCGATTCTGGATCTGCACGAAGTGATGCCGGATTGGGAGACCGACCCCGAGCGGGCTCGCGCGTACGTGTGGTCGGTGATCGATGTCATCTGGGCCACGGCGCCGGCCCTTCTTCCTCGCCTCCGTTAGTCCGGCTTTGCGACACATATTGCCTGTGCGGGTTCATTCTTGGACTCGATCGGCCATTTTTTCTCCACTGCTAGGCGATAGCCGGGGGATAAGCCTCCTAAATCGGGGCAATGTTAAGACACCTGCTATATTTCCTACAAGAATATTTGCTAGTTGATTGGACGGTCCATGGCATCGATGCACCGAGAACAGCCTGCGGTTCTGACCGTGTCTGAGCGCCCGGCGGGTGAGCCGGCCTGGGTCGCGTGGACGGACGAGCAGCTCCTGGCCCTGCCCATGCATCAGCTCGGCGTGACCCTCGACGGGCCCTTTCTGGCCGCCCAGCTCCAGCAACTCTACGCCGAACTCGCCGCCCGCCAGCTTCTGTTCCGGCCCCACGTGTGGGTGTCGAACGAATGGTTTACGCCGGACGGGGTGCCGGGGATCGCCGTGCCGTTTTATCTGGCCCATCCGCGGCTCGCGAAACTGGAGCGGGACCAGATGCTCGAGGTCGAGGGCGGGACCCCCGAATGGTGCATGCGTATCCTGCGGCACGAGGCCGGCCACGCGATTGAAAATGCGTACCGGCTCCGGCGGCTCCGCCGGCGGCAACAGATCTTCGGGCGCTCCTCCGAGCCCTATCCCAAATATTACCGCCCCCGGCCCTATAGTCGGAGCTTCGTGCGGCATCTCGACGTGTGGTATGCGCAAAGCCATCCGGATGAAGACTTTGCCGAAACCTTCGCGGTGTGGCTCACGCCCGAGGCACCCTGGGCCGAGCGCTACAAGGGCTGGCCGGTGCTCAAGAAGCTGCAGTATGTCGCGGGGCTCATGCACGAGCTGGCGGGGGTGCCGCCCCCGGTGGTGACGCAGGAGGAGGTCGATCCGCTGCCCACCCTGACGAAGACCCTGGGCGAGCATTACGCGCGCAAGCGCGCCCACTATGGAACGGAACGCCCGTCGTTTTACGATCCGGACTTGAAGCGGCTGTTCTCCGACGCCCCGGCCCATGCCGCGCACCTGCCCGCCGCCACCTTCTTGCGCCGGTTCCGCAAAGAGGTGCGCCGCAAAGTGGCCGCCTGGACCGGCGAATATCAATATACGATCGATCAGGTGCTCGCGGACATGATCGCGCGCTGCCGCGCGCTCCACTTGCACCTGCCGCGCGCGGAGGAGCAGGCGAAGCTGGATTTCACGATTTTGCTGACCGTGCACACGATGACCTACCTGCGCAGCGGGCGGCATAAGGTGGCGCTATGAAACGGCTCCGCATCCTCGTCCTGATGCACGCCGATCTGGTGCCGCCGGAGCCGCCCCCCCCCGGGCAGAACGTGACCGACGCCGCGTGGAAGACGGAATACGATGTGGTCACCACGCTCCGGCAGCTCGGACATGACGTCAAGCCGCTGGGGGTCAAGAGCGATCTGGGGGTGCTGCGCGCGGCCATCGAAGACTGGAAGCCGCACATCGCCTTCAACCTGCTCGAAGAGTTCGACGGGGTGGCGGTGTACGACCAGAACGTCGTGTCCTATCTGGAACTGCTGCACGTGCCCTATACCGGCTGTAACCCGCGGGGGTTGATGCTGGCGCGCGACAAGGTCCTGGCCAAGAAGCTGTTCTCGTTCCATCGCATCCCGTTCCCGGACTTCATGGTGGTGCCGCAGGGGCGGCGGGTCAAGCGGCCCGCGTGGCTGGCCTTTCCGCTCATTGTCAAATCGGTGACCGAAGAAGCGTCGCTCGGGATCTCCCAGGCCTCCATTGTCCAGGACGACGACAAGCTCAAGGAGCGCGTCGCCTTCATTCACGCGAGCGTCGGGACCGGCGCCCTCATCGAGCAGTACATCGAAGGGCGCGAACTCTATGTCGGGGTGCTGGGCAATGGGCAGGTCCACGTCTTGCCGGTGTGGGAGTTGCTGCTGGACCAGCTGCCGGAGGACGCCGGCGGATCGCGACCGAGCGGGTCAAATGGAGCCGCGCGTATCAAGAGAAGTACGGGATACGGTCCGGCGAAGCGCAGCAGCTGCCGGAGGGGAAAGCCGCGGAGATTCAACGGCTCGCCAAGCGGGTCTATCGCGCCCTGGGCCTGAGCGGCTATGCGCGCATCGATGTGCGCCTGGACGCGGCGGGGCACGTGTTCGTGCTCGAAGCCAATCCGAATCCCCAGATCGCGCAGGGCGAAGATTTGGCGGACTCGGCCGCGAAAGCCGGCTATCCCTATGCCGCCCTCTTGCAGGAACTGCTGAACATCGGGCTGCGCTGGCAGCCGGCCAAAGCGGCTTAACTGCCACCTCACCTCCTCGGATCCCTCCTCAGCATGTCAGAGCGCCGCAACCTCGCAGGGCTCCGCGAAAGTGCCAGCCAATTTTTCAAATAAGCTGTCGCAAATATCGGGTTAGAAGGTGGAGGGCGTGAATGAAGCGAGGAGTTTCCCCATCGTCTGACTAGGGGCCGAAGCGGAGGCCAAACAGAAGGGCGACACTTGTATGGTCATTCTGCGATAACGACGGAGAAAGATTGATGTCGTGGAGGTTGACGATCAGGGTTGAGGAGAGCGCGATGTTATGGACGACTTGGTATTCCAGCGAGAGGCCGATGGGGATATACCAACTTGTGTCGTTGCGGTCGATGCTCCCAGGGCCGGTACCGCTGTCGAGATCCGCGTGGATCAAACCGATACCCGTGAAGGGCACCAGGTTGATGCCGTTATTGAGACGAATGTGGTAGCGGGCGACTCCGGCGAAGGCGATCTGGAAGAGATCGCCTGTCGGACTGATCAGCATCATCGGTCCGACGGAGAAGTTCCTATCGATGTAATAGTCGAGATTGAATCCGAGCGTGAACACGGTGCCGTCGACGGTTCCTGTGGTGAGCCCCAGGTCGCTTCCAAACCCCCAACGATGTTCGTCTGCGCGGGCGTGAGGTGCTCCCACGACGGTGGCTGCGGCCAAGACAGCCAATAGACTGGCAGCACAGGTCCATCGTGAGAATGTAGGAGTGATCTGTCGAGTCATGGCGGCGGACTCTAGCATGGGGGGCAGAGCTGGACAAGTTGCTTGAGCACGCTGGCGACAGTAGGGTATTCTCTGCCACCGTGGACGATGGAGGGAGTGAGCATGCCAGCCAACTCGATGACGCCGAAGCAAGCAGCGGTCGCCCTGGTCGCAGCGATGCCGATCGGCGTGTCTGTTCAGCAACTGGACGAATATGGGATCGAGGCGACGACGGAGCAGGCCCGGGCGATCACGCAAGAAGTGCTCTCGCTGAACCTGTTTTGGATCTTCGCCGCTATTGAAGCCCACATTCCCCAGAAGTATCAGGCCGCGCTGTCTGAACTCATCTTGGATGCGATGGAAGCAGGATGGGGAACGACTGTTCCCGTCGGTCCCGCCGCCTGGACCGCCTACCTCAACGAATGGCAAGAGCGGCGGCGGAGGTATAGTCGCTTGGTGGAAGAAGGGATGAGTCCGCTTGCGGTGAGTGCGGAAGCGGCCGAGTTAATGGAGGAGAACCAATTGATCAAAGAAGAGGCGCGGCGTAATCTATTGACCCTGTTGATCGATTTCGTGCCGGTCGACACCTACGGGCAGTTACTGGAAGATGTAGGATAATCTCCTGGCCCTGCCGCGACCTGTCAGAGGTAGCGGTGATTGACAGCTTTTCCTGTCCCGTCCAACTCGTAGAGCAGCGGCGCACCAGTCGGGATATTCAACTCCAGGACTTGCTCTCGGGAGAGCTGCTCCAACTCCATGATCAGGGCTCGTAAGCTGTTTCCGTGCGCCGCGACGAGGATCGTTTCCCCTTTCAAGAGATAGGGCTTGATGGTCTGTTCATAATAAGGCAACACACGCTCCGCGGTGTCTTTCAGGCTTTCTCCCCCGGGCGGAGGCACATCGTAACTCCGCCGCCAGATCTTCACCTGTGCCTCGCCGTATTTTTTCGCGGTCTCGGCCTTGTTCAATCCCTGTAGCTCGCCGTACATCCGTTCATTGAGGGCCTTGTCCTTCTCGACGGGGATGTTCGACTGACCGATCGCGTCGAGCGCCAGCCGGAGGGTTTCGTTCGCGCGCACGAGCACAGAGGTAAATGCACGATCGAACGTGAAGCCCCGGAGTTTGTCTCCCGCGTTCTTGGCTTCCTGCACACCTCGCGGCGTCAGGGGGACGTCGACCCATCCCGTGAAACGATTCTCCAAGTTCCATTGTGATTCGCCGTGACGAAGCAGGACTAATCGAGCCATTGTGCGTTCCCCTCGAGCATGAAAGGATATGTTCACAGGCCAAAGCATACTCGAACAGATGCTCAAGTCAAGCGGTTGCTTTCGTCCGGCACCGGCAGTACCATTCCGCCCAATTCTCTCCTACAGGATACGCTGCCGGTATGACCACCTCGCCGTCTCCCGATATGAACTGTTCCGCGCTTGAGGAGTGGTGGAGCGGGATCGGTGAGCGCCTGCACGTGGCCGACCGGGCCCACGATTTTTTCACGAGAATGCGGGCGGGCAACGTCTTTGATCGGATCGCGCAGGTCGGCGGGCAGATCGACTACATCCTCTTTGTGCTCATGCGCTATTGGGTGCCGACGGTTCTTCCGCCACCGGGACGAGAGCGGCTCACGAAGAACGATCCCGACTATTGGCTGGAATCGGAACAAATTCTAAAAGCGGCGACGGCGCGCCTCCGAGAACTCAAGCCGCTCATCGAACTGCTGACCACGCCGAATCCCCTTGCAGAGTCGGCCTTGGGCGGGGGACCGGCTTCTTCCCCGGTCGCGGAAGTTGAACTGGGAAAGATGCTGGAAGGCATTGCCGAGGTGGCGGGGAGCTACGGCGGCCCGGACTATACCTCGGTCATCAAGCAATTCGATCCGGTTCCGCTCCGGCAGACTCAACCCTTCAAACATAACAAGAAACACAGCGCCGAACTCTGGGTGGTGTTCCTGCTGCGCGAACACTTTCGCAGTCTCGGCCTCGGCAAAGATCGCTACTGGCCGCTGATTGCGCCGGTTTGTGCGGCGGCAGGCGTTCTCCAGCCGAACGGCCAGGCCTATGCCCCGGATGAACTCAAATCCTGGTGGCAAAAGAACTGGCCGCGTACCTATACGCAGATCGAGCAGAAGCAGGAAGCCTCTGACTCAGGCGGAGCCGCCTATGAACAAGACTTCGGTTGGTTCCAGGCCTGGATCGGGTGGCAGCGGAGTCGGCAGAGTTTGCTGGAATAAGTCACCGTAGGAACATCAAGAGCAGTCGCGAGGCTTCCGCTCCTTACGTCGTACTCGTTGCAGTAGGTCTCGCAGGTTTGGTTGGTAGTCGGTCCCCATCCGGCAGACTGTCCTGGAGCAGCTTGATCATCGTCATTGCAAAGAGGATATAGAGGGCGACTCCGACCCAGATCACGTAGGGCTGGACGCCTCCAGCCTCCTTCAATGCCTCGTCCTGCTTCACCGGATCGGTCCATGAGCTCTTCTTGATCTCGCCAATCTGCTCGCGGCAGTGCCAATAGTACACATAATTCGCTGTGGCTCCGGCCATGACACTCCAGACGAGACCCACGGTGAGGTCGCCGGTCAAGTAGGTCGAAATCATCGGACCGAGGGCGTAGACCGCCGCATAGACGTACATTTTTCGGTATAGAAACCAGAGGAAGGAAATATAGAGAAAGGCCGGCCAATTCCACGTCAGCGCGAACTTCGGCTCTTCCCCTAACCCAAATTTCTTGAAATGGTCCAGGTAGCGATCGGCGTGGGGGCCGATGAATTGGCGCCAGAGGTCTTCATCGATATGCGAAGTGACGGTGGCGATGGACGGTTCAGGTTCAGCGGCCAGTAGATTTCCGCACTGGTAGCAGAATTTGGCGTCTTCCTGATTCTGCTGCTGGCACTGTGCACAGGATTTCATCCGCCAGAGAGTATCACAATGGAGGCGCCATCTGGGTAAAGAAGCAGCGCGACTTTACTCCACTCCCTCTGCCGCGCCTTTCAAGTTGCTTCCATTGACAGGCCTATGCTACCTTCCCTTACTTTACAAGGGGATACGCCTGTCATGCCGACAGAAGAACTGAAGCAGGACGCCTCACGCTATTTGATGCAGACCTATACGCGTCAACCGCTCGCGATCGTACGGGGGCGTGGGACGAAGGTGTACGACTTCGAGGGGCGAGAGTACATCGATTTCGTCGGCGGGATTGCGGTGAATATCCTGGGGCATGGTCACCCGGACTTGGTCCAAGCGATCCAACGCCAAGCCGCGCAGCTTATCCATACCTCGAACCTCTATTACACTGAGCCACAAGTGAAGCTGGCACAAATGCTGGTTGATCACTCGTTTGCCGACAAGGTGTTCTTCTGCAACAGCGGGGCAGAGGCGAACGAAGCAGCGATCAAGCTGGTTCGCCGCTATTCTCATGACAGATATGGGGCCGGGCGGTTCGAGATCATCACGATGAAGAACTCGTTCCATGGCCGGACGATGGCGACGTTGACGGCTACGGGGCAGGAAAAGATCCAGAAGGGCTACGAACCGTTGCTCCCGGGTTTCAGCTATGTCGCTTTCAATAATCTGGAAGAGCTGGAACGGGCCGTGACCGACAAGACCGCGGCGATTATGCTTGAGCCGATTCAGGGTGAGGGGGGCGTCTATGTCGCGGATCGAGAGTATTTGAAGCAGGTGAGAGCTCTGTGCGTTAAAAAGGACGTGCTGTTGATTTTCGACGAAGTGCAGACCGGGATGGGACGGACAGGGACACTCTTTGCCTATGAGCAGTTAGGGGTCCAGCCTGACATCATGACCTTGGCGAAAGGGTTGGGTGGAGGCGTGCCGATCGGAGCCTGCCTCGCGACCGACTCCGTTGCCAAGGCCTTCTCGCCCGGCAGTCACGCCTCGACATTTGGTGGTAATCCGCTGGCCTGTGCCGCAGGCCTGGCGGTCTGTCGCGTCCTGCTCGAAGGCCAAGTACTCGATCATGCGCGCCGGATGGGGGAGTATTTCGCGAAGGGGTTATCCGACTGTAAGGAGCGTCACCGGGTGGTGCGAGAGGTGCGGGGCCTCGGGCTCTTGCAGGGGATTGAGCTCGACATGGAAGGGAAAGTCGTCGTGAGCGAGTGCTTGGCTCGCGGCATTTTGATCAATGGGACAGGCGAGCATGTGCTTCGGTTCGTGCCGCCCTTAATCATCACCCAGCTGGAAATCGATCGATTGATCGATACGCTTTCTCGGATTTTCACTGAGCAGGCGGCATAAGGCCTTCTCCGCCGATTGGATACAGCAGGGATGACCACACGAACAACAGGAATGCGGGCCGGCAAAAGAGATTTTCTGGATGTCGCGGCCATCAGCAGGGCGGAGGTGGAGAATTTGCTTTCGTCGGCGGCCCTGTTAAAAGACAAGCAGCGGCGTGGGGTTCCTCATCCGCTGCTTCCAGGGAAGACGTTGGGGCTCCTCTTCCAGAAACCATCGACGCGCACCAGAGTGTCGTTCGAGGCAGGCATGAACCAGTTGGGCGGCCACGCCCTGGTTTTGCCCATGGCCGAGATCCAGCTTTCGCGCGGAGAAAGCGTCGCTGATACAGCGCGCGTGCTGTCCTGTTATCTCGACGCGATCGTGATCCGCACCTATGACCATTCGATCGTGGAGGAGTGGGCGAGGGAAGCGACGATGCCGGTGATCAATGGGTTGACCGACCTGAGCCATCCTTGTCAGGCCCTCTCAGACCTCCTGACCATTCGAGAAAAGAAGGGCCGGTTAAAGGGGGTCAAGATCGCCTATATCGGTGACGGCAACAATGTGGCGAATTCCCTGATCGAGGCGGCAGCGAAGATGGGGATGATCATCACTCTCGGTTGTCCGGTAGGTTATCAGCCGGAGCAACACGTCGTTGATAGGGCCAGGTTGGAGGCCGCAAAAACCGGTGCCGTGATCGAGATCAGCCATGATCCCCATGTCGCGGCGAAAGAAGCGGACGTCATCTACACGGACGTCTGGATCAGTATGGGACGCGAGCGGGAGCATGTGCGAAGATTAAAAGTCTTGGCTCCTTATCAGGTGAACAGCCGCCTGTTGGATCGCGCCAAACCTGATGCGATCGTCATGCATTGCTTACCTGCTCACCGGGGTGAGGAAATCAGTGCCGAGGTGCTGGATGGTCCGCAGTCAGTGATCATCGATCAGGCGGAGAATCGACTGCATATGCAGAAGGCCATCTTAACGAACCTATTAGGCAGGAGGAGTCGAACGAAACGATGAGTCGTGTCATTAAGAAAGTAGTGCTGGCCTATTCAGGCGGGCTCGATACCTCCGTGATCTTGAAGTGGCTACAAGAAACCTACGACTGCGAGGTCATCGCCTTTTGTGCCGATCTGGGCCAGGGGGAAGATCTCAAGGCGGTCAAGGTGAAGGCGCAGAAGCTGGGCGTGAAGCGCATCTATATCGAGGATCTCCGGGAAGTGTTCGTCAAAGACTATGTGTTTCCGATGTTGCGCGCCAATGCGGTGTACGAAGGCTGTTACCTGCTTGGCACGTCCATCGCCCGTCCGCTGATCGCCCGCAGGCAGATTGAGATCGCCAAGAAAGAAGGGGCCGATGCCGTGTCGCACGGAGCGACGGGGAAGGGCAACGACCAGGTCCGCTTCGAGTTGACCTACATGGCGCTGGATCCCAAGATCAAAATCATCGCCCCTTGGCGCGATTGGGCTTTTCGTTCACGCCGTGAGTTGATCGAATATGCCGAGCAACATGGTATTCCCGTGACGGCGACGAAGGCGAAGCCGTATAGCATGGATCTGAACTTGTTTCACGTGAGTTACGAGGGCGGTATTCTAGAAGATCCCTGGAAGGCCCCGCCGGATGAAATTTTCCAAATGACGGTGTCGCCGGAGCAGGCGCCCAACAAACCACGAGAAATCGAGATCGACTATGTCGGCGGTGATCCGGTCGCGGTCGACGGTAAGAAAATGAGTCCGGCCACGCTGCTGGCGCACCTCAACAAGTTGGGTGGCGCACATGGCATCGGCCGCGTTGATCTGGTCGAAAATCGGTATGTCGGAATGAAGTCGCGCGGGGTCTACGAAACACCGGGCGGGACGATTTTGCATGCCGCCCATCGGGGGCTCGAGTCGCTCACGATGGATCGCGAGGTGCTGCATCTTCGGGACAGTTTGATTCCGCGCTATGCCGAGTTGGTGTATTACGGATATTGGTTCAGCCCGGAACGAGAGATGCTCCAGAAAACGATGGATGAGGCGCAGAAGGATGTCTCGGGGACCGTGCGTGTGAAGTTGTACAAGGGCAACTGTACGGTGGTCGGACGGAAGTCTAAGAATTCGCTGTACCGTCTCGACATTGCGACGTTTGAAGAAGACGACGTCTATCGGCAAAAGGATGCCGAAGGCTTTATCCGGTTGAACGCGCTCCGCCTGGCGATTCGGGCTCAACGGCGAAAGGCTTCTTCGTAATGGGGCGACAGAGCGAACGCCCGCCGCGGCGTTCAGCAGGCGAGAAGGCGTGGGGTGGACGATTTCGGCACAAGACGAACCGTCTCGTCGAGGCGTTCACCGTTTCGGTGGCGGTCGATCGCCGGCTCTACGCCCATGACATTCAGGGGAGCATCGCCCATTGCAAGACGTTGGGGAAGGCGCGGGTGCTGACCACTGCTGAAACCAGGACGATCGTGCGGGGTCTGGAATCGGTGAAGACGGAGCTGGATCGAGGTCGCTTTCGCTTCACCCCTCAGGATGAAGATATTCACATGGCGATTGAGCGACGGCTGACAGAATTGATCGGTCCCATCGGCGGCAAGTTGCACACGGGCCGGAGCCGGAACGACCAAGTCGCGCTGGATATCCGTCTCTATTTGCGGGATCAACTCAGTCAGCTTGTGGCATATCTAGAAAACTTTCAGCGGGTCTTGGTGGCGAAGGGAAAGGCGAATCGAACGGTCGCCATGCCGGGTTATACCCATCTACAGCGTGCCCAGCCGGTGCTGTTTGCTCATCATCTATTGGCCTATGTGGAAATGATCGAGCGGGACAAGGGGCGATTTCGCGATGCATCGGTGCGACTGAATGTCATGCCGTTGGGGTCTGGTGCGCTTGCGGGGACTAACTACCCCGTGGATCGTCGGTTTACTGCCAGGCTGCTGGGCTTTCCCGCCGTGACGCAAAACAGTCTCGACGCCGTATCCGATCGCGACTTCATGATCGAGGTGGCCTCGGCACTATCGATCACGATGATGCATCTGTCCCGGCTGAGTGAAGAATTGATTCTCTGGTCATCCCAGGAGTTTCAATTCGTCGAGCTTCCCGATGCGTTCTGTACGGGCAGCAGTATGATGCCGCAGAAGAAGAATCCCGATGTGCCGGAACTGGTGCGGGGCAAGACGGGACGTGTCTATGGACATTTGGTCAATCTGTTGACTACCCTCAAGGCCCTGCCGTTGAGTTATAATCGAGATCTCCAAGAGGATAAGCCGGCACTTTTTGATGCTCTCGATACCGTCACCGCGTCTGTGGAGGTCTTGACGGAACTGATGCGCCGACTCACCGTGAACCGCGATGTCCTCAAGCAGGCGGTTCAGGGTGGTGGGATGCTGGCCACGGAGGTTGCGGACTATCTTGTGACCAGAGGGGTGCCTTTTCGTGAGGCGCATGCGATCACGGGCCGATTGGTGCGGGCCGCACTGGATCAAAGCCGTGAACTTACGGACTTCTCGCTCGAGGAGTTGCGGGAATTTTCCGCTCGAATTGAAAAGGGCTTATTCGCTCGGTTGACGGTCACTGCCGCGATCGACCGTAAGTCTCAGATAGGCGGAACTGCCCGAACGCGGGTGGAACAACGCATCAAAGAACTCGAGCGGATGCTCTCATGAAATGCGTGCGTGCAGACTGTCACGTCTGTCTTGGCTGGTGCGATAACGGGACTGTTGGTCGGGTGCGGGGTCGTGGGGCCGCCGGTTCCTCCTGAAAATGTCGGCGTGAATCCGACTATTGAGCGGCAAAAGAAGTTGGAGGCGCTTGAGGAGAAACAGCGTGAGGCCGCAGCGGCAGACGAATCCGTCGAGCCTCCACCGGACCCAATGCTACAGGGGCAGGATGTCAACCTTCCCCCGTTACGACCAGTGGGAACTCGTTAGTCATGATGGAGCCATCATCTACCGGACCTGTCTAGCCGGATAACCGGATAGAGGTGAGGAGGATCAACTCATGGAACTTATTCAACCCACGTGGCACGGTCAGTCCGTTGAGCAGGCAACACCGGCCAAGCAGACGCTGGGCAAGCGGCTGTTGCTGGTCGATCCCTATCCGCGCGATAACCCTTATCGGTTGACCGCTTCGGAACGACGCGCGGTGTGGTTTCCCAAGCTGAGTTTGCCGACGATTGCGGCCTACACGCCGGAGAATTGGGAGGTCGCTCTGGTCGATGAAGCAGTTCAAGACATCGATTTCGACTATCCCTGTGACATCGTCGGCCTCTCCATCATGACCTGCTACGCTCCTCGCGCCTACGAGATCGCAACGGAATTTCGCCGGCGAGGCAAGACGATCGTCATGGGGGGCGTCCATCCCACCTACTGCCCCGACGAAGCGCTTCGGTATGCCGACGCGATCATCTGTGGAGAAGCCGAAGATCTCTGGCCGCAGTTGGTCGCGGACTATGAGGCGGGCAAGATGCAGCGCATGTATAAAATGACCTCGTTCCCCTCGCTGGAACAGTACAAGAGCCCCCGTGTCGAATTGCTGAGCCCTGACTCGTACATGACGAGACAGTGTAGTTTCACGACCCGAGGGTGCCATTTCGACTGCGAGTTCTGTAGCGTATCCCCGTTTAATGGAAAGACCACGCGGCGTCGGCCGGTGCAGGAAGTGGTTACGGAACTTCGAAATGTACAGCGATGGATTCGCAGTGAGTTGGTCGAGCGATTACGCGACGAGCCTCTGTGGAACGCCTTCGTCACCGCGCTTCGGATTCGGGTGGGAATCGAGGACGGCGGCATCGTCGCGTTTGTCGATGACTTGCACAACAGCAACCGTGCCTATTGTCGTGAGCTCTGGGCCGCGTTGAAGCCGCTCAAGATCAAGTGGGGCTGCCAGTCCACGCTGTTCCTGGCTGACGACGAGGAGATGGTCAAGCTTGCGGCCGAGAGCGGCTGCGTGTCGGTCTTCGTCGGGATGGAATCGCTTGATGAAGACTCTCTGGAGGAAACGAACAAGCCGTTCAACCGAGTCCAGAAGTTCTCCCAGGAGATCAAGATGTTCCACGATTACGGGATCATGGTGAATCCCGGGATCGTGTTCGGGTTCGACAGCGACGATGAGTCCGTGTTCGAACGGGCCGTCGACTTCTTGACGAAGAACCAAGTGGAGCTGGCTTACTTTAACGTGCTGACACCCCTTCCTGGTACGGCGCTGTTCGACCGCTACGAAAAGGCTGGTCGTATCTTTGATAAGGACTGGGCGAAGTACGACGGCAAGCATGTGGTGTATCAGCCGAGCCGGATGACGCCCGAACAACTACAGGAAGGCTTCCACTGGGCAAACCACCAGTTTTATTCGCTTCCGTCGATCTGGAAACGACTGTCGGGCACGAGTCAGCGGCTTATTCCGCGATGGGAGATGAATCGGGAGTTCCGGAAGTTGGTCAAGCGATCCTGTCCCAAAGGGTCCCTGTCGCCGCTCGCGGGGGTGTTGAAGAATCTCCAAGCGAAGCTCCCGGTGTTGGACAAGGAGCAATTGATTCCTAGCGCGCTCTATGCACTGAAACAGCGCTTCGATCCGAACGCGCTCTCGGCACAAAACCTGGTGCTCAACATCAAGGCCAAACGGCACGACAAGTTTGCGGCGTTGTTTGTGGATCTCGAGGGCACCCTCGATCGGCTGAATGCGCAGGAACTCATCAAACGGATCAAGGACGCGGCCGATCAGGCGCGCATGGATATCATCGTCAATTTCGAGCACCTTAAGCTGGCGACGCCCGACGCCCTCAAGGCGTTGCTGGATTCAGACGCGATAAAGATCGCGATACCGCATGTGAAAGTCCGCTACCGCAAGTTTAAAGACGCCTTCGAGGCCTCGTTGCAGGGCCTCTCGCTCGCAGGCCTCGAACTTCTCAATGAGGATTTGCAGGATGCATAATTTCGAGTACCGACAGGGCGAACTGTATTGTGAACAGGTGCCGGTCAGCCGGATCGCGAAAGAGGTTGGCACGCCCTGCTACATATACAGCTACGCGACTCTCGTTCGTCATTTTCGGGCGTATGATGGGGCCTTTAAGAGCCTGCCCCATGTGATCGCTTTCGCCATGAAGGCCAATTCCAATATTGCGATCCTCCGTCTCATGGCAAAGGAGGGGAGTGGGGTGGATATTGTGTCCGGCGGCGAACTCTTTCGGGCACTCAAGGCGGGCGTTCCACCCTCAAAGATCGTGTTCGCGGGCGTCGGCAAGAACGCCGGGGAGATTCGCGAGGCCTTGAAGGCCGACATCCTCATGTTCAATGTCGAATCTTCGGCTGAGTTGCAGGCGATTAATGAGGTGGCAGCTTCCGTCGGGACCAAGGCGAGGGTCGCCTTGCGCATCAATCCCGACATCGATCCGAAAACGCACCCGTACATTTCGACTGGTCTCAAGAAGAGCAAGTTCGGGATCGCCGCTGATCGGGCGCTCGAAGAGTTCACGCTGGCTTCCTCGCTCGCCAACATCGATGTTGTCGGGGTTCATAAGCATATTGGATCGCAATTGACGGAAGTTACGCCGTTCGTTGAGGCCGTGAAGAAAGTGGTGAAGCTGGTCGGAGCCTTGAAGGCTCAGGGCATCAACATCCGGTACGTCAATATCGGCGGCGGTCTTGGCATTACCTACTCTGACGAAATGCCACCGCTGCCGCAGGATCTTGCGGATGCTGTGTTGCCGCTCCTGCGGGATTTGAATGTCACCCTCATCATGGAGCCGGGACGCGTCATCGTCGGCAACGCCGGCATTCTCGTGACGAAGGTGTTGTATCGGAAGGACGGCGAAGCGAAACGGTTTATAATCGTCGATGCGGCGATGAACGACCTGATCAGACCGAGCCTCTACGGGGCCTATCACGAGATTCGTCCCTTATCAGAGGCGGTACTGAAACGGCCCAAGCACAATGTGGATGTCGTCGGTCCGGTCTGTGAGTCGGGCGATTTTCTGGCGAAGGACCGGTCGCTGCCGGAAGTCAACCCGGGTGACATGCTTGCGGTGATGAGTGCGGGGGCCTATGGATTTGTGATGGCTTCCAATTACAATTCGCGGCCACGAGTACCGGAGGTTTTGATCAAAGAAGGGGAGATCCACGTCATCAAGGCCAGGGAGACCTACGACGATTTGGTAAAGGGCGAAACGATTCCGGCATTTCTAGACTGAAGAGTGGGCGTGGCAGACGCGTTCTCGGCGAAGGAGTCAGTATGTTTACAGGTGCATTGATTGCCATTGTGACCCCGTTCAGGAATGGCAAGGTCGACGAACGGGCCTTCGGCGACCTCATAGAGTGGCAAATTGCCAACGGGACGAATGGGATTGTGCCCTGCGGCACCACCGGCGAATCCGCTACCCTTTCACATCAGGAGCACCACCGCGTGGTCGAGTTGACTGTCGAAGTGGTCAACCGACGTGTCCCCGTGATTGCCGGGACCGGCTCTAATAGCACGGCAGAAGCGGTATCCCTCACGAAGCACGCCAAGGAGGCGGGAGCCGACGGGGCGTTGATAATCACGCCCTATTACAACAAGCCGACGCAAGAGGGGCTGTACCGACATTACAAAGTTATCGCGGAGTCCGTGGATCTTCCGCAGATTTTGTATAACATTCCCGGACGGACGGGCGTGAACATGTTGCCTTCCACTGTGGCGAGGCTCTGTGGGCTACAGAGCATTGTCGGGATCAAAGAGGGGAGTGGGTCAGTCCAACAGGCCTCTGAGATTGCGAGTACGTGCGGCGACCGGATGACGGTCCTTGCCGGAGATGATGCCTTGACGTTGCCCATCATGGCAGTCGGAGGGAAAGGTGTCATCAGCGTGGCGTCGAACGTCGTCCCATCCGAGATGGCTCAATTGGTCAAGGCCTTCTTGAGTGGAGCAGATGGAGGAAGCACGGCGGATTCATTTTGCTTTGTCGCCGCTCTTTACCGCACTCTTCTACGAGACCAATCCGATTCCGGTGAAAACCGCGCTGGGCATGATGGGGAAAATCGATCCGGAGTTGCGCTTGCCGCTCTGTGCCATGGCAACTGAGACAAAGGACCAACTCACGCAGTCCTTAAAGGACGCAGGTCTCATTTAGCCAGAATGGTCCTGGCCCAGGTGATTATTCTATGATCAACGTGATTGTTGCAGGGGCTGCCGGTCGCATGGGCTGTCGACTGGTTGCACTCATCAAGGATTCTACCGCCCTGACGCTTGCCGGTGCGATCGAAGGGAAGGGCCATGACGCGTTGGGTGAGGACGCCGGGGAGACGGCAGGCTGTGGCCGCGCGGGCATTCCGATTACCGAGGATCTTGCGGCGCTTCTTAACCGAGGCGAAGTGGTCGTCGATTTCTCCGCTCCTGAAGCGACCTTGAATCATCTGCGAGTGGTGGCGCAACACCGGCGGGCCATGGTGATCGGCACGACGGGGTTTTCCGCTTCCCAGCTCGAAGAGCTGAAATCGCTCGCGGGCCAAGTCCCCTGCGTGTTGTCCCCCAACATGAGCGTCGGGGTTAATCTGATCTACAAGGTCATCAGCGAGATGGCGAAAACGCTGGGGGACGAATATGACATCGAGGTGATCGAAGCCCATCATCGTCTCAAAAAAGATGCGCCGAGCGGGACGGCGCTTAAGATCGCGGAAGTCTTGGCGAAAGCCGTGAGCCGCGATCTGGATCAGGTCGGTGTCTATGCCAGAAAAGGTCTCATCGGGGAACGGAAAAAAGGTGAGATCGGGATTCAAACCATTCGTGCCGGTGACATCGTCGGAGACCACACGATTCTCTTTGGCGGGATGGGGGAGCGCATCGAAGTCACGCATCGAGCGAGCAGCAGAGATACCTTCGCGGGAGGCGCTCTGCGTGCCGCTCGGTGGGTGGTTCAACAGCCTCCGGGCCTGTACGACATGATGGATGTGCTGAGTCTTCGATAGTTTTCTTCCCTGTTCTCAGCCCCCAGATCGAGAAATCTGAGCAGCAGCCATCTGCTGTCGCGACGGCCCCTCAGCCGGAGCGCCGTTGATTCAGAGCAACCAAGAAGTTTGAGAGATGAGGGAGCGACTATCGTGTTGAGCGGGAGGGAGGTCGCATCGAGGTTAGGCACGATCGGCAGGCGATGGTCTGGTGTTCTGATGTCGTGCTGATCATGCGATAGCGGAATGGACTGTTGAGCAGGGTGACCTCAGGATCTCGCGTGAGGTTGCGGGCAGGAGCACATAACACGACTTACCGACCGACTTCTTCAAGGTCTCGCTTGGCTACGAGATTGAGAGCCGTGGTTCTTCGTTGGGCCATCGCCGCAGATTAACGGGCATAAATGCCTTAGGCGGAGTCCGTCCAGTCAGCATCGGACGGATACCCACGAAAGGGCGGCCTCAGCTGCCTTATGCTCGTCGTACGTGAGCGGGATCGGTTCTGTCATAGCGCGGGTTAATGTCTTGCGGTAATTGGCCGAGGTTCCTGACCCGCTGATTTCCGGCGACCACAGTTCAAACACGCAAACACTGTGATTGCAAGTCCTGCGTTCAGATCCACTGCCCGTTCCGGTAACATCGCCCCGCGGCACTTATCACATGTCATCATGGCGTCATGCTAACACTCGAGGAAATGGAAGCATATCCATCTGAAGTACTAGGTCTACTGGGGAAATAGACCTTCCCGTCCGAGCGTGGTAGGCCATTTGAGCAGAGGGTCAAAATGGGACCCCTCTGATTTATCAAGCAGAACAGGTTATGGAGTCCTTGACAGGGGTGATGCTGTCCCATAGGATTGTGGCATCACAAAGAGACCACCACTATGTATAGAATTATCCTCATTCTCGGGCTTCTTACGGTCCTGTATTTTCTCCTGCGGCGGGCTCTTCGAGAGTTTAAAGGCCAGGGCCAGCCGGAGCGCCTATCTCCCAACAAGGATCAGATGGTCCAGGATCCCGTCTGCCTGGTATATGTTCCAAGAGGAGCGGCGGTAACGGAAGATATCGGAGGCCAGACCTATTACTTCTGCAGTCGATCGTGCGCACACAAGTTCCAGCAACAGCTCGCCGGTTAACAGCCCGAGTAACTATAATCGGAGAGCTTCTCTTCTTTATCGAATGTGAGTGTGATCTGGCATTGATTGGGGGAGAAGTTAAAGAGGGGGGGGCCGGACTTTCCCTCCGGCGATTCGATAGTAGGTCCACTTTTCCTTGCCAAACCAACCGGGGGCTTTCCCATCAGGGGTGCCCCAGTTCTTTTCGAACCAGGCCTTGTCTTTGCCTTGGAGTTCGGCTGGTTTGAGGGAGGCTTCCAAATAGGGGTTGCCTCCCCCACAGGCACTCAGGAGCAGACAGCGAGGACGATCCACGCAGATCGTCTCATAAGATATCTCCCGATCAGTTTCAATCACGATGGGGCGAACGCGTCGCGCATCATTCCGTTGACGAAAGGATTTTAGCCGTCGTCCGGAAGCCTGTCAAACCGGCTTCGCTAAGAATCCGTTGTATCGGAGGAGGCTTCTCCCCTAGAATATGTTCAGCCATGATGAACTCGGCCAATGTGACCGGGGCATGAAAGGATACGACCATGAAATTCTATCTTGATACCGCCAGCGAAAAAGAAATTGAGGAAGCCGCCAGTCTCGGTCTCTTGGACGGCGTCACCACGAACCCATCGCTCGTGGCGAAAGAAGGCCGCGTGTTTCGTGAGGTCCTTGTCGAGATTTGCAATATCGTGGATGGACCGGTCAGCGCGGAGGTCGTCAGTCTCGAAGCCGATGCCATGGTCAAGGAAGGGAAGGAACTCGCAAAGATCCACAAGAATATTGTGGTGAAGGTGCCCTTGATAGCGGAGGGGTTGAAGGCCACCAAGAGATTGACTGCCGAGGGCATCAAGGTGAACGTCACATTGTGCTTTTCTCCAACCCAGGCGCTTCTCGCGGCGAAAGCCGGTGCCTGGTGCGTCTCGCCCTTCATCGGTCGGCTTGACGACATCAGTTCAAACGGGATGGAACTCATCCGTCAGATTCTGACCATCTACCGCAATTACGACTATAAAACCCAGGTCCTGGTGGCCAGCGTGCGCCATCCTCAGCACGTGGTTGAGGCTGCGCTGGCCGGCGGTCATATCTGTACGATGCCCTTCTTGATTTTTCAGCAGATGGTGAAACACCCGCTGACCGATAACGGACTTAAGAAGTTCCTGGCAGACTGGGACGCACAGACCAAGAAGTAGGGCCTGTTAACTGGCTTTCGTGCCTGCAGGTTCGGTGAGTCGCTGTCGAGCCGTCTCGAAAATGTGTTGAAACATCGGTCTGGTCAATAGTCCGGTGAAGGTATTTTGCTGGCTTGGATGGTATGAGCCGATCAGTGTAATACCCCACGGAAGTCGGCGGACGATTCCGTGGGAAAACTTCGGGATCGGAGAGGGAAGCTGCAACCCCTCATCGCGACAGGCTTTCAAATAGTGATCGAAGGCAATCTTGCCCAGCGCCACAACCACTCGGATCTTCCGTAACAACCGGAGTTCTTCCCGCAGATAGGGGCGGCAGGCTTTGAACTCTTCCGGGGCCGGTTTATTGTCTGGCGGCGCACAGCGGACGGTGGCGCCAATATAACAATCCGATAACTTCAGCCCATCATCCCGGTGGTGAGAGCCGGCTTGATTGGCGAAGCCGAATCGATGTAAGGCGTCATACAGCCAGTCCCCGCTGCGATCGCCTGTAAAGACCCGTCCGGTTCGGTTGCCGCCGTGGGCGGCTGGCGCGAGCCCGAGTACGTAGAGGCGGGCCTGAGAGTCGCCGAATCCAGGAACCGGACGCCCCCAGTAAGTCCAGCCTCAAACTGCCTCCGTTTCTCTGCGGCGATCGCCTCCCGGTAGGTGACAAGCCGTGGACAGGCGGTGCAGTGGATGATGCGATCATTGAGAAGGGTGAGCGCACGCATAGTTGGCGCAGTCTAGCACGGATCTGAAAGTTGATCATGCTTGCCGCTCTCTCGCCATGCTGTTAGCATAAGGACGCAACTCTGGATTGATCACCGTGTGTTGGAGGCAGGATTAGCATGACGACGTGGTTTCGGCGAGCACTGGTGCTCAGTGGGTTGTGGATGGCAGTCACGCTTCCGATTCCGACAGGAGCACAGACGCAACCCGAACATCCCGAGGCGAAGGAGAGCACGGTTCGATCCGGAGCCGATGGGAGAGCCAGATCGTGACCCGGTGCTCGGTCGACCCTCTCGAGACCCCGATGAGTCGAGGGTCGCCTCGTCATCCTGCCGGAGGTTGAGCGAGAGGAGAGCGCTTACTTCCTCAGTTCATTTAAGCTGCCCGACAAACTGACCTTTGCTGGTCAGCCGGTCCCGCTCGATAATTGGCAGGTGCGTGAACACGTCGAGTATGAGTTCTATCAGTCTTCGAAGACCAGGGCGAAAGGTATCATTCTGGCAAAACGTACCGGACGCTGTTTCCCTCCAGCCGAAAAACAGTTGGCCGAAGCCGGGTTACCGGACGACCTAAGTATATGTTACTGGTGGAGAGCAAGTGCGTCGCGGCCGCCTGTTCAAAGGCGAAAGCGTCGGGGCCGTGGCAGATCATCCCCTCCACCGGACGACGCTATCGTCTCAAGAGCGACGCGGTCCGCGACGATCGACGCAATTTAGAAATGTCGACGGAGGCGGCAGTCGAGTATTGCGTCTATTTGAAGGATTTCAAGCAGAACGATTGGTTCATGGCTATGGCTTCGTACAATGCCGGCGAAGAACGAGTTCGTCGGTTATTGAAGGAACAGAATATTACCGACTATTGGAAGATGCACGGGCCACGTGAAACGATGCGCTATGTTCCGAGAATCATCGCCGCCAAGGAGATCTACTCGCAGCCGGAGAAGTACTTCGGGCTCAGCAAAAAAGACCTGTACATGCCGATGGATACCGAAACCGTCACCATCAACGTGAAAGATTCCCAACGAGCCCTCACCTCGATTGCCGAGGAGTATGGGACCTCTTCCTGGAACTGAAGATGCTGAATCCTGAATTCAAGAAGGATGTGCTCCCACGCGGGACCTATCAGATGAGAGTCCCGCGGCAGACCTGCCCAACTCGTTGCTTTAAGCAAGACAAGACTCCCTAATCCGTCGCCAGCGTGATGCAGATTCCTCCCTCTCCTATCCGGCCACTTCTGAAGAAATTAATCGTTCGAGGACTGGCTGCGGTCGACGCCCATGCGGCGGTCGGTCGCGCCATCTCCAGGGACGGAGCGGAGCTGATCATCGGCCGGCGTCGGTATGCCCTGAACCGCTATGAGCGTGTGGTCGTGGTCGGAGCCGGGAAAGCTACGGCCCCGATGGCTCGTGCGGTGGAACAGCGACTGGGTCGCTGGTTCACAGTGGGTTTGTCGTGGTGAAGCACGGCCATGGTCTGTCGATGAAACGTATCATTCTTGCCGAAGCCGGCCACCCAGTCCCCGACCGCCCCGGTCGGAGCGGCCGCCAAACTCTGTGCCATAGCGGCAGAGCTCGATCGGCGCGACCTCTTGATCGTGCTCCTGTCGGGCGGTGCCTCCAGTTTACTCCCGGCCCCGGTGATAGGGATTACGTTAGCCGACAGCAGCGGACCACAGAGAGACTCCTGCGTTGCGGCGCGACCATCCGCGAAATCGATACCGTGCCGAACATCTCTCGCGCATCAAAGGCGGACGTCTCGCCGAATTGACCGAAGCCACCATTGTGACGCTCATTCTCTCCGATGTGTTGGGTGGCAGACCTCAGCGCTATTGCGTCAGGACCGACAGCCCCAGACCCCACGACTTATCAGGACGCTGTCTCGATTCTGAAACGCTACCGCATCTGGCGGGCGGTTCCTCGACGAGTGCGTAAGCATCTCGACCGTGGATGTCAGGGATTCGTCGAGGGAAACTCCGAAGCCCGGCTCCTCCCTCCTTCGTCGAGTCCATCATCACATCGTCGGGAACAATGAAGCGGCCGTCACGGCTGTCACCAGCGCAGGCCAGGGAGGCAGGGCTTCGAACCCTCGTGCATACGCTGGCCTTGACCGGGGAGGCCCGAGAAGCGGGAAGCGGTTTGGCTCCATGGCGAGGAGTATTGTGCGCGAGGGCAAACCACTGCAGAGGCCCTGTTGCATAGTGGCTGGTGGAGAACCACTGTGACCGTTACGGGAAGTGGAAGGGGCGGGCGAGCCCAAGAATTCGCTGCCGCTGCCGCTCTGGAAATCGCCGGTCTGGCCAAGGTGTGGGTGGTGGCGATCGGCACTGATGGCACCGACGGTCCGACCGACGCGGCTGGCGCAACTGTTGACGGTGACACCGTGGCCCGCGCGCAGCGCCTCTCCGTGGATCTCAAGAGCGCGTTGAAGCGCCACAACACCTACCCCGCAATGAAGAGACTCCATCAGCTCATCCTCACTGGTCCCACCGGCACGAACGTAAATGACCTTTACCTCCTACTTGCCCTCTAGGTACTATCCGATCCATGACATCTTCTCTTGTGCTTCAACTTGAAGCCTGCACCGATCTGTCGCTCGTCGGTGGGAAAGCCACTGGCTTAGCCCGTCTTCTCGCAGAGGGATTTCATGTCCCTTGCGGGATTTGCGTGACAACCGATGCGTACCATGAAGCCCTGCGTGCGATCGGTCTTGATGCCAGAGAGATCTGGTGCCTGGCTGTTCGTGCAGCCGGAGCTGAACGGCACAGGATTCTTGGCCGTTGTCGAACTGCCATTCGCGAATCTCGATTCCCGGAACAGATGGGGGTCGTGATCATTCAAGAACTGAGACGATTGAACCAGCCGTCTTGTCAGCGTTGGGCTGTCCGGTCTTCAGCCACCAACGAAGATGCAGCGGTGAGGAGTTTTGCGGGGCTCTATCACACCGAACTCGGTGTATCTCTGGAAGGGGTGACGCGCGTTATACAGGACTGCTGGGTCTCTCTGTGGGACGAGAAGCTTATGGAGTATCACCTGCGAACCGGCGGTGCAGAGGAGGGGCCGGCCATGGCGGTAGTGATCCAGCCGGTCATCAAGGCGTTGGCTGCCGGCGTGACCTACTCGATCCATCCCGTGACCGGTCGCACCGATCAGGTGACGATCAATGCGGTGCCTGGTCTTGCGGTGGCCTTGGTAGGCGGGGCTGTCATGCCGGATCAGTACCTAATGAGGTTCGACCAAGTATCGGACGCGGTCACCATCCTGAGCAGGCAGGTTGCCATGAAGCGGGCCGCGCAACGGCTCGGAATGGACGGGGTGCAGGATGAGCCGTTATTGTTGGATGCCAGGAACCGATCGTCCCTGACTGATGAAGAGTTGATCGAGCTGACCCGCCTCGCAAAGCGCATCGAACGGACATTAAGCATCCGGTCGATGTGGAGTGGGCGATCGATGACCAGGGGATTTGGTTGCTCCAGGCCAGGCCGGTGACGGTGGTGGCGCCAGCGCGGGGGTTGACGCAGGAGGGCTGCGAGTGGTCGCGCACAAATTTCAAAGAAACGATGCCGGAATTTGCCTAGCCCCGGGGGTTGTCGTTCCTCGAACGGTTCATGGAATTATTCTTCATCACGCCCTATCGCCGGTTAGGTTGTCGGATTCCTTCCGGCGTCTCCTCGGTTCGGATTGTCCATGGCCGGCCCTTCCTGAACGTCACGCTGATGCATTCGATCGTCGGGCAGCTCAGAGGTGATACCTCGATCCTGGCCGATCATATGGGGGGTGAGGCTCTGTTGCGGCCCCCAAGGTTGAGCCGCTTGGTCTGTGGTCCATGCTACGAGCCGGCATTCTGATCTCGTGGTCCGTCAGACGAGCGGCCAAGCAAGGTCGTGGTGCGTCCTGAAGAAATGAAACAGATGGCGGCAAACCATAGTCCGTACCTGGCTCAGGGAATGTCCCTGGCCGAAGTCAAGGAGCGGCTGGATCGGTTGAATCAGCGGCTTGAGGAGAATGAACTCACGTTCGGCATTGCGGGTGGAGTCACGCAATGTTGCAAGCCCTCGGGTACTTGTTGCCGCGCGGCTCGGTGAAGGCTGGCAAGGGCTTCTGAACGGGGCGCTGCAGGGCCAGGCCCATGCAATCAGTGCCGAACAGATTATTCGACTGGCGGAGCTTGCCGAGATGGCGCGCGACGACCCGCGATGTCGGGCACTGCTGACAGCTGAGGAGTGGGAGTCGAGCTCGTTCCGCGGCGCGCTTCAGGACACCGACTTTCTCCACTCGTTTGATCGCTACATAGAAGACTACGGTCACCGAGGAATGGGCGAATCCGTCATCATGTCGCCGAGGTTTGTCTTGACCAGCAGGAGCTGGTGCTTGAGGTACTGCGCAGGCAACTCCGGACAACGGGAAGTGGATCGCCCTCCGAGATCGTGGCGCGGCAGGCAGCCGTTCGGAATGACGCAGTCCGGGAAATCAAGAGACGCTTCGGCTGGCGTGTTCATCGATGGGTCAGCTTCTCGTGGGGGGAGACTTCGGCGACTCTGTCGCTACTTTGCGTTGCGGGAGGCGAATCGGCACCATCTGATGTATTACTCCCTTGCTGCCAGGAATTTGCTGCTTCGGGCCGGAGCTCTGTTTGTGGAGCGCGGGTTATTCGACGATGCCGAAGACATATTCTTTATCCGGCTCGAGGAACAGGAACAACTGTTTAGCGGCATCCCTCGGGACTGGCGAGCGCTGCTTCGTTCCGCAGAGTAGAGCGACTCCGCCACGCCGAGGTCACGGTCCCGAATACTCTTCGTGATGGATTAGTCGAGTCGATGAACGAGAAGGGAGCAGATGCATGGTCGGGAGCGGACCGAGTGCTTCGCGGGATTCCCATCAGCGCCGGAAGGGCGACAGGACCTGTCCGGCTGGTGCGATCTCCGGCCGACTGGAGTAGGGTGAGCGCAGGCGACATTCTCGTGGTTGCGGTCATCGACCCAGGCATGGCACCGTTGTTCGGCGTGGCAGCGGGGCTGGTCGCTGAAATGGGCGGGACACTGTCACATGGGGCGATTATCGCCCGCGAGTACGGATTGCCGACGGTCGCGAATGTGCCGGGCATTACCACAAGGCTCAAGGAAGGCGATCGAATCAGCGTGGATGCGGAGCGAGGAGAGATCATCGTTCAAGAGCAGGCTGGAGATGATGGCAGGAAGGGAGGTTGACGCGTAATTTTGGTTCGATGCGCTGTTTCGGGTTAAATGGAATGAGGGTGTTATGATGGCCGGTGCGCCGAAGATCGTAGATGACTCCAGTCAGTTTCACTCGGCCTGCCCTGCCAGAGCCTCAAGACCGTATTTGCATACTCCACATGGCTTAACGAAGTCGATCTCTGGTTTGCTAAGAAAGGAACGCGATGTGATCGCCCGGGGCATATCTTTACTGACGTGCAAGTACCTCGATCGATCCCGACAAACCACTTCCGAATCAATATGAATGGTTTACTAATTGTTATGATCTATTAGTCGTCTGTGGTTTTGACCTTTCACGGCAGTTTTCGTACTCTTCAAAGGAATTTTTTCTTCATCGCAACACCCAACTACCTGGTCGCAGATAGGTCGGCGGCATGACGTGGACGGTCACTTATGATTGACGGCACGGCATTTGGTGTCGGGGTACTCGTTCGGGGTTTCCTCGGCGCGCTGATCGTCGGGTTCTGGATTGCGGCCGCGTCCGCGCGAGATGGCAGGCCCAACTGCTGACTACCGGCGCGGGCGCAGCGGAGCATCCGCTGGCAGAAAGTTGCGCCGCCAATCACTCCACGATCGCGTCGACCTCGACCAGATCAGGCAGGATCTTCGGAGGCCTCCCAGGCCCGTGCGGTCGCGGGGAGACCAGGGCTGCCGAGGCAGCGCTTCATCTTAACGAACAAAAGACTCTGCTGGGCCAGGCGCGACAAGAATTGGCCGAGACTTTCCAAGCCCTTTCCGGCGAAGCCCTCAAACAGAACAACGAAGCCTTCCTGAACCTTGCGCGCAGCTCCTTCGAAACGCTCCAAGCTGAGGCCAAGGGCGATCTCGCCCAGCGACAACAGGCAATCGATAGTCTGGTCCAACCTCTCGAAGACTCGCTGCATCGATACGACGACCAACTCCGGCATTGGCGCAATCGCGCCAGGCGGCCTATGGGGGCCTCGACCAACATCTCAAGCTCCTCGCCGAGTCGCAGCAGCGGCTGCAGTCGGAGACCGGCAATCTCGTGAAGGGGTTGCGCGCGCCGGCCATCCGAGGCCAATGGGGTGAGATCACGCTTAAGCGCGTGGCCGAGTTGGCCGGCATGGTGGCGTATTGCGATTTTTCGAGCAGGAGTCTGTCACGGTCGACGGCGGGCGGCTTCGCCCCGACATGGTGGTCCAGTTGCCGGGTGGGCGGCAGATCATTGTGGATGCCAAGACCGTCTTGGCAGGCTATCTGGACGCGCATGAAGCCTCGACCGAGGAACAGCGGCTCGAAGGCATGCGCCGTCATGCCGCCCAAGTCAGGTCGCGCATGGACGAGTTGAGCCTGAAAGCCTACTGGAATCAATTCGCGCAGCGCCGGAATTTGTCGTGCTGTTCTTGCCAGGCGAACAGTTTCTTGGCGCCGCACTCGAGCATGATCCACGACTCATCGAGGATGGGTTTCTTCGGAGCGTGGTCCTTGCCACCCCGACGACGCTCATGGCGCTCCTACGGGCGGTCGCCTACGGGTGGCGACAGGAGCGGTTGACCGAGCATGCTGAGGAAGCCGGGCGGTTGGGGAAAGATCTTTACGAGCGGATGGCCGTGTTGACGGAGCATTTGAACGATGTCGGGCAGGCGCTCGGGAAGAGCGTCCTGGCATATAACAAGGCGGTCGGGTCGCTCGGAACGGAGAATCTTGCCTGCGGCCCGCCGGTTCAAGGAACTTGGCGTCTCGTCGGACAAAGAGGTTTCCGAGGTTAGACCGGTCGAGATTGTCTCGACGCAAGGCGTTACCCTTTGAGAGCGAATGAGGAGTTCCCGATGACCGACGAGCAGGCAATGGTGGACGCCTTCCACCGGACCTTCGATATTGTCGTCAATCCAGCTCCGACGGTCGTCGACTGGCAAGACGCGCGAATTACGTGTAAGACTCATTCAGGAAGAATTCGACGAGTTGAAAGAGGCGCTTGCCTCAGACGATCTGTCGTCCCATTGCTAAGGAGATGGCCGACCTGCTCTACGTCGTCTACGGCACGGCGGTGTCCTATGGCATCGATATGGATCCGGTCTTTGAGAAGTACATCGGTCCAACATGAGCAAGGTTGGCGGTTACAAGCGTGAAGACGGAAATGGGTGAAGCCGTCCACGTACTCGCCGGCGCGCATCGAACCGATTCTAGCGGAGCAGGGGCCGGTCAAGCGCGAGGTCCGCTCCGCATCATGAGAGAATTGCACTGTCCAATTTGCGGGGCTCCATTCGTCCGTGTGACCTACCAGGAGGGCGCGGTCGAGCGGCTGTTGAGCCTCGTCAATGTGTTTCCGTTTCGATGCCAGCTCTGCACGAATCGCTTTCGCGCATTCTCTTCCGCTGCGCGTCACAATACGCAGGCGTTTGACCGGCGTCAGTACACACGCCTCACTGCCTCCATCGAGGCCCAGATCCTCGATCGCAGTCAGCCGGACCTGACCAACCGAATCACCGACATTTCGATGGATGGCTGCACTGTGCAGACGACGGGGCTCTCGAAGGGGGCTTTTGTCGGATTGCTGTTGAAGCCAACCATGGAGGAGGAAATGATCCGTATTGAAACGGCGATGGTCTGCTCCGTTCGCCCGTCATCGATGGGTTTCCGTTTTCTGGAGGTTCTACCGGAATATCACCGCCGTCTGAGTCAGGTCGTCCTCGGGCTCTTGGTCAGCCAAAGTCCCCATCTCACCTCCCACGCGTGACCGGTGCGGCTCGCTAGCGCCGCGTCCGAACCGACGCCGTCACGACCATATTATCGATGAGGCGGACTGAGCCGATTCTGATTGCGCCGAGTAACAGGGCGCTGCGTTCAACGTGCTCGAGCGGTTCCAGGCTTGCCGGGTCGCACAGGGAAAGGTACTCGATGCGGGCCGTTGGCTCTTGCTCGACCGTCTGCCGCATGATGCGCTCGACCGTCGAAGCGGCCCCTTTTCCTACCTCAATGGCCTGGTGACCGGCCTGGAGAGCTCGGTAGAGGATTGTGGCAGCCTGGCGGTCATTAGGGGAGAGGTACCGGTTGCGAGAACTCATCGCGAGCCCGTCCTGCTCCCGTATGGTTGGCCGGATGTCGATGGTCACCCCAAGATTCAGGTCGGTGACAAGCCGCTTCACCACCGCTGCCTGTTGGTAATCTTTCTGGCCGAACAAAGCGAGATGGGGTCGCACGATTCCAAAAAGTTTCGCCACCACCGTGGCGACGCCGGCGAAGTGATGAGGCTGGGCTGTTCCTTCCCATCGGCGCGCAAGCGTTGGCACCGTCACGATGGTTTGAAAGCCTTCGGGGTACATCGCCTGAGGCGTCGGTTCAAAAATTACATCCACCCCTTCTTCGCGACACAGCACACGATCGCGGGCAATCGGGCGAGGGTACTGAGAGAAGTCTTCGCTCGGGCCGAACTGTGCCGGGTTCACGAAGATACGCACCGACGAGGGCATCACAGCGTAATCGTGCGGCTCGGATGAGGGAACGGTGGCCATCGACTAGCGCGCCCATCGTGGGAACGAATCCGATGGGAGAGTTTCCCGGCGCAATTGCTCGCTCCATGCAGTCATGGATCGTGCGGTGCGAATAATCTTCATGAGCCTGGAGGCCGGCTGCAAGCAGGGCGAGACCCATATCGGGTCGAGCAGGGCTCGGGAAACAGGAGCCGGACCTCAGGCTGCTTCCCGGCCTCGGCGAGAAATTGGCCAATGGTGCGATGGAGAGACGGATGCAGGAGCAGCGGATCGAGTTCGCTCAAGGGCATGAGGACGAACCGGCGTTGGTGCATTCGAGGGTGTGGCACCACGAGATCAGGTTCATTGATAATCCGTTGGCCATAGAACAAAATGTCCAGATCGATGGGCCGGGGGGCCTTATTCTATCGTCCTCATCCCGGCCGAGGGAGCGCTCGATCTCCCGGATGATGGCCAGGAGGCTCTGCGGCGTGATATCGGTCTCGATCTGCACGACGCCGTTCAAGAACCACCCGTCCCCCGGATGGGCATGATCGTTCACGGGCTCGGTTTCATAGAGCAGTGACACGCCTATGACTTGGGAATGCGGCAGCAAGCTCAGCGTCACGGCTCGATCGCAGAAATCGAGCCGATCGCCGACGTTCGAGCCGAAGCCGATGTACACCGTCTCCCTTCCCCATGTTTTCTCTCTCCCCCCAGCGCTCGCCTCAGACCCCCGCCTTCGTACACGCTAAACCGCCTCCGCCAGTCTTTCTTTCGATGTACACACGGTCATCCGAATATATCCTTCACCCGGTGCGCCGAATCCGTTGCCCGGTGTCGTTACGATTCCGGCCTTCTCCAGCAAGTGAGCGGTGAAGGACGCGGAGGTGTATCCCTTCGGCACCGTGACCCAGATATAGAAGGCGGCCGGAGGCGGATCGACTTCAAGACCGAGTTGCTTGAGACCCGGGACGAGGGTGTCGCGTCGTTCCTGATAGATCTTTCGAAGCCCGTCGGTCACGGAGTCATCCAGTTGTAGGGCCGTGATCCCTGCGGCCTGCACGGCTTCGAACACGCCCGAGTCCAGCTGGCTCTTCACCTTGCCCAGCGCGGCCAAGACATCCTTGTTGCCGACGACGAACCCGATACGCCAGCCCGTCATGTTGTAGGTCTTGGAGAGCGAATGGAACTCCACGCCAACGTCCTTCGCCCCATCAATTTCCATGAAGCTCGCAGGAGGCTTGCCGTCGTAGAAAATTTCCGAGTAGGCCGCGTCGTGGCAGACGATGATTTGGTTTTCCTGGGCAAAGGCTACCACTCGCTTGAGATCTTGTTCATGATGACCGAGGTCGGGTTGTTCGGGGAATTCAGCCACATCAACTTCGCCTTTTTCGCCACGTCTTTCGGGATGGCATTCAGATCCGGCAGAAACCCGTTCTGCTTCGTGAGCGGCATGAGGGGCGAGACGCCTCCGGCGAAACTGGTGCCGATTTTATACCGGGGTAGCCGGGGCTCGGGACGAGGGTGACATCGCCGGGTGACGGAATCGAGGGAATGTGACCGATCCCTTCCCTTCGATCCAATGAGGGTCACCACTTCGTGGGGCGGATTCGACCGTGACGTTAAACCGCCGCTTGTACCAGTCGGCGACGGCCTCCCGGAACCTCATCATCCCTTCAGAGGAGGGAGATCGATGGGGTTTCGTGTTCTTCGCCGCCAGTGCCGATGCTTTCCACAATTGGAGCCGGGTCGGCAAATTCGGATCGCCGATACCGAGGTCGATGAAGTCGACGCCATCGGCGTCGCCGTGGACTTCATCTCGTCGATGGCGGCAAACAGATAGGGGGATAACGTTTTGATTTTAGTTGCGACTTCGATTGGAAAACCGGCCATGTCCGATGCTTCCTCTCAGATTGAGGCCCTATCCTGGCCCAAACTGAAGCCCCTAGGCTACTTCAGGAGCGAGGCGGTAATCAACGTGTAGAATCGAAGAGGTGGGCAACCAGCCGGTCGGCGACCTGATGGAGTTGCGGTAGATAGGGGAGGGCGGCCGCTTTTACTTGATGAGCCGTCAAGTGCGCCTTCGTGAGATCCAGCGCACACTCTCGGCATAACGATTCGATCCCGTTCTCTTCCATCTCCAGATGGAACAGGAGTCCATAGGCGCAGGAGCCGTAACGAAAGGCTTCGCGCTTAGCAATTTCTGAGCCGGCCAGCGGCACACAATCGTTCGGCAGGTCGAATACCTCGCCATGCCATTCGAAGACCTCGAAGGTCTCAGGGCAAGAACCGAACACGTGATCGCTCTTGCCCTCATTTGTTAAGCGAACGGGCGTCATGCCAATTTCCAGCGCCTTGCCGGAACGCAACGTTGCCCCTAAGGCCTTTGCCATGAACTGGCTGCCCAGGCAGACGCCGATCACAGGTTTGGCCGCTTGAAGCGCGGATCGAATGAAAGCTGTCTCTTCCGTGATCCAAGGATCGGTGTCGTTTACCGACATCGGCCCGCCCATGACAATCAGCAGATCGCCAGAATCTCGGGGAAGCCCGTTCTCTGGAACCAGATGGCATCGAGTTCGATGCCATGCCTCATGAGCGCAGACGCAAAGGCGCCAGGGCCCTCAAAGGGGACATGTTGGAAAACAATCGGCGCGCATTGACACCTCAGGGCCATCGAATTGGACTTTGGGCGCGATGGGTTTGAGAGATACCTGACTGGGGTGTGAACTGCAAGTCTGGTTACTTTGTGGGAGAAGAAAAATGTTCCAGGCTCCGATTCTTTCTGTCTCATTGAAAAAGATTGTCGAAAGCCGTGATGGACGCCTGCCTGTTCTGGAATTATACTAGACTCTGGATATTCTCCTTGTAGAGTGGGTGGAAGGCACATGGGACTCCCGACTGATGAAGGGCAACAGATCCAGCTTGAGCTGCAGGGGTTGAAACGAACGCTGGAGTGGAAAGAGATCCAGCGAGAGCAGCTCTTGGACCGCTTAGACATGCTGCGGCTCGAGAATACCCGCTTGCAGGATCGCGTGGAGGAGTTGGTGCGTCAGGTCGAAGGGCTTAAGCAGCAACAGCCGTTATTCTAATTGCCCATCATGATCGTTCGGAGCCCGCGAGTATTCATGCTATGAAATATCAGGTTGTGAATATCGAAGATGTGCGCTGGCTGTTGGGCCACACCGGCGGGTTTCGCGGCGGCTATGTGACGGATGTGCAGATGTCGAAGCGGCGGCTGTTGGATGAAGCGTCGGGCCGCGAAGTGCTGGCGGGGACCACGGTCACGGTCGTGATCCGCTATCGTATTCGCCAGATGGCTCGTGTAGCGAAAATCACGATGACCGGCGTGACAGACTTCTCGATGTTTGAGCAGGAAGGGGCCGATTGCTCGACGCTGGGGGTCATCCAAGCGGAGTTAACCGACGGGAAATTGCGTTTCTGGTTCGACCCGCAGGGCGAGCTCTATGTGGTGTGCGACGAAGCGCAGCTGGAAGAAGTGGCGGCGCCGAGCCTTGAACCCTTGTCGCTGGAGCAGGTGGCTCAATGGACGTTTCAAAGTGAGATGCCGGACTGGCCGACGGTGGCATGGCTCTTGGCGGAACTGGATGTGGCAGGTGTTCCCTGTGCCTGGCGGGCCACCGCTTCGTCATCCGGGCGTCATCCTGCCATTCAGTGGGAAGGGGATCTGCTTCCGGCGTCGATGCAGTGCGCAGTGGATGCCACAGGGGTTCACTGTATGCTGTACGGGCCGCTCGATGGGCCGGGATTCGGCGTGGTGTTGCGGGTCCGTGGGCTGCAGGATCGCCGCACCGGTCAAGTGCTCTCGCTCCTGGCGGATCGGATTGTGCAGCGGTTCTCCGGCCAGTGCCTGGTGGGCAATACGATCATTCCCGGTGGGGAATGGCAGAACTGGAAATCGTTCGAGCAGCAACGCGTGGCGGATGCGTAGTGCGTGGAGGGGCGGACGCAGGTGGGCTAGCAGGCTGCGGGAAAACTATTTCGGCAGGCTAGAAATTCGATGGCCGCACGGGTACAGAAGAGGAGAACGCTCTGGCGGACTTTGTCAGCATCCTGCTAGGCCAGGGCCTGGCCGTTGGCATGTTCAGGAAGATGAGTCCCGTTGATATGTGCGTAGGCTGTGGCGCCGTTCACGTTCTTCACGGTGCTGACGAGCATTTTCCCGTTCTTCCCGTTCACACATTCCACTAAGACCCAGAACCGCAGTGGATTCACATTCTGCTTCCGGGCAACGTGCAGCGACGTTCCCTCCAACACCGTCTGGAGTGACAAGTCTGTCCGCCACCCCAAGTGTTTCGTGATCGGGGAGATGACTCTCTCCATGGCGGCGATGATCTTATTGTCCGTGCTGAAGTGGTTCAGCATGATGATCCGTCCGCCGGGTCGGCAGACACGGATCATTTCATTGACCACTTTGCGGTAGTCGGGGACGGCGGTGACGACGTAGGCCGCGACGACTGTGTCGAAACTATCGTCTTTGAATTCCATTGCGCCGGCATCCATCCGGTAGAGCTGCACATGGCCCATCCGGTGTTCTGCCGCCCGCTGCTTCGCTTTATCCAACATGCCTTCTGAGAAATCGATACCGACAATCTGGCAGTGGCGAGGGTACATCGGCAGGGCCAACCCGGTGCCGACTCCCACTTCAAGGATTTTCTCGTCAGGCTGGACATCCAAATTTCGGATCGCGGACTCACGCCCTTCGTGGAACACTTTGCCGAAAATCCGATCGTAGACTCCGGCGTAGGACGTATAGACGCGCTCAACTTTCGCTAAATCCATGTCACCTCCGACTCCACATTAAAAGCGACTTGCACTCCTCGACAAGGGAGGGATGAGCCGACCGTCGCAACTACAGAGGGGGAAAATTTGTGCGGCGGAGCACCTGAATGGAGCGAGGGGACCCGCCTGAACAACAACCGGGGCTACTCTAGCCAACTCGCTGCGATGAGTCAACAGATTCTCTCGGTTCGGTCACTTGATTCACCCGTGGCCCCTATGGGATAGGTACGAGCATGATCCTCGCTGGCTTCTTCGCCGGTGCGTTGTGTCTCGGCCTCATTCTCGGAGACTGGCTCTACTTCGTGCGCCTTACGCCGGATGCGAGTCGGTACGGATGCGGGGTTGCCCGCACGCACGATCGATTCACGCATACGACCATGAAGCAGCTGGCCGATCGGTTTGATGCCAGGACGGTTTATTGACGTTGCCACATGGAACCGCGCGGTTTTTCCCGGATCTGAACCAGATCGTGATTCGCCAGAAATACCGGTTGTTCGCCATAGGGTTCCGAACATTGTGGCCGTTAAAAGGGTTGATTTCCCTGTCTCCCGAAGACGATGCACTCGCAGTGTTCTGCCGAAAGCTCACTCCCTGGTCTTCGGCTCTTCTCACCGGTATCTGGTTTGTTCTGGTGGTGGTGGGTACGGTGGGAGCCCTGATCGCCTTGTTCCTTGAAGGCGAATTGGCGGCACTCGGTGGAGTGGCGTTGGCATTCGGGATTGTAGGGTTGGGCCTTGTGTTCTTACTGTCCGGAGCCATTACCGTCGTATTCGCCTATCGGCTGGAAAACGCCCGGCTTACGACGGTGTATCAAGAACTCCGGGAGGTTCTCGAAGGGGCGAAATTGCCGTCCTGAATCAGGAGCCATACAGGCTCAGGAACTGATCGTATTCGGCGGGGAGATCCAGGCCGGACCGGTTGCGGGCCAGACCCGCAATGATGCCGCGATGTTTCTTGCTGAGTCCGGACGACTCAAAGGCCTGGCGGAAGTGCTGCCACCGCGCTGTGGCGTCGGTGGCCAGACGCGCGCGCTCCAACGGCGGCAACGCGTGGAGCGAGGTCGTGAGCGAGCGGATGGCCTTCTCGACGCTCTCATAGGGCGGCGCCAGCTTGAGCTGGGCATAGAACGTTTCGAGGTGATGACGGAACTCCTCTCGAAGCGCCAGGGTATGATCGGTTGAGGGAGCCGTAGGTTCAGACATGGTGGCTGGGACGAATGATACGGGAGAGACCGTCGTTATGACAACAGGCTAGCAGGATGCTGAAAAAATTTGCCAGCGCCGTTCTCGCATCGTTCAGACCCTCAAGGTACCGAAGAGAACCTCCCGGATATCGGAATCACTGGAGGGGGTTTTCCGTTCGCCGAGATCCGTTTAAAGGGCAAACGGCCCCACGAAGTGCGGTCTGTACCTCCTTGGCCCTTCACTCGCTGCGGCCTTGCTGGACGAACTTTTTGAGCATCCTGCCGGGTATTCTTCCATTGCCCCAGCCGCCCAAGCCATTGAGTCTCCGTCGTGCTGCAACATTTTTTCCGCGCTCTGCTAGAGCCGCACGTGTATTTCATCAATAATTCACGGGGAGGGTATTATGAAGCGCGTTCAGCATTATGTCCTCGGACTCGTTGCCTTGCTCGCCTTGGCTGGTTGTTCGTCCCACCATCATCATGGGATGGCAAGTGAAGGAAAGGGGGACGCCTACTGGCAGAAGGGGCAGCAGGACATGGCTTCGTTGATCGATCGCACCGTCAAGGATCAGGGGAAGGCCGAGCAGGTCAAATTGGTCGTGAACGATATTGTTGCGGAATTGAAGGCTGGCCGCGAGCAAGCTCGTGCGGGACACCGCCGGCTGTATGAGTTGAATGCGAATTACGCGGCGACTCCGGAGGAGTTCACCAAGGTTCTGGATGAGACGAACAATCAGCGGATGCAGTCAGCCGCGAAGATTCTTGCGCTCCGCTTCAAGATGAAGGAGCTCATGACGGTTGAGGAGTGGAAGGCGCTGTCGGACCAGATGCTGGCCTACAGTAGCCGATACCAGCACGGAGGCGCTTCGCCAAAGAGCGGTTACTGAGTCTGAGCCGGCGCAGCCTTGAGCGGTAGGGGTGTCCAGGTTGCGCCGGCGTCGCTCGAGCGGTAGAGGCCGCTCCCATTCGTGCCGGCATAGAGTAGGTGTGAATCGCGCGGGCTCATGGCGAGGGCGCGAATATTCAGCGAGGCCAGTCCGGTGTTGATCGTGATCCAGGTTTGTCCACTGTCGGGGCTTTTCCAGACTCCCCCCGGCCCTCCGATATAGAGGGTCTTAGGCTGGGCCGGGTCGATGAGGATACTGCTTACGAACAGATCGGGAAGTGATAGCCCGATTCGCTCCCATTGTTCTCCGCGTGTCTCGGTGCGGAAGAGGCCCTTCGTGGTTCCGGCATAGACGATGTCCGGGTTGGCCACATCGAAGACGATGGCATTGACTCCCAGCGCCATCCCTCCCATCAGCTCCTGTTCGGGAATCAGCCCGTTGTTGATTTTCTTCCATCCCATCGCGGCGCTGTCGGACCGATAGATTCCTCCCGTGGTTCCCGCGTAGAGAACCCGAGGGTCGCGGGGATGAATGGCGATGGAGACTACGATGTGGACTTCCTTCATCCCAGCCATGCGTTCTTCCCATTCACGCCCGCCGTCTTTGGTGTAAAAGGCGCCGACGGTCGTGGCGGCGTAGATCTGCTCGTGGTCCGTCGGGTGAAAGACGAATTGGTTGATAAAGGATACGTGTTCTTTGAGTCCGACGTTGTGGGGGAGCCAATGTTGCCCGCCATCCGGACTCTTGTAGACGGCATCGGCCATCGTGCCGGCATAGATCGTGGCCGGGAACTGAGGATCGATCGCGAGAGTCGTTACACGTCTTGCGCTGAAACTCGGGAACCGTTCCCACAACTGACCGCCGTCCCGTGATTTATAGACCGCGTCGTTTGTGGCGACATAGAGGATGTTCGTGTTGGTCGGATGAAGGGCGATGGAGACGATCGCCTCGCTCTCCCTGTTGCACCCGACACAGAACAACACAAGTATCAGAGAGGCGAGATGAGAAGCGGTTCGAATCAGCATGGGCTTGGTGGCGGAAGACCTAATCATAGGATTCAGCGCTGAGTCAAGGCGACCTATCCTGTTACAATTTCTTGATGAAGCGTTCGGCGTAGCCGGTCAGCTCCATGTACCCCTGTCCGTGGATCGGTTGTCCTTGTGCCGTGCCGATGATCTCGATAGCGCCTTCCCAATAGGTTACTTGTGTGCTGCGCTTGGTGGAGAGTTCTTGCCCGGCCATGAGCGGAACGAGTTCCAACGAGAGTTGTCGTGAGGGAATGGTCAGGCGCCAACGCTGCGGATATCGTGCGTGGCTGGTCTCGCTGGTCCAATAACTCGTCGGTTGCAGGGTGAAGTCGCCGACCGAAAGGTGGTGCCCATGTCCGTCGCGATCAATGACGGTACCGCTTGAGACTGGATCGGCCGATCCATCGGCTCGGCGGAGTCGGTAGAGCATCAACTCTGTCTGGTCGTCGAGTTGCAGGCTGAACCAGTCCCATCCGACCAGATCCTTCTCGAGATCGGCGGACCCGAACTCGTGGTCCATCCAACTCGTGCCGGTCACGCCGAACGATTCATTCCCGATCGTGAGCTTGCCGATCGTGGCTAGCCTGGTGAAGGAATAGTAATGGGAGGCTTGGCCTACACCTGCCCCTTTGCGGCTGATGCCGTCGGTGCCGTGCACAACGAGTGGTTTTCCCGGCGAGACCGTAAGTTGGAGGGCAAGGTCGCCATCCGCTGCGTGGAGGGTCTGTGTGCCAGGAGCGGTCAACGGCGATTCGGCGCTCCACTGATCGATCCAGACGTGGAGCCGATCACGCGCCGCACCTGCCTTGCCCAACCCGGCCCGGCTGATTTTCTCGGCATAGCGAAAACGACCCTTACTGAGCTCACTCACGGCGAAATGGGCCAGGTACAGTTGCGTGACGGCCCACTGTGACGGCAATGTCTTCAGCTGCTCGCGCGGTGTGCCACGGCGGAAGAATGTGAGTTGATAGCCGAATTGCCGACCGTCCTTCGCCGTGAGATGCCCGGTGTAGTACCACCATTCGGTGCGAAACTCCTCATGCGCCCCGTGGTCGCGCGGGAAGGCGTATTGATAGCCTTCCGTGGCGACCCGGAATTCCCGTGCGGTATCAGCTCCGAGTCCCGGTACGACCACCAGTAGACTGCTCAAGAGGAACAGTATGTGTCGAAGAGGACGCTGCAATTCGTACATGTTTGATGGACCGTCCGTGACGCGAGGGAATCGTCGAGCGCGCTTATAACATGCTTCCACCGGCGGCACAAATCTCCTGTGTTGATAAGGGTTTTCGCCAACACACGGGTGAGATATGCCCCGCTCTCGCCGTTGACAACTTTGTCGACCATCAGCTATCGTGAGTCATGCAGACCGATCACGAGCGAGAGCACCACGGACGCGACCAGCGGGAGAGTGTGACGCCGTTTCCCATTCCCGCGCGGATTCCGGTGTTCCCCCTTCCAAATGTCGTGCTGTTCCCCAAGACCTATCTCCCCCTTCATATCTTTGAGCCGCGCTACCGCGCCATGGTCTCAGATGCGGCGATGAGCGGGCAGTGCATCGGCATGGCTCTGCTCAAGGATGGCTGGGAAACAGATTATTATGGCCATCCGCCCGTGTTTTCGATGGGCTGTGTTGGTCGATTGGTCAGCGTGCAGCCACTGGCCGATGGTCGATCCAATATCATGTTGCAAGGGCTGGAACGGTTTGAGATTGAACGCGAGTGGTACGACAAGGCCTATCGTGAGGCCACGATTTCTGTCACCGTACGGGGGGCGGAGGCGTCACTGGATCCCACTGTCCGCCAGCGACTGTTCACCATCCTGGAGTCCTATCTCCGGTCCCGCGATGACGCGCCCACATGGCAGGAGTTTTTTCGGGAAGAAGTCAGCGATGAGATTTTCGTCAATACCCTTTCCACCTACTTGGAGTGTACGCCCTTGGAAAAGCAGTTTCTGTTGGAGGCTGAGAGTCTCCACCAACAAGCCCGCCGTCTCAGTGACCTCATTGAGTTCATGATGCACGATCAATCTGGTGCGAAGGGTTGGGGCTAATGGATCGCGCAATTGCCATCCAGGTGGCTCACCTGACGAAAACCTATGATGGCCTTCCGGCCGTTTCCGATCTGTCGTTTCAGGTCTATTCAGGCGAGATTTTCGGGCTGCTGGGGCCGAACGGGGCGGGGAAAAGCACCACGCTCCGGACGCTCATCACGCTGCTGACGCCGACGTCAGGCACGGCGAGCGTCTTGGGTCACGATACGGTCCGCGAAGCGGATGTCGTCCGGCAACTGATCGGCTACGTGCCTCAAGAACGGGCCATCGATCGCTTTCTGACCGGTCGTGAACACCTCGAACTGCTCGGCGCGCTGTACCACTTGCCAAAAGCTGAAGCCACGAAACGTATCGCCGAGTTGCTGAAGCTCGTGGAACTGGAAGAGCCTGCCGATCGTCCGGCGAAAACGTATTCCGGGGGGATGAAGCGGAAACTCGACATTGCCTGCGGTCTCTTGCCGGACCCCAAGATATTGTTCCTCGACGAGCCGACGCTGGGGTTGGATGTGCAGAGCCGGCTCCGGATTTGGGACTACGTGCGGATGTTGAAGGCGCGCGGCATGACGATCGTAATGACGACGAATTATTTGGATGAGGCAGACCAACTCTGCGATCGGTTGGCCATCATCGACGGGGGAAAGATCAAGACGCTGGGATCGCCGGCTGAGCTGAAAATCGGGTTGGGCGGCGATATCGTGTCGTTGACTTTGAAGGACCAGAATAAGATCCCCACGTTGGTGTCTGCGTTGACGGGACAGCCGGCGATGCGCGCGGTCAAGGCGACGCCGACCGGCCTGGATATCCGGGTCGATTCGCCCGAGAAGGCCCTGCCCGCAATCCTCGAGTCTGCCAATCGACTGGATTGCCGACTGGAGTTTATCGAGTACCACCGGCCGCGGCTGGACGACGTGTTCATCGCCCATACGGGACGGTCCATGACCGAATCGGTTCAAGACATTCAGACAGAATAAAGGAGATACGGTGGCGCAGTACTGGCAGGAAATTCATGCGTTGACGATGCGGTGGGTCCGGCGGCTCAGCCGCGAGAAATTCAGCATGTTGTTCACGCTCGTGCAGCCGATGCTGTTCTGGCTGATCTTTTTCGGAAACCTGTTCCAGCGGGCCGCGGATGTGCAAGTGACGCAGGCCCCGAACTACATCAGCTTCCTGACTGCCGGCGTGGTCGTCATGACGGTGCTCAACAATGGACTCGCCGGGGGCGTCGATCTGCTCTTCGACAAGGAGAATGGGTTTCTGGAGCGGTTGATGACCACGCCGATCCATCGTAGCTCTGTGATCTTGAGCCGCTTCATCTTCGTGATGACGATTACCTCGCTCCAAGTGCTCGTGATCCTCGGGGTGGCCTTTCTGTTCGGCGTCCAGCCGGCGACAGGGCTCCTTGGCGTCGCGGCGATCTTGATGATCGGGATGCTCTTTGGCGTCGGTCTTACGGCGATTTCCATGGCCATGGCCTTTTCGGTGAAAAGTCACGGAGATTTCTTTTCGGTCCTGGGCTTCCTGTCGCTGCCGATGATTTTCTTGAGCTCGGCCTTGGTGCCCTTGGCGGCGATGCCTGCGTGGATGGGATTCCTGGCGCGCTTCAATCCGATGACCTGGGCGATCGACGCGGTGCGGCCCCTGATCCTTTCCGGCTGGACTGAGGCGCTCCCCCACGTCGGGATGGTGGTGGTCGTCATGGTGATTTTCGACGCTCTCTGTCTCTACGGGAGCGCCAAAGCGTTCCGTCGGGCGATGGGCTGATGGGCGGGCTTTCCGGGAGTCCCACCATGCTGGTAAACGAGAGTCAAATCCGGGCCCTGATCCGATTGCTGGCCGATGAGGACGAGAAGATCGTCCGGACCATCAGCGGCAAGCTCATTGACATCGGTCCCTCAGCGGTCCCCCTCCTGCAGGAAGCAGAAATCGAACAGCCGGAAATGGCCGACCGTCTTGTCTCGGTGCTTGAGGAAATCCGTGGCGGAAATCTCGAGGATGAACTCGAGCAGTTGGCGGCGCGGCCGGATGGTGTGATGGATCTCGAGCAGGGCGCCTTTCTGATCGCCCGCTATGCCTATCCCTCCCTCACGGTCGCCTCGTATGCCAGACAGCTCGATGAGATGGCGCAGGAGGTACAGGATCGGATCGGTCCGCGGGCGTCTGGTGAGGAAACGATCAAGACGTTGAACCGGTACCTCTTTACGGAACAGGGTTTCAAAGGCAACACGAAGAATTATTATGAGTTGGAGAATAGTTACCTCAACTGCGTGATTGACCGACGAACGGGTATTCCTATCAGCCTGTCGACGGTGTACCTCCTCATCGGGAAGCGGCTGAGCCTTCCGGTTCATGGGATCGGAATGCCGGGTCATTTCTTAGTGAAGTACGAATCGGACCGCTACAAGGTCTTCGTCGATTGTTTCAACGGGGGAGCCTTGCTGACTGAAAAGAATTGCCAGCGGTTTCTCACGGAAGCCGGTTATGGATTTGACGAGAAATATCTCCAGCAGAGTCCGGTTCGTGCGATTCTCTCCCGCATGATTAAGAACCTCTTGGCTATCTATGCCAAACTCGACGACCCCCTCAAGAAGGCCCGCCTGACGAAATTCATTGAGATCCTGGGGTGCGACAATAAAGAAGGCGGACTCTAACCGTGACTTGTGAAGCGTATCTCGTTATTCGCGCGAGACTGGCCGAAAGTTTCATTTTCGCGAGTCGCGCCTGTCGCGCGCGTCTTACCTGTCTCGCTCACGATTCACGAGTGACGAACTCATAGCTGCTAGAGTTTGATCGCCATCAAGTCCCGCCCGACCACGATCTTTCCCCCGAACGCTTCCCCTGCCTGTTCCCGCACATTGTATCGTTCGGTGATCGGATACAAATGCGACAGCACGAGCTGGCCGACTCCGGCCTCTCTCGCCACCTGCCCACATTGACCGGCATGCAGATGGACCGGGTTCGGGCGACTAGCCGGGAAGGAACAGTCCAGCACCGCAAGATCGACGTCCCCACAGAGGCGTATGAGGTTGTCACAGTATTGTGTATCGCCGGAATACGCCAGAGCCTTTCCGCCATATTCGATTCGATACCCCAGGCAATGGAGATTCTGCGTGTGTGTCACTGTTCGGGGAATAACAGTCGTCTTTCCGATCGCAAACGCCCGATCCGCCACTTCTTTGAAATGAACCGTGAACGGTGCGTGTGTGAAGCCGGGTAAGGTGGCGAAGAGGGCTCGGAAGAGTCGCTTCGTGCCGCGAGGGCCGATCACAGTGAGCGGCGGCCGGTTTCCTCCTTGGTATTTCGTAAAGATTATTGCATCGAAGAAATAAGTGATGAAGTCGGAAAAGTGATCGGCGTGGTAGTGGGAGAAGAGAATGTGGGTGATCCGATGCCGGTTCACGCCGGTCTTCAGGAGGTTCGCCAACGTGCGTGGGCCAAAGTCCAACAGTATCGTATGGTCGGTACGCACGAGATAGCCAGCGGCGGCGCGGGTCGGGTGGATGTTTGTGCCGGATCCGAGAATCGTCAGGCGCATAGGTCAGATCATCAGGTTGAAGTTAAGGTTAACCCGAACAGGAGTTCTTGCTACTGTGAACCTCAGCCTGAGCCTCAACATGCTTGGCGGAAGCTATCCCGCAGGCGGAGCAGCAGCGTACGGGTTATGTCGGCGTCTTTCTGGTTCAGTGCCCGTTCGAAGAATGGCCTGATGAAGGCGATGTGTGCGGCAAATGTGTTGCGGAACATCGTATCGCCCTTCTCCGTCAATCGAATTTTGACGCAGCGGCGGTCGCTTTTCACAGAGTCCCGTCGAATGAGCCCCTTCGCGGCGAGTCGATCGAGGACTCCCGTTAAGGTGCCTTTGGTGACCAGGGTGTGGGCCGAGAGTTCGGAGCAGGTCAACCCGTCCGTGTCACCCAATGTCGCAATAATGTCAAACTGTGAGGGGGTTAAGCGCAAGGTCCTGATATGACGGCTCGCCGTCAGATCGAAAGCCAGATAGGCCTCGACGAGCGGTCGCAACACTTTCAGGTAGGGATCATCCTTGAGATCCGGCAACTCCATACCAAGAGAATAGTCCGCACTAGAACGAATGGTCAAGAGGGGAGGCAGAGAGTGGCCAAGGCTGCCCTTCTTGCTCGCAGAACGCGCACGATGAAACAGTGCTCGTTCGATGCGCGCAGTGAAGGGCAGCCTTGGCCACTCTCCTTAGTAGATGGTTGGAGTAACGGAGGGGATGAAGGCTGATGATCTTCTGTGCTCGCACAACGCGCGGTCTCGGAAGACCCTCGCCTGGGCTAATGGCACATCTCGGCGTGCCAGTGGGTAGGCGGGTGAGAAAGCTGCGCGCAGTGGAAGATCAATCAGCCCCCATCCCTGAGAGATAACGAGTGAGCTTGGAGGGATGCGGATGGGCAGCCACGTGCCCTTCTTGCTCGCAGAGCCCCCACGATGAAGCGGTGGTCGCTCGATGCGCGCAATGGAGATCACACCAGCCGCTTCGCTGGATGTGGGTGAAGAGTTGAGCTAAGCCTTAATCCGACACGCGGAGTGGGAGAGCATCTAGTCTGCCCTCTCCTCGTTGATCCCCCACTGTGCGTGTTCGCTCCATTCCTACTTGTTTCTCAAGGGTAGCCTGGTTGATCCTCGATTGCGCGCGTCGAACGAGGCCCTTCTCAGGGCGCGCGTTCCGCGAGCAGGAGGACGACCAGGCTGCCCATCCCGCCCCTCCGTTGACGGCGCAACGCCTGCCTCCCTATGATGCAGGTCCTATGCGACGGAACGAATCGGGTCAGGCCAATCTGACTGCCATTGTGAGTCCTCGTCGGCCTCGTCATTACCGGCGTCTGGGTGTGGAAGCGTTTGTCGCTGGATACCCAGGAGTATGTCATCGATCAAGCCATCCCCATGGCGTTCGCGGGGTTGGTGATCGCGGCGGGGCTGTTGATGCTGGTCAGGGCGGTCAACCGCCGCAGGGCGCAGCGGCGTGAACGGGCGAAATTATTGGCCGCGTTTGAACGGGCCACGGCGCGGGAGAAGAAGCTGGAGATTGCCTTTGCATTGATTGAAGTGAATGGCTACCGCGCCAAAGGATTGGAAACCGTGACGCCTGCGTTACGAGACCTCTTCGCCACGACGTTGCAGCGGGCGCTAGGTGACAAGCAGCATCGGATTCGCGGGATGGCGGCCAGTCACCTTGGCGTCTTGAACGATAGGACCGTGATCCCGCTTCTGCTGAAGGCGCTGGAAGATGACCACGCCTATGTGCGCTCCTGCGCGGCCTTGGGATTGGGGCGGTTGCGCGCCGGTGAGGCGAAGGAGAAGCTGACGACTGCCATGGAGGAGGATTGGGATCAAACAGTCAGGAGCCGATCGAAGGAGGCGTTGGAGCGGATCAAGCAGTCATGATCGGTCTGGCTTACCCCTCTTCGTGGATCCATTCAATGCAGGCGATTTCCGGGGTGCAATTCCATCGTAGGGGAAGAAACGACCATCCGAGGCCTCGATTGATATACAGCCGGCGGCCAGGCTCTCCGTGATGCCCCTCGATCCGTCCGTTGCAGCCCGGCGGGAGCCAGACCGTTGGCACGCCTGGTATGCGCCACTGGCCTCCGTGGCTATGCCCGCAGAGGATCAGATCGACGGCGTGGTGGTCTTCCAGCTGATCGAGGATGTTCGGCGCATGGGCCAGCAAGAGGGTGAAGCGATCCTGTGCGCGCGGTGGCAGACAGCTCAAGTCGGCCCGATGCAGCGAGGGATCGTCGACGCCGACAATGGCGATCTCGCCGCAGTCCGTGGAAATGAAGGTGGCCTGATTGATTAAGAGGGTGATCTTGTGGCGATCGGCGAGGTCGCAATACTGATCGATCGGCACGCCACTGTAGTGGTCATGGTTGCCCAAGGTGACGAAGACCGGCGCAATCTCGCGCAAGCCGGCGAGAAATCGAAATACATGCGGCAGTCCCTCCGGCACGTTGAGCAGATCGCCGGTGATAAAGATCCAGTCTGGTCGGAGTTCGCCGATGGCGGTGACGATGAGATCATGCCGTGGCTGATAGCGGTCGAGATGCAGATCGGTCAGATGGACGGCCCGCCGGCCGGCCAAGGGCCCGTGCACATAGGTGAGCCTGGAAATCTCGTGTGTGGACAGTCCGAATTCCCAGTGGGGAACAAGACTAAAGAGTCGGTAAAGCGGTTCGCTGAGACAATGTCCGATGAAGGAACGGGCTCGATCGGGCCAGGATCTTGTGCGTCGCGTCATCCCATCACCCGATCCAGCTCGACGCGATCGGAGGGGGTCACGCGATAGCCTCGTTCATAGAGATCACTCATGCCTTGCATCAAGGCGTCCATGTTGCGGCTGCGGTACCAGTTGTCGAAACGTTCCGTGAGTGCCGTGACCTGCTTCGGGGTCGGATCCCCTTCATTGTAAGAGAGCGAGAGGGAGCGGAATAAATCTTGAAGTTCGGAGGGACTGTATATCGCATCATCATTCCGATCGGCGACCAAGGAAAATTCGTAGAAGGTCAGGCTGACCGAGAGCAATGACTGGGTTTTGGCAAAATCATCTCGCGCCTCGTCCATCCCGCCTGGATAGTCGCGAAGGCAATCCATTTCTGGCTGGGATGAAGGAGTGGCGTTCCAGCTGATTCCCTGCACGGCCGGGGGAGGCGTCTTTTTCGCCTTATAAAACCACGAGACACAGTTGTTCGCTTGCGCAAAGGCCTGTTTGTCTCTGTGGATCTGCCGGCCGATGTGCTGGGTGAACTGTTGAAAGATCGTGTTCTCTCTGCCAGACGAGTCTTCTGGGAACAGTGCAAGCATCAGAACGGTGAGGACTATCCCTGCCATTAACAGGCGGGCCTCGGGCCGTTGGACCATCAGAGCATGATTTTCAGAACAGAACGTTTGGTCGGAGGCTGGGCGAAAAGACATAGGGAAAGTATACCATGCGATTCGTCTTGTCCCTCGTCGAGATTGATCGAGTGGTGAGGGCGACCACGCGCGAATGAGGAAGGGGCCTATTGCCCATGACCATGCCTTTTTTGACAGATGCACTGCCTGGCGTTGGCGGACAGATGCGGACTCTTCCGGAAGACTTCCAGGTCGAGGAACGTCCGCTCTATCTCCCTTGCGGCGAGGGTGAGCATCTCTACGTCAAAATTAGAAAACGCCTTCTCTCAACCCCGGATCTCGTCCTGCGACTATCTTCGGTCTTGGGGGTGAAAGCGCAAGCGATCGGTGTGGCGGGCCTCAAAGACGCCAGGGCCGTGACCACGCAGATGGTCTCGCTTCTAGGCGTTACGTCTGAGAGACTGGATCGACTGAAATTGGACGAGCAACTTTTGTCCGTGGAGGTGCTGGGCCGGCATCGCAATCGGTTGCGTCCGGGGCATCATGCAGGCAATCACTTTCGGTTGGTGATTCGGGATGTCGCCACGCACGCCAGCGAGACAGTGCCTCTTGTCACGGACATGCTGGTGCGACGAGGCGTGCCGAACTATTTCGGCCCGCAACGGCAAGGGCGGAGCGGACAGAACTATCAGATCGGAGCAGAATTACTGGTTGACCCCGCTCGCCGAAACAGGCTGAGCCGGTCAAAGCGCATGTGGTACCTCAATGCCTATCAATCGCACTTCTTTAATGGCATTTTGGCAAGAAGACTGGATCGACTTGATCGTATTATGGGTGGAGACTGGGCCATGAAAATGGAGAATGGTGCTTGTTTTCTGGTCGAGGATGCCACGAAGGAGCAGCCACGGGCCGACCGGTTCGAGATCAGCCCCACCGGCATCTTGTTCGGGTCGCGCGTTTCGTGGGCCAGCGGAGAATCGGGCGAGATCGAACGGGCGGTAGTCGCTGAGAGCGGGGCGACGCCGGAGGGTCTCACCGAAGCCGCGAAAGCCTGCGGGTTTCGCGGTGAACGGCGCTCGCTCCGAATCCCTCTTGCTGATTTGGAGTGGGTCCTGGAGGGGCCGGTGCTCACCATCTCATTTTCACTTCCACCCGGTGCCTATGCGACCAACGTCTTACGCGAACTCATGAAGACCGACTGACTCGGCTGCTGAAAATGCCCGCTAGCTTCGTTCTCGGCTCGTGAAAATCCTCAGCGTACCGCACCCGGGAAAAGAGCTGTTCCGACAGCTCGGGGTTGGGCGGGTGAGAATGGTACACCTCCGGCGTTCACTCGCCTGCGGCCTTGCCTGGGAAGAGGCGCGCGTTTGCGCGCCGGGGCTGGGGGGGTGAGAAGGGTGAGCATTTTGAGCAGCCTGCAGGGATCGGTCCATAGTCAGGATTTGATCTGTAGCTATTGAAACTGGTGGTAGAATCTGTGGTGAGCCTACCACTGTTGGAGTCTGACCCATGATGCATGACCAAGAAACCGTCGTTCTGCAGGGGCATATTATCGACTCGCTGATCCTGGCGAAGGTCCTGGACACGATTCTGATGATGGGCGGAACATTCGATCTCCAGGAGGTGCACATTGGAAAGACCCGCGAGGAGCCGTCGCGCGCCAGAATCATCGTGCGGGCCTCGTCCGCGAGGCTGCTCAGCGAGATTCTCCATGCCATTCAGCCCCACGGCGCGTCGGTCGAGAGTGAACGGGATTGTCGGCTGAGTGCGGCGCCGGCGGATGGCATCTTTCCCGACGAGTTCTACGCGACAACCCATTTATCCACCCAGGTGCGAGTGCGTGAGCAGTGGGTGGAGGTGGAGGGGATCGAGATGGATTTGGGAATTCGCGTGGACCCTGTTCGTCTGACTGCGCGGACAGTTCCGATGGGAGAGGTGAAGCGGGGCGATCTGATTGTGACCGGTCGTGAGGGCGTGCGGGTGATTCCGCTGCAACGGCCACGTGACCGCGATGTGTTCAGCTTCATGGAATCGCAGGTCTCGGCCGAGCGGCCCCACGGGCATATTATCGGCGACATCGCCAAGCGTCTCGTGCAGTTGCGAGCAGGGTTTCGAGAGGGGAAAGTCGGCAGCAAGGTGCTGCTGGCGGGAGGTCCGGCGATTGTTCACGCCGGAGGGCGCGAGGCGCTGGCATGGCTCATTGATGAGGAATTCATCCATGTCTTGTTCTGCGGGAATGCGCTGCCCGCTCATGATATGGAAGTCGATCTATACGGCACGTCCCTCGGCTACGGGCATGTTGCTGGTCGCGTCGTGCCGCATGGGCATGAACACCATCTGCGAACCATTAATCGGATCAGGGCCATCGGCAGCATCGAGGCGGCGGTAAGGTCGGGAGTCATCAAGACCGGAATTATGGCTGCCTGCGTCAGGCGGGGTGCCCACGTCGTCATGGCCGGCACGATCCGCGATGACGGCCCGTTGCCCGGGGTGATCACGGATTCGGTAGAAGCCCAGGCCGCCATGCGTGCGGCAATCCCCGGAATCGGGCTGGCCTTGCTCGTCGCCTCGACGCTGCACGCGGTGGCGACGGGCAATTTGTTGCCTGCTACGATCCCCTCCGTCTGCGTCGATGTCAATCCGGCTGTCCCGACGAAACTCGCGGATCGAGGAAGTTTTCAGGCTGTCGGGCTGGTCATGGACGCCGCGTCGTTTCTGCGCGAGCTGGCGCGCGAGTTGGGGTGGAAGCCATGAGTCGTCTGCTGGTTTGCCCGCCAGACTATTTCGGTATCGAATACGAGATTAATCCCTGGATGCGCCGTTCGAACGCCGTCAACTCAGACCAGGCCGTCCGCCAGTGGCATCACCTCATGCGGGTGCTGGAGCAGGATGTGGGCGTGGTTCTGGAACGGATGAAGCCGGTTCCGGGCCTGCCGGATCTGGTTTTCACCGCCAATGCCGGGGCCGTGATGGGTCGCAAAGCGGTGCCGAGTCGTTTTCGTTATGCCGAACGGCAGAAGGAAGAGGCGCTATTTTGAGGACTGGTTTCGCACGCATGGGTACGACGTCTTCACATTGGAGGAGGGGCTGTTTTTCGAAGGGGCTGGCGATCTGCTCGGCTTTCCCGATGGCTGGTTCGGCGGTTACCGGCAGCGGTCGGATATCCGTGCGTTCCCGATCCTCAGTGAGTGGTTCAACCGAGAGATTCTTCCGCTCGAGCTGGTAGACAGCCGGTTCTACCATCTCGATACCTGTTTCTGTCCCTTGAGTGGCGGCGAGTTGCTGTATTACCCCGCCGCGTTCGACCGGTATGGACAAGCGGCGATTGCCGAGCGGATCACGCCGGAGCGGAGGTTGGCCGTTCCAGAAGATGAGGCCATGAAGTTCGCCTGCAACGCTGTCTGTGTCGGGAAACATGTCGTGTTGCCGGCTGGTTGTCCTCATACCGAGCAGCTCCTCGAAGCGCGTGGCTATCGACTCCATCCTGTCCCCCTCGACGAGTTCATGAAGTCAGGCGGATCAGCGAAGTGTCTTACGCTTGCGCTCGACTGATCCGTGCGGCTGCTGAAAATGCCCGCTCACTTCGTTCTCGGCTCGTGAAAATCCTCAACGTACCCCAGAGGGTACGCCTCCGGTGTTCACTCGCCTGCGGCCTTGTTAGCGGGGCATTTTGAGCAGCCGCTTAGCCCGCGCGTCCAAAATCAGGACAAAGAGAGAAATCCGGTTTCTCGATTCAGGGTTTTCGTCGGAAGAGAAAAGAGCCGTATAGGCCGGCGATGCCGATCGTGACGAGTTCAATCGTGAGCAGCAGTCGGCTGACGATGGCATCCGGTGTGGGGGGCGTTAAGATGAAATGGAGACCGAGGAATTCGGGAGCCTGTGGCAGCGGGGTTTCCCAGGGTGGGAATAGAATTGCGAGGGACAGCGCAGCCACCATGCCATAAAGGAATTGGAGATTCAGCTGATCTGGTTGTGGCTCGATACGGGGCGGTGGAGGCAGGGGGAGCTCAACCGGGTCGGCATGAAGCCGTTGGCCGCACTGCGTGCAGTAGCGACTAATCTCCGGAAGTTCATGTCGGCAGGATGGACAGAGTTTCATGGGCGGTTCCCTGCCTAGGCTACACGGAACTGCGTTGAGTTGCTAGATGGGGCTGGGATTGAAGCGGCCCAATAATCAGAAGTGGTAGCCGAGGCCGAACGAGAAGATGAATGCACTATAGGTTGCGCGATATCCAAGGGCCGCGTCGGGGTCGCTGTCTTTGGATGTATAACCGATACGGGCTAGATTGTATTTCCCTTCTCCAAAAACAGTCCAGCTCCGAGTGATGTAGTAACGAACTCCCACCTGCGAGTTCAGCCCTATTGCTGTCCCTGATTGTGTACCTCCGTCGGCATCCTTCCGGCTAGCGAAGAAGATTCCTGGTCCGATAGCTACGTAAGGCTGGAGTCTGGTTTTGTGATACCGAAGGACAAGATTCATCGGGGCCCAGGTGAGTATTCGATTGTATTCACCAGAAACTGGGCCAAGTGACAGAGAACCGCCGGGCCCTGAAATAGTAACATTTTGATCCTTTATATGGGGGGTGGTGTAAAACAATTCAGTTTCAATCCCGAGCCAACGGGCCCGCGAAAAAAAATGCCCTAGCTTGATCCCCCCCATGAGAGAAGACTGAAGGCTTAAATTTGATGCACTGAGTCCACCGAACGGTTCTTGAGTCAGTTTGACATCGCTCAGGCTCTGCGGGAAGGGTTACGCCGAACTGTGCCGCCACATAGGATTCCGCATACGTGGCCGACGGAACGAGCGACATGTGGATCAGAGCTATGAGAAGGCTACACCCGAAAAGAACGCTGGCTGTTTGTGCTGTCTTCATTGACCACCTTCCAGGCTCACCGTTCACACCCAGGATCATCCTATCGGCCCGTCTTGCAGGCGCGAAGAAAAATGTGAAATCCAGTAGAGGATGAGCAAGCCATGTGCCACGAGAGAAGAAGGGGATTCCCTCTGTTTGTAGGGGCAGATAGACCGACCGGCCCTCTAGGCTGTCTGGTCTAGCAGGCGTTTTGTACGGGCCTGTTCATTGACAGAGGAAAGAGGGGGTTCCTATAATCCGCCCGCCAGATGACTGACCCACAAACCCCATTGGTCGTTGCCGATCCCTTAGGCCTCTTTTTCTCATTATGCAGACAGTCAATAGCATCGGAGTGATTGGTGCTGGTGCCTGGGGCACCGCTCTTGCCAAGCACATGGCGGGAAAAGGACTTCGCGTCAGGCTCTGGGCCTATGAACGGGACGTCGTCGATTCGATCAATCAGACGCACGAGAATCGGGTTTTCCTGCCTGGAGTTACTCTGCCGCCCTCGCTTACGGCGACCGCTTCTCTTGTGGAAGCCGCGAGTGACTGCGAAGGCCTTCTCTTCGTCGTACCATCGCATGTGGCCAGGCTCGTCCTGCGCAGCTCGCTCCCGTCTTATCCCCTTCCATGCCCGTGATCAGTGCGACGAAGGGTGTTGAGGAAGAGACGTTCATGCTGATGACCCAAGTGATGCAGGATGTACTCCCCGCGACTCTGCATCCCAAGCTGATGGTTTTGTCCGGGCCGAGCTTTGCGGCAGAAGTGAGCCAGGGGCAGCCCACCGCTCTGTGTCTCGCGGGGGAGGAGGCTCCTCTGGTGAGTGAATTTCAAGCGGCCCTGATGACGCCCGCGCTGCGTGTTTATGTGGATAGCGATATGATCGGTGTCCAATTGGGCGGGGCACTGAAGAACGTGATGGCCTTAGCTGCCGGGGTCGTCGACGGACTTGGCCTCGGTCATAATGCGCGGGCGGCGTTGATTACGAGAGGGTTAGCTGAAATGGTCCGACTCGGGAATGCGATGGGTGCCGATGCGAGAACTTTTTACGGGCTTTCTGGTGTGGGGGATCTCGTGCTCACCTGCACCGGATCCTTGAGTCGGAATCACACGGTCGGTGTTCGACTGGGGGAAGGCGAGCGGCTGGAGACGATCCTCGGCAGCATGCAGGCCGTGGCCGAAGGCGTGCGGACTGCCCGGGCGGCGTCGGGATTAGCCCATCGCCACGGAGTCGAGATGCCGATCGTGCGTGAGATCAACGCGGTGTTGTTCGAAGGCAAGTCGTGCCGCAAGGCGGTGACTGATCTGATGGAGCGCGACGCAAAGCCGGAGAAAGGACAGGCATGAATCCTGAGGCGCTCGAACGACTGCTGACCAAAGTGCGAACGGGCACTCTGTCTGTCGCGACGGCTATCGGACAGCTCCGCTCATTGCCCAATGAAGATCTCGGGTTTGCCTCGGTCGATCACCACCGGTCGTTACGGCAGGGATTCCCTGAGGTCATTTTCTGCGAGGGGAAGACGTCGGCCCAGATTCGCGCCATTGCGAAGGCCTTATTGAAACATCATCGCCCGTTGTTGGCGACGCGCGCGACTCGCCAGGTGGCCACGCTCATCAAGCGGCTTGATCGTCGAGCCGTCTATCATGACGAGGCGCGCATTGTGTCGATCCGTGACCCTACGCGGCGACTGCAGGGGCATATCTTGGTGATTACAGCCGGTACCTCTGATATTCCTGTCGCGGAAGAAGCAAGAGTGACGGCGGAGGTGATGGGGAGTCGGGTTGAGATACTCTATGACGTGGGCGTGGCTGGCATTCACCGGTTGCTGGAGCGGCAGAGCCGACTCATGCAGGCCCGGGTGGTCGTGGTGATCGCAGGGATGGACGGAGTCTTACCGAGCGTGGTCGGCGGGTTGGTTCCCTGTCCGGTCGTCGCCGTGCCGACGAGTCGGGGCTACGGCGCGAGTTTCGGTGGACTGGCTGCGTTGTTGACGATGCTGAACTCCTGCGCAGCGGGGGTCGGCGTGATGAATATCGACAACGGGTTCGGGGCCGGTTGCCTCGCGCACCGGATCAACGTATTGGGAGAGCAAACAGCGGTCAGTCTTCAGCGAGCAGCAAAGCCGAAGAACAATAAGAATGTGAAGCTGAGAGCTGAGAGCTGAGAGCTGAGAGCTGTTCGTTACTTTACTTCTATTGTTCCGCGTTTCGGCCAGCCAACCATCTGCGTCCTGGGACCCTTCTCGCCGTTCGCCAGCAATTTGGCTCGCACTTCGAAATGGTAGAGCCCTGCTCCCGACGGGATTTTCTTCTGGTCCAGCCCGTCCCACGTCAGCACGACAGAGATTTGTGGAGGGGTGGTGCCGTCGGTCGAGGCTGCGTGCGGCTCCAGTGGGGTACGTGTGGTCAGAAAGCGGAGCGAATTTTTCGACGGCGAAGTAATGAATGAGGAGACTTCCAGCAGAGTTGCGCCATTCAGCTCCTTAGGGAGTTGGACCAAGGCGGAAAACTGCAACGAGCCGGATGAGATCGTATAGGGGTTCGGAGAGACTTTAAGGTCGAGAATCTTGAGCTCCGGTTCGGAGCGCGGGGCCTGGTGAGGTTTCGATTTTGCCGAGGCGACAGGCGGGATGCTGAGCAGCAGCGCGGCGCTGAGCAGCACCCAGGCGACCCGACCACTCCACGATCCGAATAACTTTGAGCAGGGCGTAATCAAGGACCGGCAGATCGTCATAGGGCTACGCGCGTTACTAGTCTGTTGTAGGAAATGCCCAGTCGGTGGGCCAGTGCAGTGGGGATAACATAGCGTTGGTAGGCTGTCAATGCGTTCAAGCCCGCAAGATCCATGAACGCTTCTGCTGCCATTGCGGATTCGCTGCTGCGACAAGCCTGGCCATCCACTGTTGGGATGGCCAGGCGGGCGGGCTCACCGCTCGGTCCCTCAACGTACTACTTCAAGTACGCGTCGGTCCCTCACGGCTCCTCGCGCCCGTCTCGCTACGCGACTCCACGATATCGCGACGAACCGTGATGGGTCTTGCGGGCTTCTGAGCCGATTGCCGTTCGAGCGCGCCTTGGGTAAGATGGGCGCGGTCTGAATTGAGTAGAGAAAGGACGCACGTGGGCGCGCATCTCCATTTTGATTGTTATTCCGGCATCAGCGGCGACATGATCCTCGGCGCGCTCGTGGATGTGGGAGTCCCGTTTCCCGACTTGGTGAGCGGGCTGAAGCGGCTCCAACTTTCAGGGTTCACGCTACGGAAGCGGCGGGTGCATCGAGGCGCGATCCATGCCACGAAAGTGGACGTTGTGATCACGAGCAGGATTGCGCAATCCGCTTTCGCTTCATCGGATCCATGCCATCCTTTCCGCGAGTCGACTCCCGGACAAGATCAAGCAGCAAAGCCGATCGGTGTTCGACCTATTGGCCGAAGCGGAAGGGCGTGCACATCGGGTGGCCAAGGATCATGTACATTTCCATGAAGTGGGAGTCCTGGATTCGTTTGTCGATATCGTCGGCGGGCTGATCGGCTGTGATCTGTTGGGCGTGACGCGTGTGACGGCCTCCGCCATCAATGTCGGAACGGGGACGCTGCAATCGGCTCACGGGATCCTGCCGGCGCCTGGTCCGGCGGTCGCCATTCTCGCGAAGGGGATTCCGATCTACAGCGCCGGCCCTGCCCGGGAACTCACCACGCCGACCGGCATGGCGCTGTTGCGCACGCTGACATCGAAGTTTGGTCCCATGCCGGTGATGACGCCGACGGCCATCGGCTACGGAGCGGGCGAGGCTGATCCCGAGGGCTGGCCGAATACCTTGCGGGTGTTTCTCGCGCGACCGTCATCCCGAGGAACGCGCGAACGTGATACCGTGCTGCAGGTTGAAACAAACCTCGACGATATGAACCCGCAAATCTATGAGCACGTGCTGGAACAGCTATTTTCCCGTGGGGCCCTCGATGTGACGCTCACACCAGTCATCATGAAACGTGGACGACCCGGCATCGTCCTGACCTGTCTCGCGGCTCCTGCGCAGTTGGATCAGATTCTTGACGTCTTGTTTGAGGAAACGACGGCGTTGGGAGTCCGGATTCGTGAGGTGATGCGACAGATCCTCCCTCGGCGGTTTATCTCGGTGAAGGTGCGGGGGGGAGTCGTCCGGATGAAGATCGCCGATGTGAACGAGACGACGGTCAAGGCGGCTCCGGAATATCTCGACTGCAAACGTATCGCCGAACGAACTGGCCGTCCCGTGAAGGAAGTGCTTGAAGCCGCGGCCCTGGCCTATGCCAAACAGCGGGTGGCTCGGCCGACGGGCCGGCGATGACGGTCCTACTCTACAGTCTCCTGTTTCTCGTATCCGTCGCGGTGACGTTGGGAGCCTGCACGCTATTCACCAACGCCATTGAGTGGCTGGGTAAGCGATTCAATCTGTCGGAAGGCGCGATCGGCGGAGTGTTGGCAGCCATTGGCACCACACTTCCTGAAACGTCGATCCCCATCATCGCCATTTTCTTCGGGGCCAGCCGTGCCGAAGCGGAGGTGGGGTTGGGCGCGATCCTCGGCGCTCCCTTCATGCTGAGCACCTTGGTAATCCCCATCTTGGCCATCTTGCTGGTGGTCTACGCCGGACTTGGGAAGCGAACCAACGCCTTCCGATTGAACTATCAAGATGTGAAGGGCGATCTCTCCTTCTTCGTGGTGGCCTACAGCGTCGCGCTGGCCTGTGTCTTTGTCCCGTCTCGACTGGTGCACGTCTTGGCCGCCGTCGGGTTGACGAGCCTCTATCTTTATTACGTAAAGCTAAAGTTCAGTGAGGCTGGCGAGGAGGGGGGCGAGGGTGGGGTTGAGCCTCTGTTCTTTGCCAGAAAGGCGGCAGTCCCTTCGTTTGGACTCATCGGCCTTCAAGCAGTCCTTGGCTTGGCTGGTCTCGCGCTCGGAGCGCATCTCTTCGTCCTCGCCGCAGAAACGATTGCCGTGGCCTTGTCGATTTCGCCATTGATCCTGGCCCTCCTCGTCGCGCCCCTGGCGACCGAGTTGCCCGAGATGTCGAACAGTTTTCTCTGGCTCTACCGAAAAAAGGATCGCTTGGCGGTAGGGAATGTCACAGGCGCGATGGTCTTCCAGGGGACAATCCCTGTCTCGATCGGGCTTCTGGGCACGGACTGGGCTCTGGCACCGACGGCACTGATTACCATGGTGCTCGCTGTGGCGGCGGCCACCTTCTTATTGGTGCAGGCTCTGTGGGGCGGTCTCTGGCGACCCTGGTTGTTGGGCGGGAGTGGACTCCTTTATATAGGGTATGTGCTATATCTTTACGGCTCGTAAACGGGTTATCAGATCTGTTTGGTTCCAATGGGGAATATTTCAGTGAAGGCTCAACGAGACAAACCGACTAAACGAAACAAATCGAACAAACCCGTGCGTGAGATGCGCCCGCTGCTAGGCATCACGATGGGTGATCCGGCGGGGATTGGTCCCGAGGTGATTGCGAAGGCTTTGGCCGTGGTGAAGGTGCGACGACTCTGTCGTCCGCTGGTCATCGGCTCGTTTCCGGTTATGCAGCAGGCGGTCAAGAGTCTGAAACTCAAGATAAACGTGATTCGCGTGGAAGGTCACGAGGCGGTGCCCCCGCGGTTGAAGGATCTCGCTGTGTTGGATCCGCTTGATCATCCCCTTGGGCGGTTCCCGCGCGGAGTCGCTGCGCCTGAGACTGGGGCGGCGTCCGTACTGTTCATCAAGAAAGCCGTGGAGCTTGCGCAGCTTGGTTGTATTGACGGTATCGTCACAGCCCCGATCAACAAAGAAGCGATCAACATGGCCGGCTGTCATTTTCCAGGCCATACGGAACTGCTGGCAGACCTGACCAAGACTCAGGAATCCGGCATGATGATCGTCGGCGGACCGCTCCGAATCATGTTTGTGACGACCCATGTCGCGATCAAAGAGCTGCCGTCACTCCTCACCCAGGCCAAGATCGAAAAAGCCATCAGGCTGGCTCATCTGGCGTTGAGGGATCTGTTCGGGATTAAGAAACCGAGAGTCGGTGTTGCCGCGCTGAATCCCCATGCCGGAGAACATGGACTGTTCGGGGACGAAGAGGCGCGGGTCATTCTCCCTGCGGCTCGTGCGGCGCAGGCCCAGGGCATTCGGGCCAGCGATCCCTTGCCGGCTGATACCCTGTTTGGCAAGGCGGCGAGGGGCGATTACGACGGTGTGGTAGCCCTGTATCACGACCAGGGGTTGATTCCTTTAAAGCTTGTTGCCTTCGGTACCTGCGTGAACCTGACGGTGGGGTTGCCGATCATTCGCACCTCGGTCGATCACGGGACGGCATTTGATATCGTGGGGAAGGGCATCGCAGACCCTGGCAGTCTGGTCGAGGCGATCACTCTGGCCGCCAGGTTAGCCAGGAGACGGTGATGGGTCTATCTGGTTCGTCTCGTTTGTCTGATTGATCCGGCTCGAATCGAGGGTCTGCCGATAAAGACAAAACCAAACAAACCAGATAGACGAGATAAACCGGACAGGCCAGAGCAACAGGAGCATTGTGATGACCAATCAATCGGACGCAGCGCTTGACATGCTTCAGAAGCAGTTGAAGGAATTGGACACGATTTTTCAAGAGACCATGGAGACGCTCAACACCGTGGCCGGAGCGGAACGAGTGGCAAAATGGAAAGCCAGGACGATTGCGCTCATCTCTGAATCCCTGGGTCAGAAGGAAGGGCAGAAGTTTGCCACCCTGCAGCCGGGACCCTCTTTTACCAACGACCTGGTGGAAGAGTTTACCGATCTCACCGACTATTTCAGAGCCCCGCTTGCCGATCTGGCAAAACAAGTGGCACAAGCAGCTCCTCGTCCTTCCGGCGGGAACTGACTGGTGTCGATCCCTGATCCCCCTCCGCCGAACAAACGGCTCGGCCAAAACTTTCTGATCGATCCCAACATCGTGCGCAAGATTGTCGCGTTGGCGGAACTGGGTCCCAGCGACCACGTGTTGGAAATCGGTCCAGGTCGCGGCATTCTGACAGAGGCGCTGTGCCACGCGGCCGGTCGTGTGACGGCGGTCGAAGTGGATCCACGGCTCCATGCCTATCTCGAAACCAGGCAGGCGGAGCTTCCGAATGTGGAGCTGGTCTGCGGGGACGCGCTGGCCTATCCGGTCGAGAGCCTGCCGATGGGGACGGTCGTCGTGGCCAATCTGCCCTACTACATTTCAACCCCATTGCTCTTTAGACTACTCGACCAGCGTGGCCGGTTCCCCCGCATGGTGCTCATGCTGCAGGCGGAAGTGGCCGATCGATTGGTGGCAAAACCAGGCGGGTCGGACTATGGCGTCCTTTCCGTGATGGCCCAGTACGCAGCAGATATCACCAAGGCATTCCGTGTCTCAGCTCAGTGTTTCCGTCCCAGGCCGGAAGTCGCCTCGGCCGTGGTGCTGCTGCGTGCGAAAGAGCACACGAGGCTCAGCCAGCAGGAAGAAGTCGCATTTCGCGCACTCGTGAAGGCAGCCTTTGCGCATCGGAGGAAAACGCTCGTCAATTCCCTACGAGACGAAGGGTATGAGCTCCATCGTGTGGCCAAGGCATTGCAGCGAGTGGATATTACTCCGACTCGCAGGGCAGAAACGTTGTCGGTCGAAGACCTCCTCCGGCTCGCCGCGGCGCTCGGTTGACGAGGTGGAGAGTATCCTAGTCCCTCGCTTCGGCCGAGTCTCGTTTGAAATGACCGATTCCCTGTGCTAGCATCGCGATCATGGCTGTCACCACTTCGGCCAAGCGGGGCGAGGCCCGCCGCGCCGCTTCCCCCCCTTCACACATTAAGCGAGAAGTGATCGGAGTCGTCCTGATCGCGTTGAGCCTGCTCACGCTTCTCAGTCTCGTCTCCTTCGTGCCCAATGGACTGAATTCGGCTGCTGGTTCTCCTTCGTCACGTAATATCATCGGATCCGCCGGGGTCTTCTTCGCGTCGACGCTCTTTTCGTTGATCGGTGGCGCGGCCTATCTGTTCCCTATTATGCTTGGTCTAATGGGCGTCCGCTGCTTCACTCAGAGCGACCTGTCGATCCGCCTGCGGAACGCCGGCGCTTCGCTGGCGGCAATCCTGTTCCTCAGCGGCTTTCTCCATCTCGAAATTATGGCGGTGCCCACCGTTTCAAGCGGCCTCATTTACCGAGGGATGGCGGGAGGCCTCTGCGGGCAAGTGCTGGCCGAGAGCCTACGAGCCTATTTTGCAAGTACCGGCGCCCACATTCTAATCATAGCGGGGCTGCTGGTCTCGCTCCTCTTCACGACACCCATCTCTCTGTCGGAGATTGCTCAGCGGCTTCCAGGCTGGGGGAATTGGATCTTCAACAGGGTACGCGCGTGGATCCCTGAACGACCGGTTGAAGAATCCCTTCCTGAGTCTCCACGGAAAGCCAAACAGAAATCGTCGAAATCCATCCGTTCGGTGATTGAGGAGGCGCTTCCTGAAGCGGCCGAGGAACCGGAATTGGATTGGCCGGTCATTCAGCCATCACGACGACCGACTCCCGAACCGGTAGAGGCGATGGAGGCGGAGTCAGACCAACCGGGCTTTGCCGTCCAGGCAAAGGCGGGCGACTATATATTGCCGGATCCGGCTGTGCTCTTGAGCGAACCGTCAGGTCCCCTGGGGCGTGTCACGGAGGAGGAAATCAAGGCGCAATCCGATGTGTTGACCCGCGCCCTGTTAAGTTTTGGCATCGCAGGGAAGGTGACAGAAGTGCGTCCTGGACCGGTCGTGACGATGTACGAGTTTGAGCCGGCGCCAGGAACCAAAGTCGCGCGCATTGTGAATCTAGCCGACGACCTGGCGTTAGCATTGAAGGCGATCAGTCTCCGGATCGTCGCGCCGATTCCTGGAAAATCGGTGGTCGGGATCGAGGTGCCGAACCTCTATCGCGAGACGGTCTCGATGAAGGAAGTGGTGACGAGCGAGGCGTTTTCACGCGCCAGATCAAAGCTTAGCTTGGCTTTGGGGAAGGACATATTCGGCGCTCCCATGATCGCCGATCTGAAGACGATGCCGCACTTGCTGGTAGCCGGTGCCACCGGGGCAGGGAAAAGCGTCAGCCTCAATACGATGCTGCTCAGCCTGTTGTTTTCAGCTCGGCCTGATGAGGTCAAGTTGCTCCTGATCGACCCCAAGATGCTCGAGTTTCAAACGTACGACGGCATTCCGCACCTCTTGCGGCCGGTCATCACCGATCCGAAGTCGGCGGCGCGCGGACTCAGTTGGGTCGTGGCTGAAATGGAGCGGCGCTACAAATTGCTTTCCGAGGCAGGGGTGCGAAACATCGATGCCTACAATCGAAAGGTTGCAGGAGCGCAGGGTGTGTTGGAGGCGGAACCAGCGGCCAAGTTGGACCAGCCGGAACTGCCTATTCAGTTTCTATCCGAAGAGGAGCGGCTCTCTGTCGGAGAGACGGCGCTCCCGGATGGCAGCCCCGGATCATTTTTGCCGCCGCCGACTCCGCCGGAGCCCTTACCCTATATCGTCGTGATGATCGATGAGTTGGCGGATTTGATGATGGTGGCGCCGAAGGAGGTCGAAGACAAGATCGCGCGTTTGGCGCAGATGGCCCGCGCATCAGGCATCCATCTTGTGCTGGCGACGCAGCGTCCGTCGGTCGATGTGCTGACCGGCTTGATCAAGGCGAACTTCCCTGCCCGCATTGCATTTCAAGTATCGTCGAAGACCGATTCACGCACCATCCTGGACGCCAACGGTGCGGAAGCGCTTCTGGGTCGTGGAGACATGCTCTATATGGCCTCGGGGACCGGACGGTTAATGAGGCTGCACGGGTCGTTTGTGTCGGATGACGATGTTCGCCGCGTGGTCGAGTTCGTGAAGGATCAAGGAAGGCCCGCCTACAATCAGGAGTTGCAGATAGCGGTGAAACAGGAAGATGCGAAGGAGGAAGAGGCATTGGATGAAGTGTATGAACAGGCCAAAGAGTTGGTGTTGTCTACCGGCCAAGCCTCTGCATCGTTGATTCAGCGTCGGCTGCGGGTGGGCTATCCTCGCGCAGCTCGGATGATCGAGCAAATGGAGACGGATGGCCTCGTGGGCGCGGCTGGCCGCGATGGACGAAGAGAGGTCGTTGGGCGGCGTGGGCCGGTGGGAGCAGAGGAGGAGGTGTGAGGGGTGTGGAGGGCCACTGCTATGCTCGCAGAACGCGCACGATAAAGCAGTGCTCGTTCGATGCGCGCAATTGACAGTAACCCTCCACACCCCTCCCTCTTGGTATGATGAAGAAATTGAATTGGACATGTTTTGTAGGGGGCCTACTCGTTTGTGTGTGGAGCCTATTCCCATTGCTGACTCTTGCCGCTGGAGACGAGAGCGATGAGAAAGCGTTGAAGGAAGTGCGAGAGGTGGTCAAGCAACTCCAGGCGCGGTATGAAAAGACCAAAGATCTTCAGGCGGATTTTACGCAGAAAACCACGATTGAGGGGTTCGAGCGGCCCATCACGTCCTCGGGGAAGGTCTCTATCAAAAAGCCTGGCCGGTTACGGTGGAATTATCTCGACCCGTCGGTCGAGGACATCTATGTCAATCGGGATGATGTCAAAGTGTATGTGCCGGAGCACAAGCAAGTTTTGGTGGGAAAGCTGACGCAGATGGCTGCCTCTAAGGCTCCATTGGAACTCTTGCTAGGGGCGGCTAAACTGGAGGAGTCGTTCGACATTGAGCCGACGCCAGGGAAGGGTCGAGGTGTGGGAGGGATCCGGTTACTCACCCTCCTGCCTAAATCACGCGAAGGTGAGGCAGGGAGATCATTGCAGCGGATCGTACTGGAAGTGTTTCCCAAGACCTACTTCATTCGGACGGTCACTCTTTATGAAATGAGCGGCAATGTTGCGAGTTTTGAATTTTCGTCGCTCCAATCCAACGTGGGTCTTGGCGACTCATTTTTCGATCTGAAGTTGCCTGCCGATGTGGAAGTGGTGAAGGCTCCGGTGCTCAGTACTCCACAGTGAATGTGACGGGAACCGGTTCGAGAATGCGCATGGATAGCCGAGCGAGACTGGCGGGACGGGCGAGACGAGGTGGGAATCTCATCTCGTCCATGTCGCGCATTTCTCGCACTTCACGCGCCGCGGTCTCTGGCGGACTTTTTCAGCATACTGCATACTGGTGGACGATTGAGGAGTAGGTGAGTGTATGAGTCAGCTAATGGCCGTGTTCCTTAGTTGAAGCGGTTGATCAGGCAATCGAAAGGTTGGATCTCGATCGACTCTCTCGTGAGTATTGGGACCAGAACGAGTTCCTGTTTATTCCACAGTTTCTCCCTCGATCGGTGGTGGAAGAGTATCTCGTTCCTCAGGCGCAAGGGGTGAAGAGCGAGTTGAATCGCAACTACATTCCCGGCCACAAAAAGGGCGGGAGCGTGAGCTACTACACGGTGATGGAGAAGGCTCCCCGCTTTCTCGATCTGTATCGATCAGGGGCCTTCATCGAATTCTTGAGCCGTCTGGTGAAGGCCAAACTCAGCCTATGCCCTGAGAACGACCCCCATTCCTGCGCGCTGTATTACTACACGGAGGTGGGAGACCATATCGGGTTTCACTATGACACGTCCTACTACAAGGGGGCTCGCTATACCATTCTGATGGGACTCGTCGATAAGTCTACACAATGCAAACTGGTTTGCGAGCTGTTTAAGGATGATCCGGTCAAATCACCCAAGCATCTGGAGTTGATCACTCAACCGGGCGATCTCGTGATCTTCAACGGGGATAAGCTCTGGCATGCGGTGACTCCTCTTGGCGAGGGGGAAGAGCGGATTGCCTTAACGATGGAATACGTGACCAATCCGGACATGGGCACCTTCAAACGGCTGTATTCCAACCTCAAAGATTCCTTTGCCTACTTCGGCCTCCGCACGGTCTTCAAACAGGCCCTGACGGCTTCCAAGCGATCTCGCTCCTAGCAGGATGCTGAAAAAGTCCGCCAGCAGCGTTCTCGCCTCGAAAGCATCCTCAACGTAGCCCGGAGGCTACGCCTCCGGTGCTTTCACCGGCTGTGGCCTTGCTGGACGGCCTTTTTGAGCATCCTGCGAGAGTGTTCTCCCGTGGTGCTACACGTGTGGATCATCGAAATTCTAGCGTGCCAAAATAGTTTTCCCGCAGCCTTCCAGCGCTCAATCAATATTCGGAATTTTCTGCCGCCTGGGCCGTGCCCGGTTGCGTTGGGCTATCGGGCAGAGACTAGGTTTCTCCTGAAAACAACGATCATGGTTCATCTGAAACCGGCGATCGGCAAGTCCGATATGACGAGAGAGCGCTCCCGCAGGATGCTCGAAAAGGCCAGACTTCCCTCCCCCGCGAGCCTCGGTGCGCAAAGACTCACATCCTCCCAAGCGTGGCCACTCGCTTTCAGTTCCTCTCAGGGTGGCTGGGTGATCCTCACTGCGCGCATCGACCGAGCACAGGGATCACCCCAGTTACCCCGCCATTTTTCAGCATCCTGCTAGTTATCGGAAAGACGTGGGTGGGCGGCCTGCCACAACGGCGCGGTGCAGGACTGTACGGAGCTCATCGCGATTATATGGTTTGGTGAGGCATGAGAATGCGCCTTTGGACAAAGATTTCGTGCGGTAGTCCTGTGATGTGAAGGCGGTGAGAACAATCACGGGGAGCGAGGGCGCGATTGCCTGGATTGTATCAAGTACGGCTAGCCCATCTCCATCGGGTAATCCAATATCGAGCAAAACCACGGCAAAGTCGACAGTCTCCACCTGCCGCGATGCGCTGGCGCAGGTGGAGACTCCGGTCACGCGAAAGCCTTCATGTTCAATGAGATCCTGTAGGGCAGTGAGGATGTCTGGGTCGTCGTCGACAATCAAGACGGCTGGGTGAGCAGTCTGAGGATTCATCGGCGTCATTTCAGGAGATAAGAAGGCAGGGCGACTTCGAGCCGGAATTTTAAGAGACATTGAGGAGCATGTTTTGCTCAACGGAAGATTTATCCACTCGTTTGCCATCACTCGATGGGCTGTTGTGAGGCAAGGGTGGCCTGAGTGATCCCCTCAGCCGAACGGCCTGTACCATTTGCGTTGAGCCTGGTAGGAGGGTGGACCTTCATCGACTGACCGACCAATCGAGGTCGCCCGGCGCGAAGTGCCATGATCCGTTTCGGGAAGGGACCCTGCCGTGACTTTTCCAGATCCGCCAGAGAAGCCCGTAGGGACTGAGCGATCAGCCAAGCGAGCTTCAGATCAGGACTCCAATACACCGCATCGCGCAGACGATCGACGAGATCAACAGGGAGGCTGACGGTCAACCGGACAGTTCGAGGCTGTTGCGTTCCAGCCTTGCTCGGTCTGGCAGGCGGGCTAGCGGGCCTGCGTGGTTTCTCTTTTGGCAAGTTGAGCGGAGTGGTCTGTTGGGTTAGCGACATCGTATCCCTCACAAGTGAATTCTGGAACGAGGCTGTCCGCTTGTCTGTTCGGTGATAGGGCTCCAGGCCAGGCTGGAGGGCCGCGCCGCTGAGGGGCAGGACGCGGCCCCGATGGCGGAAGCGTGTGGCGGTGGGAGGGCTCCGGATGGGCACAATCCAGAGGTAGTCCCATCTTCATGACAGGCGACTACCCGTCGTTGAGTGGGGACCCACCGGCGTTTCGCTCCGCCAAGAATCATCCAGCTTCTAACCATAGGCTTCGTAGCCCTTACGTCCCGTGATGAGAGGACTACAGCTGTACAGCAACCCCTGTACCAGAGGATTTCTCAGTAAAAATATTCCGGGGCCTACGATGTAAGTCGTTGAGTAAATGTGAGTTGGTGAGTGAGCGTGAAAGTTGAGGCTCTAGGACGAGACGTATCTGATTCAGCACGCTCTATATCCTAGGAGATACAGAGCACAGGGGGAGTGCGATAGGTGAAAGCCGGGAGAGTCAGAGAGGGAGCGCGATCTACTGGTGGAGATGTTTCATCGCGGCGGCACAGAGGATGATGAAGAAGCCGATCCAGAGCGCGGCTCGTTGGAAGGGGATCGCTTCGTAAGATTCTTCTTCGCCTTCTACTGCATCATCGGATTTGAAGAGCACGGTATAGAGGAAGAGCGTGAGCAGGCAGAGGACGAGAAACAGCTTGATAAAGAAGACGGTCAGGTATTTCGCATGATGTTGGATGCCGCTGCCGGTCTGTGAGGTGATAACCTGATTGACATAGTGGAAGTTGACCCCCCCGGTAAACAGCAGGACGACGAGCAGGATGCCCGCGACTTTCTTGTAGTGCTGATAGAACGCATCGGTGATCGGCTTGATCTGCTCCTTGGCGACCGCCTTCTTCAGTCCCGGGGTCACTGCCATGACGAGGAACGCGATTCCGCCGATCCAGATGACCGCCGACAACAAGTGAAACCAATGATTGATGATCGGGATCAGCGTATTGAGGTCGGTAACGATGCTTTGAAGAGCGTCCATACAATAAATATCGGTGAGGAGTGAGCAGGAAGGGTGGAGCATTCACGGACCGCCGGCGGTCCTATCCCCGAACTCCTTACTCCTTGCCCTTTACGTCGAAATTGAAGACTGGTGCGTCGTTGCCGAATCGTTTCTTGCGGAGTTCTTCCATCAACTCAATGGTGATCAGGGGGATGCTATTCTCGCGTGCGTGCTTTTCGACGCCTTTTTTCACCATGGCGCGCAAGAAATAGGGAATCCGGTTGAGCCGTGTTTCTGAGTCCTCATCCCAGGCCACATCGCCTTCCTCAGGCGTATTAAATGCGACTTTGATCTTCTCGCCGCCCTTCGGCGTGTACAGACACCATTGATCTTCGTCCAGCCAGTCACCGTGGTCGACGTAGGGGCGCGCCCGGCAGCCGCCGCAGATGTCGGTGTATTCGCAATCGCCGCATTTGCCCTTGAGCTGTGGATAGCGGAAGGAATTGAAGACGTCGGACTTTTCCCACAGATCGACGAAGCTAGTCTCGCGGATATTTCCGGCTGACAGCGGCATGTAGGGGCAAGGGGTCAACTCACCATTGGGGGTGACACGCGCGTAGTTGGTGCCGGCGAGGCAGCCGCCGCCCATATAACCAGTCGCTTTGGTGATCGGGGAGTTCGGATCTTTCTCATAAGCCAGTCGTTTGAAGTGTGGCGCACAGCGGGCCCGGACCAGCATGCCCTTGTAATTATCCTGACAGGTGACCAGGTAGCCGAGCACCTCTTCGTACTGTGCCGGGGTGATGTCGGTGAGTTCTTCGCCCCGGCCGGTGCAGACCATGAAGAAGACATTGAGTACCTTGGCGCCAAGCTGATGCGCCCAATCGATCACCGCAGGCAGTTCCTGGTAATTCATGGGCTGAGCGCTGAAATGCACTTGGAAGGCCAACCCGTTCCGCTTGCAGGCCTCGATGCCGGCGAGTGCGGCTTCCCATGCGCCTGGCACGCCACGGAAGTGATTGTGTTTTTGGGGATCGAGCGAATCGATACTGATGCCCATGCCCATCACGCCGATCTCGACCAGGTCCTTCGCCATCCGGTCATCGATCAACATGCCGTTGGTCCCGAACACCACCATGAAGCCGAGGTTCACGGCGTGGCGCGCGATGTCGAGGATGTCAGGACGGACGAGCGGTTCGCCGCCGGTGATCACGAGGAGGCAGCCCTTGTTGACCTGGGCAATCTGATCGATGAGCTTGTAACATTCTTCGGTCGAAAGTTCGTCGTCCCCGCCGGCGGACTTCGTCGTCGCGTCGAGATAGCAATGGTCGCACTTGAGATTGCAGCGCTTCGTGAGGTTCAGCGCGATGAGATAGGGTTTGAAGTCGTCGACGGTCCGGCCGTCGTGCGGCGCAGGCGCAGTGGATGACGGAGTAAAGAACTGCGTGACTTGCTGCTGGATGGAGCCGAGCGTTCCCGCCAGCGCCGGGAAGTTGAGGACCGGCAGCGACCGTCCCATCAGTGGCTGGCCCCGGACTTCGACGAGCCGGTCAGGTTCGAGATCATGTCCTTCAGGTTGCCGGTCTTCATGGCTTCCGCCATGTAATCCTTGGCTTGTTCGATACCCTCGTGGGCCACTTCGGCCGTGACGACCGTGACACCGATCTTATCGGCATGTTTTTCGATGAGGGCACGGGTACATTCGCGCATGAACCCTTCAGGGGCCCGTTCGAGCCGTGCCTGCGCCTCCGGCGTCCAGGTATAGGGAGAGGCAGGGGCAGGTTCCGCCTGTCTGGCCATTCCCGTTACCATGACCGTTCTCATGGGAGGAGTCCGCGCCGTTGGTACCGTTTGTCGCGGCAGCCACGGTAGCCTGGGCTTCGGTCGAGGCGCCGGTTCCCTTGTTTGCGAAGATGGGGGTGTAGTCTTCTGAGGCCGCTTCCTGAATCATGGGTGCGGCATATTCCAGCGTGATCGTGGTCATGCCGAGTTTGCGAGCGGTCTTTTCAATTTTGGCTTTGGCGCGCCGGCGTTGGAATCCGGCTGGGACTGCACGGATTCCTTCTTTAGCGTCCTTCGTCCATTGCATGGGAACATCATCGTAGGCCAGGTCTGTTTCGACGGTTCCTTCGGCGTTCGCGGCTGCTTCGAAAATCGTCTTGTCGACCAGTTTGAACCGGTCGCCTCCAGCGGCGCAGACGGGGCACTTCACGGGGGTCTCGCCCTTGCCGATGTAGCCGCAGCCGTCGCAGACGAAGTAATTCTGCGTCATTCGGTCCAGATAGGCTTGCGTGCCTGCACTGACTTTCGGCTTTTCTTCCACGATCTCGGTCATCATGCCGCTGAGTGTCGAGCCCATGAGATCCTTCGCCACGGACTCGTCAGCCTGCATCTTGTCGCGGTCGATGCCAGATGCATCCAGGCTGCCGCCCAGCGCACGCATGGCGTCCATCGCGCCCTTGGGCAGGATGTGTCCCACGGCCGAATCGACCACCGTGTTGCTGATGATGGTGTGGCCCTTTTCGATGGCATAGCGGTGGATGGCCGTCTTGGCCACACCTCTGGCAAATATCGGGATCTTTTCCATCCGGCGAAGGGCTTCCTCCGTCCAGGCGATGGTATATTCCGCCAGTGTATCGATCGGCGGCACATATTTCCGGTTCGACACCAGGATATTGCAGGGCGCGGACCGCAAGAGATTTTCCGTGTTGCTGCCGATGTCCATATCCTCGTCGCTGTGCACGCCGATTCGCCCGACGATAAGCAATGCGGGGATATCCTTGCGCACGTATTGAATGATCTTCTCGAAGGCCTTGCCGTCCAGGAGGGTGGTCTTGACGTCGGTTTGCTCGGCCTGAGCGATCTCGCGGCAGATGTCGAGGTGCGACTGGTAGATCTTCGCGAGGCCGCTGTCGATGATTTCTTCGTGTAGCTTTTCCTGCTCCTTGAATCGGAACACCTTGCCGGCTTCCTCGTTGAGGACACCGGAGATGCTATGGAAGGCGGCATAATGGAAATAGGGATCGAAGGCCGAGATGGCTTCGACCGGCATGTTGAAGGCCTTGCCCAGTGCCAGGCCGGTCATGAGTCCACCGAAGGAATAGGGGCTGCCGTCCACCGCCACCACGATTCTTCCCCCGGTCATGGGCTGGGTCTGCTTGATGATCAGCATGTCCGAATTCCGCACGCGACGAAGCACGCGCTCGGTGTTGCTGCCGATCACGCTGTCCTTCACCGCGCCGACACCCAAGGCGCCCATGATCACCAGGTCATAGGCATTGGTGTTGATGTCTTCGGCCAGCACCTTCCAGTTCCGGCCTTCGAGCGAGCGACGCTCGATCGGCAGGTTGTTTTCCGCGCATTTCTTATCGACGTAGTCGAGGTAGGAGTCGGTGATGATCTGGAGACCGCGGGTGATCAGCGAATCGTGGATTTGGCGCTGACGGTCGAGTTCTTTTTCATCGTGGTATTCTTCGGGCAAGCCCGCTTCCATCTGTTTGAAGCGCTTGTCATGCATTTTGGCCGCATAGACGTGGCTGCCCACGATCTTCGAGCCGAAGGCTTTGGCGAAGTGAACCCCGATGTCGACGGCTGTATTGGAATGGTCGGAGTTATCAACCGGCACATAGATCGTCTTATACATTGAAATGTCTCCTCCGGATGCCCTCCAGGCCAGGGCGAACGAGAGTAATTGTCAAAATTTCCAAACGGTTGACGTACTTCCCCAGCCTCAAGGAGCGCGCATGATAACATCGGCCTAAAATGGAATGCAAGGCGTCGACGGGGGGTGGTTGGACGACGCTAGGATGCCGGGGTCAGCGACGGATTTTTCGCCAGAATCCTTTGCGGAGCGAAGCGATTGTCGGGAGCGGAGGATCTCTTCCAGGGACAGGAGGGCATCGCGTCCGGAGTTCCCTTCGATCCCTCGGATCAAGCTCTTGTCGGCGTAGGGGCCCGATTCTTTTGGGGTTTGGGACAGGGATCCCGTCCACTTCCGTGGGTCCCTGCTTCCCTCTTTCCGTTCCCAGGCCCGGAGACAGGCTTTGGCGATGAACGAGTTCAAGCGGCGCCGGGTTATAGAGCAGCTTTCTGATACTCGTCGGGGTCAGCATCAGGGGGTTATAGCCGGCCGAGAGGTATCCCTCTTCTAACAGCCGTTGTTCCAGGTCGGTGTTCGGCTGAATGCCCAAAAAGAACATGAGGGGAAAGACGCGCTCCTCACCCAGGATCGAGGCGACCTTCTTGTAGGACTCCACACTTTGGAGCAGCGTTTCCTCCGTCTCCTTTGGGGAGTTCAGCGAATAGTTGAGGATGACCTTTCCCTTGAATCCCGCTTCTGCCAGATAGCGACAGCCATCGTACAGCTTCTCAAGCTTGAATCCCATGTGGAGGTTGTTCAGCACTTCTTGGGAGCCCGACGTAATGGCGACCTCGAGATCGCCGACGCCGGACCGGACCATGAGTTTTGCCAATTCCGGGGTGATCAGCGATGTCCGAATATAGCCGGACCACTCGATCTCCAACTTCTCGGCGAGAATCCGTTCAAGGATCTCGGTGCATTGGGGATAGGCCTCTTTCCCGGTGATGAACTGGGCATCCGTGAACCAGAATCGCCTGGCGCCCCATTGATGGTAGTGCTGAGAGATATCCTTGACGACCATGGAGGGGGGCCGATAGCGCACCCGCTTCCCCTCAATGTAAGGGTAGAGGCAGAAGGCACAGTCGTAGGGGCAGCCCCGCTTCGACTGGACTCCGATGGATTCACCCAAATATTCCGTATATTGCGGGAAGATCGAGGTCAGGTAGGGCAAGTCGACGGTAAGCGCATCGAGGAGGGCCGGCGCGCCCTGCTGGCCCTTTCGAACGGTCTTTCCCTCCCGGAGGATGTAACGCTCGTTCTCCAGCGACTGGCCTTCGATCACCTTGAGGATGGCGTCCTCTCCTTCGCCAAGAATCCCAATGGTGCTTTCCGGAAGTTTCTGGATGAGCTGATCGGCAAAGGCGGTAAAGGCCCCCCCGCCAATCATGATCTGCGCCTTCGGAAACTCCTTCGCGATCAACCAGGGGTAGGAGAGTGCCGCCCGGATATGACTGTAGTAGCGGTAGAGCTGTTGCAGCCCCGCAAACGAGGCGACGACCCGCTTGAGAGGGTTGCTCGCAAAGTAGAAGTTAAACGCATGTTCGAGCGAGGAGTCTCCCTCATGCGGCGAAAAGATCTGAATGTCGCGCCAGGAGAAACAGACGAGGTCCGGCTTGAACTCGGTCGCGGCATCGCGAACCGCTCTGCTCCGTTGGGCATCGGGAAAGAGGGATAGATCGAGGATCCGCTGCCGCACCTCTGGCTTACGCCGATGAATAAAATCAGCGAGATAGGTCACCCCAATGGGGTAGACCTTCTTGCAGGGGAGAAAAATATATAGAATAGAATTCATTTTTGGCTCGGGGCTAGGGGCAAGCGGCTGGAGGTGAGGGACGAAATATCTGGCCCATTGCCGTCTAGCCTCGTGCCTCTCGCCTACTTTGTGGCCACATGGATCGCCACGATCCCGCCGGTCAGGTTGCGATAGGTGACCTGACGAAAGCCTGCGTCGAGGAGTATCTGTTTTAACCGTTCCTGGTCCGGGAAGTTCCGAATGGAGGCAGGGAGATATTCGTAGACGCCTGTCGTGTCGTGCGCCACTTTCGTCCCAATCCAGGGAAGAAGACGGAACGAGTACCAATCGTATAGTGCCCGTAGCCAACCAAAGACTGGTCGGGAAAACTCCAGGCACACAAACCGCCCACCCGGCTGCAAAATTCGGTGAATCTCTGTGACCGCTTGCCGAAGATCGCCGACGTTCCTCATGCAAAACCCCGTGGTCACGGCATGGAAGGTCCCATCGGGAAATCCTAGATGCTCGGCGTTGGCTTCAAGACAGGTGATCCTCTGTCCCAGGCCACGGCTTGTGACCTTCTTCAGCCCCTCGACGAGCATGGCGTGGTTCAGGTCTGAGGCAATAATGCGACCGTTGGTTCCCATGCGAGGTTCGATCAAGAGCGCGAGGTCGGCTGTGCCGGCTCCGACGTCGAGTGCCCGGCCTCCAGTGGTGACGGGGACATACGAGGCAGTAATTCTTTTCCACCGGTGGTGCAGCCCAAAACTCAGGAGCGTGTTGTTGAGATCATAGACGCGGGCGATCGCGGTGAACATCCGCTGCACGGCCTGTTCACGGGCTTGGCCCGACCAGGTTGAAACGGCGAGCGGGGTCGCTGGGGTGTCGGTCCCCTTCTGAACGGGTGGTGTATCCACTTGCACCATGAGAGCGTGGTAGCACCGGCCTTCCGGGTTTGTCAAGGCGACCAGGTTCGCATGCTATAATGCCGCCCCTGATGCATAACTCGATCATCATTAAAGGGGCGCGGGAGCACAATCTCAAGAACATCGATGTGACGATCCCACGCGACCAGCTCGTTGTGATCACGGGGCTGAGTGGATCGGGCAAGTCGTCGCTGGCCTTCGACACGATCTATGCCGAGGGACAACGACGGTACGTCGAGTCGCTTTCGGCCTATGCCCGTCAGTTCCTCGAACAGATGGGCAAACCTGACGTCGATTCGATCGAAGGGCTCTCGCCCGCCATTTCCATAGAGCAAAAGAGCACCAGCCACAATCCCCGGTCCACGGTCGGAACCGTGACGGAAATTTATGACTATCTTCGTCTCCTCTTTGCCCGGGTCGGACGCCCTTCCTGCTTTCAGTGCGGTGAGGAAATCACAGCGCAGACCGTGCAGCAGATGGTTGATGCCATAGGCCTGCTGCCGGAGGGGAGCAAATTTCAACTATTGGCCCCGATCGTTCGCGGCAGGAAGGGAGAGTATCGAAAAGAACTCCTCGACATGCGCCGGGCCGGCTACGTCCGGGCCAGGGTCGATGGTCAGCTGGTTGACTTGGGCGAGGACATCACGCTCGATAAACAGAAGAAACACACGATCGAAATCATTGTCGATCGGCTGGTGATGAAGCAGGGCGAGGCATTGACGAGACGGTTGGCCGATTCAGTGGAGACCTCGTTGAAACTCGCCGGTGGGCTAGTCGGGTGCTGACGGACAATGGGAAAGTATCACTCTATAGCGAGAAACTCGCCTGCATCCGCTGCGGCGTCAGTTATCCTGAAATTACACCGCGCGTCTTTTCGTTCAACAGCCCGCATGGGGCCTGCCCGGCCTGCGACGGCATTGGCTATGCCATGACGCCTGGCTGTCCTGACGATGAAGACTTCACGTTGCTTGAACCCTGCGAGGTCTGCAAGGGCGCGAGGCTGCGTCCTGAAAGCCTCTCCGTCAAGGTGGCCAAACAGTCGATTGCGGAGCTGACGCATCTCTCCGTGCGAGCTGCTGCCGATTTCTTCGGTTCGTTGAAATTCACCGAGCGCGAACTGGTGATTGCCCATCGCATCTTAAAAGAAATTCGCGAACGGCTCGGATTTCTCGTCAACGTCGGTCTGGATTATCTGACGTTGGATCGGGCGGCCGCCACGTTGTCCGGCGGAGAAGGCCAACGCATCAGGCTCGCTACGCAAATCGGTTCCGGCCTCGTCGGCGTCCTCTACATCCTTGATGAGCCGTCGATCGGTCTCCATCAGCGGGACAATCGGCGTTTGCTCCAGACCTTGCTTCGCCTGCGCGACCTTGGCAACACGGTGGTGGTGGTCGAGCACGATGCAGAAACCATGATGGCGGCGGACCATCTGCTGGATATGGGGCCTGGTGCCGGGACGCAGGGAGGGCAGGTCATTGCCCAAGGCACGCCGAACGAAGTCATGGGGAATCCCGACTCGCTGACGGGCCAGTATCTCCGCGGCACGCAAATGGTCGGCCTTCCTCGCCGCCAGCGCAAGGCCAAGGGGATGTTGTCCATCGTGGGGGCCAAGAAACACAATCTCAAGGGGGTGACCGCCAAGATTCCGCTCGGTCTGTTCACCTGTGTGACGGGCGTGTCGGGGTCCGGAAAGAGTACGCTGGTGCTCGAGGTGCTGTTCCATTCCCTCTCCCAGTTGCTCTATCACAAAAAACCGAAGATCGATGGCTGTAAGGAGCTGATGGGGGTCGAGGCACTGGACAAAGTAATCGACATCGACCAGTCCCCGATCGGCCGGACTCCGCGATCGAATCCCGCGACCTATACAGGTCTGTTCGGTTTCATCCGGGATCTCTACTCCAATCTGCCCGAGTCCCGCGTGCGGGGTTACAAGCCAGGCCGCTATAGTTTCAATGTGAAGGGCGGCCGTTGTGAGGCCTGCCAAGGCGACGGGTTGATCAAGATCGAGATGCATTTTCTGCCGGATGTCTATGTGACCTGTGAGGTCTGCAAGGGTCAACGGTACAACCGCGAGACGATGGAGATTCACCATAAGGGGAAGAGCATCGCCGATGTGTTGAATATGACGGTGGATGACGCCGTGGAGTTCTTCGAGCATATTCCTTTCATCAAGCGGAAACTCGACACCTTGCATGACGTCGGGTTGCACTACGTGAAACTTGGCCAGTCTGCCACGACGCTGTCCGGGGGCGAGGCACAACGAGTCAAACTCTCGCGCGAACTGTCGAAACGCCCGACCGGACGCACGATGTACATTTTGGATGAACCGACGACCGGGCTTCATTTCGCCGATGTGCAACGGTTGCTCGACGTGCTCGATCGGCTTGTCGAGGCCGGCAACAGTGTGGTGGTGATCGAACATAACCTTGATGTGATTAAGAACGCTGACTGGATCATCGATCTCGGGCCGGAGGGTGGCGATCGAGGTGGTGAAATCGTTGCCGAGGGACCTCCCAAGGAAATCGCGAAATCGAAGCGGTCATACACGGGGCAAGTGCTCAAGGAGGCCGGAGTTTAGTCATTGGTCAGCGGGCATTGGCAAATAGAAGTCGACCCAGTGCCCGAATGACTAATGGCCACTGACCATTCACCATTGACCTTTTCGGAAAGGCGCCCATGCACACAATCCTCCTGCTCACCGTTTCCAATATCTTCATGACCATGGCCTGGTATGGGCACCTCAAGTACAAGGACTCGCCACTGTGGGCGGCCATTCTCGTCAGTTGGGGCATTGCCTTCGTCGAGTATTGCTTCCAAGTGCCGGCGAATCGCATCGGCCATTACCAATTCAACGCTGCCCAATTGAAAACCATTCAAGAGGTCATTACCCTGGTGGTGTTTTGCGTGTTCTCGGTTGTCTATCTGAAGGAAGAGCTGAAGTGGAACTATCTCGCCGGCTTTGGCCTGATGGTTGGAGCAGTGTTTCTCATCTTTAAAGAATGGTGAGCCATGCCGCCGAAAAAGAAAGAGCCAGCTAAGTCGAAAGAGTCTCAGGACGCGTCGAAGGCGAGTATAGCCGAAGACTTCGAAAAGCTCGGGGTGTTCTACCTGGGGCGACCCTACGACCTGGCGGCGAAACAGCCGAAGCCGGGCTGGTTGCTGTACGACTCGAAAGATCTGGTCACCCATGCGGTCTGCGTTGGGATGACCGGCAGCGGCAAGACAGGTCTCTGTCTCGGGCTCCTCGAAGAAGCGGCGATCGACGGCATTCCAGCCATCGTGATTGATCCCAAAGGAGATCTCGCGAACTTGATGCTGACGTTTCCCCAGCTCCGCGGGGAAGATTTCGCGCCCTGGATAAATGAAGACGACGCGCGCAAGAAAGGTCTCTCCCCGGGCGACTTTGCGACCCAACAGGCGGAGCTGTGGAAAAAAGGCTTGAGCGAGTGGGGCCAAAGCGGTGAGCGAATTCAGAAACTCAAAGATGCGGCCGAGTTCGTCGTGTACACGCCTGGCAGCAATGCGGGGCTGCCAGTTTCCATTTTGAAGTCGTTTGCCGCCCCATCGCAGGAAATCCTGGACGATGTAGAACTGCTACGAGAACGGGTGAGCACCACGACGACCAGCTTGCTCGGCTTGATCGGAGTGGAGGCTGATCCGATCAAGAGTCGCGAGCACATCCTGTTCTCGACGATTCTGGACCAGGCCTGGCGGAAGGGGCAGGACCTTGATCTGGCCTCGCTCATCCAGCAGATCCAAACGCCACCCCTGTCAAAAGTAGGAGTGCTCGACCTCGATTCGTTCTATCCTTCGAAGGATCGGTTTGCACTGGCGATGCAGCTCAACAATCTGCTCGCCGCGCCCGGGTTCACTGCCTGGCTTGAGGGGGAAGCGTTGGATGTCGGGCAGATGGTGCATAGCCCGGCAGGCAAACCGCGGATCGCAATTTTTTCCATCGCGCACTTGAGCGATGCGGAGCGGATGTTCTTCGTGACCTTACTCTTGAGCCAGACCCTTGGCTGGATAAGGGGACAGTCAGGGACGACCAGCCTGCGCGCCATCCTCTACATGGACGAGATCTTTGGCTACTTCCCCCCTGTGGCGAATCCTCCATCGAAAGCGCCGCTCTTGACCCTCCTCAAGCAGGCGCGGGCCTACGGCCTTGGAGTCGTCCTGGCCACTCAGAACCCCGTCGATTTGGATTACAAGGGGCTGGCCAACACCGGCACCTGGTTCATCGGACGACTCCAAACGGAACGTGACAAGGCGCGGGTTCTAGAAGGACTCGAAGGGGCTGCCGCCAGCTCCGGCAAGAAATTCGATAAGCAGCAGATGGAACAGCTTCTCGCAGGACTGGGGAGCCGAGTCTTTCTCCTGAACAATGTGCACGAAGATGCGCCGGAAGTCTTTCAGACAAGGTGGACTCTGTCCTACCTGCGCGGGCCACTGACGCGGACGCAGATCAAGACGCTTATGGATCCGATCAAGAAGACTTTGTCGAGGACTGAAGGCTCAGGACAGAGGACTGAGTCGAAAACCTCAGCACTCAGCACTCAGTCCTCAGCACTAAGAGCTCGTCCGATGCTCCCACCCGATGTGCCGCAACAGTTCATTCCTATTCGTGGCGCGCAGCCGAGGGGCAGCACATTGGTCTATCAGCCGATGTTGCTGGGAGGGGCACAGGTCAGGTTCTCCGACAGTAAAGCCGGCGTGGAAGTGACTCAGGATGTCACAGTGCTGGCCCCGATCACAGATGGGGCTGTGCCGGTGGATTGGGACCATGCGACAGAGGCAGCGCTGGCTCTGTCCGATCTGGAGCAGGTACCGGCGGAGCGTGCGCAGTTTGCGACTCTTCCCGTCGCTGCCGGTAAGGCCAAGAGTTATGAAGCCTGGGGCAAGGACTTCTCAGGCTGGCTCTTTCGTAGTCAGAAAGTCGATCTCTTCAGAAGTCCCAGCAAGAAAGAAGTCTCCAGGCCTGGCGAGTCGGAACGGGATTTCCGCGTCCGACTCCAACAATCGGGGCGGGAACAACGCGATACACAATCAGAAGGTCTCCGGCAGAAGTACGCGCCGAAGATTGCTTCGCTCCAAGACCGTATTAGAAGAGCTGGACAGATGGTGGAACGCCAACAAACTGAATCGCGATCGAGCCAGCTACAGGCAGCGATTTCGGTCGGTGCGACGATTTTGGGTGCCTTCCTCGGGCGCAAGACGATCAGCACGACTAACATTGGAAAGGCGACGACCGCGATTCGCGGAGCCGGCCGTGCGATAAAGGAATCGCAAGATGTGGGGCAAGCTCAGGAGAATATGGAGGCGCTTCAGCAGCAGCTTGCCGATCTCGAAGCGCAATTCAAGACCGAAACCGATCGAACTGATCAGCGTCGATCGATCCTCTCACAGAGAAGCTGGAAGCTGTGTCCCTCAAACCCACCAAGACCAATATCGCCGTGAAGCTCATTGCTCTGGCATGGGTGCCTCAGTGGCAGGATGCCGGAGGCAGGTCCACGTCTGCGTGGCAATGACCCGCGTCCTTCGCCGTTCGTGAAGCGTCGTTATTGAAATAGGCGAGACGAACGCTGTGCGACGCGTTCCGTCAGTGCTTGCGTTCTTTCTGCATGATCTTGTCTGTCCAGGCGAGCAGGATGGCGGAGCCGAGGAAGGTCAGGTGGATAAAGATCTTCCACTTGACGTGGTCGACATCTTCGTTGGCGATGTTGACGAACGATTTCAGCAGGTGAATGCTGGAGATGCCGATCAGCGAGGCTGCGAGTTTAATCTTGATGGTGCCGGGATCGATGTGGGTCAGCCAATCAGGTCGATCGGGATGGCCTTCTAAATCCAATTTGCTCACGAAGGTGGCGTAGCCGCCGATGATTACCATCGTGAGCAAGTTCGCCACCATCGTGACGTCGATCAGCCCCAGGACGCCCAGCATGAAGATGGTCTCTTCTTGCTGATGGATGTGCGTGGATCATCTCCCACAGTTCGACGAGAAATTTGTACGCGTACAGCAGCTCGGCGACGATGAGGCCACCGTAGAGTGGGGCCTGAATCCACCGGCTGGCGAATACGACGGTTTCAAATACGTGCTCGATGCGGCTGATGGGAGAGTGGGCGTGCTTCACTGCTGTGGCTTCTGAATGGTCGGAATGATTCACGGCGCGCTATCCTAGTCGGCGAGGGGGCGACCTGTCAATTCGGATGACAGCCCTGAATTGATCATCGTGTGATCCTCCGTGGCCTTGTCAAAACAGAAATCGGCTGCTCGGGCGATTCCTGTTTCAGCTATGCGCAGACGTGCGCGCAGCATGGTTACGAGGTGGTTTTCGCGAGGGCTTTCCGCATCTCCGCGACGGTCTTGGCGTCGAGGCCGGCGGCTGTCAATTCGTTGTCCGTGGCGGCAGCAATGTTCGTCAGGCTGCCATATTGTTTGAGCAGGCGGGCCCGTTTGATCTCGCCGATGCCGATCACCTGATCCAGTCGTGAGGCCATAAGGGCTTTGCCGCGCAGCTTGCGATGGAATGTGATCGCAAATCGATGGGCCTCGTCACGAATGCGTTGCACGAGATGGGTGGCAGGGGAGTTCGCGCGAAGCACAATGGGGTTTTTTCGACCGGGAAGGAAAATCCGCTCGTCCTTCTCGCCGCGTGCCTTGGCCAATCCAATAATTGCCAGGTCCCGATGGCCAACCTGTTTCAGCCCTTCCATGGCTGCGGCGAGCTGGCCTAACCCTCCATCGATGAGGATGAGATCCGGACGCGCCAGATCCTCACTGTCCCCATAGCGGCGCGTGACGACTTCCTGCATGCTGGCGAAATCGTTGGCACCGGTCACGGTTTGGATCTTGAATCGGCGGTAGTCGGCTTTCTTCATTTGGCCGTCTTCCCATACGACCATGGACGCGACGGACTGGTTGCCCATCGTGTTCGAGATGTCGAATCCTTCGATGCGCCGGGGCGCGATGTCCAGCCGTACGAGTCGCTTCAGTTCTTCAACGGCCTGCCGGCCGATTTCTTCGTCTCGCAGGTGATTGGCTACGGCGGCGCCGGCGTTTTCTTCTGCCAGGAGGAGCAATTGGTGTTTTACGCCCCGCTCGGGCGCCACGAGGCGGACGGTGTTTCCTCGCTTGCCTGAAAGCCATTCTTCAATCACCGTGGCGTCGTCGAGGTCGGTAGGGATGAGCAGCTCTTTGGGCGGTTGCCCGTCTTTGTTGTAGAACTGTTCAATGGCGGATCGAACGAGCTCCTCGTCGCCGGCGTCGGCTGAATGGGGCCAAAAGAAGTCTTTGCGTCCAATCAAGAGGCCGCCGCGCACGAAGAGGATCTGAAGATCGACCGCCGAGCCTTGCCGCGCCAGGCCGATCACATCCTGGTCGGTCGTCGTCGTTTGGGTAATGCGTTGTTTCTCGAGCGTGCGTTCGATGTTGAAGAGCCGATCGCGCAAGCGCGCGGCCTCCTCGAATTCCTCACGCTCCGCCGCCATTCCCATCTGGGTGCGCAAGTCGTCCAGCAATTCATGGTCGCGCCCTTCGAGGAACTGGCGGACCTGCGCGACGATGTGGTGGTAGTCCTCTTTCGATTGATTGCCGGTGCAGGGTGCCATGCACCGTTTGATTTCGAATTCGATACAGGCTCGCTCCGCCTTGCCGTCGATCTCGATTGTGCAGGTGGCCAAGGGGAAGACTTTCTTGATGACTTTCAACGTCTCCCGCAGGGCGCCTGCCGGCGTGTAGGGTCCATAGTAGAGCGCGCCGTCTTTTTGCACGCGGCGGACGATGGAGAGGCGGGGGAAGTCCTCTTTGACCGGTAGTCGAAGGTAGGGGTATTGCTTGTCGTCCCGTAAGACCACGTTGAAACGGGGCCGATGTTGCTTGATCAGATTGCTTTCGAGGATGAGCGCTTCGAGCTCTGAGCGGGTGACGATCGTTTCGAGGTCTGCGATGTGGCTGACAAGGACGGTGTTTTTCGGGGAGTGATCGGTCCCTTTTTGAAAATAGGACCGCACGCGGTTGGACAGGACTGCGGCTTTCCCGATATAGAGCAATTCGCCCTGACCGTCCTTGAACAGATAGACGCCAGGCTGGTCTGGGAGGTGGTCGAGTTTTGATTGCAATTCTGCAAAAGTAGCCATCAGCTGTCAGCCTTCAGCAAGGGAAGAGTGCGTTTATGGCACCATTCTAAGGCCCGAGGCACTCGGGGGCAACTAGGTCGGAGGATGCAATCGGATAGCTGTCTGCTGTTAGCTCGTTCAGTGCAGGCTACGTACAAAAGAGGGACTGAGGCTTCCACGCGCGACTTCCGCGACGGGACCCTTCATAGTGAGGCTGAAATCCGCGGCGACTTCGATGTTGAGCTGACCTCCTGTCATTTTCACCGTGACAGGGCTTTTCACCAGCCCGAGCCGGACAGCCGCACTCGCGGCGGCGCAGGAGGAGGACCCGGATGCCTGGGTTTCACCCGCCCCGCGTTCCCAGATCAGGATGAAGAGTTCTTTCGGGCCGGTCGGCACGGCGAGTTGAACGTTCGTTCGCTTCGGGAACAGGGAATGATTCTCTAATGCCGGCCCCAACTTCAGGAGATCCTCTCGTGACCAGGACTGCCCGGCTGGTTTGAAGACGACACAGTGGGGATTGCCGACGCTTACCCCGGTGAAGGTGAGCGATTGGCCTGCGGCGTCGATGGGCTGTTCGATCAGTTCGTTGATTGTGAGGGTACAGGGGAGTGAAGCCGGCTGGAATGTGGCCCGGCCCATTTCGACGGTGACGGCGCTCGCATCCCCATGCCGGTCCACATGCAGCGTAATCGTCACCAGTCCGCCTTTGGTCTCGACGGTGAAGTGGCTTCTTTTCGTCTTGCCGGTTGCGTGAAGATAGCGGGCAAAGATACGCAGGCCGTTGCCTGATTTTTCCGCCTCGCTGCCGTCAGGGTTGAAGATCCTCAGGCCGAAGTCCGCATTCTTCGACGGGACCAGCGCAAGGATCCCATCACTGCCGAGGCCCCAATTGCGATCACAGATGGATTTGATCCTCGAAGGGGTGAGCGAGAAAGATAGTTCTTTTGGATCCATCACCACGTAGTCATTGCCCAGCCCATGCCCGCGGAAGAATCCGTTCTTCATGCACAGCTCCTTGAGTAGAGAGGAAAACAGCGAGTGATACCTAGCATGAACCGTGTGGGGAGGGAAAGAGGGACGTGAAGCGGGATTCAGACGATCTTGACGCCAGGCGGGCGTTCGATGAGTTCGACTTCATACCCGTCCGGGGCGTCGATGAAAATGAAGCGGCTGCCGGAAGAGGTTGAGGTTGGCCCGTCCGTGATTCGAATCTGTTTGGCGCCGAGTTGTTGAATGGTGTCGTCAAGGTTCTCGACCTGGAAGGCCAGATGGACGAGGTCTTCTTGCACTCTCACCGGTCCGCTCGGCGGGAAGCTGCAGAGTTCGATCAGCTCCTCGCTGTTGGGCACTTTGAGGAATGCCAGGTGCGAGCCGCGCGGCGAGACCTTCCGCTCCAGAACCTCCAACCCGAGGACGTTGGTGTAGAAGTTGATCGTCTGGTCCATGTCGCTGACGCGCATGCGGGTGTGGAGGAGTTTCTTGACCTTCATAGTGCCCATTATAAGCAGTCAGCGTTCAGCAATCAGCATGTAACCTCAGAAGGCTGATAGCTATGCTTTTCTCTCCCTTGCCGGGCCACTGGTCTTGCGCAGCAGGATCTCGGCTTTGCCTGGGATCAGAAAATTCGGCATGGGACCGATCTCCTGGTAGCCCTGCTGCTTGTAAAAATGCCGGGCTTGGTCGTTGAAATCCGATACGCAGGCGAACAGGTTCTTCGTCCTCGCGAAGACGGCTGCTTCGACGTGGGCGAGCAACCGTCCCCCTAGCCCCTTGCCTCTCGCCCAGTCTGCTACTGCAAGCAGTTCTAAATAGTCGCCGAGTAAGAATTTCTGACGAACGACCGCGATGCCGGAGACTCTGCTGTTCTGATCCACGACGAAGCTGTCACGTCCCAGCGGGAGCGGTGTGAAATAGATGTCCCAGTCACTGGCTTGGTAGCCCAGCCGTTTCCACGGGTCGGAGTCGGCGAGCAATTCAATGACGGCTGCCCGATCCTCCGCCGTCATGGGCCGAACGATCGGATCGGTCATGGAGCTGCCTGTGTGCAGATTAAGAGATCGCTCATGGTCATGGGAGTGAGGCTTCGCTCTGGCAAGAGATGTTGATGGAGGTCTTGCACCACCTCGAGCGTATGTCTGCCCTTCCCGTTGGCATGCATCACAATGACACCACCCTTCCGGACAAACCGCTTCAGTCGGTCCTCGATCTGGATTGCGGTAAGTGTTGGGTCGGGATCGCCGGACACAGCATTCCACAGAATGAACTGGAGGCCGAGGGCGCGGGCGACGTTGATGGTGTCGTCGTTGAACTCCCCATAGGGAGGACGAAACAACGTCGCGTGATGACCGTACTTGGTTTTGAGTAGACGAACTGGTCCGAGGATTTCTTGTTTCTGCTCCTCCACTGAATGGAGCGGCAGATGGGCGTGAACCTCCCCATGGGTGCCGACTTCAAAGAACGGGATCTGGAGGAGGGCCCTTACTTGCTGATCATGTTTCGCCATCCATTTTCCCGACATGAAGAAGGTGGCGGGGATCTTCTCCTCAATCAAATAGTCGATCAGTGCCTGATCGTAGCCCGCTCCTTTACGCACCGGGCAAAGATCGAACGTCAGCGCGACTCCGGGACAGGAGGGAGGGCCGGACTTGATCACCTGGGCCTGCGTGGAGGGAGACATTGCCGGTGTGAGCAGCATCGTAAGAACGAGGCCTAGCATTCGTAATAAGGAACGGTGTCGCATAGTGACGAGTATACCCGATCCCGGAAGCGAAGCCGAGTTGACGCTCGAATTCCCACACTGTTACGGTGGATGCATGTCTTTGCCCAATTGGAGAATCGGCCGTGCGCTCGGCATCCCGATTCACGTGCATGCCTCCTGGTTTGTGGTGTTTTTCTTTGTGACCTGGTCCTTGGCGACGGGCTATTTGCCGGAGACGTTGCCTGGTCTGTCGGCTCCACGTTATTGGGGCATGGGCGGAATCGCCGCCCTCTTGTTGTTCCTCTCCGTCCTGCTCCATGAATTGGGACATTCCTATGTGGCGCTGCGCTACCAGATCCCTATCAAGCAGATTACCTTGTTCATTTTTGGGGGGATGGCGCACATGGGGAAGGAGCCACCCAGTCCGCGGGCTGAGTTCTTGATCGCAATAGCAGGACCGCTTGTGAGTTTGATCCTGGGGGCCGGTTGTCTCGGCGGAGCCATGGCCCTGGACTCATTGTTCGCGCGATCAGGGTTTCAGGGACTCGTCGTCCTGGGAGGACTGCTCGGCATGGTGAATGTGCAGCTCGGACTATTTAATCTGATCCCGGGGTTCCCGTTAGATGGCGGACGTGTTTTACGGGCCGGACTCTGGGCCTGGAACAAGGATTTCAATCGAGCGACCAGTCAGGCCGCGCTCCTGGGAATTGGATTCGGTGTGGCTCTTGGGTTGATCGGCGCGATCATGATGCTGGGGGCCTGGTCCGGTGCCCTAGGACATTCCATCGCGACGAACGGGGGCTGGCTCATCTTTATCGGCGCATTCCTCTTTTCTGCGGCCCTGGCAAGCAGACGGCAAGCTGCTATGCGGACTTCGTTGGCGTCGGTAACGGTTCACCAGGTCATGGTCCATCGCGTCGTGACCCTGCAACCGGATATGAGCATCCAGGACGCGGTCGATCACTACTTTGTCGCGCATGGATTTGGTGGATTTCCAGTATGCGAGGAGGGGCAGGTTCTCGGGGTGGTCACCGTGCGAGACGTCCAGGCCGTTCCCACAGCACTCTGGCCGTGGCGTCGCGTGCGCGAGATCATGCGCCCGGCGTCTCCGGCTTTCTGTATCCCTCCGGACTGGTCAGTCATGCAGGCGATGGAACGCATGGTCCAGGGCGGGTGGGATCGTCTCGTGGTGATGGAGAATGGAGCGATCGTGGGGCTCATCACCCGATCGGCCATTGCGCATTTTTTACAGTTGCATCAGCGTGAAACGGCAAGGGGGTACGATTAGTCGTTGGCGCGGGCGATGGAAATGTTCTGCGCGATAGAAATACGCAAGAGGTGGACGACGAGCAGGAATCCGTAGACGACGCAGAAGAACTTGAAGGTGGCGCGATAAAAGTCTGTTAAGAGGATTGGGAGACAGAGAGCAAAGAGCAGGCTTGCGATCAGCGTCATGAAGGTCAACTTCTTGCAGAACTCATGGGAAGCCTCCCGCCCGATCAGTTTCAGTGCGCGGGCATAGCGCTCGGCTCGTTGAAGTCGGGCTGCCCGCAGGGCCGTCTCCCCCGCGCCCCAATAGCGCAAATGGAAGTAGCCAGCCAGAATCAAGAGCCAAGGCAGCGCCCACAGGGGCCAATAGGCTGCTCCTCCGTAGGTCTCGCTGCTGATCAAGGCGGCGAAGGAGGGGGCATAGAGCAACCCCAACACTAGAGGCAAGATGCGCTCATCGTTCGGACGTTTGCCCTCCGATCCTCCATGAATCAGCTCCCGTTCAAATAGAGGGTAGCCATACTTGAGGACTACGAGCGCGATGGCTGCGCTCATGGTTTTGTCAGGAATATAACGGATCCAGTTCTGGAACCAGTTTACGATCCACCAACTCAGACTTTCACCCCAGGTGAACCCGAAGAGAGATTCGAGGTAGAGGTGCGCGGTTTGCTCCCATTGAAGTACGCGCAGGCTCACTGACTCGGCGACGTCCGGATTCAAGGCAAAGGTCGTCTGCTCATGCAGGGCCGCCTGGACAAAGGTTCCCGGCAGGCTCATGACGATCGCGCCGCCGACCCCAAAGATATAGAGGAACCAGGCATGGGACAGGGCGGAACTGCGTCCTGTGCGGAGATACTTTTGAAAGCCTGATTGTCTAGCCATCCAGCCCCAATAAAACGCGCCGGTGATGTTCACCAGCGACCAGGGGAAAATCATCACATCCGCTCCGGTTTCGGGGTACAACAACCAGTTCACGACGGAATTCGAGAGGAGGGCGGCGATGGCTCCCCACCAGGGGCCCAAGAGGAAAGCGACCAGCGCCGTTCCCGTCATGTCGAGGAACAGGATGCTTTCCAGATGGCGGCTCAACGTGAGCCCGACATAGTTGAGGAGCAGGCCGGCTGCGACAATCACGCCGGTTTCGTAGAGGAGGAGATAGGAGGCACCACGGAAGGGTTTAGACGAATAGAAGTCGATCGGGGCAGAGGAGCCGGCGACGAGGCGTTCGGTCGGAGAAGGTGATTTCTGTTCCTTCTTCGTTGTCAACCGGCTCCGGAAATCCAGCAGCTTCTCCATCACGGTCAACATGGCCGCGACAAAGCCCGCCAGCGTTCCCCCGAGCATGAGCATGTCTTTGCCGAAGTCTTCGGACATGAGGTGGCTCCCTTATTAGTACCGGTTGCCATTCTAGCCACGAAGGGATTTCCCCGCCAGCAAAAGTCCAGAAGCCGACAGTCCGATCTGGTTCATCTGGTTGCTCTCGTTCATCTGGTCTGTCTGGTTTTACCAAATAGACGAGAGAGAACGAGATGGACCCAGATCCCTCCCGACCAGTCTTCTTATGCCGGCGGACTATCCGGCAAGGCCGGCTCTGACTGAGAGGCTTTCATGGCTGCGGCTGACAGAACTTGCGCGTGTTGCTGGAGGAGGTGGGCGACCTCGGCGCCGATCAGCAAGAGGGCCGCTGAGTAATAGACCCATAAGAGCAGCAGAATGACTTCCAAGAGGGATCCGTAGAGATGGGCGTACACGGTTGCGTAGGTGCTATAGGTCACGAACAAGAGTTTGGCCGCGACCCAGAGAAGACTAAACGTAAGCGCCCCGATCATCGCCTCACGCCAACTTGGCCGACGCCGTGGAACCAGTCGATATAATCCGCTGACCGTGAGGAAGGCCAGCGCGAATGGGAGCGTATAGGTGAGAAACAGATCATGGGCTGCGAGGGCCAGGAGATCGAGCCCCCAGAGTCTAGGCGCATATCCCGTTAAGAAATTGACAGTTTGAGTCGCGACGTAGGAGAGAAGCAGCACGAGTCCCGTCACAGCGAGCGAGGCGACGGCGATGCCGGTTGAGATGAGGGGATGGCGGCGCCAGGTACTCTCGAATACGACGTTCAACGTATAGTCGAGTTCATAGAACACTAACGTGCCGAACCAGGCGAAGGCCAGAAACACGGCCCATCGGACGGTTTCCAATGCGCTCACCCGATGCAATTCATTTGCGACGTGCTCTCCCAGCGAGGGGAGGAAGCCCTTGAGAAAACTGAGGAGGACCTGTTCTCCGATCACTCCCTGACTCACCACGAAACTCAGGCCGTAGAGCAAGAGGAAGACGAGGGGGAAGAGGGAGAGCAAGGAGAAAAATGCAAGAGAAGCCGCCAGGCTGGCGCACCCATGGCGTAGAAATGATCGTATGAGGTCTCTGAGAAAACGAAGAGGCTGCATAAGGCGCGATGGGTGAAGGACTTGAAGCAAGCGTAGCACGAGTCGAACTATCGTGCACCTGTTCAGGGTCTCGTCCGGTGAGAGGATTACTTGAGTATCAGGACGGATTGGAGCGCAAAGCTGACAAGAGGGCTGGGGAAGAGGCCGAACAGAATCACGCCGGCGACGGCACAGGCCAACACGAAGGATAAGGCCGGCGAGGTTACGAGGCGTGGCGGCGCGACGGGAGAGGGATTCGGATCACGCATGTACATCACCATCACCACCCGCATGTAGTAGTAAGCCGACACTGCGGCAAAGATCAGGGCGATGGCAGCGAGCCAGGCCATTCCTGCTTCGACGGCCGCCATGAACACATAGAATTTTCCGATGAAGCCTGCGGTCGGCGGAATGCCCGCGAGTGAGACCATGAAGACCAGCATGAGAAAGGCCGCGAGCGGCTGGCGCTTTGCGAGCCCCGTAAAATCCTCGATCTCTTCTCCCTCGATCCCGCCTTTCCTGAGCATGCCGATGACGGCGAAGGCGCCGAGCGTCATGAACGAATAGAGGGCGAGATAAATCATGACACTCGCAAGGCCTGGCGTTCCCCCGGACGCGCCGACCGCACGGCCTGCCGCCACAAAACCGATCAACGCATAGCCGGCGTGCGCGATACTGGAGTAGGCCAGCATCCGTTTGATGTTGGTCTGCACGATGGCGACGACATTGCCGAGCACCAGGGTGGCAAGGCAGATGAGCAGGAACAGGAGCGACCAATCTGCCTTGAGCCCGCCGAGCCCTTCGACGAAGACACGCATGAATGCGGCAAAGCTGGCAGCTTTTGCGGCCACCGCCATGAAGGCCGTGACGGAGGTCGGGGCGCCCTGATAGACGTCGGGCGTCCACATATGGAACGGAACCGCGGCGAGCTTAAAGCCGAACCCGACTGCCACCAGAATCGTTGCGATCAGCAAGAGGGGATCATCCGCCCCGCGAGTCCCGATGGCGCTCGCGATCGACGCCAGCTTGGTGCTGCCGGCCATGCCGTAGAGCAACGAGATGCCGTATAACAGGATCCCCGAGGAGAAGGCGCCGAGTACGAAGTATTTGGCTGCGGCCTCCAGCGAACGAGGCTTAGAACGGTTGAGCCCGGTCATGACGTAGAGCGAGAGGGACATGAGCTCGGTGCCGAGGTAAATCGTGAGCAAGTCGGCACCGGAGACCATGACCATCATGCCGGAGAGGGCGAGGAGGATGAACCCATAGTATTCGCCGAGGTGTACGCGCTCCGCCTTCAGATAGGGCAGCGACATGAAAATGGTCAGGCCGGTCACGCCATAGAGAAGGATTTTCCAGAATCTGGCATAGGCATCGATCACCACCAGGTCGCTAAAGGCAGACACCCGGACATTCAGCACGCTGATCTGCCCGCCGGTGAGCCCGAGGCAGAGGGCGAGGGCACTCAAACTCAGCCAGGCCAGGAGATCCCGTCGCGAGGCCGGTGTGATGGGGTCCAGCGCGATGACGAGACAGGCTGTGACGACGACAATGAGTTCGGGAAGCAGGGCCAAGAGGTCAGCGCCGTACAGACTCATCGCGATGTTCCTTGGGGCTTCAGCTGCTCTCCGCTGTCCGCCAGCAGTGGCGCTGTCTCTCCGGCGGAGGGATGGGCGGTCGGCGCGACCTTCGCGCGGGACATGGAGGCAATCGTGTTGGTCACGCTCTGGTGCATCCGACTCACGAGCGGATTCGGAAAGAGCCCGATCAAAAATACCAACAGGGCCAGCGGTACCAGCGTGGCGAGCTCCCGTTGGTCGAGGTCCTTGAGCTTCGGGAGCTGGTGCGGGGAAGGAACGCCGAAGACCACTCGTTGGATCATCCAGAGGAGATACGCGGCGGCGAGAATGATGCCCAACGATGCAAAGGCGGTCGCGATCTTGCTCCAGAGGAATGTGCCGACGAGCACGAGGAATTCTCCGACAAAGCTATTGGTGCCGGGCAGGCCGAGCGAGGACAAGGTGAAAATCACCAACAGGGTGGCATACTGCGGCATCGGTGCGGCCAATCCGACATTGTCGGCGATCAGCCGGCTGTGGGTGCGTTCATAGATGATGCCGACGCAGAGGAACAGCGCGCCGGTCGTAATCCCGTGGTTGACCATTTGGAGGACGGCTCCTTCGATGCCCTGTTGGTTCAAGACAAACAGGCCGAGCGTGACGAACCCCATGTGGCTCACGCTTGAATAGGCGATCAGTTTCTTGAGATCGACCTGGGCCAGCGCCATATAGGCGCCATAGATGATCGCGATGATGGAGAGGGTGACCATCATGGGCGTGAAGGAGCGGCTGGCGTCAGGGAGCATCGGTAGACTGAATCGCAGAAATCCATAGGTGCCCATTTTCAGGAGGATGCTGGCGAGGATGACGCTGCCGGCGGTCGGGGCTTCGACGTGGGCGTCCGGGAGCCAGGTGTGGAACGGAAACATGGGGACCTTCACGGCGAAGGCGGCGAAGAACGCCAGGAAGAGCCACGTTTGCAGCGAAGCAGGGTAGGTGCCCTGGCTCAAGGCGAGGATATCGAACGTGTGCCCCCCGTAAAAGTACAGGACGAGGATGGCGACCAATAAGAGTACGCTTCCTGCGAGGGTATACAGGAAGAACTTGATGGCCGCATAGAGCCGGTTCGGTCCTCCCCAGACGCCGATGAGGAGGTACATCGGAATCAACATGGCCTCCCAGAACACATAGAACAATACGAAATCCAACGCGATGAATACCCCCAGCATGGCCGTTTCCATGACTAGCAGCATGGCCATGAAGCCGTGGACTCTTGTGGTGATCGCATTCCAGGATACTAAGACACAGAGGGGCATGATCGCGGCGGTCATCAAGACCAGCGGGAGGCTGATCCCGTCGAGACCTAGGCTGTAGTAGATGGGAGGGGCCGTGATCCAGGCGATATGTTCGGTGAACTGCATCTGACTGGTTTGTGGATCAAAGAGCCACCAGAGCGGGAGGGCGACGAACAGATCGCCAGGGTCGCGGCCAGCGCAATCCATCGAGCGTTCGATTCCGTCACGAAATACATCGCGACGGCTCCCGCAAGGGGAAGCACGAGGAGGAGTGAGAGCCAGGGAAATCCGCCGCTGTGCATAGGACCTCAGAACATCAAAAAGACGGTCAGGATCACGACGACCCCGAGCGCCATGCCGAGCGCATAATGCTGCGTCTGTCCGCTTTGCATGAGCCTCAGGAGCCACCCTCCCCAGGCGATTGCGCGCGCCACGCCGTTCACCGCACCATCGATCACGTTCACATCCACGCGCTTCCACAGTTCGGTTGCGGCAGAAAAATTGGGTCGGACGATGGCTCGATCGTAGGCCTCATCGACATACCATTTATTCAGTGAACCCTGATACAACGACTGCCATCGCCGAGCGAACTGATCCGGCAGTGCCGGGTTGAGGACGTAGACGTAATAGGCGCCGGCGATCCCGAGCAATCCCATGCTCGTGGCCAGCACCATGATGCCGATAGCGGCTCCTCCTTCGTGAGCGCGCCGCCTGCGCCTGTCTCGAACATCGGTCCAAGAAACTCCGGAATGCCCAGATAGCCTGTGACGATGCTCAGCACTGCCAGGATCATCAGCGGCACGGTCATGGTTTTCGAAGGTTCGTGTACGTGGTCTGCATGATGGGGATCGACATGCGAGGGGCCCCAAAACGTGACGAAGACCAGTCTGAAGCTATAGAACGCCGTCATCAAGGCCGTCACGAGGCCGAGTACGGTCAGAAGCTGACCGAGGGGGCCGGTCGACCATGTGGAGACCAATAGTTCGTCCTTGCTAAAGAATCCTGACGTCAGGGGGAATCCAGCCAGCGCGAGCGAGCCCACCACGAACGTCCAATAGGTGACCGGCAATTTATCTTTCAGTCCGCCCATGCGCCGCATGTCCTGCTCGTGATGCAGGGCGATGATGACGGACCCGCACCCGAGAAACAGGAGGGCTTTGAATGCTCCGTGGGTCAGGAGATGATATATGCCGGCGGCATAGGCGCCGAGACCGCAGGCCATCATCATGTAGCCGAGCTGACTGACCGTCGAATAGGCCACGATGCGCTTGATGTCGGTCTGGGTCAAGGCGATGGTGGCTCCGACGACCATGGTCACTCCGCCGGTGAGTGCCACGACCGTCATGGCGGTCGGAGACAGGTTATAGAGCGGAGCCAATCGCGCGACCATGAACACGCCCGCCGTCACCATCGTCGCAGCATGAATGAGCGCCGAGATGGGGGTGGGGCCTTCCATCGCATCCGGCAGCCAGACGTGGAGCGGCACTTGGGCCGATTTGCCGACTGCGCCGGTGAACAATAAGACGCAGATCAGCGTCAGCACGGAAACGTCCCAGGTTCCTCCGAACGGTCCGAGGACATTCATGACCTCGCCTGCAGACTCGTGTGCTCGGGCAAAGATTTCGTGATAGTCGAGTGATCCAAAGCTGTACCAAACCAACAGGAGGCCGAGCATGAAGCCGAAATCGCCGACGCGGTTGACGATGAAGGCCTTCGTGGCGGCGGCGCAGGCAGCCGGACGATCGTACCAGTGGCCGATGAGCAGATAGGAGCAGAGACCGACTGCTTCCCAGAAGATGAAGAGTTGAAGCAGGTTGTCCGCCATGACCAACATCAGCATCGAGAAGGTGAAGAGGGCGATGTAGCTGAAGAAGCGGGCATAGCCGGGATCTCCGTGCATATACCCGATGGTATAGATGTGGACGAGTGAACTGACGATCGTGACGAGAAGCAGCATGACGGCGGTCAGCCGGTCGATGGAGAAGCCGATGTGAATATCGAGCATGCCTGAGGTCAGCCAGGTGTAGAGAGGGAAGCTCGTCTGGTGACCGCCTGCCACGTCGAAGAAGACCAGGAGAGAGAGCAGGAATGACACGACCACCGCTGGCACAGCGACGAGATGGGCCTTGTCCTTGATCCAATGTCCGAAGAGCCCGAGAATCAGGAACGAAGCCAACGGAAAAAGCGGAATGAATTCGTAGGTCATCGAGCCCGTTCTACCATTTCAGCAACTGAAATTCGTCGATGTTGATCGTGGACTTGGCTCGATACAAGGCAATGATAATGGCCAACCCGACCGCGACTTCTGCCGCGGCGACCGTGAGGGCAAAGAAGACGAAGACCTGCCCTGCCACATCGTGGAAGTACTGCGAGAAGGCGACGAAGTTGATATTCGTCGCATTCAACATCAATTCGACCGATAGCAAGATGATGATGATGTTCCGACGAAGGAGGACTCCGATGACTCCGGTCAGGAACACGATGCCGCTCAGCACGAGATAGTAGGACAACGGGACTGTCATGATTCCGCAGGCTCCCCCAGGTCTTTCTTGGCCAGGATGATCGCGCCGATCATCGCGACGAGCAGAATCAAGGACGCCACCTCGAAGGGAAACAGATAGGTGGAGTAGAGCACGTCACCGATCGCTTCGGTATTTCCTGCTTCCCCGAAGGTGGTTTCCGTGCCGGTCGACACGACAGGGGTCGTCCAGCCCTTCATCGCCGTGAGGATGGCGGCCTCGATGACCAGCGTCAGCCCCACCGCAGCAGCCATGGGCCATTGCCGATGGTAGCGGTCATCCTGTCTCAGGTTCAGCAACATGACAACGAAGAGGTATAAGACCAAGATGGCGCCGGCGTAGACGATGATTTGGACGGCTGCCAGGAATTCCGCGTGGAGTGTGACGTAGAGTCCCGCCACGTGAAAAAACATGATCAGCAGCGCCAGCGCACTGTAGATAGGATTACGCACCGCGACGACGAGCACTGATGCGGCGGCGATCACGAACGCAAAATAAAAAAAGAACACCAGTTCCATCAATTAGGTCTCTTAGGACGGCTTTTGTGGCAAGTGCTTGAACGCGACGTTGAAGAACGCCACATTCCGGTGCTGGAGCTCCAGCTGCTTCTCGCGAACGGGAAACGACCGGTCGCCGATGGCGAGCAATTGTTCCTTATTGAGGTGCAGCTGTCGCTTGTCGTACACCGCCCACTCGAATTCGCGCGTCATGCCGAGGGCATCTACCGGACAGGCATCGACGCACAGCCCGCAAAACAGGCAGCGGGTCATGTCCATGTAATATTCTTTCGAGTAGCGCTTCGTCGGTTCGCCCGGCACCTCGGCGCTGACTACACGAATCACCCGCGACGGGCAGGCGGCTTCGCACAGATCGCAGCCGACACATTTCTCCGTCCCGTCGTCGTACCGTAACAAGGCCAGCATCCCGCGATAGTTGTCCGGCAGCGTCCGCTTTTCGTGCGGGTATTGCAGGGTGATCGGGCGGTAATGCAATAGGTGCGACATCGTCGCTTTCATCCCGACGAGGAGTTCGTAGAAGGTGATGGTCTTGATCCAAGTCTTGAAAGTCATGTCTTGCCAATCTTTCAGGATCAGCTTTCAGTTAGTCAGCTGCATCGAGATTCGAATCCAAAGCTGACAGCTGATGAGCTGACAGCTTTCCGCGTCACCGCGGGAAGAAATACGCGGTGATGGCCGTGACGATGATGTTGGCCAGCGCGATCGGCAACATGACCTTCCAGCCGAACCGCATCAATTGATCGTAGCGCAGTCGGGGCAACGTGGCGCGTAACCAGAAGAACAGGAAGAGGAACAGATAGACTTTAAACGTAAACCAGGCGACGTTTTCCACCCAGGCCAGTTGTTCCAGACCGACATACCCGAGGATCGTGCCGGGATAGGGGGCGTTCCAGCCGCCCAAGAACAGCGAGGCGGCAACGCAGGATACGAGGACCATGTTGGCGTATTCCGCGATGAAGAAGAAGGCGAAGCGCATGCCGCTATATTCCGTAAAGAATCCAGCCACGAGTTCGCTTTCTGCCTCCGGCAGGTCGAACGGGACACGATTGGTTTCGGCCACGGCAGATATGACGAAGACGACAAAAGCGAAGATTTGAGTATGGATAGGAAAGAATCCGTCTGGGCGTGCTCCCCAGATGAACCAATGCCAGAAGCCGCCTGCCTGGGCTTCCGTGATCGTGACGAGGCTCAGAGAGCCAGCCAAGCAGCAGCACGCCGACGATGGCCAAGCCGACGTTCAATTCGTAGCTGATGACCTGGGCCGCGGAGCGCAAGCCTCCCAGGAGTGAGTACTTACTGTTGGATGACCAGCCTCCCAGGATAATGCCGTAGGCGCCGATCGAGGCAAACGCCAGGATGTACAAGATCCCGATGTTGATATCGCTGATGACGAACGGTTTGATCGTGATTCCGAAGACGTTCAGGGTCACGTTCGGACCGAAGGGGATGACGGCAAATCCGATCATGGCTGGGACCATGGCCAGGATCGGCGCCAGGGTGAACATGGCCTTGTTCGCGCCGGCCGGCACGATGTCCTCCTTGAAGAACAATTTGAGGCCGTCGGCGATCGGTTGGAGGAGTCCATAGGGGCCGACTTCCATCGGGCCCATGCGATCCTGCATCCAGCCGAGTACCTTCCGTTCGGCCAGGGTCAGGATCATGACCGTCAACATGACGATGCCCATCACCGCTGCTATCTGGGCGAGCGAAACTGCAAGTCGCAGGCTTAGTTCAGTCACGACAGCACTCCCGTATGACAAGTGAAAAAAACCATTGATTCTCCTCCGCTCACGTTGTTCTCATCACCGAAACAGACGCAGTCCGACAGGATGGGACTTTCGTGTCTGGATCGATGACACAGTCAAAGAGTTTCAGTGCGTCCTGCGCGAAGTGATCGGGGAGCCAGGCCAATCCTTCGGGCACTCGATCGAACAGTTTCACCGTGGTCGTGAATTCACCCAAGCTGTTTGAGAGGCGAACTCGATCCCCCGCGCCGAGAGCGAATCGGGTGGCATCCACGGGATTCATCTGCAAGAAGCCGCTCGATTCGATCTGCAGCAGTCCCTTCGAATGGGTCGACAGCTTCCCTGAATGGAACAGGCTCTGGACCAGCCCGAGCTGGACCGTTCCCTCCGGACGCACGGCTCGCGAGGGCAGAGTATACCGAGTCCCAAAGTCGTGGCGATATCCCTCGTTCACGTATCGGTCGAGGGCGGTAGGATCCACTGCGGGAGGGATCGGCGATGGGCCGAGCGATCCGTAACCGGGAATAACCGATCGGATCTCTTTGAGGATTTCCTTGGCTTCGCTGTACTCTAACGGCACGCCGAGGAAAACCGAGAGGGCCGACAGGATTTCCCAATCGGGGCGGCTATCCCCCACCGGATCGATGGCAGGCCGAACGACCTGGACATGGCCCTCGGTATTGGTGAAGGTCCCGGCTTTCTCCATGGCGGAGGCGGCCGGGAGTACCACATGAGCGAGCGCAGCCGTTTCCGTGAGAAACAGTTCCTGGCAGACCAGGAGATCGAGTTTGCCCAGTGCCTCTTTGACTCTGGTTTGGGGCGGAAGGCTCCCGACAGGATTTTCTCCGATGACGAAGAGACCCTTGATGATCCCGGCTTGCGCCCGGTCGATCATCTCGATGAGTGTGGCCCCTGGCGCCAGAGGGAGATCCTCTTTCCAGGCACGAGTCATCTGGGCACGCGCGTCCTGATCGGTGAGGTTGAGCGCGCCAGGCAGCAGTTCCGCGACCGCGCCCATTTCAACCGCCCCTTGATCGTTATTCTCTTCCGCTAAGGGAGCGAAGCCGCAGCCCGGTGCGGTCAACTTTCCGGACAATAGAAGTAGATCGAGGAGATTGACACAGATGCCATAGCCACCTTGGCTGCGTAACAGGGTCTGGCCGGCGAGCGCCACGACTCGTCGTCCTCCGGCTACGGCGGCGGCCATGTGAGCGAAGGATTCGCGCGACACCCCTGTGCTCAGGGCCAGATCGTCCCAGGATAGTTGCCGGACCGCTTGAGAAACGGCTGAGACATAGTCTGACGCCCGTTGGCGGAGCGTGCTGTCGATATGGTTTCCCTCAACCACAGCCTTCATCAGGCCGAGGACGGCTGCGCCGAACTGGGATGGCGCCACACAGAGATGCTGCTGCGACAGGTTGGTAATGTTGCTGATCGTGCCGATCGCCGGCTGGAGCGCTTCGATCGTCAACAATGTCGCTTCGTGTTTCTTGACGGCTTCTTTAACCTTGAGGCCGGTGATCGGATTGGCTTCGGTGATGTTGGTGCCGACCAGGAGGAGCACGTCCGCCTGCGTGATGTCCTCAAACGTCACGGTCCAGCGATGCGTGCCTTGCACCAATCGCATGGCCTGCGTCCCGTTGACATGGCCGTATCGCGCGCTGCTATCGAGATTGTTGGTTCCGATCGTAAGGCGCATGAATTTCTGGAACAGATAGAGTTCTTCGTTAGTACAGCGGCCGGAAATCAATCCGCCGAAGGCCTGCGGGCCATGCGCCAACTTGAGCCGGTTGGTCTGTTCGGCCACAAACTCCAAGGCCTCTTCCCACGTGGCCTCGACCAGTGCGCCGTTCCGTCTGATCAACGGTTGGGTCACCCGGCTGGGATGGCTCGTCGCGTGGAATCCAAAGAACCCGCGAGCGCACAGGTCGCCGTTGTTCCGGCCGGCTCCCTGGGCGCTGTTCACCTCGATCAACTCCTGGTCCTTGGTTTGGACCGTGATCTGGCAGCCGTCGCCGCAAAAGTTGCAGACCGTGTCGGCGCGTTTGAGCATCCAGGGACGGTATTCGTACATCGAGAGCCGGCTGGTGATGGCGCCGACCGGGCAAATCTGCACGCAGCCGCCGCAGAATTCGCAGTCCAAGGGGTGGGCGCCGAAGTGCTTGATCTCGGTCATCGTGCCTCGTCCGACCGGGGCGAGGGCCTTGACGTCCATCACCTCGTCGCAGTAGCGGACACACCGAAGACACTGCACGCAACGGTTCATCTGCGTTTCGATGAGGGGACTGAAATATTCCTTCTGGAAAATGCGTTTGGTCTCGACGAATCGACTGGCGGTCGCGGTGTATTCATGGGAAAAATCCTGGAGGTCGCACTTGCCGCCTTGATCGCAGACCGGGCAATCCAACGGGTGATTGGCCAGGATGAATTCGAGCACCGACTTGTGGGCGTCATGGACGACCGTCGTGGCGGTCCGAACAGCCATGCCTTCGGTCGCTATGGTACTGCAAGAAGTCTGGAGCTTCGGCATCTTTTCGACTTCGACCAGACACATGCGGCAGTTCGCATCCGGCTTGAGTTTCGGATGGTAGCAGAAATGCGGAACCATCACGCCGACCAGGCGGGCGGCTTCAATCACCAGGGTGCCTTTCGGCACCGAGATGGGAATGCCATCGATCGTCAAGCGAACTGTGTCGGTCGTCGTAGCCATCGTCAGGGTTGTGCCATGATTCGCTTCGGGTGGATGAGGGTGGCCGCTTCCGCTTCGTGAATCAACATGACGTACTCAGGCCGCCAATGTTTGAGCGTGCTCATAATCGGCGCCACTTCAGCATCGCCGAACGCGCAGACCGTCCGGCCCGCGATGTTCTTGCATAGATCGACCAAGGTTTCAAGGTCCTCCATCCGTCCTCGCTTTGCGACGATTCGGCGCATGGTTTGCACCAGCCAGGCGCTTCCCTCGCGGCAGGGGCTGCACTTGCCGCAGGACTCATGATAGAAAAACTCCATGAGGCGGAGCGCGGCCCACACCATGTCCGTGCCCTCTTCCATCACGGTGACCCCGCCGGAGCCGAGCATGGAGCCGGCGGCGGCAACGGACTCAAAGTCGAGTTTGACGTCGAGGTAGTCCGGCGTGAGGAACGGCGCTGACGCCCCACCAGGAATGAAGGCCTTGAGCGGTCTGTCGGAGCGCATGCCTCCGGCTTGTTCGTAGATCAATTCGCGGAAGGTGACCCCCATCGGCACTTCGTAGTTCCCCGGCCGTTTCACATGACCGCTGACGCAGAAGATTCTGGTGCCGGTGCTCTTCGGCGGGGAGCCGATTGACGCGAACCATTCGGGGCCGCGGCTGATGATGTGAGGAAGGTTTGCAAGGGTTTCGACGTTGTTCACCACGGTCGGCTTGTTGTAGAGGCCGTGTGTCGCAGGGAAGGGCGGCTTAACGCGCGGCAGCCCGCGCTTCCCTTCGAGCGATTCCAGTAACGCCGTTTCCTCTCCGCAGATATAGGCGCCGGCACCTCGGTGCACCCACACATTGGCGGTGATTCCTGTGCCCAGGATGTCTTTGCCAATATAGCCGGCGGTCCGCGCCTCGGCGATCGCCTGCTCCAAGATCCTGGCCCCAAGGACGAATTCGCCTCGTATATAAATGTAGGCGGATTCTGCCCCGATTGCGTAGCAGGCGAGCAGGATGCCTTCCAGCATTTGGTGAGGGTCGCGCTCGATGAGCTGGCGATCCTTGAACGTGCCTGGTTCGCTCTCATCCGCATTACAACAGAGATAGCGCGGGCCCTGGTAGTCTTTGGGGAGGAACCCCCATTTCACGCCGGTCGGAAAGCCCGCGCCGCCGCGCCCACGGAGCCCCGATTTCATCACTGTGGCTGTGACCTCGGTCGGAGGCACTTTCCCCACGACCTTGCGGAGCGCCTGGTAGCCACCCGTTCGCTCGTAGTCTTGAAGCGAGCCGGTATAACCAGGCTCCAGCATGTTTTTCAAAAGGACTGGTTCGTGTTTCGACATAGGGTTCAGCCTGCAACGTGCAACGTGCAACGTGAAGAATAGGACCCCGATCTTGTCGTGTAACGTCTCACGTCTTACGCTTAACCTTTCACGGCATTCGCTGGTTCAGGCCACATAAATGGGCCGGTCTTGAGCGAACAGGTCCCGTCTCTTTTGAGATCGGCCAGGATTCGGTCGAACTTCTCTTCTGTGAGCCGCTCATAATAGTGCTCGTTGACCTGCATCATCGGCGCTGTGCCGCAGGCGGCGAGGCATTCGACCGCGCTGAGGGTAAAGAGTCCGTCGGCCGTCGTCTCACCCGGTCCGATTCCGAGTTTCGTCTTGACCCACCCGATGACCGTATCCGACCCGACCAGCGCGCACATCAGGGACTTGCAAACTTGAAGATGAAATTTCCCCACGCGCTTGAGATTGAGCATCGTATAGAACGTGGCCGTCTCATAGACTTGGGGTGGGGTGAGGCGCAAGAGCCCCGCGATCTCCTTCATTGCCGCCTCGGACACGAAGCCCTCGTCCTGTTGCGCCAGGTACAGCAATGGAATTAACGCCGAGCGCTTCACCGGATACCGGCTCAGGATCTCGTCAATTTCTCTCTGATATTTTTCTTTTAACATGACACTCTCTCTGTGACCGTGGCTTGAGGGAGCCTCTATTGCGCGCATCGACCGAGCACCTTCTGAGCGTGCGCGGTCTGCGAGCAGGGAGGCCTCTCAAGTCATGGTCATCTATCACATTCTCCCATCACGATGTCGTAGGTCCCGAAGATCGTGATGATGTCGGAAATCAAGTAGCCTCGCGCCATGTGGTCAAAGGCGCCCATGTGTACGAATGAAGGAGCGCGAATCTTCAGTCGGTAGGGACGGGGGCTGCCGTCGCTGACGATGAAAAATCCCAATTCGCCTTTTGGGGCTTCTGTCGCACAGTAGGTCTCGGCCTTCGGTGGCTTGATGCCCTGGGTATAAATGATGAAATGATGGATCAAGCTTTCCATGTCCCGCATGACCAGCTCCTTGGGCGGCGGGATATATTGCGGCGCTTCGGCCATGATCGGCCCCGCCGGCAGCTGATCGAGACATTGTGCGATGATCCTGGCGCTCTGCCGCATTTCTTCCATGCGGATCCAGTACCGGTCGTAGGTGTCGCCGTTCTTGCCGATCGGTACTTCCCAATCGACTTTGTCATACACACCATAGGGCTCGACCTTGCGGATATCGTAGGCGACGCCCGACCCCCGCAATACCGGGCCGGTACAGCCGAAGTTGATCGCGTCCTCGGCCGAGAGCACGGCCACGTTTTTCGTGCGGCCGAGCCAGATGCGATTCGATGCGATGAGAGAATCGTATTCCTTGACCTTCTCGGGAAAGGTATCGAGGAACGCTTTCATCCGTTGGACCAGCTCGTGGGTGAAATCGCTGTCGACACCGCCGATGCGATAGTAGTTGAGGGTCAGACGGGCGCCGCAGAGCTTCTCGAACATGTCCAGCAGTATTTCGCGCTCCCGGAAAGTCCAGAAGAACACGGTCATGGCGCCGATATCGAGCGCCTGCGTGCCGAGCCAAAAGAGGTGCCCGATGATTCGTTGCATCTCGGCTACGATGGTCCGGATGTATTCGGCTCGGACCGGTACCGTGATCTCGAGGAGTTTTTCCACGGCCCGCACATACGCATAGTTGTTGGCCATGGCACAGACATAGTCGAGCCGGTCCGTGTGCGGGATGATCTGCATGTAGGTCAGACCCTCGGACAATTTTTCGACGCCTCGATGCAGGTAGCCGAGGTCCGGTGTGGCTTTCACAATCCGTTCGCCGTCCAATTCAAGCACGACTCGCAACACGCCGTGGGTGCTTGGATGCTGCGGCCCCATGTTCAGCAGCAATTCCTCTTTCCGCCGGGAACTTGGCAGGCCGGGCTGGGCGCGAAAGGCGTTTTTCTGTCCCTCGGGGATTTCGCTCTCAGTGACGTCGAGCGGGGACTCGTCCATTCTCGGGATGAAGTCGAACTCGCTGCGCCAGCCACGCCCTTCGGTCGGGAAGTCTTTTCTCAACGGGTATCCCTCGGCATAATCCTCCGGCATCAAAATGCGCCGGAGATCGGGATGGCCGGAAAAGCGAATGCCCATCATGTCGTACACTTCGCGCTCCAGGAATTCGGCTCCCTTCCAGATGGCGGTGACCGACGCAATCGTCGGGTCGTCCTCCGTGATGCGCGCCTTGAGGCGAAGGCGTTGCCGAAGGGGGAGCGAGTGCAAGTGGTAGACGACTTCGAACCGCAGCTGATCCTCGGGATAATCGACCGAGCAAATATCGGTGAGGTGGTCAAAGGCTGCCTCCGGCGCATCGTGCAAATAGCGCGCAATATCCAGCAGTTGCGCGGCGGCGACGGAGACAGATGTCTCGGCACGTGCCGCGTCGATGTGGGTCGCGAGGATCGCGTCCGGGAATTTTGCCTTCAGACTGTCGAGCAGGGCTTGCATAGTTCTTGTTCGCGAGATGGGCGCGACTCGCGGTTCATTTCACGAAGACTTTTTCCCGCTGAATCTTTTCCTGTAATTTCAGCAGTCCATCCATCAACGCTTCCGGACGGGGCGGGCAGCCCGGCACGTAGACATCGACCGGAATAATCTGGTCGACGCCTTGGACCACCGCGTAACTATTGTAGTGGTTGCCTGAGGTGGCGCAGGAACCCATAGAAATGACGTACCGAGGTTCCGGCATCTGGTCGTAGATGCGGCGGATCACCGGCGCCATCTTGCGCGTCACAGTGCCGGCAATGATCATGAGATCGGACTGCCGTGGCGAGGCCCGAAAGACACCGGCGCCGAATCGATCCAGGTCGTACCGTGAAGACACGCTCGCAATCATTTCAATGGCGCAGCAGGCGAGGCCGAACGTCATCGGCCACAAGGCCGACTTCCGGGACCAATTCACGACTGCATCCAGATTAGTCGTCAGAATATTCGCCTCAAACTGTCGTTCCAGAAAGCTCATCTCGTATTCCTCCACTCTCCTCAGTTGGAGGGGATTGTCGGGGTGCCTTTCAGTGCGCGCGTCGAACGAGGCCTTCTGAGGCGCGCGTTCCGCGAGCACGAAGGGCACCCCGACGGTCGCCTCATTCATCAATCCCATTCTAACGCCCCCTTCTTCCAGGCGTACCAGAATCCGACCAGAAGAATTCCGAGAAAGACGAGCATTTCGATGAGTCCCAACAGGCCGAGCGACTGATATCGGACGGCCCATGGGATCATGAAAATGATCTCGATATCGAAAATGACGAACAGCATCGCGATGATGTAGTAGCGCATCGGAAACTGGATGCGTGCGTCGGAAAACAGCGGGCTTCCGCTCTCATAGGGGGTCAGTTTGGCTCGATAGGGATGACTCGGTCGGACGAACCAGCCGGCGAGTAGCGAGACAGCGCCGAAGGCAACGGCAATGCCGATGAACAGCAGAATCGGAAGATAATTCAGCGGAACGGATTCACCCGCCATCATGTCCTCGTCAATTAGGCCGCTTCGTTGAGCGTCAGCGCCGAGCCGAAGAAAGGTTTGAACTTCAAGCCGTCGAGATCCGGCCGCTCGATTCCTCGATGTTGCACCAGGATCTTGAAGGTCCGTCCCATCCCGTCCGGCTTGAGGAGATGGATGGCCGCACCAAACTCCGGACTCTCCGGATCGAGTTGGCCGATCATGTCTTCCACCCCGAGTCCCATGAGAAAACTCATCTGATTGGTAAAGCCTGTCACGTCCAAGCCGGCGGCGGCTCCGACGGTCGCCAGACTGGTGAAGTCCACATGGGCGGTCATGTCCTGCTGACCGATCCGCACGTAGGGCACATCGCCGGTCAGTTGTTGGTAGTAGCAGAGGAATGTTCCGTCCTTCCGATCAGGTCCGTACAAATCCTGCGCCGTATGGCCATAATCGATGGTCACCACGAATCCGCGATCGATCCGTTGGGCTACCTGGTCCATCCATTCCAGGGCCTGGAGATTCACCTCGGTTCGGTACCCATCCGGCCAGGTTGGTTTCAGCCTCTGTAGATATTGATCGAGCGCAGGAGTCGACAGGGGCTTGAGGCATTCCTCAAAGCGCCCATCCCGATAGTCCACGAAGAGTTCTTGTGCCCGATCAGCGACCATTTGAATGCGATGAACGGGAAAGGCATCCACGAGTTCATTGCTGAAGAACAGGCCGGTCACGCTCTGAGGGGCGAGGGCATCCAATCCTTCGATCCAGGTCACAAGCCCGGGCTCATGCAGCCAAGGAGCTAGGTTCTGCCGTTGGAGTGCCTGCATCGCAGGGCTCCGTTCTATCAGCACGTAGCGAACACGCGATGCGAAGTCATCCTGCTTGGCATGGATCGCCGCCAGGCAGTCTCGGGCTAACAAGCCTTTGCCGGCGCCCATTTCGACGATCGTGAAGGGAGTGGGGTGACCCAATAATTCGTCCATTTGCCTGGCCTGCGCGGCAATTGCGCGGCCGAGAATGGGGTGCACATCGGAGCTGGTGTAGAAATCGCCGGCCCAGCCGATACGTTCATGGTCCGCACCGTCCGGTTGGCGCATGTAATAGCCGTATTGAGGGTGGTAGAGGGCCAGTTCCATGAAGCGGACGAAGGGAATTGGTCCGTTCTGGGTGATCTCGGACGAAATGGCAGCGACGAGTTCAGGATGTCCTAACGACACAGACCACTCCTTCGGCTCTGTGAAGACAGCTCGAACCAACCCGAGAAAACGGGCAGACCTTACCTGCACCTCAGGGAGGCTAAAAGAGGCGTAGATTAGCCTTCGTGGTTGCCGCTAAGTCAAGGCGAGATCAGGGGGAATCTCTGACAGATGGCGGGTTTCCGGCCCTGTCTGATATGGCTCTTCTGGACAGATGAAAGATGAAGCGAATGAGCAGGGATGGAGCCGGTTCGACTTGCAGTACGCTTATCCCCCGTGGCACTTCTTGTATTTCTTCCCGCTGCCGCAGGGGCAGGGGTCGTTGCGGCCGACTTTGTCGTCGCTTCGATGAACAGTTTGAGGTGCGACTGGCTCTTCTCCGCGATTGAGGATGAGTGCTGGTTGGGGGCGTGAGATGATTGGTGGTGGCGGTGGGGCTGTAGCTTGTCCCTCGTTCCGGACCGCCTGGACATGAAAGAGCCGATCAAGCGCGTCGGACTTGATCCGTTCCATCATGCCGGCAAAGAGATCGTAGCCTTCGCGCTTGTACTCAATGAGCGGATCTTTCTGCCCGTAGCCGCGCAATCCGATCCCGTCGCGCAGGTGATCCATCCCGAGGAGATGGTCTTTCCAGTGGTGGTCGACGACCTGGAGCATGAAGTTCTTCTCCAGGAAACGCATCAAGTCTGAGCCCAGCTCCTGTTCTCTCCGGTCATAGGCGTCGCGCACCTGCGCGCGAAGGTCTTCGAGCAACGCGTCGCGCCCCATGTCTCGGAGTGACTCTGCACCGTCGCTCTTGCCCTGGGTGATGTCGAGACCGAACTGGCCATGCATGATTTCAGCGAGCCCTTTGATATCCCATTCCTCGGGGTATTGTTCAGCCGGGCAATAGATGTTCAGCGCGGAGCCCACCAGGCCGTCCATCATGTCGCGCAGGTCGTCTTTCAAATTCGTCCCGCCCAGGACGGCGCGCCGGTGTTGGTAAATCACCTCGCGCTGCTTGTTCATGACGTCGTCGTATTCCAGCAGCTGTTTCCGGATTTCGAAGTTGTGAGCCTCGACCTTCTTCTGGGCGTTGGCGATGGCCCGGGTGACCATGCCGTGCTCGATCGGGACGCCTTCTTCCATACCGAGCTTGAGCATCAGTTGGGAGACCCGCTCGGAGGCGAAGATACGCATCAAGTCGTCTTCCAACGACAGGTAGAATCGTGACGAACCAGGGTCGCCCTGGCGACCGGCGCGGCCTCGGAGCTGGTTGTCGATCCGGCGGCTCTCGTGGCGTTCGGTCCCGAGAATGTGGAGTCCGCCGGCCGCGATGACCTCTTGCTTGTCCTTCTCGCAGTCGACCCGGATCTCTTCGAAGATCTCCAGCTTGCGTGGTTCCGGCAGGTTCTCTTCCCGGTACAGGATCTGTTTGAACATGAAGTCGGGATTGCCGCCCAGGAGAATGTCGGTGCCGCGGCCCGCCATGTTCGTGGCGATGGTGACGGCGCCCTTGCGTCCGGCCTGGGCGATGATCTCGGCCTCACGCTCATGCTGCTTGGCGTTGAGGACATTGTGTTTCAGGCCGTTCCGGCTCAAGAAGCCGGCGAGTCGCTCCGATTTTTCGATGGAAATCGTGCCGACCAGGACGGGCTGGCCGCGCTCGTGGCATTCCTTGATCTCTTCGACGATCGCGGCGAACTTTTCTTTCTCGGTCCGGTAGACGACATCAGCGTAATCCAGCCGGATCATCTTGCGATTGGTCGGGACCACGTTGACGTCGAGATTATAGATCTTGGCAAACTCCGCCGCTTCCGTGTCCGCCGTGCCGGTCATGCCGGCGAGCTTCTTGTACATCCGGAAATAGTTCTGGAAGGTGACCGAGGCCAACGTTTGATTCTCGTTGGCGATCTTCACGCCTTCTTTGGCCTCGACGGACTGGTGCAGGCCGTCGCTCCAGCGGCGTCCCGGCATGAGTCGTCCGGTGAATTCGTCCACGATGATGACTTCGCCGTCCTTCACGACATAGTCCACGTCCCGTTTGTAGAGGGCATGGGCCTGGAGCGACTTGACGACGTGGTGGACGAGATCCATATGGTCGGGGTCGTATAGGTTGTCCACGCCGAGCAATTTCTCGACCCGGACGTTGCCTTCTTCAGTCAACGACGCGGTCTTCGTTTTTTCCTCGATCGTGTAGTCGTGCTCCGGTTTCAGCTGCGGGATGATCGCGTTGATACGGTAGTAGAGATCGGTCGTTTCATCCGTCGGACCGGAGATAATCAAAGGCGTGCGGGCCTCGTCGATGAGGATGCTGTCGACTTCGTCCACGATGGCGAAGTTCAACTCGCGCTGCACGCACTGGGCCAAATCGGTGACGACCAGGTTATCGCGGAGGTAGTCGAACCCGTACTCGTTGTTGGTGCCGTAGGTGATGTCGGCACGATAGGCTTCAGGCCTCGTGCAGGGGCGGAGAGACTGGAGCCGCTTGTCGGAGGCGTCATAGGTCGGATCGAAGAAGAAGGAGGCATCGTGTTGAATGATGCCCACCGAAAGTCCCAGCGCGTGGTAGAGCACGCTCATCCACTGCGCATCGCGCTTGGCGAGGTAGTCGTTCACGGTGATGAGGTGAACACCTTTCCCTTCGAGCGCATTAAGATAGACCGGCAACGTGGCCACCAGGGTTTTCCCTTCGCCGGTCTTCATTTCGGAGATGCGGCCTCTATGGAGAATCATGCCGCCGATCAACTGCACATCGAAATGGCGCATGTTCAGCTTGCGGCGGGACATTTCACGGCAGACTGCGAAGGCCTCAGGCAGGATGTCGTCCAGCGTTTCGCCGGCTTCCAGGCGCTTTTTGAACTCCTGGGTCTTGTCCGCGAGAGCCTGATCGGAGAGCGGAGTCAGGCCGGATTCCAGGCTATTGATCCGCTCCACAATCGGGCGGAGTGCCTTGATTTCACGATCGTTTTTGCTGCCGAAGATCAGGTTGAGTAGTTGGGTGACCATGATACTGTCGTTCGGAACGAACGTCGATGTCTCCGAAAGTAATCTGCGCAGTATACAGCATCTTTTCCGTGAATCCTATAACAAGCATAAGCAGGGGCCTTGGCGTCGAGAAGCCGGCTTGACAGGTCTAGTGGGTGTCCATTAGCATTCGCCCGAGTCACAATCGGCCGAATGCTAATGAACCACACCGTCCTCAAATTCCTGTCGATCCTCCTGGTGCTCTGCGTCCTTTCCGTCGGCGGAATGGCTCAGGCGCAGTCGGTCGAGCATGCCGGGCACCATGCCCACCATCAGGCTGCCACGCATGGCACCGTGCTCTGCTCCTGGATGTGTGCCGCCGGGACGGTTCTCGATTGCGCCGTGGTCTCGTTTCAGTCCGAACTCAGTCCTATTGCCCTCGTCACGTTCCCCGATTCTGCGCGTCCCTCGATCGAGCTGTACCAGCCTTCCCCCAGCCGTGCCCCTCCATCTTTTTCTCTCTAGTCTCCGTCGCTCATCGGCTCGCAGCAGGGCCGCGTTCCGTCTCTCACACGATCCACTGAGAGGGTTGTGGGATAGGCGGATAGGGACCTTTATAGAGCGGAATCAGACTGAGGAGAATTCTTCAATGAGGCACAGTCAGTCTTCATTTCGATGGTTATGGGCATCCCTCCTGATGTTCTCATCCCTGATTGTGTTGACGGGAGAGACAAGGGCCGAGCCCAAAGCCGAGAAAACATTTACGGCGGTGGTGACGGATGCGCAAGGGGTCGACACCGAAATCCGAAATCTTATCTTCTATTGGGAAGAAAAAGTCAGCGAGACCGCCTTTGTCCCTCACGAACTGCGGCATCTCCCTGTCAAGCGTGGAAGTACGACCAACAACATTCCGTTCGACAAGATCAAACAAGTCGAAGCCAAGCCGGCCGGCAGTGAAGGGATCACGGTGCTGGTCATGCTGGCGAACGGCAAGACCGGTGAATTTGTGTTGACGATACCGGGCAGCTTCCGTGGCGAATCAGATTTTGGCCAGGCCGATGTGCCGGCCAAGTCAGTCGCGAAGGTGGTGATCAAGTGATGCTCAGTACGGACGGACGGTATCGTCTGCAAGGATGGGTGGTGTCTGCGCTCTTTCACGGCCTTGCACTGACCGTGGCCCTCGGGCTCATGGCACAGGTCAAACAAGTAGCGCCGAAAGAGGTGTTCACGTGGGACGTCGCATTGGTCGAACCACAACGGATTCAAGAAACGCGGCAGGCTGAGATCAAGCCAACCCAGGAGCCTACTAAGCCGACTCCGCGTCCGGCAACCCCCGCCCCCAGTCGGCCCCAAATGGTTACGCAGGAAGTGCAGACCCGCGAGGTGACACCGGTTGTGCAGCGTGAAATCCGCCAAGCGGTCGAGACGAGTCAGCCGATTCAGCAGATGGTGGCGGTGCAAACGAAGACCGAGGCGGTCACGCCGGTCAGGGAACAGCAGCCAGCAGCGGTTCAGCAGACCAACCAGTCCGTGGTGGAGTCGGTTTCCCCTGTCGTTCAGCATGAAGCAGTGACCCCTGAATCCGTGAGCACCGCGGCGGCGGTGCAGCAGTCCGTGACCCAGCCGGTGACAACCGAAGCGTCCGTTCATCCTGTCGAAGCACGCGCCATTGAGACTGCTTCTGTTATGCGCGATTCCGACCTGCCGGCTTCCTCGGCGCCGGCGACTGCTGCCGCGAGCGACGCGAAGCCGGCGGAGCCTGTGGTGAGAGAATCTGCCCCGCAAGTGGCGATGGCAACCCGTTCGACTCCCGCAGTCAAAGCCGATTATGGCTGGTTGGCCGAATCGCTGAGGCGGAGACTGGCTGAAGTCAAACGCTATCCGAGCGCCGCGCGCCTCAATGGCTGGGAGGGGAAGGTCGTGCTGCGCGCAGTCATTCGAGCTGATGGCCACCTGTCTGAAGTGAGGGTGCATAGAAGTTCCGGCTATGAGGCGCTCGACAACGCGGCCATGGAAGCCATCCGGTTGGTCTGTCCGCTGCATATGACGAATGCGATCGGCGCTGCCGAAGTAGCGGTGTATGTGCCGATTGTCTATAGCCTCGCGGGTTAGTCGCGGGAGAGGATGTGCCATGCCCCTGATGTCAGATCAAGGACGGAAGCTGGTGCAAGCATCGGTGATGTTTGGCCTTCTGGGCATGGTGGCTATGCCGGTCTTGGCTGAAGAGAATCTGGATGTCGTGAGTGATAAAGTGCGGACGGCACGGATTCAGGAACTACAGCGTGAACGGGCGAGAGTGGAAGGTGAGTTGGGTCAATTCCGCTCGCAGCCGGAAGGGACGGCTCGATCTACCGCTCCCAGGAGCGAACTGTCTGATCAGCCGACGAAGAGCATGAAGGAGTCGCTTGAATCGTTGCCCGGAGTGAGCGCTCGGCAAGGTTCAGGCGGGCGCGACATATCCTTGTCCATTCGTGGAATGAAGTGAGGCGCAGCATGATCGAACGGACATTCAGTACCAAGGGATGGGCGTGGATGGTCGGGCTTGCCATCAGCACCGTTTCGCTCGCGCCGATGGCGCTAGCCGAGCCGGATCAGGCCTTGCGGTTCGGTCCGAAACTGACGACCGATCGTCCGGTAAGGGCGGTGGTAGGTCCTTCCGTTCGGATTGACGATGAAGGTCGTATCTCGCTTGCCTGGATGGAGGAGGACAAGGAATTACGCACGGTCCTCTATGCTAGAGCTGAGAAGTCGGGAGGACCGATCGGGGCTCCGGTCGGAGTGAATCAGCCGACCGAGGCGCCGTACATGCGACAGGAAGCGCCGGCGCTGGCTGTGGTCGGAGACGACGTGTTCCTGACATGGGCCTTGACCCATCCGAAACTGACCGCGGACAAGCCGTTTTCAAACGAACTGAGACTGAGCCGGTCCACGGACGGTGGCAAAACATTTCTGCCGTCCATTCTGGTGAACGACGATGAGCAGGTCATCGGCCACAGTTTTGACTCGGTCCATGTTGCTCCTGACGGCGTCGTGCATGTGGCCTGGATCGATGGGAGGGAAGGCAAGAAAGAATCCGGCACTTTCGTGACGCGTTCGACCGATCACGGTCACACCGTCTCGAAGAACCTCAAAGTGGACGAAAACACCTGTGTCTGTTGCCGGACGTCTCTGACGACCGGACCGGACGGGACGCTCTATGTGGCCTGGCGCAAGATTCTTCCTGGCGATCTCCGAGAAACGGTGGTCGCGCGCTCCACAGACGGCGGGCAGACTTTCACCGCACCGGTGATTGTGGGACAGGACCGCTGGGTGTTCCCCGGCTGCCCCCATCGGCCCGCCTCGATCGGGACGGATCGGCTCGGGCGGCTCTATGTGGTCTGGTATACCGAGGGCGTCGATGAGACTCCGGCTGTGTACCTGGCCTACTCGGACGACCGCGGGGAGACCTTCTCCCCCAAGCAAAAGCTGAACGTCTCGAAGGGAACCTTCCCGGACCATCCGCAGATGGCGGTTGATCCGGAGGGACGTGTCGTTATCGTCTGGGAAGAACAATCGCCTGTCCGGCGTGAAGTCGTGATGAGTGTGTCCCTCGATCGTGGACAAACATTCAGTACGCCGCAGAAATTGAATGAGAAGAAAGGTCAGACACCGTCCCTCTCGATGAATTCGAAAGGGCTCGTTGCCCTGGCTTGGATGGAGCATGCCATGCCGAGCCATCGTATCGTCGTGCAAACGCTTCAATTGCCGGCCGTGAAAGTTCTCGCGAGGCAGGAGCCATAACGTGCTTGTGCCATTGAAACGAATTGTGATTACAGCGATGCTCTCTCTGATGAGCACCGTCTCGGCTGGTCCCACGCTTGCCAGCGATCCCTCTGCCTCGTTCAAGATGAGCCGGCTCCCGTCCGGGAGCATGGCGGCGCCCTTTGAACTCACGACGCTGGATGGCAAGGTTGTGAAGTCGAGCGAGTTAGCCGGGAAGGTCGTGCTGGTGAATTTTTGGGCCACCTGGTGCGGACCCTGCAAAGAAGAAATGCCTTCATTGGCGCGCTTACAAGAGCAGTTGGACCCGACGCGCTTCGTGCTACTGACTGTCACGACGGATCTGCAGCGCCAGGGCATCGCCCACTTTCTGTCTCGCTTGGGAGTCAGCCTGCCGGTCCTCTTCGATGAAGATCAGGAAGTGTCGCGGTCCTTCATGGTGCGCGGCCTCCCGACCACGATCGTGATCGCGCGGGATGGCACGTTGGTTGGGCGAGCAGTCGGGCCTCGTGCCTGGGATAGTCCGGAGGCGGTGGCGGTGATGCGGCAGGTCATGGAGAGCGGGAAATGAGGAAGTGTTTCGTCCCGCTGGCTCTGGCCATTGCGACGCTGTACCTGACGCTATCGGTCAGTGCCATGGCCTGTCTCTTTGCGCACGAGAGCCAGCCACGCTCAGCCCATCATCACACGGGCAGTGTGACGCATTCTTCTCTGTGCGCCTGGGCCTGCCACGCCAATCCGACCGTTGACCTTCCTGCGACCATGCCACAGACGCAGCCGCTTCACCTTGTGGCGATGTTGTTGTTGGTCGCCGCTTCCGTCTCGTCGCTCCTCTCCCAGCAGTCGGCCCAGTCCCGCGCACCTCCTCGCTCGTAACTTCGTATCCACTCAACGATTCATCAGTCATCTCCTTGCACTGACGGAGCCGCAGATCGCGCAGCTTGTGTCTGCACGGAGGCCTTTGTTCCATTTCATGCATCAGAAGAAGGAGTACGGGCCATGGTGTCGTTCAAGAGAGTTATGCACATCATTGTGGCAATCGGAGTGCTTGGAGGCATTGCCGCTATGGATCACGTCGCATCAGCACAAGAGCCGCCGCCGGCAGCCTCGCCGCGTGAAGAGCAATTGCGCGAACAGCTCAAGGGAATTCTCCAAGAGCTGGACGAGCTCCAGAAAACGCGGGAGGGGGAGTTGCCGCCGGGCGAGAGGCCTCAGGTGGTCACAGAGAAAGTGGCGCCGCAAGCGTCCGAGACCATGCCGGAATATGAGTTGTCCGATGTCAGTATCGTCAGCAAGCGTTTCCAGAAGCGTCCGGAAGGCATTTCGCTGTCCGCAACCATTCCAGCCGAAACAGATTCACAGCCGACCAGAAATATGAAGGAGTCTCTGGAATCGCTTCCCGGTATAGTCCTGCGCCAGGCCAACGGGCCGCGTGACTTCAGCATCACGATACGCGGGATGGGCGTCAAGACATCCTTCGCGACTCGCGATATCAAGATATACGAAGACGGATTCATCCAGACCCAATCCGACGGGCTCTCACGCCTCGATCTTCATGACCCCTGGTTCATGCGCAGCGTCGAGGTGACGCGAGGCGCGTCGTCCTCCTTGTACGACAACTACGCGCTCGGCGGAATGGTTCAGTTCAGGACCAGACGGGGGAGCGACATCAACGGAGTAGAAACCTTCTTGTCGGGCGGTTCCTACGGGTACCAAAAGTACGGCCTCGCCGCCGGTCAAGAAACGGACAAAGTCGACATCGCCATGTTTGCGAGTCAGGTAATGGAAGACGGCTATATTCAGAACAGCAATTACAACACCCAGACGCTCAACCTCAATTTTCGCTTCAAGGTGGATGACAAGCAGAATTTCTATTTCAAAGCCATCTCCAACTGGCTGAATACGAAAGTGCCGACCAGACTCACTCAATCGCAGTTTATCGCCAACGACCGGCAGGCAGGCGGAGCGCAAACAACATGTACGCCAGGCACCTACAACGCCGGTTGCGCAAACGCGCTCTTGCTCAATCAAAGTCGCGTCGATCGTCGCACAATCCTGGGGGGCATGTACGAGCGGCAGCTCAACGCGAATACCGTCCTGACGACGGAGGCCGACTACGACGTCAAAGACATCCAGCAAACGTTTTCGCAGATCACCGAGAACACAAATCCCAACTACAAGACCTACACCGACTTGCGGCATGATGGCCGGCTTGGAGAGATGCCACTGAAGAGCTATCTCGGGTTCTTTGCCAACGAGATGGAGCAGAAAGCCAACCAGTTCCAGAATCTTGCTGACGGTTACGGAACGAAAGGGACATTGCTCCAGAACTCCCGAGGGTCGATTTTCAACATCGGTGCTCGCTTCCGTGAAGAACTGGAATTCGTGCCGACCTGGACGCTGGCGGCCGGGCTTGGTTTCGAACAGTCCCACATCAGCGTGCAGGCGACCAACTACAATAATGCGGGCGGGTTGGCCTCGCGTGCCGACGCAAGTCTTAATTACTCAAACTGGGCACCGGAAATGTCTCTCACCTGGAAACCGGCGGAAGGCTATCGAAATTGGGTTCGGGGCTCGACGGGGTATGGTCTTCCGACGTTTGGCAATCTCCTGCGAAATCCCATCACGGGACTTCCCGGGACCAACTTTGATCTGAAACCGCAGAAGAACCTCAATGTGGAAATCGGTACGGAGTCCAAGCTGCACAAGACCCTGACCGTCCAACTCGTCGGGTTCATGACCTTCTTCAAGGACGAGATCATCACGCAGACGATATCAGGGACGAACACGGCTTCCGTCAATGCCGACTCCTCTAAGTACCAGGGCATTGAAACATCCTTCGATTGGCGACCGATTACAGGCGTGCGATTCTCCGGCGCTTATACGCACGTTAATGCCAGGTACGTCAATTTCTCAGATCGGACCGCGACCGGGTTCATCGTCCGCGACGGCAAGCACGTGCCCAACGTGCCGACCGATGTGTTGAATGGCAAAGCTGAATACGATCATGCCCCGACCGGATGGGGCGGCTGGGTCGAAGGTAGTTATTATAATAGCTACTACCTGAACAACAGCAACACGTTCGGCATCCCCTCCTATGTGGTCGCGAATGTGAATATCCACAAGAATTTCGAGCTGAAAAACTCCTGGTTCCGATTCGCCAAGTTGTATCTGGAGCTCGACAATATCGCGGATAAGAAGTACGCCGCATCCGGCCAAGTGATCGGGGGTGAAACAGCTGGTGCTGCAGCGAACAACCAGGCTTTTTTTGCCGGCTACGGCAGGTCAATCTACGGTGGAGTGACGTTTGGATTGTTCTAGGAGTGGTCCTGATGGAGAGGCCGCTATCGGGGCGGCCTCTCTCTCACAGGTCATCATGGAGTCAATCATGGAAAAGACACTACTGTTGGAGGGGAGGTAATAGCTGTTGATCCAGCGCACAGGTAGAGAGAGCGGCCTTCTGTACCATGAACAGGACGGGGGACTGTTTGTCACTTCAGTTATCTATGCAGATGTCTTACCCTGCGAACGCATGTGCGTGCTTCGATCTTACACGGAGTATGTGTGTCGTTGATTTCGCGGTCGCTGCCCGTCTATAGTTCGCTGGACCGTTGCGGGTGTCGAAAGGAAAGGCGTCAGCTGACCGTGCATCGCCTCCTCCAGCATACTGCCCTCTTGTTGTTCGTCCTGTGCCAGGCCGTGGTTTTTTCACTTGTCTCGGCAGCTGAGCAACCGGATGCTGCGCAGCGTCACTACGAGCGAGGCACCGCGCTGCTGCGGAAAGGTAACCTTGCCGCGGCATCCGAGTCCGCCCAAAAAGCCATTGAGTTGAATCCCTCTTCAGCTGAAGCGCACCATCTGCTCGGCGTGATCTATTTCAAAGAGAAGAAGCCGGCTCAGGCTGTCGACTCCTTCACCCGCGCGCTCAAGCTGAAGCCGGCCTATCCCGATGCCTTGAACGATCTGGCCGAGGTCTATCTGATTCAAGGAAAATCGGCCGAAGCGGAGCAGGCCCTCACGCGGGCGATTGAGATCGATCCTCGCCATGCCGATTCGTATGTCGATTTAGCCAAGCTATACGAACAACGTCGTGATTTTGCCGCGGCCACCCGGACCTATCAAGACTTATTGGCCGTCCATCCGAACCACCGTGACGCTCTGTACAATCTCGCATTGCTGTATGAGGCGCAGGGGGACAGTCGCGCGGCGCGAGAAACGGTGGGCCGCCTGCTCAAGGTCGATCCCAAGCATGCTGATGGCTGGTACCTCTCCGGACGTATGGCTGAGAAGAACAACGATCTCGTGGAAGCCGCCTATTCGTATAAACAGGCCATCGCGGCGAAGCCTTCGTTAGTAGCCGCGCACTATAACCTCGCGTTTATTCATCGGAGCCAAGGCAGGCCCTTGGAGGCGGAGCGGGAATTTCTCGAGGTCTTGCGGTACCGCCCGGAGTATGCCGAAGCCTATATGAACCTGGGTGTGATCTACACCGGTCTGAACAGGCTTGAAGAGGCGGAACAGTCCTACGAGCGAGCCATCGAGTTGAAACCGGACTATGCTGAAGCGCACTACAATTTGGGTGTCTTCTATGAGTTGCACCGGAAAGACCTGCCGAAAGCACTGGCCCAATATCACAAGTATCTAGCCCTCGGTGGGCGCGACGATCGCGTTGAGCGGATCGTCGGGTCTGGAGGCCGATGACGGTCGTGCGAGCAGGATGAAGGGGATGAAGAGCTTATCGCCGAAATAGCTGACCGTTGTGGAGATTGCCGAATGCCTCGGATGTCCAGGAGGAGCCGAGGCGTTGCTGTTTCTAGAGAGCGTAAGAGACACGCGAGACTCGCGGGAAAGGCGAGAAACGCGGAATCAGGCCTGGTGCGTCGCGCGCTTGGGGGACTTTCAGCATCCGACTTACCAGTAGGGTCAAGGCCGTCAATAGGGGCTCCAGTGAGGTCCCCGATAGCAGCATGGCCACATGTATGACCAAGAGTAAGTTTGCGGCACATTCGCTATAATGAGCGATCAGTTTTGATCCAAGAAAGGAGTTGATATGGTGAACAGACCGTATGCGCAATGGGCTTCGGCGGTGTGTGTGATTGTATGGAGTGTTGTTGTCTTATGGGGCCCACCAGCCACCGCCGCGTCCCCTGAGTTGAAGGGCAAGTTTGAAGTCCTGAAGGGTGAGGTGTCCACGCATACCCCCGGCAAGGTGAAGTTGACCGAATTCGCCGACTTCTACTGCCCGCATTGTCACCGGTTCGATGGGGAAGGCCTGGCCGCGCTGGAAAAAGAGTTCGGGAACAAGCTTGAGGCCTCGATGGTGGGGTTTCCGGTGATTCATGGAAAGCTGCCGACCCCGTTCGATATGTATGAGCAGGCAAAGATGATGGGAAAGGGGAATGAAATGAAAGCCGTACTCTTTCGCACCATCCATAAGGATAAGATCACAGGAGTGCTGGATCGCTCCTTACGGGAAGGTTTGATCAAGGAAGTCGGACTCGATCCGAAAGCCTTTGAAGAAGGGATGGCCAGCGGGAAGCCGGCCAAAGCCTTCGAAGAGGGGCGCAAGTGGGGTGAGCGTATCAAGGTTCAGCAGACCCCGACCGTGCTCCTCGACGGGAATATTAAGGCGGAGAATATCGACCCGGATAATCTCAAGTTGATCATCCAGAGCATTCTTGATGGAGACAAGAAGAAGTAAACTCGAAAGTTCTGAGTGCTGGCGGGTCTGAAAACGTAGTACTCAGCACTTCAAACTCAGCACCCATTTTGAGGAAAGATGGCGATCGATCCAATCTGCGGAATGACGGTCGATCCGGTTACGGCAGCCGGAAGCCACGACCATCGAGGCCAACGCTTCTACTTTTGCGGCCTATCTTGTCTGGAACGATTCAAGGCCGATCCGGAGCTGGCGTTGCAGCCACAGCCAGTTAGTGCCGCTAAGCCGACCGCAAGAAGATCCCTTCCGATGAGGCAGCCTGCCCCGTCTGTAACGGGGGCCGCAGCGGCCATCGATCCCGTGTGCGGGATGACGGTGCAGCCGGCCACGGCAGTCGGCTCCTCTGAGTATCAAGGGAAGACGTATTACTTCTGTGCAACGAGTTGCCTCGACAAGTTTCGAACCGATCCGATTCACTATCTGACTCCTCCTGAGCAGCGCACTACCCGCGTCATGCCGGGTCCCTCCAGTGGAGTGGTCGAGTATATCTGTCCGATGGACCCGGAGGTGCTTGAGACCCAACCAGGGGCCTGCCGAATTTGCGGGATGGCGCTGGAGCCCAAAGTCGTTTCGCTCGAAGATGAACGGAATCCCGAGCTCGAGGATATGAGCAGGCGGTTTTGGATCTGTCTCGGGCCTTCCCTCTTGGTCGTGTTCTTGGCCATGGCCGATATGATTCCTGGCCTGTCACTTCCACCGGCCTTCACCGGTTCAACGAGGAGCTGGGTGCAGTGGCTGCTGGCGACGCCGGTCGTTCTCTGGGGCGGCTGGCCATTTTTCCAGCGAGGCTGGAATTCGGTGGTGAACCGGGCCCCCAACATGTTTACGCTCATTGCTATTGGAACGGGAGCAGCCTATGGCTACAGCACTATTGCCACCGTCGCGCCGACGCTGCTTCCCGATTCATTCCGACTGCATGATGGCTCGATCGCAGTCTATTTTGAAGCCGCGGCCATGATTACGGTGCTCGTCCTGCTCGGCCAGGTCCTGGAGCTCAAGGCCCGGAGTCAGACGAGCTCCGCGATTCGTTCCTTGCTCAGGCTTGCGCCAAAGACAGCCAGGCTGATCAAGCAAGACGGACAGGAAGAAGATGTGCCGCTTGAGCATATTCAGGTAGGCCATCGACTACGCGTCAGGCCGGGAGAGCGAGTCCCGGTCGACGGCATGGTCGTAGAAGGCACGACTTCTGTGGATGAATCCATGATCACGGGGGAATCGATCCCTGTCGAGAAAACAGTAGGGGTTCGGGTGACCGGGGGGACCATCAACGGCACAGGAGGGATTGTGATGGTCGCTGAACGAGTCGGGCGAGACACGATGCTTGCCCGGATTGTGCAGATGGTCAGTGAGGCGCAACGGAGTCGGGCGCCGATCCAGCGTCTCGCCGATGTGACCGCGGCGTTTTTTGTCCCGCTGGTTGTGGCTGCCGCGCTTATCACGGCAGTGGCCTGGGCGATCTGGGGTCCAGAGCCGAAGTTGGCCTATGCGCTGGTCAACGCCGTGGCGGTACTGATCATTGCCTGTCCCTGCGCGTTGGGATTGGCGACGCCGATGTCGATTATGGTTGGGACTGGCCGTGGGGCGACGGCTGGGGTCTTGGTGAAGAAGGCTGAAGCGTTGGAGGTGTTCGGCAAGGTGAATACGCTCGTGATTGATAAGACCGGGACCCTCACGGAGGGTAAACCGAAACTGCTGTCGATGCGTTTTGTGCCGCCCTGGTCCGATGTCGATCTGCTGCGCCTCGCCGCGAGTCTTGAACGGAGCAGCGAACATCCGCTGGCCGCAGCGGTGGTGGCGGGAGCGGAAGTGCGAGGGATCGTGTGTGGGCCCGGTCGAGCAGTTTCGTTCGGTGACGGGGAAGGGTGTGACCGGGACGGTTGCTGGTCGTCGCGTTGCCATCGGGACGGCT
>CAVSCZ010000006.1:0-261415 GCA_963726635.1 uncultured Nitrospiraceae bacterium
CCGGTTCCTCTCCTATCCCGCCGCATGAAGTCGTCATAAGTCTGGGGACTTCACCCCGGCTAGCGGGGATAGGTCAGTGTCCCGGAGAGCACGCATGCAAAAGACCCGCATCATCTGCACGATCGGCCCGGCCACGGAATCCTACGAGATGTTGCAGAGGATGTACGAGGCCGGCATGAATATCGTGCGACTTAACATGTCCCACGGCGACCACGACTCCCACGCCAAGGTCATCCAGCACATCAAGACACTCAACAGAAAGGTGATGTTTCCCATCCCCATCCTCCTGGACACGCAAGGCCCGTCGATCCGCACCGGGGACCTATCCAACGAGCTCGATCTGCGGCAGGGCGCCATTGTGTCCGTCACCACGCGCGGGCCGATGGACGTTGAAGAGAGCTCCATCCACATCGACTATGCGGACTTGCTTGAGGCGGTCAACGTCGGGGATAAGATCACCGTGGACAACGGGCTGATCAATTTCGAAGTGCTGGAGAAGCAGGAGCGCTTCATGCGGTGCCGCGTCTTGGACGGTGGGCTCTTGAAGAGCAAGCGTCACGTGAATCTCCCCGGCATCCGGGTCAATCTGCCGGCGATCACGCACAAGGACACCAAGGATATCCTGTTCGGCCTGGAACGGGATGTGGACTTCATCGCCCTGTCTTTCGTGCGCGAGGCCGCGGATATCCAGCAACTCAAGGCACTCATGGGCGACAAAGTCGGAAGGGTGAAGATCATCGCGAAGATCGAGGACCAGGAAGGGGTCCGGAACCTGGAGGAGATCATCAAAGAATCGGACGGCATTATGGTCGCGCGTGGAGATCTGGGAGTGGAGATCAACGTGGAAGATCTGCCGAATGTCCAGCGCACGATCGTGCGAAAGTGCGCCGAGTACGGAAAGCGCGTAATCGTGGCAACCCATCTACTCGAATCCATGATCCACAATCCGCACCCCACCCGCGCCGAGGTCACCGACGTCGCCAATGCGATCTATGAAGAAGCCGATGCGGTCATGCTGTCCGGTGAAACCACGGTCGGGAAGTATCCGGTGAAGTGTGTCGAATTCCTGCGCAAGATTGCGCTTAAATCCGAAACGATACCCGGATTGCAGTTTGCGAAACACTTGCGCAACGCGGGAAACAAGCAGCAACTGGCGGCGGCGGCCGTCCAGCTCGCCGAGGGGGTCAAGGCCAAAGGAATCGTCGTGATCACCAGACGGGGACTCATGGCCGATCTCGTCTCAAACTGCCGTCCTTTCTCTACCAACATCTACGCCTTTACCAACATGAGCCAACCGCGACGGACCATGATGCTCAACCGGGGTGTCTTTCCGTTCAAGATCGATTTCAGTTCGGACCCTGAAAAGACTCTGCAAACGGCGTTCCGGATCCTGAAGGACCGTGAACAGTTTCAGGGAGGGGACAAGGTCGTGATCATATCGGACGTCCTGGCCGAGCAACGGGTCGACTCGATTCAGATTCGTGACGTCCCCTCGGACGACATCCCGCCTGAAGCATCCCACGGGACAAGATGAGCTAGCCCCACTTTCGAGGACGTTCGCAAAGGGGGGACAAGAGTCCCTTGCTGTTGAACATGAAAAAGTGTCACGACCCACTTCGGGCGCGTGGCGGGGAACTGGTTCATCTGGTTGCTTCGGTCTGCCTCGTGTGTGTGGTTCGACGAACGAGAGCGACAAGACTAACCTGCGCACCAGATAGACTGCCCCTGAATCGCTCTCCCCTCACACAGACTCCCCCACACCTCGCCATAGCCGCTCGATCCACGGCGAAGGCATAGACCCGCCAGGCCCGAAAAAGTAGAAAATTCCCGTTTCCAGTCCTTCGATGGCCTTGTCTAACTTGCGCACGTGCACCGAATCCCTTCTTCACTCCTCGGCACTACAGAGTTTACAGAGCATTAACCTCTTATTGATCATCTTGTGCAGTGCCCCAGTTACTGTGCTAGTCTAAGATTATGTGCGGAAGTAAGCAAAGTCGCCCCTTCATGCGTAAGAAAATTTCCATCATCGGATCCGGAAACGTCGGAGCGGCAACGGCCATGTGGGTGGCCCGCAAGGAACTCGGCGACATCGTCTTGTACAATCGGACACGCGGATTGGCTGAAGGCAAGGCCTTGGACTTGAAGGAATCCTCGCCGGTGGACGGCTTCGATCTGGCGATCGTCGGCACGGATCAGCTGGACGATACCGGAGACTCGGATGTGATCGTGCTGACGGCGGGTATGCCTCGCCAACCAGGCATGTCTCGGGCCGACTTACTCAACGTGAACGCCTCGATCGTCTCAAGCATCTGCGTGCAAATTGCGAACACCTCCCCGAACGCCGTGCTGATTGTGGTGACAAACCCCGTCGATGCGATGGTCCAGGTGGCGGCCAATGCGACCATGTTTCCCAGACAAAAGGTCATGGGCATGGCGGGGATCTTAGACTCGGCCCGATTCCGGACTTTCATCGCGTTGGAGTTGGGTGTCTCGGTCGAAGACACAAACGCGCTGGTACTCGGCGGTCACGGCGACTTCATGGTGCCGTTGCCTCGACACGCTTCCGTGGGGGGAATTCCCCTGAGCGATCTCTTACCGGAGGACCGCATTGCGGCGCTGGTCGAGCGGACACGCCGCGGGGGAGCCGAGATCCTGGCCCTTGAGAAGGTGAGCTCAGCGTATTATGCCCCGGCCGCGGCGGCGGGCCAGATGGTCGAATCCATCGTGAGGGATAAGAAGCGCGTCCTGCCCTGCGTCGCATATCTTCAAGGAGAGTATGGCATCAATGACGCCTTCATGGGAGTTCCCGTCCTCCTTGGATCCAGCGGAGTGGAACGCGTCTTCGAACTTAAGCTGAACGCATCTGAATTGGAGGCGATCCGTCAGTCGGCCAAGTCGGTAAGACAGCCCGTTGGTCAACCTTCATGAAGGCACTGGCCAGAAAACGGGAACATCCTGAATTTCTGTAAGTAACGGGCTCGCGAAACCATTTCGCGGCGCATGGCGATCCGGCTGCTTCTCTCCGCCTCTTCCATCACAACACTCCGCAGTGCCTTGAGCCCTTCAGAGGAACGGCGTAGACTCCCTTTCTGTCATCATTATGATGGCGCACGTGCACGCGCCTTGTTCTCACGTCCCAAGAAGGGGAAGTACACATGAACCAATTGTTCAGGTCATCCATGGTCATCGTGATCGGTGCGGTGCTGTCAGTCCCTCCAATGGCTCTCGCGCAGAGCTTTCCGCCGGTGGTGAACCAAAAGATTCAGGCGGCGCAGAAGCAGGTCAAGACGATCGGCATGGAAGAGTATCGGAAGGTCGTGGAGAGTCCGGGCGATGCCCTGATCGTGGACGTGCGGGAGCCGCATGAGTATGCCGCCGGGCATGTGCCGGGGGCGATCAACATTCCCCGCGGTCTCCTCGAATTCCAAATCTGGAAGCATGTCGGCTTTCCGGCCAACACCGAGATGGGCAAGACCCTGTATCTCCAATGCCAAAGCGGCAACCGCGCCTCGCTCGCGGCACAGTCTCTTGCGGAGCTGGGGTTCACGCACACCACCGCCGTGGTGATGAGCCTCGAAGACTGGCAAAAGGCCGGCAATCCGTTTGCGAAATAAGCATTCGCCGACGTACCCAGGAAATGAAAAGGTGTCAGGCCCCATTTCCCGGCGCGTGGCGGGGAGCTGGTTCATCTGGTTTCGTCGGTTTGTCTCGTGTGTGTGGTTCAACGAACGAGCGAGACCAGCCAGCCCTGCCGATCCCCGCTCGCTCTTGCCATCAGCTATAAGCCATGCGCCATTCGCTCTTCTCTCCTCCCCCTCCCCTCACACAAGGCTTCCACAATTCAGCAGTCGTCGTTCATGGCACGACCAAGGAATGGACCAGGCCGACATTGAGCGCGTAGAATGATTTACGCTCCTGTTGCCTTGATGAGCCCCCTAAATCTTCTCCATGCAGCCCACACAAGATGGAAGGAGGGAAGGCCATGTCACAGAAATTCGCAGGAAAAGTCGCTCTCGTCACCGGCGGCAATAGCGGGATCGGTTTGGCGGCCGCGCTCGCGTTCTCGAAAGCAGGGGCGCGTGTCGTATTCACGGGACGCGATCAGACGACCTTGGACAAGGCGGCAGCCCAGCTCGGCAAGGACGTCATCGCCGTGCGAAGCGATGCCGGCAGAGTCGCCGATGGGATCACGCTCGCCGCGCAGCTGCAACAGCAGGGCGTGATGCTCGACGCAGTCTTTATCAATGCGGGTGTGGCCAAGCTCGCTCCGTTCGAAACGGTCGGGGAAGAGATGTGGGATGCGACCTTCGACACCAACGTGAAAGGCCCCTATTTCTTGATCAAGGCGCTCCTGCCGCTCCTGAACCCGGGAGCCGCGATCGTACTCAACGGCTCGATCAATGCCCACATCGGCATGCCCAATACAAGCGTGTATGCCGCCAGCAAGGCCGCGTTGATCTCACTGGCAAAGACGCTGTCCTCCGAGCTGCTGAGCAAAGGCATCCGTGTTAATGTGGTTAGCCCTGGTCCTGTCACGACCTCTCTCCTTTCCCGCATGGGTCTCTCCGCGGAGAAGCTCTCCGAAGTCGCGGCGGGCATCCAAGCCCAGATCCCCCTCAAGCGCTTCGGGACGCCCGAAGAAATCGCGAGCGCTGTGCTGTATCTTGCCTCTCCCGAGTCGGCGTTCATCGTTGGCACCGAGCTGGTGGCCGACGGCGGCATGAGCCAGCTCTGATTTTGAGGTTATCCCAATGAATGCAGTTCTGAAAAGAAAGGGAACAGGTTACTTTTCTATCAGCTTCCGTGGACGACCTCGGCCCCGCAGGGTGGACGTGAGGCCTAGCGAGGCAGCGATGGTTGCTTGCCAGTCTGCTGTCCAGAAGGGCTGTTGCCGGTTGACGCAGGTGCGCAGCGTGGCGAGTTCATGGTCGAAGAGCGGCTGATCGATCCACTGGAGGCACTCGGTCGGTGCCTCGATGAGTGGAGTCATGGCGTGGCATCGGGAAGGGGGCAAACCATTGGGAAATGTACAGAGAACAGATCGGCGGAGTGGAGGGTGCCGGGTGGGGGCGCCAAAATCCCTCGGCGCACATTCCAGACGCAGTACTTCCGACCTGTCCGGCGATGCCGTTCTATTCTAAATTTCTTTCTTTAATAAGGACGTCGGGCTCCCGTGGCTCCGTAGCCCGACACACGACCCATTACTCTTTTGTCGTTCCCCGTGACTCGGCACTCCTGCAAGTGTGTTTCACCGCGCCTCGTGAGCCCCAGCATGTGTCTCGTGCTCACGTGACCTATGCCGTATAAACACGCATTTCTCCCTGTCCCCGCCTTACGGGTGAGGGGTACGAAAAGTTCGTACACTGCGGCAATGCGAAGCACCGCTTGCCCGTCCTGGAGACCCATCGCATACCTCTCGAACACACCGGGCGGACCCTGCTGATAGTGGCTCGTGTGATCTCTATTGAGGAGAGCGTCCCGGAGACCCTCCTCTTCGGCTTGCCATCCTGCAAGCTCAAGCTGCGCACAGGCCTGCGTTCTCTGCCGTCGGCACCATTCAATGCGAGATGCGATGGATTTGGTCGGATATGCCATGGCTCTCCTCCTTTGCTGGATCGTACCAGCGATGACTGTGCGGCCCCTCTGCCTGGTGGCCCGCTCATTTGGATGTCACAGGGGCTGCACCTGTCACGCTTCAGGAACACCCTCGTTAAACGCAAAGAGGATGCCAGGGGATCAAGACATCGTGTCCTCCTTTCTTGTTTTCTTGCTGAGCGCCAGAGAGCTTATATGTTCCAGTCAGTTGCAGTGGTTCGCTGGCTCGTCATAGAGACTATGATCGGATCCTAGATGAAGGCAGGTTGGGGGAATCTGAAGGGTTAAGCATCCAGCAAAATACAACTGTCCTGCTCGACCGGATTGGTGATTGAGGGTCAGGTTTTGATCGATGCGGAACGCGATCAAGAGCGAGGCCATAGCGGTGAGGCATGCGTCCCGACGACAGTCGGGTGAGCCGTCACGGGGAGCCCCCGCCTTCACGTGCGCGGGCTTGACCTGTATGCTAACCAGGAGTTTACTGTGATGACACGGAGATTGTCAGGCATGATCAAGCAGCGGCGTGTCGCACTCGGCCTCAGTCATCGGGCGTTGGCGACGCGGGTCGGCGTGAGCGACACCTACATCACGCAGCTGGAAACGCGGGAGCGCATTAACCCAACGCTCGCGGTGCTGTAGCAATTGGCGAAGGCGCTCAAGGTCACGGTGGGAGAGTTACTGCAATGACGAAACGGAACGTGGCTCCGTGTGATACAGAGAGTGAACAGTACTTGGTGGGGAAACGGATGGGTGTGGGGACTCGTGCTCCTGGTGCTGGTGGTCGGCGGCTGCACCGAGTGGACGATTCCGCCCTGTACGGGAACGCCGTTCAAGACGCCCTGTGTCGGGCCGTGTACCATGGCTATTGAGCCGGTCGGGCCGACCTATACCAGCATGACCGTGCCCCTCGCCGTCGTGATTCAGGATCAGCACGGGACGCTGCACTGCCAAGAGATCAAGCCTTGATGCTAGGTGACGCATCGCAATCAACCGGGAGGGAATGATTCGAATGGAAGAGCCGTACGCATCTCCGCAACTCGTGAAACACGAGGAGCTGCGCACCATCACGGCGAGCACGGACAGAATAGCGGGGACATTCTGAATTTCATGAAATGAACGGCGTCACGACCCATTTCGCGGCGCATGGCGGGCCGTCCTTCATCACCTTCCCCTCTCCCCACCTCACACAACGCCCCCTAACGTCTCCGGAGTGATGGATACGCCTCCGCCTTTGCAGTAAACTCGCCGAAACTGGATTGATCAAACTACCGAAAGTGATCTGAGCAACGAGGGAATATGCCATGGTGATGAAGTTTATGAATGGGCTCATAGTGTTGGCCGTACTGGCGAGTGGGGGGTGCATAGCCGGTTCTCCTCGGACTGATCGTCTTGCCTTGGACCAGTCGCGACTCATCGATCTCACTCATGCTTTCGGGGCGGACACGATTGTCTGGCCGACTGAACATGACTTCCGGCTCGTCGTCCAGCAGGAAGGAGAGACGCCCGGCGGATACTACTACGCTTCAAACCGCCTGGAGATGGCCGAACATGGCGGGACCCATATCGATGCACCCATTCATTTTGCCAGAGGTGGGCAGACGCTGGATCAGATTCCGATCGAACGATTGGTGGGAGCCGGCGTCCGAATTGACGTATCGGCTCAATGCGCCCGCGATCGGGATTACCGCATCACGATCCGGGATTTCGAACAATGGGAGGCGACGCACAAACGAATTCCAAACCGGACGATCGTGTTGCTCGATACCGGTTTCGCCCGATTCTGGCCGTCGCGGCAAGACTATCTGGGCACTGAGTTGAAAGGGCCGGAGGCTGTGCGCTCACTCCATTTCCCTGGCTTGCATCCTGAGGCAGCAGCCTGGCTGGTGCGCGAGCGACAGATCAAGGCCATCGGGATCGACACCGCCTCAATTGATTATGGTCAATCCACCGGATTTGAGACGCATGTCGCGCTCCTTTCCCAGAACGTGACGGTGTTCGAGAATCTTGGTGACCTCCGCGTTCTTCCTGGTCTGGGATTCGAGGTGATCGCCCTGCCGATGAAGATTGCCGGTGGCACCGGTGGTCCGCTTCGGATAATCGCGGTGCTCCCTCCGACGCGCTAGGTCAAGAATGAGGGTCGGGCCTCGCAATCAAACATTTCGCAGCGCATGGCGGTCCGGCTCTCTTCTCCTGAATGGTGAAGTCGCCATAGACGAAATTTGTTATGTTAGTGGCTGCAGGATAGCTACGCCATTCAACTGAAGAGGGGCAGATGGATATTGTCTCACACGGCCTGTGGGGAGCGATTGCCTTCGGTCGAAAGAGTCGATCGAGTTTTTGGCTTGCATTCGTGATCGGCCTGGCTCCGGATCTACTATCGTTCGGGGTTCTGTGGACGGCGGTCATGCTCGGTTTTGCAGAGACACCCGATTTCAGTTTCGGACCACCCCCAGAATCTTCGATCCCTCCATATGTGCATCATCTATACAATTTCACACATAGCTTCATTGTGTTCCTTATAGCGTTTCTCTTGATTTGGTTCCTACTGAAACGTCCGCTCTGGGAATTCGCGGCCTGGGGTCTGCATGTGCTAGTCGACGTACCCACTCATTCATATGCCTTCTTCCCAACGCCCATCCTGTGGCCTTTCTTCGATTGGAAGTTCAACGGCTGGCAATGGACGACGCCAAACATTCTCATTCCCAACTTTGTCCTGCTGTCGCTGCTCTATGTTTGGTACTTATCTCAGCCTTGTAGATCGAAAAAGTAGGCAGCAAAAAGCCAGGAACCATTTCCCGAACGAACAGTAGCGAGCTGAGGTACGCAAATGGGTGACTCGGCACGAACTGTATCAGACGTATGGGGGGGGTGATGTTCTAAACCCCTTATGCGCGGGCCCGTAATGGTTCCTGACACCTTTTTCTGGCCAGTGGGGAGATTTGGAGGTCATTATGCGAAGACTGGCAAACATACACGGCCTCATTTGTATGGCGCCGGGACTGTTCTTGATCATTATGGGATGCAGTTCCGCCCCTCATTCAACCGGGGAAAATATAATACACGTTGTGAATGTCGGACAATCAGTAGAGACCCATCACATCAATGCCGGAAGGGGACATGAGGTACGGTGGCGAAACACAGGGACTCAGCCAATCACGGTCATTTTCCCTGGAGAGTATGCTCACCGGATCTCATGCCGCATAGGATTCGCGAGCATAGATAAAACTGTACTTTCTGCCGTCATCGAGCCGAATGCCTTCGCCAGTCTCTGTTTTTCCGAACAAGGAAGATATAACTATCAAGTGCGCCTGAATAAAGGCCTTGCAAGCGCACCGACCGAGCAGAGTGCGACTGTATGGATTGTTGGACGCGGGGAGAGAAACGCCGATCCGTATGAAGACTATGAGAATATTACTCCTTAGCGGCATTCTAAGGGAATCTTTCTGGTCTTGCGTCGGGCGTCACTACAACCATGAAAGCCATGTGAGCGAGAGATAATCAAATGGTGCCAGGAACCATTTCCCGGCGCGCGGCGGTCCGGCTCCTTCCTCACTCTCCTCCCCCCTCCCCTCACACAGTTGAGAAGTGAAAGGGTGTCCGGAGCCACTTCTCGGTGCCAGGCTCACTAGATCCGAAAGTCAGATGGTCGGTAATGACTTGCTGGGATGAGCCGTCGGCTTGACGTTCGTGCCATCCCGTCGTAATGTCCCCGACGCATCGTGTTGGCTGTCGGTCGAATTGGCGAGCTTGAGATGAAAGTCAAACTCTCAGCGCAGGATCACGTCCTGGTCGGTACTGTGGCCGCGGCTTTGCTGTCCGGCCTGATCGTCCAATCCCTTTGGCCAGCTCGAATGTGGTTGAACGTCCCCCTCCATTCCACCGTGGAAGCGTTGGGTGGGTTGGCGGCTGTGCTGATGGGCCTGGTGTTACTGGCGCGGAAAGCGGAGTGGGAAGATGAGAGGCTCCAGGGGGTGGCGAGCGGTTTATTGGGAATGGGGATCCTCGAAGGGTTTCACGCGGTCTCCACTCCCGATCATGGCATGGTGCTGTTGCGCAGTGCGGCCAGTCTCCTCGGGGGCGTGGCCTTCTCGTTTGTGTGGCATCCGCCGGGGATGATCGGGAAGCGGACCAGAGATCTGATTCCCTCCCTCGTCATAGGCGGGACGGTCGCCTTCGGGATTCTCGTCCTCGCCTTTCCCCACCAACTGCCCCGATTCACGGTGCAGGACCAATTCGCGCCGATTGCCCTCGCGGTGAACGGTCTCGCCGCCGTCTTGTTCCTTGCCGGCGCGGCGGGTTTTTGGCTCGAGTCCGGACGCACCGGCAGGCCGGAACATCAGCTCTTGGCGGCGTTGGCGATCTTGTTCGGATTGGCCGAAACGATGTTTCTGTTTTCCGCCCCTTGGCAGAGCGAATGGTGGGTCTGGCATTTCGTGCGATTGGCCGCGTACGTGCTCGCGCTGACGTATGTGAGCCGCGGCTACGTGCGGATGGTCAGCGACATACGAAACGCTCTGGCTGAGACCAAGCGATCAGGACGGCGTCTGGCCGCGCAATACGCCGTGACTCGAGTCTTGGCCGAGTCGGCTACCCTCAAAGACGCGGGCCAGGCAATCCTCCGAGCCCTTGGTGAGAGCCTCAACTGGGAAGTGGGTATGTTTTGGAGCATGGATGAGCAGAGGCAGGTACTCCGCTTTGTTGACCTGTGGCATGCGCCGCACGTTGAGGCCGCCGAGTTCATCGACGACAGCCGGGGGCGGATATTTCAACGCGGTGAGGGACTCATTGGTCGTGTCTGGGCAACGGGCAAGCCGATCTGGATTCCGGATGTCGTCACAGACCCTAATTTTCGCCGGGCTCCGATGGCGGCGAGAGTCGGCCTCCGCGGAGGGTTTGCGTTTCCTGTGTGCAAGGGCGAGCATATGTATGGCGTCATTGACTTTTTCAGCCGGGAGAGCCGTGAACCGGATCAGGATGTACTCGATATGGTTGCGGACATCGGGATCAAGGTCGGGCTGTTCGTCGATCGCAAGCGGACAGAAGAGGAACTCCGTCGAACCGAGGCTCGACTGGTGGAGGAGCAGAGGCTCGCCGAAGTGGCGAGGGTGTTGGGAGACATCGGACATGATCTGAAAAATATGCTGATGCCTATTGTGACCGGGGCAGGGCTCCTTGAAGAGGAACTGAGCGAATGCTTCACAAAGTTGCCCCAGCCCGAGCTGAGCGCCATGAAACCCAGCCGGGATCTGACGCATGACCTCATTGAGATGATCAGGCGAGGAGCCGGGCGCATCCACGACCGGGTCAAAGAGATCGCCGATTCCGTCAAAGGCCTGACGCGGGCCCCCCAGTTTGCTCCCTGCCGTATTGCCGACATAGTGTCCAGCGTGTATACGACGCTCCGCATCCTGGCCGATGAACGCGGGGTCGCTCTCCGCGCAGAGGGCGTTGATACCCTGCCGGTCATTCGAGCCGATGAGAGCCGACTCTTCAATGCCATCTATAACCTTGTGAACAATGCGATCCCAGAAGTGCCATCAGGTGGATCTGTGACCGTTCAGGGCTGCACAGACCAAGCGCGAAGGAACATCGTTCTGTCTGTCGTTGACACTGGGAAGGGGATGTCACCTGAAGTCCGGGACAGTCTCTTCACGTATCAGGCGATCAGCCGCAAGGTGGGCGGAACAGGACTCGGAACGAAGATTGTGAAAGACGTGGTGGATGCTCATGGAGGCAGTATTACGGTTGAAAGCGAACAAGGTGTGGGGACTTCGTTCCATCTCACGCTGCCCGTGGAAGGTCCCTCCCCTGGTTCTCCAAGTCCTTCCGTGCATCCAGCTGACACAGGTCGCATGACTTCATGAGCCGATGTGCATGCGGTGCACAATCATTGGCCCTCGTGAAGCTGGGAAGGCAACAGGACCCATTTCACAGCGCGTGGCAGTGAGCTGGTTCATGTGGTTGCTTCGGTCTGTCCCATGTGTGTGGTTCGACAAACGACAGCACACGAATAAGGCAGCTTGACGAGCTGTCTTTTCGCACGTAGCATGGATCTAAGGCGTTTCAGCCACGCCGACTGTCTCATCCCTCGCGCTTCCCGGTCCTTCCTAACGCGATCGATTCTCCAGTCTCCGCCGTTCCAACACCGATATCGCTCTGCGCACTCTTCACGAAACGCGCACAGCGGGACAAGGAGTGATCCAGATGGTACTGCAGAAACCCATTACCGACCGTATCCTCGAACTGCTCGAAGGCTCCCTGGAGTGCGAGTTCGAGGCCCTAGTGGCTCGCTATCCGGAATTCACCTGGAACGAGCTCTTTCAAGAAGTGGCTCGATTGAACCGGGCGGGGCAGGTGATCATTACAAGGAACGTGGGAGTCTTTACCATTAGGCACGCTCCGGTGATGAAATAACCACCGGCAATGACACATGGCCAGAACCCATTTCCCGGCGCGTGGCGGCGTGCTGGTTCATCTGGTGTCTTCGGTCTGTCTCGTGCGCGTGGTTCGACGAACGAGCGAGACCAGCCAGCCCTGCCGATCTCCGCTCGCTCTTGCCATCGGCTATAGGCCATACGCCATTCGCTCTTCTCTCCCCCCTCCCCTCACACAACGATGGACCTGGCTGTTTCGGCAAAGTAGAATATCCCCGTTTCTTGGCTATTGCTCATGATGGCCTTCCCCTAATCGCCCATGGCGGGGAAAAAGGAGATGTTATGAAGGTTCTTGCCGTCCATCCGAGCGCATTAATGTATACAAAAATATATCTCCGTTTGGAGCCGCTTGGCTTAGAGCTTGTGGCCCAGGCCATCCGCCAAGCCGGGCATGACATCCGTCTCATTGATTTACAGGTCGAAACCCACCGTGATTATGTCGCGCTGCTCCAGACCTGGCGCCCCGATGTCGTGGCCTTCTCCTGCAATTATCTGGCGAACGTGCCGGAAATCGTCGATCTGGCCAAGCTCACGAAAGACACATTGCCCGGGAGTTTTGTGTTTGTCGGCGGCCATAGCGCCTCATTTATTGCAGAGCAGTTCCTGGAGCATGGCGCCGGCGCGATCGATTGCATTCTTAAAGGGGAAGGCGAGGCGGTCGCGCCAGAGCTTCTGCAGGCCATCGAGCATGATCGCACGGCGATCGCACGGGTTCCCGGCGTGGTGTCGCGTTTCGGCTCAGGGCCGCCTCCGCGTTTCGCAGAACACCTTGATGCCATTAGTCCGGCACGGGACCTGGTGCGCCATCGTCGGAAATATTTCATCGGCGTGCTGGACCCCTGCGCCTCCATTGAATTCGCGCGAGGCTGCCCATGGGATTGTTCTTTCTGCAGCGCCTGGACGTTCTATGGCCGCAGCTATCGCATGATCAGCCCGGACAAGATTGTGGAAGATTTGGCGCGGGTGCAAGAGCCGGGAGTTTTCATCGTCGACGATGTGGCCTTTATCCAGGGCAAGCACGGCATGGCGATCGGAGAGGCAATTGCCAAGAAGGGGATCAAGAAGAAATATTACCTGGAGACCCGCGGCGACGTGTTACTGCGAAACAAGGAAGTGTTCAAGTTCTGGAAGTCCATCGGCCTGGAATATATGTTCATCGGGGTCGAGGCCATCGATGAGGAAGGGCTGCTGAAACATCGCAAGCGCATCTCGCTGGGTAAGAATTTTGAGGCGTTGGAATTTGCCCGGTCACTCGGCATCACTGTCGCCATTAATTTAATTGCCGATCCCGACTGGGACAAGCAGCGATTCGAGGTCATCCGCCAGTGGTGCCTCGAGGTTCCTGAAATCGTGAACATCAGCGTCAACACCCCCTACCCTGGGACGGAAACGTGGTTGACGGAACCGCGTCAAATTCAAAGCCGCGATTATCGCCTATTCGATATCCAACATGCCGTGCTGCCCACAAAGCTCCCCTTGACGGAATTCTACGAAGAGTTAGTGAAGACCCAGCAGGTCTTGAACATGAAGCATTTAGGTTGGAAGGCGTTACGGTCAACGGCCAATATCGTCGCGGGACATCTGTTGCGTGGACAGACGAATTTTCTGAAGATGCTGTGGAAATTCAATAGCGTCTACAATCCCGCGTTACAACTTGCCGACCACCAGCGATCGGTGAAGTATGAAATGGCCCTCCCGCCCCCCTCTCAACAGCGCGTCGCCCAGGGCTTGCTCTATATTCATCAAGCCAACGGTCGCCAAGGGCGCCACATCGACGACTCGACGGAGCAGTTCGTGGAGGCGACGAGGATGGGGATCTCCCAATAAAGATGTATTGTCACCTCTCCCTCCTCTGAAGATACAAGGTCTTGCAAACCGACATTTTGCGGCGCCTGGCGGGGAGCTGGTTCATCGGGCTTCTTGAGTCTGTCTCGTGTGTGTGGTTCGACGAACGAGCGAGACCAGCCGCCCCGCCAATCCCCGCTCGCTCTTGCCATCAGCTATAAACCATACGCTCTTCTCTCCACCCCCCTCCCCTCACACAAGGCTTCCACATCATCTCCAGAGTGATGGATACGTCTTCGACTTTGCAGTAGACTGGCCCACACCAGATTGCTGAAAGCGCCTTGCTATGTCGTAAAGGCAGGCGGCAACAGATTTAATAATTGGGGCTCATCTATGCCAGCCTGGCTCATTCCTGTACTCAAGGCCATCCTCCCGAATGTCGCAACTATCGTTTCCACCACTGCGCCAATATTTACCAAGAAAAGCGCAGATGCTGTCGCCAATCAGACGATAGTGCTGCAACAACAGATAACGGAGCTTCAGGCTGCGGCATCTGAGAATGATGCGCACATTAAAAAGTTGGCGGCACAGATCCAAAATGCCGTGGCGGCCTTGGAGGAGGCCGCGTCAATTGCGGAAAGAAGGCATCAACGGATTCTGTTTCTCTGTATCACAGCAACAGTCTTGTCCGTGACGTCCCTGTGCATTGCGTTATTCATTCTTGTTGCGCGATGAGTCCTACTGTTATCTGCTGCGGGAGGAATTGAGAAGATGCCCGCACCCATTTTGCGGCGCCTGGCGGGGAGCTGGTTCATCGGGCTTCTTGAGTCTGTCTCGTGTGTGTGGTTCGACGAACGAGCGAGACCAGCCGCCCCGCCAATCCCCGCTCGCTCTTGCGATCGGCTATAGGCCATACGCCATCCGCCCTTCTCTCCCCCTCCCCTCTTACAGCGATGGACGAGGCCATCCTGAAAAAGTAGAATGTCCCGCTCTTTTAGCCCCGGACTTTTGCAATCTTGATCGAGATGCGCGGACGCAGCCTATGAAGGATAAATACAATCTGCAACGCTTTATAGGAGCGCAAGACCAAGTCTATGCGGCAGTCCTCGATGAACTACGAGCTGGGGAAAAGCGCGGTCACTGGATGTGGTACATATTTCCACAGATCAAAGGGCTTGGTCACAGTGTACTGGCGCAGAAGTTCGCAATCACATCTCAAGAAGAGGCCAAGGCATACCTGGAACACCCTCTTTTGGGTTCAAGACTAAGAGAATGTACAGGGCTTGTCATTAACGTGGAAGGTCGTAGCGCTCAGCAGATATTCGATTATCCGGACAATCTAAAATTCAGGTCTTGCATGACACTGTTCATGGATGCTACTAGCAGTAATAATATTTTCCAGGATGCCCTTCTTAAGTATTTTGAAGGTACGCCTGACCAATTGACTCTCGAATTCTTAAGACGGGGATAATAATAAGGGTCGGGAGTCTCTTCTAGCCATGTGGTCCACCGCTTCCCGCCTGAGTAACACACCCGCTCAAACATTGTGCCTAGGTTGACTGCTTGTGCTGATCTCCTGGCGAGGAGTAGGCTGAGCCCACTGGTTGTTCCGCTGTTTGGGGGCTTGCCTTTCTACTGTTGCTCCAACTCGATGTGAGATGCCCTTCCACGAGAGACACGAGGCCGTCATGGCAGACGCCATTTATCTTTATCTCGCTGGGTTGGTTGCATTGGCGGTGGGCTTTGTCCTGTACCTGTATCGCAGGCGGCAACGCCACGAGAAGTCCCACACTCCTCTTATATGTCGCACCAGCCTCGATAAGGATGGCAATCTCATGAGGTTTATCCTTTGCCCGCGCTCTACCCCGTCTCCCGTCCCAGTTGTCCCGGTTGATATCCTAGGTCCTTCAGGCGAGAGCTTGGCAAGATCCTCACTGCTTCAGAAGCCGGATACCTCAGAGCTCAGGGAATTAGGGCGCGAGAGCCGGGAGGACAACACCTAACTTCAAATAGTCTATGCGGGCCTGAGAGAGGCCAAGAGGGTCAGGTTTTGCAATCCAATACTTTGCGGCGAATGGCGGGGGGCTGGTTCATCCGGTCTTTCTGGTTTCTTTGGTTTCGCTCAACGAGACAAACCAGATATACCAGACAAACTACATAGACCGCCGCTGAATCGCCCTCTCCCCTCACCTCATACAGTTTCCAAATTCGCTCACACCTCCCACCAGGTAGCTCGCCAATACTTTTTTTGACACTTAGGCCTTGACCTAAGTGTACGCCCGCTGTATAGTTAGGCACATGCCTAACCAATCAAGAGAACTCGATCGCGTCTTCTATGCCTTGGCTGACCCGACACGGCGGGCTGTTCTCGAACGGCTAAGCGACCGTCCCGCCCCTGTCAGCGAGCTCGCACAACCATTCGACATGGCCTTGCCGTCTTTCACCCAGCACCTGAATGTACTGGAGGACTGCGGGCTGGTCCGCTCCCGAAAGACGGGCCGCGTGCGGACCTATCAGATCGCGCCGCGACCGTTGAAAGCGGCTGAACGATGGTTGGTGAAACACCGCGCGATGTGGGAAACCCGGCTGGATCAATTAGACGATTACCTCAACACAATGAAGGAGAAAAAACGATGACTCGCTTGATTCATCAACCCGATCCCCGGCTCGATCTGGTACTTGAACGCATCGTCGACGTGCCACAAGAACTCGTTTGGACCGCGTGGACCACACCAGAGCACCTCAAGCACTGGTTCACTCCAGTGCCCTGGAAAACGGTGGATTGCGAAATTGATCTTCGCCCCGGTGGTATTTTCCGCACTGTCATGCGCTCACCGGAGGGACAGGAATTCCCCAACATCGGTTGTTATCTTGAAATCGTCAAGAACGAAAAGCTCGTCTGGACCAATGCCCTGTTGCCAGGCTACCGGCCATCTCCTCCACCAGCTGCCAATGTGGCCGAATGCGAAATGTTTTTGTTCACAGCAGTCCTTCTTTTCGAACGCCATCAAAAGGGGACCAAGTACACCGCGCTCGTCATCCACAAGGACGAAGCGGGTCGAAAACAGCATGAGGAAATGGGATTCCACGAAGGCTGGGGTAAGGCCCTCGATCAGCTTGTTGCACATGTGAAGACACTATAGGTTGGGAGGAACAACGAGGGAGCATCTGAAATTCTTGGGATAAACAAGCGCCTGGAACCATTTCCGGCACGTTTCGGTCCGGCGCCTGCATCACCTTCTCCTCTCACTTTCTGCTCACACCGCGATAGACCTGGCCTGTCGTCCCCTCTTGTGCTGTGGAATCAGCGCGGCATCTGATGTGAGTGCTGCACGAGTGAGGCGCAACATCCAAGCTCAGCGGCGCGGCTTGTCCGCGCTCGCTGGAGCGTGCGGCTGGGTGCCTCCGTGGTCTTTGTGAAGCAGCCAGTTCTCGGCTTCGTCTACGGTCGAGAACACTTTCACGGGAATCCCGCGGTTGGCCGCCACGTCCTCGGCAAAGTGCATTAAACTGCCCTTAGCATTGACGTCGACATAGGCCATCGCCTCTAACATCCCAACGAATCGCTTGGCTCCTTGTGACACGATGTCATACACATCCAACGTTCGCAAACGTGTGCCTTCGAGGCGTTCTTCAATCAGCACCCTCCCACAGTTGCGGGCTGTGCATTCGCGAATAACGTCCTCCATGTATTGCACCACGTTTTCCCTGCTGTTTCGACCCGTAACGATCATGTGCAAGTATGTAGGCTTCTGGTCAATCGTCAGTTTGTACGTCACGGACAGCCCCTCTGCACCGAACCGATAGTAGACACCAAAAATGATGTAATTATTCCCACCACGTGAGGCGGACTCTAGTCAGAGACTTTCGATGTGTCAATCACTTCTCCGACGAACGCTGAGAAAGTTTCCAGGCCTTAAACACCTCGCGAGCCCCACTCGCCGATCCCCGCTCGCTCTTGCCATCAGCTATAAGCCATACGCCATTCGCTCTTCTCTCCACCCCCTCCCCTCACGCAACGATGGACCAGGCAACCCTCTGCTGAAAACTTTCCCTCGCGGGGGTTCCCCCCAATTGACGAACTCAACAAACAAGCGTTTCATAGGAGCATGGTTCTCGATTGGAATCGTTGGGGGCGGAGAAGGAGGCGCGTATGACCAATGAAGAAAAGGCGAAGACGATCCGTCCGTGGATTAACCCGGAAGAACGGGTCACAGTGCATTTCCTCGACGAGCAGGGCTTGAATGCGGAAGTGACCGGCTGCAACGACGAATCAGTGGACCTCTCACTCGAGACCCGCGTACCGCACATCAAACAACACATCTCGGTTGCACTGCGCCGCACTGAGGTCTCGGAAGATCTCTCCCACTATACTCGGGATCCTGACCGGCCTCTGAAACACCGCCGGTTGATGCTGGTCATCCATGACAAGCGGCCGCCTATCGTCTATTGATGATGAGGAATCACTACTGCTCATAATTCTCGACGACCTGCGGCGGGCGAACTTCCGCTTCGTCCGGATCAAGCCCGACGTCGCGAAGGGCACGTCGCTGGCGCAAGAGGTCCCAGCACTGGTCCAGTTCGACCTGGACTTGCGCGAGCCGCTTACGATCGGCTTTGGGGTGTGCCCTTTGCTCGTGCAATCGGTGTTCCTCTGCGACAAGCTGCTGAATATGATTGAGGACCGGCTGATCCTCGACTTGATTCTCCACGAGAGCCTCCTCCAACGCGGATGTGATTGGAACGGTCAGGCTTAGATGGTACGCCCACCAGAAACTGCGGTCAATCGATGCTCTGGCCAACAGGGAGAAGAAAAAGGTGCCAGGAACCATTCGCGGCGCGTGGCAGGGAACTTGTTCATCTGGTTTCTGCGGTCTGTCTCGTGTGTGTGGTTCGACGGACGAGCGAGACCCGACGCCCCGCCGATCCCCGCTCGCTCTTGCCATCAGCTATAAGCCATACGCCTTCGCTCTTCTCTCCACACCCTCCCCTCACACAGCGATGGACCAAGCTGAACTGAAGAAGTAGAATGACCCGCTTTATTCCCCCAATTTCCGTCAACTGAGGTCTCGCACAACAGCAAAGTACCGATCATCGGACATCTTCGTTGCACTGATTTCGACCGGAATGACCGTCCCATCTTTTCGCTGTAACAATCGCTTAAAACGCAAGGGCTTGTCATAGCGAACTTGTTCGAGGCGTTGCTGAGCTAAGGCTTTTTCTGCGGGAATATAGGTGTCCTTCACATGAAGTTGGAGCAACTCCTCTCTCGTGTACCCAGAGATTTCACAGACCTTCGAATTCGCCATCCTGAAATATCCGTCGAGATCTAACACAACCATGCCGTCCGACGCCTCCTCCATCAAGAGTCGATACTGACGTTCACTTTCTTGCAGCGCTGCTTCTGCTTGCTTGCGCTCAGTAATATCTTGAGCAAAAACCAGGACCCCGATCACGTTCCCCTGGGGATCACGGTAGGGCACCTTGTCCGTCTGCACCCAGCGTTTCTCACCGGATGCCGTTTGGTAGAGTTCCACGATGCCGAGCTTTGGCGTGCCCGACGCGATGACCTGGAGGTCATCCTGGTAGTATTGTTCCGCTTCGTCCGGGTAGAGATCAAAGGTGGACTGGCCTTCCACCTCTGCCACAGTCTTGTCGATGGATTCAGCCGCGTGCCGGTTCGCTCGCAGGATGCGATTGTGGGCGTCCTTGTACCAGACCATGGCTGGAATGAGATCCAACAGGACCTGCTGCTCGATCTGCTGCTGCAGAAGCTTCGCTTCAGCCTGCTTCCGCAGGGTGATGTCGCGGACAATGCCACAGCTAAACATCTGACCGCCGAATTCCCATGTGCCGAGCGAGACCTCAATGGGAAATTCGCTGCCATCTTTTCGTAAGCCATGAAGTTCGATCGTTCTACCTGTCAAGGGTGAGACGCCGGAGGTCTTGACACGCTCAAGCCTACGCTTATGGTCCTCTCGGTAGCGTGGCGGCATGATGATGGTGAGCGGCTGCCCGAGAATTTCTCCCTCTGTATGGCCAAAGAGCCGTTCGGCAGCGGTATTCCAGGAGACAATCTTCCCGTCGCCATCAGCGAGCACAATCCCGTCCGGTGCAGTGTGGACGACATGTCGAAACTGCTCCTCACTCCCGCTCAGGGCGTGCTCGACACGATTCATCTTGAGCACCAATTTCCGTACCTCAACTGCTTGACGGAGAATGATTTTGAGCTCATCCCGATTGTAGGGCTTGGTGATGTAGGCAAAGGCGCCCCGGCGGAGTGACTCCACCGTGTGGCTGTCTTGTACGGATGCGGTGAGGATAATGACTGGTAGCAGGGGGTCGAATTCCTCCAACCCCCGAAGGACCGCGAACCCGCTCAGATCCGGCAACCCCAGATCCAAGATCACTGCCCCAAACTGGTTCTGTTCGGCTTCGTGCAGGGCCTCCCTACCGGTCATCACACTGCGCACCGTATACCCATCATGCTGAAGGAGATCTTCGAGAGCCAGACAGATATCTGGCTCATCGTCGACAACGAGTACGGAAGAAAGATGTGAAGGAAGTTGTTCGACGTTCATCATCTCACTGAAACAGGAATTAACCCTGGAACCATTTTGATGAGTAGCCCTTTGGAAAGCAACGGGTGGAAGCCCTCGTCGAATCATTTGTTGTTGATCCACGGAAAAAGCATACGCCGATGGACTTGATAAATCGAGATGCGCAGTGAGGGATATAGGCTTTGATCGGTAGCGAGATGAAACGGTACAAGGATTCATTTCGCGGCGCTGGCAGGGATCTGGTTCGTCTGGTCTATCTGGTCTTTCTGGTTTTTCGGTTTCGCTCAACAAGAGAAACAAGACAAACCAAACAAACTAGGTAAACCCGCCTGGCTTCCCCTCACACAAGGCTCCCATACCATCTACAGAGTGATGGATAGAACTGCGACGTTAGAGTAGACTCGCCCCAACAAATTGCTGAGACTGCCATGCTCTGCTACACGGGCAGGTCGCAGCAACATTCCTAGTCATGAGCTTAAAAGACATCATTGCGGATTGCTGTGTAACCGCAAGAATGCTCCTAGGGTATCTTCGCCTGTAACATAGCTCAGACGTCTTGCACCTTGAACCTGAAAGTGAGGCAAACATGTCGCACGATGTAACCGCGTTGAAATTGGAGTCTCTAGACGTCGGACAGTTGATACTGGGTGTGTTGCGAGCATCACGCTTGGTTGCATTGTCGGCTTTATTCCTCCTACGGCGGTCCAGTGGTTTCGTGGCATTGTCATGAGCCACATCGAATACACAGCCAACGGCGTATTGATGATCGTCTTTGGTTTTCTGGTTCATGAACTCCGGCTTCAGTCGACAGCGTTGAAAATTTGGTTCGCGACGTTACAGATCGGAACGAGGCCGAAAGGAACCGCCGGTCTCGTTGGTGCCTTTATCGGCTACTCGTCGACGCTTATGCCAACCATCAACGAAAAATTTCCGGCACCCCATGGAAGCGACCATCCAGCTGTTACGGGGTTGCTTCAACTGTGTGGTGCGACCACTGCGGTTCGAATCATCTGCTTACCATCTATGGTTTGCTGCGATCCGAAGCGCCGCCACCAGATAAATTACGTTGAGAGTGGCCGGCCCGCTATCAACCAGGTCGGTCGGGGATCACGCTTCAAGGGAAGAACGATCGGCAGGGAAAAGAAAATGCGCCAGGCCCTATTTCGCGGCGCGTGGCAGGGATCTGGTCTATCTGGTTTCTTTGGTTTCGCTCAACTAGAGAAACCAGACAAACTAGATAAACTCGCCTGGCCTCCCCTCCCCTCACACAAGGCTCTCTCAATTCAGCAGCAATCGTTCGATGCACGGCGAACGAATGGACCAGGCCGACTTTTAGAAAGCTGAATATCCTACTTCTTCCTCCCTACGAGGAGATAACCCTTATGCTGACGCGAGACCGGAGGAGAAAGGGTATGCCTTGCTCAGTCTCGTCCACGGCATTTACAGAAGTACTCACGTTCGATCGGTCTTGCCTATTAGGGGAGCGGAATTGTAACAAGAATCCCACCCATCACGTCCCGCGGCTTGAAATCATTCTTGGGGCTGTCCGGGTGCGCATTATGACAACTAACGCACGACTGAGACACCGCTTTATCTGCATAGAGTGCTTGGAAGACGGGAGTCCCACCCTCGGTCGTAACGCCTGTATAGGGTCGATCAGGATTCACGAGGATCTCCGCAAGGCCGGTTCGCTCGAAGTCGGTGGTTGGCCTGTTCCTTTTGTTGATCGCCCAACTGCTAATCAACCGGAATCGAAGCCCACTTCGTCCTTCGGCCACGAGTCGCCCCGCCTCCATCAAGAACTGGGCTGGTAGAGGGAGCTTGGCTGTCTCGCGCCAGTTTTCTGCGGCGAAGACAATGCCACGCATCTGCATCCGCTCCACAATGTCAGTGGTGTAAAACGTTCGATCTGCCTGGATCACACCATGCACATAGTCGGCGACAGTTTCGGCCGGTATACACTTGGGCGGAGCTGCCTCCTTGCTTGCGGCAGCGAGCACCCACTGACCGAGCAGGCACGTTGAGATTGTTCCAACAGCGAGTCCTATCCAAAAGCCTCTACAGTTCATGATGCGTTCTCCATTTCTGTTGCTCCTTGTCGCTTCAATCGCTCCTTGGCCCAGATAACAGATCTGTCAAACCGGAACTTCGTGCCTTTGAGTTAGGTCAAAGCATACGCCGAAGAACCTGATAAATCGAGACGAGCCGTGAGGGGTTTACGCTATGATTTTGAACGCGAGGAGATGAAAAGCTGCCAGAAACCATTTCGCGGCGCGTAGCGGGGGGCTGGTTCATCTAGTCTTTTTGGTTTCTCCGGTTTCTTTGGTTTCGCTCAACAAGACAAACCAGATAATCCAAACTAACCAAAAAACCGCCTCTGAATCGCCCTCCCCTCACACAGCGATGCACCAGGCCGACGTGAAAAAGTAGAATGTCCCCCGTTTTCACCCTCACGTGGACTGTTCAGTGTCAGCTATCTAATTTTCCCAGGACTCTGTCGGCAGGCCTTCCGCAGTGCGCGATACATCGACTGATGGACCGTGAGGAGATCCCACTCTCCTGGGTTCGCGTCAATTTCCGCCAGGAGCATAGCGCGGACTTGGTCCGAGGACATGCCGGTCACGCAGGGATTGATCCAGGCAAGGTTGGTCCCTTGCTTTCCGTAGGCGAAGGCGAGGTCGAGCCCGTCGACGACCCCGACGGCATAGGCCTGTTGCTCCCCTTTACCTAGTGCTCGCCAATCTTTTCCACTCATGAAACTTTTTGGAACCAATGCGGGATCAATCTCCACCTGCGCGCCTCCTCGGGCGATGCCCAGCAGGACTGCCACCACCAAAAGCCCGAGCCCAACGATACTCGTGACCATGCGATGGTCTCCTTTCACGTCCCTTACGCCCTATGCGAGGGATCCATCAGAATATTTCGGCAACATTCGGGGAAGAAGAGCTGCGCAACTGCCACACATTCAAGCCCAAAGGGGAGATACCCGGCGTAGCCGAGGAGCGGCATCTCGAAAATCTGGAACCGGTGGACGAAGGGTACGGCATACTCCCAGTGCGACAGGCTCTTGTAGTTCCACATCTCCCAAAAAAATCCACAGATCAGTGCAGACAGAGCCGGCAACCACAGAAACTTCCAGTCTCCCCGCGCAATGCTCGAGAAAATTGTCTCCTCACCTGCGACCACCTGCAATGAAGTGATCAGCAACAGGGGCGCCACCCAGACGAGCGGAAACAGATAGCTCGGCCAGATGCCGATACCAGTCAGTCCGGCACTAGCAAGCAAAAGAATTCCCCACCCGACAATCTTCACGTCTGTACTCCGAATCGGCCGAAACTGTTCCATCCCTGCGCTTATCCGGGGATACGATGCCAACAGCTCCATCGTGCCAAGCACGGCTGGAAGCACCGTGGAGAATGGTAACGTTGCGTGAAGGAAATATTCCAATGGGGTGAACTCTTGAACTCCAATGTAATACCAATTCTGCACGAAGCGATTCAGATACTCGAAGAACCACCAGAACGCCGAGCTGAGAGGAAATAACCAGAGAAAATACCGAGGCCGGTCCAGCATCACACAGCGTCCCGTGCGGCTGAAGGTCCAGCCATTGACGAGCAGGATATACCCGAGCCACAGGGGGGTGAAGGTGAATGGCTGGAGCGACTCGAACCATGAGAAGCGATTCCACGCCAGCGCCCAGGACAGAGCGGTCAGAGCGGCGCCGAACCATCCCCACCAGGGGAACGCATGAGGCGTCAGGCGGCCATCGTGAAACTTAAAGCGATTCTTTATGAGTTGATAGCTAAGTGACGTGGCAAAAGGATGACAGGAGGCATCATGCGTGAGGCGTGACGTAACCATGCGGACGACAAAAGGGACGACCGACACCACAATGAGGAGCGCAAGAGCGATAAATACCATCCAGGAGAACGGCGCATGTTGGACGTAGCGGGTGCGTGGTGGGAACTCCAGATAGCGATCAAGCGGTTGCCCGTCGATGACAATGCCCAGCAGCGGCAATCCCACCAGCAACAGAACCAAGAGGATGACTTTCACCACGACGCGCAACACCCCTTTCGGCGCCTCCGCATCAGTGCGGTCAGCCGCCCGGGCGTTCGCGACCGCATAGCTTTCACACAAATGGCTCCCGGGACAAGACTCGAGTCGGCTGCATTTGAACTATGAGACTGATAGAGGACTCTGAGAGCTATCAGCACGGTCCAAGAATAGTTGGACTTGAAAGCGGCTACCCTTGGGATCTACTTGAGAGGCAAGATCGAAACCTGGAGATGTCATAAACACCTGATCCTGATCCAGGCCTTCATCACGTCGCCCCTGGCTCATCACGTTTAGAGTCAGAAACGCTCTGCCATCTTCTCGGCCAGCGGGCGCAACTGTTCGATCGCAACCATATCTTTCTGGCTCTTGACGTGCACCTCGATTCCGGCGACCGCGGTCGCTTTGCTGACCGTGCAAGTCGTATTGAAACCGTGCTGCGCGAGGTTCGCTGGTGGCACCATGGTCGAACAAGTAATCGGTCCAAATATCTTTACGTCGACCTGGATCCCCATCTGCCTAATGACTTCTATGCCTTTCTTCTCTGTGCCTCCGGAGCGATCTCTTCCCGGGTCGAGTCCCGTGCTGAGCCGCAGCATCACGTTGGCTGTCGAGGTCTGAGCGTTGCAGATATCGACTCCCCCCACGGCCATCCCGCCGCCCCCACTCATGCTCAGTTTTGTGCCCAGGACCGACTCCAGCTCCGATGGCGTGAGCAGTCCGCACGCCTTGTTGCCTTCCGCAGCGCTAACGGGCGCCGGCACGTTTGCCACGAACGCGCCGGCAGACACTGCAACTGCCATCCATCGAGAGAAAGCTCGTATTGCCATCCACCCCCCTGTCTGAAAAGCGATCGCATCGGATTTTTTCATCAGATGCGCTGGTTAGGTCGACCTGCTCTCCCGCTCATATTGGCCATCTCTCATTCTTTTGTTTTTGGACGAGTGGAAAGCATACGCCGAAGGACCTGACAAATCGAGATGCGTCGTGAGGGATGCGAGCGATGAGCGGAGCCACACGTTAGTGGACACCGAGGCGCCAAAGGGATGTGAGTTCCGCCGCTCGGGCGGCGCTGAGCGGGTCGGTTTGGTCGGAGACGCGGGGATGAGTCGGACGGACATCAATCTTGCCGATGACTCGGAGCCCCGCTTGCTCAAAGGCAGCGAGTAGTTCTACCCGCGGTCGCAGTTCCAGGTGCTCGGCGAGATCCGAGAGCAACAGCCAGCCTTCTCCTCCAGGCTCCAGGTGTGCGGCCAGGCCATTGAGGAATCCCCGCAGCATTCGGCTCTCGGGGTCATAGATCGCCTGTTCGATGGGAGAGCTGGGCCTCGCCGGGACCCAAGGCGGATTGCAGACCACGAGCTGAGCCAGGCCTTCGGGAAAGAGATCAGCCTGCACGACCTCCACCCGGTCAGTGAATCCCAGCCGCGCAAGATTCTCGCGAGCGCAGGCCAGGGCGCGAGGGTTTTGATCGGTCGCCACAATCTGCGAGACGCCGCGCCGAGCCAGCACCGCAGCCAGCACGCCGGTCCCTGTCCCGATATCGAAGGCACGCGTAAGTGAAGGCAACGGCGCCTCGGCTACCAGACCCACATATTCGCCGCGAATCGGCGAGAACACGCCATAGTGCGGGTGGATGCGGTCGCCAAGCGCAGGGATCTCCACGCCCTTTTTCCGCCACTCGTGCGCACCAATCAGCCCTAGCAACTCTCGCAGCGAAACCAGAGCGTCCCCTTCACCAGGCCCGTAGGCCTCCCTGCAGGCCAGGCGCATCTCGGGCGCACGGCGCAGGCGAACGTTGTAGCCATCCTCGAGTGCCACTAGCAGCATCCCCAATGTGCGTGCGCGACGGGACTGGGCCTGTCGATGGAAATGGAAGGCCTCAGCCGGCGACGAACCCGGTTTGGGGGGATTGCGGTCGGCTCGCCGCGCCATCGCGTTCAGCAACTGTCGCGCATTCTGGAAGTCCCCCCGCCAGAGCAGCGCGGTACCCTCGCAGGCCAGGCGATAGGCTGCGTCGGCGGTCATGCTGTCGTTCGCGATGACCACGCGTGTGGGCGGGGGCGAGCCCCACTCCGAGCGCCAGCGCGCGGAGCAGGTCTGGCCTGCCTCGGTCCAGCTCACACGTGGTGGCCCGCTCATGACAACACCTTGCGTCCGATTATTGAGGGCAGGAGGGAAATCTCTGATTTCATGCTTTGTCTGTGCATCCAGTCACAAATAGTACTCAGATCAGGTCTTGCAATCCAACATTCCTCGGCGCGTGGCGGGATCTGGTTCGTCTGGTCTATCTGGCTTCTTTGGTTTCGCTCAACTAGATAAACCAGACAATCTAGATAGACCCGACCAATTCGGCCCGGCCTTCCCTCCCACAAGGCTCCCGTATCATCTACAGGGTGATGGATACGTCCACGACTTTGCAGTAGACTTGCCCCCAACAGCTAGCAGAGGCTACTTTGCTCTGCTGCCCGGGTAACCCCAGCAGATCTGTTTGCGAGGCGGCAGTGGGCCCAACGATTTACTATCGGCCACGTTAGGGAGAAAGGAGAAGCACCATGCTCGAGACCATTGCAGTCGTCTTGGTTGTGCTCTGGCTTCTTGGAATTGTTAGTTCGTACACCATGGGGGGATTCATTCATGCCCTCTTGGTCATCGCGATCGTGGTGATCCTGGTTCGTGTCATTCAAGGTCGACGAGTGTAAGGACCTCAGAAAAAAGGTGTCAGATATCATTTCGCCGCGCGGCGCGGGGATCTGGTTCGTCTGATCTATCTGGTTTCTCAGGTTAATTTGGTTTCGATCAACAAGAGAAACAAGCTAAACCAACCAAACTAGATAAACCCACCTGGCCTTCCCTCCCCTCACACTAGGCTCCCCAAGACAGCCTTCGTCGTTCAAGGCACGACGAAGGCATGGACCGGACCGACGTGAAAAAGTGGACTGCCCCTGTCCCACCTTGACTCATTCTTTCTAGCCGCATAACTTAATGCTGACCTTTTCACGGGAACGGGATTGATTGGTCTCATGTGAAAAGAGGATCCACACATCTTCAAGAAGGAGGCAAGAGCAATGAAGTTCATCAAAGTGAAGGATGAAGAACGTGCCGGTGAGGCTGCGATCAATCTCGACCTAGTCCGAGAAGCTCACTTTGGAGGGGGACTGCTGCATCTCTATTTCGAGCGGGGCGCCACCACACAGGATGACGTGACGTTTACAGGTGAGAACGCACAGAAAATCTGGGCAGCGATGGGGTAGCGCAGATTGTCACAGGAAATGGGTGGAGGTCTTTCCCGGGAGAAGAAGCGGACATTTCTTTGTTAAGAGAAGCAACGACCGCAGAACCTCCACCCATTTCCACTCCGATCGACAGGAAACCCGCGTCTGGTCACTGCTTGACCTTGTACCTCGGCACCGACCGTCGACATGGATGTGCCAGCGACTCCGCCACGCGATCATGGTCGGGGTCGCGATGAGGAATGCGGGAATCTGGGGCATGGCAACTGCAGAAATGGTGCAGTCCTCTTGTTTAGAGGACGCGCAGGCGGATGGGCCTGGGGGAACGAGTGCACATATGTTTCGCTGAAAACTTGCTTCAGCCAACCTCGATCGTCAGATCGTGTAAGTGCTCCATCCCAAAGCACATCAGCGTGCAATAAATCTTGTAGCTCTGTGCCCCCTTGTCTCCGGCAATAAACTCAAGCGTGGTCTGTCTATTCTTGAGACTGAGTTCCTTTGTTTCTGCAACGATTTCCTTGCCGTTATGCAGGGCAAATGCATGCACAAATCCACGTTGCTCCTCAGCGGCGCGCATAAGATCGCGCAAGACTTCAGAAGTCTTCTCATCAAAAAGAAATGTTACCCGTACGGATTCGCCCTTCTTTACATGGAAGGGCGCGTCAATGAGGCGTCCATTTGAATCACTGAAACCGTCTTTATTTACCTTGACCTTGAACTCAACATCGGGATTTCCCGCCCCCGCATCAAGGGCGCAGACGGCTGAAAGAAATACTGCGATACACAGGACTAACGCTCGTTTCAAAATCGTGTCCTCCGTTGCATGTTAAAAAGGTTACGGCGTCGAGATAATCGGAATCTCTCGTGCCGACTCTTCCCTGAACTCCTCCATCTTTTGATGGATGGCCTTCAGAATTTCAGGATTTGTCCTGCAGGCCTCGTTGCACTTTTCTCCCATGTGCAGAATGGAGCACTCCTCCAGTACGGTAAGCTTCCCGCGCACTCCATTCATCTCGAAGGTGACTTTTACCGGCTCCTGGTGCAGAGGACAGACTGTCTCGGCGACAACGGTGTCCTTAGTGGTATTCGGATGCCTTGCAAACAAGTCTGCCATACTCGTACCTCTTTATGTGGTTGGTGAGGATTGAAGAAGGGTGATTCTTTTATCAGTCTACCAGTAAGCGGCTTATAGCACAAACTTATTGGACTTTGTGAATGGCGACGAGTTGAATCCGCCGAATCTCGAGCGTGACATTCCTGCAAGAATTGATGGTAATTAAGACTTGGCGACTTGCCAGTTCTCGTGCCGAGCGAACCCTAGCCAGATGCTCAACAAAGCAGCAAGCCCGGGCTTTGCTTCGCGTATAAGCTGAACTACTCTCGTTGTGGTTTTCTTCCACTCATCAAGAAATCTAGGACGGTGTGCCGAGCAGCCCATGAAATCCTGCGAACCGTAATGCAAGCTGGTTGGCATGGCCTGGAGGTTGGCCAGGACGCTGGGTCGATCATGAGCTGGATGGGCGGGATCGTTGGCCTGACTGGTCTGGCCGTGGCTGTGGCCGCTTAGCGGTAGATCCGCACGCCTGATCCCGGTCTTGAGGACGCAGGGAATCACCTTTTCTGGCTTGATACTATTCTCCTATCCTGATAGTAGTTGCCGTATTTGGTAAGTGTGGGGTCTTACGCCCTGAGGTGAGTCTCTCTGAGCGCTCAATGGCATTGCCTTCGGCATTCATGAATTGGTTACACCTCCAAGAGGGTTCAACATTAGATTGCCCTGTCGCACCCGAAACGGGAAGAGGCCTGGACTATTAAATAGGATCGAATCGGCAAGCAGGAAGAACAAGAACGGCCCAGTTATTCATCCAGCAAGACCCCGCAAAGGAGAAACTGACTATGCGACGCGTTGATTACATGGTAGGGGCCCGGGATTTCGCAACGCTCAAGGCAGAGCACTTCATGCAAGATGTGGTGTCGTACTACCACGTTGAGGATACAGGAGATAGGCTGGCTGGGGCGATCACTGAAGGCGGTTTTGGGAGCGTTCCCATTTTAGCCAAAGACGGCAAGGTACTGGGTATTGTGAGTGAGTTCGACTTGCTGAAAGCAATCATGGAAGGCAAGGCACTATCCAAGGTGACGGCAGGGGATATTATGACCAAGGGGGCGATCTCTGTGACCCAGGATACGTCAGCTATGGAGATCATCCACCTGTTGCAGAGCAAACATCTCATCCGGGTTGCCGTGGTTGACGCTGAAGGCAAACTGGTCGGCATCGTCGCTCGCAGAGACGTCCTCATGGGCTATGTCAGAGCGACCAAGCCGATGTGGACATTCTGACTTGAGGAAATGATAGAACCAGTGCAGGCGGTCGAGAGGGAATGACGGTCAGGTCTTGCGATCCAACATTTCGCAGCACGTGGCAGGGATCAAGTTCATCTCGTTTATCTGGTTTCTTTGGTTTCGCTCAACAAGAGAGACAAGACAAACCCGTCTGGCCTCGCCATCTTCTTCCGGTTTCTCCTTCCTCCCCCACCCCGCTACTAGAACAGACAGAGGACCTGCGGTCGTTTCTCTCGTGAGGAATTCCCCACGCCTTCCGGGATCGAGCGGGAACCTGGTATAGTGGCCACTCACATTTTTCGAGGTCACATCCATGGACATGTTGATGATCGTGTTTCGTACTTCGCTGAAGGAACGCGTGCATGAGTTGTTACGGACGTGCGAAGTCATGGCCTACACGGAAATTCCCCAGACGATCGGGACGGGACAATCGGGACCGGCTGAAGGAATCTCATTCTATCCAGGGGTGAACAGTGTGATCCTGGTCTCGCTCGAGCCAGCTCAACGTGACAAAGTCGCCGGCGCGGTCAAAGCCTGGTGTGCAGAATCTCTGCAGCACTCAGGGTGGGTCAAGCCAGCCATCCGGGTCTTCTCCTGGCCCTGCACTCAGCTCGCTTAGTCGCGGGTCCGAACCCGAGACCGCTTGTCGAATCTCTGGCCTCCATGGTTCAAAAATGCCGGTTAGGTCTTTCAATCCAACATGTCGCGGCGCGTGGCGGGGATCTGGTTCATCACGGGCGATGCTGCAAGACGAGCGAGACGGGCGCGACAAGATGAAAATCCACGCTTTTCACCTCTCACCTTTCGCGCTCCTCCCGCATGTCCCGCAATTCTTACTCTGAGCCATCAACCATATGCTCTTCTCTTTATAAAGGCAGATTCCCTAGGTGCCTCGTTGCCAGCGTGATAGGTTCGCTGACGACGGAGTTTCACTATGATCACTCTCCGCTGGGTCTGCCTCCTCTTCGTGTTGTCGATGACCTCACTGCCTGCCAGTGGGATGGCAGCCCCATGATGTTGATGTTCCGATCACGCAAGATCTTGATCTGAATCAGGTTCAGTTGGTCGTGGTGGCCGCACCAGAATTCAAAGAGCGGCTCTACGATCGGGCGATAATCCTCTTTGCGAAGGCCGACCTCCCTCTCCCACCTCGGGCTCAGGCTTACTCACCATTCGGTGCCACGCTGAAACTCACACTGAAGACCACACCGTTAGGTGCTACCTGTCCGGGCAACGTCCTGTACGAGCCTTCCTTAGCCCTCATTGAACAGGTCATCGTCCCAAGAAACTCAGAAGTCATGCATGACATCACCTGGTTAACCGGATCCGGCTCTCAAGCAAGAGCGCCAGTTAGCGTTGAAGAGCTTGAGGCGGATTTAGATGGGCTAGTCCAGACGTTCATCACGAACTACAAACGTGGGAACCCTGGCTGGCATTCAAAGGAAATGCGCCACGACCGGAAGACCTCGGAGGGGCCACGCGATGATCAGGGCCCGGCAAGCCCTGTCTTGTCTGAGGTGCCTGACACACGCGCAGGCGTAAGCTTGAACGGTCTTAACGTCGACACCTTGCACCTTTCAGTTCTGGCAGGCAAATTGAGCAAATCGCTCGCGATTAGAGCAGTTCACCAACTGACCAGCGCGGGGCTCCCCGTCTCGCTCGATCAACGTGGAAACGACGCGGCTATACTCTCCCTGGAATTGATCCAGAGGTCCGTCGAAGGCCAGTGCCCTGACAGGATCTTGTATGAGCCAGGACTGTTTCTCGTCGAACAAGTCCGAATCAAACGAAACCCGCAGATACTCATCTGGAGTGACACCTGGGTCCGAGAGACGCTACAGGTCATACCACCTGTGTCCATCCAGCGGCTGGAGTCCGACCAGCGTGATTTGCTGAAGCAATTCATCCACTCATTTCAGGCGAGATGAGTGGATGAAACCATTTCGCGGCGCGAGGTGAAAGCTGGTTTATTTGGTCTATCTCGTCTCATTGGTTCGACGAACGAGAGAGACAAGGTTGACCCGCGCACCAAATAGACCGCCTCTGAATCGCGCTCCCCTCACTCAAGGCTCCCTCAATAGAGCAGTCGTCGTTCGATGCACGAAGAAGGAATGGACCAGGCCGACCTGGAAAAGTAGAATGCCCGGTTCCCTCATCCAGATTAAGGTTAGCGACTGATGGACTTCAAAAGCCGAGGTACCCAGCGTCTAAGATATCTAGTCCTTCTCGTTATAGCCTTGGGAACGGCTATCGCTCTGCTGAGCCTCACACATGTCCTCGACCGCAAACCGGCGGCGGTAGTTCCCCTCCCGCAGACCGAGTCCTGGTGGACAAGGCAGCATGAACATACACTCGCGCGCATTCGCCAGGGCGAAGTTGACCTGCTGGTGATCGGAGACTCCATTACCCAGGGATGGAACGATGAGGGTCGCCGCATTTGGGACGTGTATTATGGGCGCCGCCGTGCCGTGAATTTGGGATTCAACGGTGATCGCACCGAGCACGTGTTGTGGCGGCTGGACCATGGCGAGATCGAGGGGATTGCGCCCAAGCTGGCGGTCGTGATGATTGGAACCAACAACACGGGTACGCGTCATGATCCCCCGGAGGAGACTGCCGCAGGGATCCAGGCAATTCTCACGACCTTACGCACAAACCTTCCAGGCACCAAGATTCTGTTGTTGGGCGTGTTTCCCCGCAGTGCCTCAGCGGGTGACCGGCTCCGCCGGTTGAACGTGGCCATCAATGATCGTCTCCGTCTCTACGCCGACAACCGGCAGATCTTTTTCTTGGACCTCAGCCGACGCTTTCTCGATGACCAGGGACGCCTTTCTCAAGACCTCATGCCCGATTACCTGCACTTAAGTATGCGCGGGTACCAAGTGTGGGCCGACGGAATGGAGGATGTTGTCAGGAAGCTGCTGGGCGAGTGAAGATGGAGAGCCTAGAGAATGGGTCGGTGACGCGCTATATCGATGGGGAGACTGCATACAGCAACCCCCACGCTGCATGAGGCACTCCCGTCGCGCGTCCAGCAACAGACCCTGATCGACAAACTGCACGCGTAAATCGTCTAGGATACGCAGATGTCACAGTCTGTTCATATACTTTCATCCCCTGCGAGAATTCGAGTGCCCGGCTCCTGCCAGCCCGTTTCCCTGGCCAATTGCGCGACATTTCCCTTACATTCCTGCTAGGAATAGAGACACTATTTATGCGGTTTCCGTGTTATGATGTGACGTCATATCGGAAGAAGGGATCATGGTGGCACAACACTGGATTCCCAGCCAAAACTTCTTCTGGACAGTCCTATTCCTTTTTGCGGTAACTTTCGACTTCAACGGCTGCAATGACATCTCCAAGGCTCCTGCCCCTGAACCTGCTCCGCCCTCCCCGCCCATAGTATTCGCGATTACAACGGTTTCGCCAATAAACGGAACCATCAATAGCCCATTTAGCGTCACATTGGCGGCGGAAGGTGGAAACCCGCCCTATGTCTGGTCGATCATAGGAAACGAACCACCAGGACCAAACCTCACATTGGATTCAACGACTGGAGTAATCAGTGGAACCCCGACAGGCCCTTCAAGTACTACCATTATCACCACACGGACCTATCTCGTCGTCGACTCAACGAAACCAACAGCACAGGTAGTTCAAAAAGTACTGACAATCTCAATCAATGCCGTTCCTCAGGCCTCGATCGCCTCGGTTGCGCCGATCACGAGCGTTCCTCAAGCACCACCGACGATTACGCCGTTCACTCTTCCAAATGGGACTGTGAATATGGCCTACCCGAATATCCAGTTAGAAGCGACTGGCGGAATACCACCCTATACTTGGTCGGTCGCTCCCGCTCTGCCCAATGGATTGTCCTTCAACCTTCTTGGACCAAGAGTAATCAGCGGAACACCGCTTAATGCGAGTATTGGCCTGACAACTCATACCTTTAAGGTCATTGATTCGGCGGTGCCAACCGGCCAGTCTAGTGAACTGACGCGAAGCTTCACCATCAATGCCGCGTTGACGATCGACATTGGCCCCCCGACCGGCCCCCCACTTCCCGCTGGCACTCTCGGCCAGCCGCACAACGCCATATTGTCGGCGTCAGGAGGAACGGGCCCGGGAACCTTCACGTGGTCGATTGTTGGAAATCTGCTACCGGCTCCAGGTCTGCAGCCGTTGAGTTCAGACGGAGTAATTAGTGGGACACCGACCACTCCCGGATCGTTTACGAGAACCTATCGAGTGCAGGATAGCAATGGAGTAGCCGTCACAAAATCTTTGGCCCTCACTGTAAATGACGCGCTGACAATCGATACCGATGACACCACTATGCCGCTGCTAGCGGGCGTCACGGACCAGCCGTACAGCGCCGCGTTGGCGGCATCAGGAGGCACGGGACCAGGAACATATATGTGGAGTCTCGCCGCCGGGTCAGTGGCTCTGCCGGATGGCCTCACATTGAATGCAGACGGAACGATGATAGGTACCCCAACCGCTGCCGGCACGTTTTCTCCGACATTCAGAGTAGCGGATACCGCATCGACAGCCGTGGAAAAACGGCTATCGATCACCGTTCACTAACCCGCAACTTAAAATCCTTGCTCCCGGGAACTGATCACTGACGATCCAGCCTCTCCGGCTGGATCGTCAGTGAAATTCTTCGCTTTGCATTTCCTCTCTCAGCAGCTAACCCGGCCTGGTTCTCCAAGCTCGCTTGTGTACTCTCTTTCCCATGCGAGTGACAGCCGAAGATCCTGCCGGCGACCTGTGCGGCGCCGCGGGCACTGTCCAAGTCGAATCCCGCCCGGGATCGTTGCCTGACCTGGCACCTCGGCTCGGACCGGTGGAAAGACACAGATATCGTGGAACCATCTCGCGGCGCGTGGCGGTGAGCTGGTTCAGCACGGGCGATGCTGCAAGACTAGCGGGACGAGCGAGACAGGCGCGACAAGGTGACAATCCATGTTCTTCACCTCTCGCCTTTCGCGCCCTTCCCGCATATCTCGCAATCTCCGCTCATACCCTCCCCCTCACAGAAGGCTCCTACATCATCTCCGGAATGATGGATACGACTACGACTTTCCAGTAGACTTGCCCACGACAGATTGCTGAGCCTGCCTTGCTATGCTGCCCGGTAGGCTGCAGCAGACTTAATCGTAAGTCATCGCTATGCACAGTTTTAAGACAGAATGGACGTTATGCCACACCTTGAAAAACACAGGACGCACCGCATCGGATGGCTCCGTGCGGCTGTCCTTGGCGCAAATGACGGTATTGTTTCCACTGCTAGCCTTGTATTAGGCGTGGCTGCGGCGGGCGCGAGTTCGAAGAGTATTGTGATTGCAGGCGTGGCCGGGCTTGTGGCTGGTGCGATGTCGATGGCTGCCGGCGAGTATGTTTCGGTGAGTTCGCAAGCCGACACCGAGCGCGCCGATCTGGATCGGGAGCGTAAGGAGTTAGCGGCTCACCCCAAGCAAGAGCATAAGGAAATGACCGATATCTATGTTGGGCGTGGACTTGACGCAGGACTCGCCTCCAACGTCGCGTCCCAGTTGATGGCGCATGATGCACTCGGCGCACACGGGCGTGATGAGCTGGGTATATCCGATACATCGACCGCACGACCGGTTCAAGCCGCCATGGCGTCGGCCATCACTTTTTCAGTTGGCGCTGTCCTGCCTCTCTTGATTGTCCTGTTGGTGCCGGTATCTGCGCTCATGTGGGCTGTTTCCGGCAGCTCGCTCTTGTTTCTCGCGCTATTAGGCTCTCTGGCTGCGCGCGCCGGCGGCGCTTCTATGATGACTGCTGCCGCGCGGGTGACCTTTTGGGGGGCCTTGGCAATGGCCTTGACAGCAGGAGTTGGAGCGTTGTTTGGGGTAACTGCTTGAGATCCCTGTCACTCATGATCTAAGGAGACACAGCCACCAGAAACCATTTCGCGCCGCGTGGCGGTGAGCTGGTTCATCTGGTTTCTTCGGTTTGTTTCGTTTGTCTTATTCTGAAAATGGAATAAACCAGATAAACAAGAACAACTAAACAACCAACAACCAGCCGATCCCCTCAGGCTCTTGCCATCCGCTATCGGCTATACGCCATCAGCTTTTCTCTTCCCACCCTTCCGTCTCGCTCGGCGGAAGCGCGGCCTTTTCGTTTCGGTACGTCTCCAGGAGCGTCACGGCTACCGCGACGACCAATGGGCCGGCCACGATGCCGACAAGGCCAAAAAAGCGAAGGCCTCCTATCACGCTGAAAAACATGACCAATGAGTGTAGTTTCGACGCTTTGCCGACGATGATGTTCCGCACCAATTCGTCGATAATCACTGACAGCACAATCCCTGCGACAACGAGAACAGCCGACTGAACATACGCCCCTTGGATGGCCAAATAGATCGCGGCCGGAAACCAGACCAGCGCCGCGCCCACGAACGGAATATAGGCCGTGATGGCCATCACGGCGCCCCATAATATCGGGGACGGTAATCCCACCGACCAAAACGCCAACCAGCCAATGAAACCTTCCAGCAAGGCCACGACCGTATTGCCGTACACGGCGCCTTTGACCACCTCGTCAAATCGTTTCAGGACCAACCGGCGGCGCTCCGGCGTGATCGGCAAATTCTCCTGCGTCCAGTCGACGATGTGCTTCCCGTCCCGAAAAAAGTAAAACGCGCACAAGAGCACGATTCCGAACTCGACCGCACCCTGCAACAGATTTGTGACCACGCCGGTCGATTGCTGGATCAACATTTTCCCGAGATCGGTCACTCCCTCCACCAGGCTCGAGCGCAGATCGGTCCCCGTCAACCGCTCGAGATTCTGGAATTGCTTCACGAACCCCGCAATCACCGGGTACCGCCGCCAGTTTCCCCCCCAGGGTCCTTCTCCCGGCTGGAGATAGGTCAGCAGGGAGGAGACCATCCCTGCGAGATCTTGCGCGACGAGGAGCATCAGATAGAACAACGGGAGTAGAAGTCCGACGGTCATGACCGTGCACATGAGAAACGCGCTCAGTGCCTCCCGATCCCCGGTGGCGCGGAGGACTCGGCCATACAGCGGATAGAGCGCATAAGACAGGACGACGGCCCAGAGGATGGGAGAGAAAAACGGGCTGAAGATCAGAGCCGCGAGGAGCAGCGCCCCGACCGTCAGCACAATTTGTGCACGCCGACTGGCCTGAGATTCCGTTGGGTGCACGGGTTGATTCGTCATGGTTGAGGGATCATAGCCAAGCGTGGTGCGTTCGGCAACATGAGGCGACGGACTCTATGGCGGGAAAGAACGGAGACATTCTGGGTTTCATGAAACCATAAGACCCCTTCAACCATTTCGCGCCACGTGACGGGGATCTGGTTCATGTGGTCTATTTAGTTTGCTTGGTTCGCTTGGCTGGGGAACGAAAGAACCAGGATAAACCAGACAAACCAATAGACTCCCTGTGAATTACCCTCCCCTCACGCTGAGCCCCCATGATTCAGCGGTGGCTCTTCAATGCCCGCGGTCAAGGACCATCTGGCCACTCATTTCGATACTGGGAAATAGAGATCGCGGAGAGCTCTGTCAATGCGGCCATGTTGGGGACCAACCGGTCCCCCATTAGAGGGGGCGCTATTAAGAAGGAGATCTTGTATCATCTACCTTCTCGCTCGCATACAAGCAACAGCAGGGCAGGGCTGGCCTCTAGCCGTTCATCGTTTGAGACATCATTGTCTCGAGTTGGATAGGCCGGAGAATCCAAACCACCGAGGCGTTCCCAAGGGGAAGTACCGGGAGATCCAAGCATGTCCGGACCAGCGAGAGTAGCCTGCATCACACTCGATTCGGCCGACCAAAGCCTTCTTCGTCAATGGGTGAGCCAAGGCCTGCTGCCGCACTTTGGAAAACTCCTCGAGGAGTCCGTCTCTTCTGCGACGCGAAATCCTGAGATCATCTATAGCGGAACTCTGTGGCCCAGTTTCAACACCGGTGAATGGCCTGGCCGACACGATAACTATTTCTATCTGCAGCCCGACTCCGGAAGCTACGGTTTGCGGCGCTTTCTGCCGGAACATCTATCAGTCGATTCTGTCTGGAACGCCATTGCGCAACAGGGGCACAGTGTCGCACTGATCGATGTGCCCAAGGCCCTGCTCGCACGCACCTCACGAACACTACAAGTATCTTTCTGGGGCGAGCACGAAGTGCGGCACCCGCTCACCTGTTGGCCTCCCTCTCTGGAGCAGGAGGTTCAGCAAGTTGCCGGCAAAGATCCTGTGGGGGTGTGCGATCTTGTTCGCCAGCGCCCGCAGGAGCTTCGCCGATTCAAAGACGGCTTAATCGAGCGGGCCACACGCCGCGCGGACCTTGCCCTCGCGGTGCTCGCACGGGGCCCCTGGGATCTGTTCGTGCTCAATTTCAGCGAAGCCCATTGCGCAGGGCATCACCTGTGGGCCACGCGCGATCCGAAACATCCGCAGTACCGGACTGAATTCCGCGCGCTTCTTGGGGAAGACCCTTTACTTGATGTGTACCAGGCCATCGACCGCGCCCTGGGCCGAATCGTCGACGCGCTAGGACAAGACGCGTTTCTGCTGGTCCTGGCAACTCATGGCATGGGACCGCGTTACGACGCGGCCGCAGCTCTTGATTCCGTGTTGCGCCGTCTTGATGGAATCGACGTCCCGAAAACCTCCGGGCCGATCGAGGCAGTGCGAAAGCTGTGGCTCCAATTGCCTGGTGTGGTCCGGGGACCATTTCGCCGCATGGCGGACCTGTTCTACGATGCCCCACGTGAGCGTGAACGTGCAACACGGAGATTTTTTGCCATCCCCACCACCGACAATTGCGGCGGAGTCCGGTTCAACCTCCGAGGACGTGAGCCGAAGGGTCACGTGGAGCCAGGACCGCCCTACGATGAATTGTGTGATTGGCTCGAGCGAGAACTCCTCTCACTCGTCAACACGGCGACCGGGGCGCCGGTAGTGAAGCGCGTTCTCCGCGGCGATCTTCTTTTCGCAGGACCGTTTCGGGACCAGTTTCCTGATCTCGTGATCGAGTGGAACCACGAAGCCCCCATTCCGGCCGTTCGCTCACCACGCGTCGGTGAGCTTCGAGTAGAGTCCCCCAACCCCCGCACGGGGGATCACCGGCCGAAGGGCCTCGTCTTAGCGAGGAGCGCGGATCTGGCGCCCCACGCACTCGAAGGTGAAATGGCGATAGTCGATCTCGCTCCGACGTTGGCGGCACGCTTGGGGGTTGAGGTCTCTGGAATCGACGGAAAGCCGATCCTCGATTTTCTCCCGCAACATCATCACGTCTGAGTGTCTTCATGCCTACACCCGCGATCGCGGTTGTGATCCCTGCGTACAATGCCGGCCGTTTCATCATCGAAACGATCGACAGTGTGCGCGCCCAGACGACTGCGCAGTGGGAATGCGTGATTGTGGACGACGGGTCGACCGATGAGACCCCGAGTCGGTTGGCGGCCTATCAAGATCCCCGCATTCGATGTGTCCGGCAGGACAACATTGGGGAACGTGCGGCTCGTGCCCGGGGGATCCTGCTCACCCGAGCCCCGATGATTGTGTTTCTCGACGCCGATGATCGCCTGTATCCCGATGCGCTGGCCCGCTACGTGAGTTTCTTAGACAAGCATGCAGCAGGCGGGCGTCGCCTACGGCGAGCGGACGCTCATTAATGAGGCAGGTGACCCCTTCGACTCGGGGTGGAGAGCCGTCCTCAACAAACATCCTCAAGGCGATGTCTTGGAGTCGATCCTCCGACGCCCGTTTCTCTCCACACCCTCTCAGGCTTGTCTGCGTCGAGAGGCAGTGCCACCCGCGGAGTGGTTAGGAGACCGTGGCCCTGGGGGAGACTGGATACTGCTTGCAGGGGCGGCGCTTGGCAGCCAGTTCGCCTACATGGGGAAATCCCCGCTCGTCGAGTATCGCATTCGTCGCGGCAGCATGTTGCGAAGTGTTGCAAGCGACCCGCACGCCGCGGCGGAAATCCGAGAGTACCACGAGCTCCTCGATCGCCTCTTCTCCCTCCCGGGCATGGAGAGACGCTTCGATGCCGCGAAACTTGCACAGTTGCGGCGGGCAGCCGAGGCAAGCTGCTTCGCCATCAAAGGACAGGAGTTTCTTCGGCGCAACGAACCTGGCGCAGCACGGCGCCATTTCAGCGCAGCATTACGGTCTGGCTCGCGAGACAGCCGCGATCTCCTCTGTTGGGCAGCAACCTTTTCTCCCGCGCTCCTACGATGGACCGAACCGCTCTTCGGCACCATCGATCCGAACAGATAACGCGCGTGACAGGAAACCGGCTCATCTGGTCTATCCGGTCTTTCTCGTTTCTTTGGTTTCGCTCAACAAGAGAAACAAGATAAACCAGGCGATCCTCTCGCGCTCTTGCCATACGCCATTCGCTCTTTTCTCCCCGAGGACTTCGACCTGTGCCCGCTCCTAGAACAAGGATCTGGCCAATCCTTAAGGAAGTGCAGGACTCCCCCGACCCCTACTAATGCCCCATGAGAAGGACGCAGGCCCTCCACATTAGTAGGGTGGACTGTGGTATCGTGATCTGGTTATATTGTTTCTGTCGAGAAGGCTCGCCTCTCGGGCGTGCTCCCCAAGAAACCAGACCAGGAACCAAAACGTGATCGAGGTCATCTGATGCGGTTTTATACTTCCCATCGAAACATTCTGTGGACTGTTCTCTTCTCGATACTAGCGGCCCTGTCTCTTAACGCCTGCAGCGACATCTCGAAGGCGCCTGCGCCAGAGGTACCGCTATCGCCGGATGCAAAACTTTCCAGCTTGACGGTCAACCCTGGCGGGCTCGCGCCAGCATTTTCAGGCGATGTCATCAATTACACAGTAGATGTGGGAACTTCACGTCGCCAGCGTCACGGTGACAGCACAACCACAGACCGCCGGGGCCACGATAACTATCAATGGCCAGGCGACAACGAGCCCGTCCGTCATCACACTCGGAGCCGCGGGCTCCAGTACGCTGATCATCGATCGTCGTGACGGCCCCGAACGGGAGTCAGAACACCTACATCGTGACCGTGAATCGGGCGGCACTCGGGGGGGATAACAATCTGTCGGCGCTCAGTGTGTCGGGGCAGACCTTGTCCCCAGCATTTGCTGCGGGCACGCTGAGCTACACAGTCAACGTGGCCACCACCGTGGCCAGCGTCTCGGTGACAGCCACGAAGTCGGATCCCAATGCGGTGCTGTCCGGGTCGGTGATCGCCGGGGCGGGGCAAGCCACCGGGCAGGCTACGATTCCGCTCGCGCGGGCCCCAGGCGAGCACACGGTGTCAATCATTGTGACCGCGCCGAATGGGAGCTCGAAGACTTACACTGTCATTGTGAATCGGGCGTCACCCGGGAGCGACAACAATCTGTCGGCCCTCAGCGTAACGGGCCAGACCTTGGAGCCAGCGATTCAGTTGCGGGCACAGCTGAACCTACACAGTCAACGTCGCCACCACGGTGACGAGCGTGAACGTCTCTGCGACCAAGTCTGATCCGAATGCCGTGATGTCCGGATCGGTGATCGCCGGAACGGGGGTAGCCACCGGGCAGGCTACGATTACGCTCGGCGGGGCACCGTCGAGCACGTCCAGTGTTGATCACCGTGACTGCGCCGAACGGAAGCCAGAAGACCTACACCGTCATTGTGAATCGGGCCGCACCCGCCAGCGACAACAATCTGTCGGCCCTCAGCGTAACGGGCCAGACCTTGGAGCCAGCATTTGCTGCGGGCACACTGAACTACACGGTCAACGTCGCCACCGCGGTGACGAGCGTGAACGTCTCTGCGACCAAGTCTGATCCGAATGCCGTGATGTCCGGATCGGTGATCGCCGGAACGGGGGTAGCCACCGGGCAGGCCACGATTACGCTCGGCGGGGCACCGTCGAGCACGTCAGTGTTGATCACCGTGACTGCGCCGAACGGAAGCCAGAAGACCTACACCATCATTGTGAATCGGGCCGCACCCGCCGCACTGACGATCACGACGACGTTTCTGCCGTCTGGAACTGTGGAAACGGCTTATAGCACGACCCTGTCGGCTACTGGAGGCACCGGCCCGGGGACCTACACATGGACTCTTGCGGGCGATTCACCTAGTCCAATCCCAAGTGGCCTCACGTTAAGCTCAGCTGGAGTACTTAGTGGCACGCCGACAGTGGGACCGCCGACAGCCGTGGGAACTCATTCCCTCAAGTTTACCGTGACGGACACGACGCCACAGTCTGTATCTGCTACGTTGAGCCTGACGATTGATTAGTGATGTGACCTCTTTGCACCAACGAACTGATGGCCTGACATCACGCCAGAAAGGCATGATGTCAGGCCATCGTCTTCTTTCTTATCTTCCCCTCTCAGTAGGCGTCCTAGCTGATCCACAACTGCGCACATCGAACATACGGATGATCCCTCCAAGCTTGTTCGTACTTTTCCCTCAAGGGGTGGTCTGGATCTATCCCTTACTGCGCGCAGTCATTCGTACTCTCTTCCAGGTCAACACTCAACCAAGCGAGGGCGTGAGGGCTCTGACTGCGGCCGTCGAGCGAGGCCCTTCATAGGGCGCGCGCTCCGGGAGCGAAGAAAGCTCCTCACGTCCCTTGCACCACACCTTCTGGACCGCGCGTTCCGCGAGCAGGAGGACGACCAGGTCCCCTGTTCATTCCCGTGTGTCGCGGTCTGTGAGCACGAAGGATAGATCCAGGCCACCCCTCTCTTCTTTCCATCTCACTCGTCCCCCATACCTTCGTAGGGCAGACCTCGTCAGGGTGTGCCCTGTATGATGTATGACTGTTTCGTGGTGGGACAGGGAACCGGCTCCCTGCACCCGCTGGCGAGGATTTGTGTCGCGTCTTACATACAGGAGTAACGAGAACGATTTATGCCGCTGAATTACTTGGATAGGAGAAGCCTGATCGGTCGTCGCGGGCTCCTCAGAAACTCCCTCTTGGCAGTCCTCTTGTCATTCATCTCTGTATGTGGCTTGGCCGGCTGCAACGACATCTCCAAGGCTCCTCCTCCAGACCCAGGGCCTGGAGTTTTGACGCTTGTCACCGCGGCGCTCCCGAACGGCACCGTAAATCAGCCCTATGCCACCGTCGTTGGCGGATCCGGCGGCATCACGCCCTATACGTGGAGCCTCGCTGCTAGCTCTCCGGCCATACCGGCGGGCCTCTCGTTAGATGCCAATACCGGTGCCATCACCGGCATACCGACAGCGACAGGTACGACTTCTCTGGTCTTCAGATTAGAAGACGACTCCACTCCCGACGCAGGTTGTGGAAAAATCGCTTTCGATCACGATCAGTACCACGCCACAGCCGCTGGCGATTTCCACCTCATCACTCCCGGAAGGGGTTGTGAACCAGCCCTACCCTCCCACAACCTTGCAGGCGACGGGTGGAATCATTCCCTATACGTGGTCGGTGAATCCTGCGTTACCCAACGGCTTGTCCTTGAATGTTCTTTCACCGGGCGTGATCAGCGGCACTCCGTTAAGCGGAACGGCGGGCACGACGACACATACGTTCACGGTCGCTGACTCCGATGCCCCATTCAATCAAACGGCGACGAAGCAGCTATCCCTGAAGATTAATCCTGCACCGGCACCACTGTCGATCACCGCACCAGCTGGAAGCTCCTTACCAAATGCCAGGGAGGGGAAGAATTACAACACCACGTTGAAAGGATCAGGCGGGGTTCTGCCTTACAAGTGGTCGATCACTCCTGCCTTGCCGAATGGCCTCCTGTTGAATACCTCGACTGGCGCCATCACAGGCAAACCGGCAAGCGGAACGTCAGCCGGGAATGGGGTTTACTCGCTCACCATCACTTTGCAGGACTCAGCCCTGCCGGCGAATCAATCGACAAACAAGCCGGTGACCCTGACCGTCAACAACCCGTGAGATCATTCCCTCTGGCGTGGTTGAAGAGTGACAGATACAGGTGCGCCAGAGCTTGCTGTGGCGGACCTCACCAGGAGGTCGTCATACAGCTCCGTCAGTTCCCCTACCAACATCCGTCGTACCGGTGCCCTCCATCCCCCGAGCAGTCTCCGGCAGCGTGAACACGACTGCAGACCCTGATCGTCTGGCAGCAGATCGGCGGCCGGCGCTTGGCAGCCAGTTCGCCTATATGGGGAAATCCCCGCTCGTCGGTATCGCATTCGTGCGGCAGCATGTTGCGAAGTGTTGCCAGCGACCCGGACTCCACGGTGGAAATCCGAGAGTACCACGAGCTCCTCGATCGACTCTTCTCCCTCCCGGGCATGGAGGGACGCTTCGATGCCGCGAAACTTGCACACTTGCGGCGCGCAGCCGAGGCAAGCTGCTTCGCCATCAAAGGACAGGAGTTTCTTCGGCGCAACGAACCTGGCGCGGCACGGCGCCATTTCAGCGCGGCGTTACGGTCTGGCTCGCGAGACAGCCGCGATCTCCTCTGTTGGGCAGCAACCTTTTCTCCCGCGCTCCTACGATGGACCGAACCGCTCTTCGGCACCATTGATCCGCGCAGCTAACGCGCGTGACAGGAAACTGGCTCATCTGGTCTATCTGGTCTTCTCGTTTCTTTGGTTTCGCTCAACAAGAGAAACAAGATAAACCAGGCGATCCTCGCGCGCTCTTGCCATACGCCATTCGCTCTTTTCTCCCCGAGGACTTCGACCTGTGCCCGCTCCGAGAACAAGAATCTGGCCAATCCTTAAGATAGTGCAGGGCTCCCCCCTGACCTCTACTAATGCCCCATGAGGAGGGCGCAGGCCCTCCACATTGGTAGGGTGGACTGTGGTATCGTGATCTGATTATATTGTTTCTGTCGAGAAGGCTCGCCTCTCGGGCCTGCGCCCCAAGAAACCAGACCAGGAACCAAAACGTGATCGAGGTCGTCTGATGCGGTTTGATACTCCCCATCGAAACATTCTGTGGACTGTTCTCTTCTCGATACTAGCGGCCCTGTCTCTTAACGCCTGCAGCGACGTTTCGAAAGCGCCGGCTCCTCCCAATGGCGCACCAGTCGCCAATGCCGGTCCGGACCTAGCCGTTATCCGCGGCGGCCTCGCCACGTTGAACGGCAGCGCCAGTTCAGACCCCAACGGTAATCCGCTCACCTACAGCTGGACCTTGCTCACCAAGCCGACCGGCAGCACCGCGGTCCTGGCGAATCCTACAAGCGTGTCGCCGACCTTTACCGTCGACCTCGTCGGCGACTATGTCGTGCAACTCATTGTGAACGATGGCACTGTGAACAGTGCACCCGACAGCGTGATCATCACCACCAACAATGTCGCACCGGTGGCCAATGCAGGTCCGGACCTAGGCGTTGCCCCCGGCACTCACGTCACATTAAACGGCAGCTCAAGCTCCGATGCCAACGGGGATCTCCTCACCTATAGTTGGACGTTCCTCTCCAAGCCGCCCGGCAGCCCAGCGGTCCTGGTGAATCCCACCACCGTATCGCCAACCTTTACCGTCGACCGCGCCGGCAACTATGTCGTGCAACTCATTGTGAACGATGGCACGGTGAGCAGCCCGGCCGACAGCGCGACCATCAGCACCACCAATGTCGCGCCGGTGGCTAACGCCGGCCCCGACCAAGGCGGCAAGCTTCCAGGGGCGCCGATTACCCTCAACGGCAGCGGAAGCTCCGATGCCAACGGGGATTCGCTCACCTACAATTGGACATTTGTCTCCAAGCCGACTGGCAGTACGGCAACCCTGGCAGGCTCCACTACGGTGTCGCCAACCTTTACCGTCGACCTCGTCACCGGCGACTATGTCGTGCAACTCATTGTGAACGATGGCACGGTGAACAGTACTACGCCCGACAGCGTGATCATCAGCACCGCCAATGTCGCCCCGGTGGCTGACGCCGGCCCCGACCAAGGCGACAAGCTTCCAGGGGCGCCGATTACCCTCAACGGCAGCGGAAGCTCCGATGCCAACGGGGATTCGCTCACCTACAATTGGACATTTGTCTCCAAGCCGACTGGCAGTACGGCAACCCTGGCAGGCTCCACTACGGTGTCGCCAACCTTTACCGTCGACCTCGTCACCGGCGACTATGTCGTGCAACTCATTGTGAACGAAGGCACGGTGAGCAGCCCGGCCGACAGCGTGATCATCAGCACCGCCAATGTCGCCCCGGTGGCTTACGCCGGCCCCGACCAAGCCGTCCCGGGCCCGACGCCCATCACGCCCATCACCATCTTCCTAGATGGCAGCGGAAGCTCCGATGCCAACGGGGATCTGCTCGCCTATAGTTGGACGTTCCTCTCCAAACCGGACCTCAGCGCAGCAGTCCTGGAGGGTGGCAACAGCGTGTCGCCGACCTTTACTGCCGACCTCCCCGGCACCTATACAGTGCAACTCATTGTGAACGATGGCACGGTGAACAGCGTGCCCGCCAGCGTGGTAATCACCGCCCTCTAATGTCCGCCGGTGGCTAACGCCGGCCCTGACTAGCGGTACATCGACGACTACCAATACTAGTGTGAGCCCTACATTCACAGTGCAGGACTCAACGGTTCTTTCAGTGCCCAAGGCGTTGAGCCTGACGATCAATCCGTAACGTGACGTCCTTGCACCCGCGCAACTGATCGCTTCCTTCCCCCCCACAGCAGATGGCCTAGCGTGAACCCCACTGGCGCGCGTCGAACATATGATGACCCCTCCAAGCTTGCTCATACTTTTCTCTCTAGGAGTGGTCTGGATCTCTATCCCTTAGTGCACGCATCGACCGAACACCGCCCATAATTTCATCATCTCAATAATTCCGTGTGTCGCGGTCTGTGAGCACGAAGGATAGGTCCAGGCCACCCCTCTCTTCTTTCCATCTCACTCATCCTTCTACCTTCGTAGGGCAGACAGCATTAGAGTTTTCCTGTATGATGCGTCACTTTTCTTGATGGAAACAAACCGGCTCCCCGCGCCTGCTGGCAAGGAGTTCGGTCGCGTGCCACATCACAAGTAACGAGAGAGAGTTGTGCCGCTGAATTACTTGGATAGCAGAAGATCTGACATGTCGTCGTGAGCGGACCGACTACTCCCTATGGGCTCCTCCTGTTATTCCTCCTGCTCGCGTGCGGGTTAGCTGCCTGTGGTGACGTCTCCAAGGCTCCTGCTCCTCCTAAAGGACCAGGGCCGCTGACGATCACCACGGCTTCCCTGCCGGACGGATCGGTGAACCTGCCCTATGCCACCACCCTCGGCGGGTCCGGAGGCATCACCCCCTATACCTGGTCAGTGACGCCCTCGCTGCCGACCAATCTCTTGTTCGACCAGACCACCGGCGTGATCACAGGTACACCGGCCGCTCAGGGAACCACTTCACACACCTTTACACTGCAAGATTCCTCGTCGCCGGTGCAAACTGTGCAAACAACTCTTTCCCTAACGATCAATACTGCCCCAGCGGTGTTGTCGATCACTACTACATCGCTCCCAAACGGGGCAGTCGGCCAGGCCTACAATCAAACCGTGCAAGCCACTGGCGGGACCGGTGCGCTAACGTGGAACATCGTCGCTGGCACGCTTCCACAGAACCTGAATTTGAATCCGACGACCGGTGCGATTTCTGGAACGCCAAATGCGCCAGGCACGTCGTCGTTCACCGTCCGGGTCACCGACACGAGCAGGACAAGCGGACACACAAGCACTCTCGATCCTCATCAACTCAGCCACCCCGCCGAATATCACGACTACAACGCTCCCCGGTGGGACGGTCAGCCAGCCCTACAGTCAAGGGTTACAGGCAACCGGAGGGACCGGAACACTTGTCTGGAGCCGCTCTGCGGGATCGCTCCCCGCGAATCTCTCCCTGAGCTCGGCCGGAACCATTGCAGGCACTCCGACCAATACCGGCACTTCAAATTTCACCGTGATGGTCACTGACGCATTATCCCAGTCTGACACGCAGCCTCTCTCCATCACGATTAGCGCCGCGCCTGCGCCATTGACGATCACGACTACAACGCTCCCCGGTGGGACGGTCGGTCTGGCCTACAACCAAACGTTGCAGGCAACCGGAGGGACCGGAACACGTGTCTGGAGCCTCTCCGTTGGATCGCTCCCCGCGAATCTCTCCCTCAGTTCGGCTGGAGTCATTTCAGGCACTCCGACCAATACCGGCACGTCGAACTTCACGGTGAGGGTCACTGACGCATTATCGCAATCTGACACGCAACCTCTTTCGATCATGATTAGTCCCGCAACGCCGCCGTTGACGATCACGACGGACGAGCTTCTAGAAGGCAGAAGGAACCGAGCTTATACTGACACGCTCGAGGCCTCGGGAGGCACCAAACCCTATACCTGGTCAGTGACCCCTGCCTTACCAGCCGGGTTAACGCTGGCTCCCGCGACGGGGGTAATCAGTGGTACACCAACGGCACCGAGTAATATTAACCACAACTTTACAGTTCGAGATTCCAGCCAATCAGACATCCACAAAGCAGCTCAACCTTCGAATCAGAAACTAGTTGCGACCGCTCCTTCGAATAAGCACTCTGACTGGTCTAGCTTCCCTCTCACCACTGACTAGCAGGTTGTTGAAAAAGTCCGCCAGCTTCGTTCTCGCGTCGCTCAGAGGCTCAACGTACAGCCGAGAGTACGCTTCGACTCTTCGCTCACTGCGGCCTTGCTGGACGGGCTTCTTGAACAACCTGCGGGCTGTGCGGGAACCGCTCGCGACCGTCTACATCCTACGTTTCCCCTGAGTCCTGAATCATTTTTCAACAGCCTGCTAGAATCCACCACGAGGACTTCCTACCGCTAGCATCACAATTCGTTTCCCTACACCTTCACACCCGGTTCAGCCCCCTCGACGACGCGAAGCTGATCGAACCGTTCGAAGAATGAGGGCCAGGTCCTGCAAACATTCTTCGGCGCGTGGCGGGGATCTGGCTTATCTGGTTTCTTTGGTTTATCTAGTTTGTCTTGTTCGGGAATAAAATAGACAAGACAAACCCTCGCACCAGATAGACTGCCCGGAAGTCGCCGCCTTCTGATCGCTCTTCTGGACGCTTGTGCCATCTTCATAGCTTTCCTTATATTTCTCCCCTTTGACTCATCCCACGCCACTCAAGAAAACGCCCCTTTACCTCGTATAGCGGGCTCGCATTGTCAACGACTTACGGTCTAATCATTGGTGATAGAGTTCATATGGATCTCGACTTCTCCAAACCATCTGAACGATGCACACATTTTGGACAATTACCACTGGTGCTTTTGCTGGCTCTGCTTGCTCCTCCGGCCTGGGGAGGCGATGGGACGGCTCCAGACTATGTTGCTCAACGCTGGGCGGAATTATTCTCCGATCTGACTCCCCAAAAAACTGAGTCGAAACAGGTCACCCCTTCTCTCTACCAGACCAGCCTCACGCGAACCTTCTTTGCTCCACCCGTGGGTTCGCCCCGCCTGCGCGACCTCGCCCCGGAGACCGATCAACCCCGCACCCAAGGCCTCCTGTCTTCGACCACATGGCTGAACGGAGCCTTCATCACTGAAACGGAAGTGGCCCAGAGTCTGGGAGGAGCCGGCTGGCTTCAAAGCAGGATTCCCGGCGACACACGTGGCGATGCAGCCCAACGCATGGTCCGACTCGGTCTGACTGGCACAGCAGGGTCGGTCCGTTATGGGGCGCTATACCGATCAGCAGAACAAGCATTCTTGAATGGGCCGGACCAAGCGATGCGTGAGGCGTGGGGAGAATGGAAGTCCGGCTCGACCACGCTGCGGAGCGCGTTCGGAGAACAGTGGAACAATGTGGCCGGAGACTCCACCCGCTCTCGGCTGGGGCAGACTTATGGACGAGTTGGTCTCGCCTGGAAGCGTCCAACCTGGCCTGAGGTCACCCTGACCTACGCACGCAATTCCCTGAGTAGCGCGCTTGAACCACTCGGCATCATTCCCCAGCGCAGCCACGCCCACAGCCTGGAAAGCGCGCTCGCCTACAACGGCATGGGCTGGAATGCCCGTCTCGCATCGAGTTATATCCTCGGGAGCGATCTCCTTCGTGGCGGAGCGGAGACCACGGTGAGGATGCAGATGCTCACGGCGACCTTTCGCCCTTTAAACACCCTGACCATTTCCCCGGCATTGGGGTATCGGGAAGAGGTACAGGATTGGTCAGGCGTTCGAACCAATTCGCCCTCGGCGTCAGTCGCCCTGCAGTACAGGCAAAGTCAGCGCTTACTAGTCAGTGCCATGGGCAACTACGCCGGCACACGCTCGAGCGATAGGCTGATTGACACGGAACAAGTGGGCGGGAAAGGGATACTCGCGTGGGATCTTCAGCGATCACGGGCATGGACGACGTTGATCTCACTCGAAGCCGGCTATAACCGGATCACAAACCATGTGTCGCCCTCCGCCGATACAGAAGATATCTCCGGAATGGTACGCGTCGTTCTTGCCTCCCTCTAACCAGCCGACATCAGCCCTCTGCTTTGCTAGGCATTGTCCTGCGTCTCCCGCCGTTCTATCAATCGTCGTTCGCAGTTTGCCGGGTTGATCTGGTCTTGTCTGGTTTAACTAGAGAAACACAACAAGCAAGACAAACCGACTGATCCCCTCGTGCGCTTGCCATCAGCTATCGGCTACTCGCTATCAACTCTTCTCTTCATGCGCGCACAGAAGGGGTGGACCGGACCGACCCCGAAACAGTAGAATGCACGACCCCTTTTCCTTCCCCCCTCAGCCGCGAAGGCACGTTGGAAACGGTACTACTCAAACGGCATCGCCACTAATGTGAAGGAATTATCATGAGTGTGAAATGCGGAATCGTCGGGCTGCCCAACGTGGGCAAGTCTACCTTGTTCAATGCGCTGACCAAGTCGGGGATCGCGGCGGAGAACTATCCCTTCTGCACCATCGAGCCGAACATCGGTATCGTGGAAGTGCCGGATGCGCGGATGCAGGCGCTGGCCGACATCGTCAAGCCGCAGAGAATGCAATATGCCACCACCGAGTTCGTGGACATCGCCGGGTTGGTGGCCGGGGCCTCGAAGGGCGAAGGCTTGGGCAACCAATTCCTCGCCAACATTCGCGAGACCGACGGGATTGTGAATGTGGTGCGTTGTTTCGAGGACGACAACGTGATTCACGTGGCGGGCAAGGTCGATCCGATTTCCGACATTGCCACCATCATCACTGAACTGGCGCTGGCCGACCTGACCACGGTGGAAAAAGCCCAGGAGCGAAACGTGAAGCTCGTTCGCGCAGGCAATAAAGACGCCGCAAAACTTGGCGACCTGCTGGATCAGGTGGCTGCCTGTTTGAACCAGGGCAAGCCGGCGCGGACGATGCGGCTGGATGCAGCACAGCTCGCCTTGCTGAAACCTCTGTGCCTGCTCACCATCAAGCCCGTCATGTATGTGGCCAACGTGGCGGAAAAAGGCTTCACGAATAATCCCTTGTTGACCCGCATGGAAGAATTCGCCGCACGCGAAGGGGCGCCTGTCGTGGCCATTTGTGCCGCGCTGGAGTCGGAAATCTCTGGGCTATCGGACGAAGAGAAACGGGAATTCCTGACCGATGCAGGCATGGCAGAGCCGGGGCTCAACCGCCTGATTCGCACGGCCTACCAGGTGCTGGGCCTGCAAACCTACTTTACCGCGGGAGTGAAAGAAGTCCGTGCCTGGACCATTCATGTCGGCGATACGGCCCCGCAGGCCGCAGGCGTCATTCATGGCGATTTTGAGAAGGGCTTCATTCGCGCTGAAGTAATCAGTTACGACGACTTCATCGCCTGCAAGGGCGAAGCGGGCGCGAAGGAAAAAGGGAAGATGCGCTTGGAAGGCAAGGAGTATGTGGTCCAGAATGGCGATGTGATGCACTTCCGCTTCAACGTCTAAGCAGGATGCTGAAACAGTCCGCCAGCAGCCATTTCGCGGCGCAAGAAGCTTTAGCCCATGACTTGTTGTAGAATGCGTCAGTAACGAGTCGCGATCCTCTCCGAGGCTCACATGGCACGGCGTACCCAGGCTCAGCTGCAGCAGACCTATCGGGAGCAAGCACTCAAGATATTTCCGTGGATCTGTGCGCACTGCGGACGCGAATTTGACGGCAAGAAGTTGAGCCAGCTCACGGTCCATCACAAGGACCACAACCACGACAATAATCCGCCTGACGGAAGCAACTGGGAGTTGCTCTGTCTCTACTGTCACGACAATGAGCACCAGCGGAATCAGGTGGCCGACCCGTCTGGTGAGGCGCCGCCGAGCCGGGAGCAAGATCGACCTTCGACCTTCACGCCCTTCGCCCACCTCGCGGACTTGTTCAAGCGCAACACGTAGCCGTCCTTCACGACGCATCGATCGCAAGACAACGCCGGTGGCTGGCGCCTTCTCTTGGGCTGTCAGTTCTGTTAGCATCCCTCGCAAGGAGACCAACATGACTTGCTTGAAACCCCTGTGCGCATTTCTACTCATCGCGTCAGCCCTGGGCATGCTCATCACCGAAGGTCGGGTATGACTACGATTCCAGCGCGAATTTCAAGGCTTATCACACCTATGACTGGGTGGCAGACAAACAGGAGGTGACCGGAGACAAGCGCCTCGACAATTCGCTGGTCGACGGTCGCATTCGAACGGCCATCGGAACGCAGCTGCGCTTAAAGGGCTACACGACTTCCTTGAACAATCGGCCGGATTTCTACGTGGCCTACCATCTCGGGGTTAAGGACATGATGAAGGGATCTTCCACGCAGGACTATATCGGCGATCGGGCGCACGGCACGTTCACTACGACCAGTGATATTCAGCCGTATAAGGAGGGCACCCTGCTGATCGATATTGTGGACGCCGCATCGAAGCAACTCGTCTGGCGCGGCTCGGCGCTTGCAGAAGTTGATCCGGGCATGGGTCCCGAGGAGCGGAACGAACGCATCAGCAACATCGTCCATGCCATGTTCGCTCATTTTCCGCCTAAGTAACTTGTATCAAAGCCGATCGGCTTCTCCGGCTCGATTTTATCCGGGGTAAAGGTCCCCGCACCTCCGTTCACGATCGGTCGGCTCGACGCCCGCCCCATCGGGGCGATTCGGGTGTACATGGCGGGTGCCTTCTCTTCGGCGGTCGGCTCTGCTACCATCCCACACCAGGAGACTATTTATGACGCGAATACAATCCTTCTGTCTGTTTCTGCTGGCGGCATCGGCTGTAGCCTGCGCACCAACAGCTAAGGTTGGGTATGACTACGATCCTAGCGCAAATTTCAAGGCCTATCATACGTACGAGTGGATGGCAGGCGAACAGGAAAAGACCGGCGACCGAAGCGTTGACAGTACGACTGTCGACATTCGCATTCGAACGGCCGTCGGCGCACAGCTACATTTAAAAGGTTACACCGCGGCCCCGAACGGGCAGCCGGATTTCTATGTGGCCTACCATATCGGAGTCCACAACATGGCCCTCGATTCCTCCACCCTATATTTCTCGGAGGGAATGGCCGGCCACCCCTTAACCCATTCAGCCGATACTCGTACAGCAGGTAAACCGCCCGCGGCAGTCAGCGACCCCCAGTTATACAAAACGGGCGCGCTCCTGGTTGATATCGTCGACGCTGCATCGAAACAACTGGTCTGGCGGGGCACTGCGTCCGGAGAGATTGATCCCGGGCTGACCTCCGAAGAACGGGACGAGCGGATGAGAAGCATCATCCGGGAAATGTTCTCCCATTTTCCACCAAAGTAGCTCGCGTCGAGGCGGTGAGCGCCCCCCGAAGCTGTCTCATGCTGTGGGCTGCAGAACATCGCCGGATCGGCAGAGGCTTCCATTCACTGCCCTAAGAGCCTTGGTACAACCAGCAATAGCTGCCGGTGCAGCGCGTTACTACAATGTTTCTTCTACCCGCCGCCCCGCCCCTTGGCTAGTCTGGTGGCGCGCCGAGGTCGGCTGCCACAGTCTGCAAGCAGCTTCCTCCCTCTCGCGCGCATGGCCGGGGTCCCGCTTGCTGTCAGGGCCTGTAACTGCCGGAGGACGGCGGGACGAAGCGCGGGTCTCTGCTGAGCCAGATCAGCGAGCGCTTGCATGGCGAAGGTCTTCACGATGCTACTGGTGTCCTGCAGGTAGATCTTGAGAATCTCCCACACCTGTCGCTCTTCGCGCTGAGTCCATTGCAAACGGGGCAGCATCTGGGCGATATGCCAGCGAACTTCCTTCTGGTCACCGCGAGCGAGTTGACCGATCAGTTTGGACTTGTATGGGCGCAGGTATTCCGGATGGATCACCGAGATCTTTTCGACTGCGTCAGCAGCTCGCGCTCGCACGACCGGGTCGTCCGCAAAGAGCCCGGCAAACAGCGCACCGAACAGCTCCGGATTGGCGAGCACCTCAGTGACGACTTCGCTCGACCGTCCAATCGAACGACGATCGCCGCCTTCGAGCTTGCGCAAGATTGAGGGCTTGGTCATGGAAGAAGCACGCCACTATCGAGAGGCGAGCTGCCTCGCGCGCGTCAGACTAAGGCGGACCCCCACCTAGCTCACCTCCGATGGCTGCGGGAACCGAGGGAATATAATGGGGATCATACGGCTTCTCCCAGATCCCGTCGTGAGCCGCGTTCATCCCCCAGCCTCGCACATAGAGGAGCGACAGCACCGGCTCAGTCTTGGATCGCTGCGTGCCCAGATACTCGTCCGACCACCGTCATGCGCGCCCAATGCCGATACTGGCTGGGGAGTTGTTGCCTTTCCACTATCACCCAGTAGTAGCCGGCTTCACGACCATCCGTATCGCCGGGACGATGGGGCTTATAATCTTGGTCCAGCGGTCGATTCTCTACATGCAACCAGAGGTACGGCCCAATTTCTTCTTCTTCAATGATCGTCCCCCCTAGCATCACCACCTTCTCCCGGTAGGTCTCCGGATGGGCATTCAGCGCGGTGAGCGTCGTGCCAGGCTCTGCCATCCGCACATATTGGCGTGGCACGTTGGTGCATCCCCACAGCACTGCTGTCAGGCTGATGGCCATTGCGTAACATGCAGACCACCGTTGCAGCCGGGCGTACTGAGTCATAGGGTGATGTCCTTGGTCGGATTGTGCGCACTGTGTGGTGCCGGGCATGCTGTGGTCCTCACATCTCTCTCAGCAACGAGAAAACGTCGCTGGCTGTATTTTCGGATGCCTGCTCGCGTGCGGGGGGACGCCCCGGTCAGACAGTCCCATATTCACGATTCGGAATCAAGATGGGACGGGAACTCGGAGACGCCGCCCCGCCTCTTATCTGGCCTGCATCGGCGCGTTCACCGCATGTTGTCCAAGATCAGGGTGCCGCTTCTGGACGGCGGCGAGCGTGGCCTCGCGCGCGTCTTGCACCGTATAGGTGAAGGGGGCCCCCATGGCCACGCGTCGAGGAACATCGAGGAGGAGTCGACCGAGATACCGGGTGGCGTCGGGAGCGACTGAAAAGATCAACCCCAGATCACCACCCATGGCCGACAGCCCTTCGTGGTAAAAGGTCTTAATGAGATAGTCCCCGACTGGTAAACGTGCCACAAAAATCCGCTCCTCCCCCGGTTTCGCATCCAGCTCATACCGATCCGCATACGGATGCGCTCCTTTCGGATCATTCGTGTCGACTCTGACGATTTCAAAGTCATAGGTAAATCCGGCAGCCTTGCGACCGAACAGCCGATTGAACCAGGAGTTGGGCGGTTCCTGCTCCGCTTGCACGAGTACCGATCCGATCACCACTCCCCCATCCGGTCCAGCCGGCTCGATCCGTTTACCTGACATATCGAGCGACGGCGTGGTGCAACCGGTCAGGGCGATCATCGCAAGGAGACAGACAGCCCAGCCAGGTCCTTCACGTCGTTGGTACATCGATGCCTCCTCTCGCGTCGTTGAACGCATGCAACTCTACTAGCCGACTTCAAGCCGGTCCACGACGATCCGCATACAAACCTGGGGGCATTCTATATGTTCGATAGGCGTCAATTCGAGGACCGCTTGCTACTCCCACCACAAGTCCCTTGCGTGACGTGACTGGGGCGCGGACGAGCCGATGAGAAAAAAGAATGCTCCCGTTTTTCCTTTTTCAATATGCAGCGACTCATGTATCCCGCATTCAGACTCCGGCTACTTCTGTTTCGCTATTCGATCGAGTTCCAGACGGAGGGCTTTCTTAATAGTATCCCGCCCAAAGAATCCTTCTTTCTCGAAATATCTTAAGACATAGCGTGAGACGATCTTGTTTCCGGAGGGAGACAGATGCCCCCAGGTGCCGACAGTCAGCTCCGCAATCTTGAACCGTGGGTCGTATTCGGCAAAGGCATCCAGAAGATCGATATGGCGAACTCCCGTCGATCTGAACAGTTCCAACAACGGTTCATATCTTCGCGTCTCGCCATTGAGAAATCTGTTCATATCGTTCAGGTCCGGGTAGATCAGCACGACCGGCAGGGACCCGTTCTCCAATGCCTCGCGATAGAACCTCTCAAAAATCCTGATCGTCACACGATAGGCATCGGACTGAGGGCGGTAGGTTCCATCGATCGTAAACACGCCATGCAATCTGGTTCTGGCCAGTGAACCAACCATCTTAACCAGGCGCACGGATCGCAACAGATCGAACACCCCTTCCCTGTATCTGGCCTGGTAGAAGTAGTCACTCTTTCCGATCTCCCTCAGCATCGCTCCGTCATTCTCCAGAAAAGCCTGGTAGTCTTCCACCGCCGACAAAGGATTCCTGGAAAGCACTAACCGGTCATTTTCTATGAAAAAGCGGGGCTTCGTAAAAATGCTTGCACCATAGAGATCGCTATAAAATGGGCGGAAGACATTCACATTGCGACAAAGGTTTTCCGACATATAACCGATGATCACAATATCGGAACCGAATGCAATTCCATCCTGTTGATAGCGGAGGTATGCTTGATCCAAGCCATACCCCCCCACCCCAAAATTCAAGACCTCAAATCGAGCATCGCTTCGGCGTAACTGCTCTTCCCAGGTGTCTTCGTTCTCGACCTCGCTACCGAACGTGAAGGAATCTCCAAAGGCCGATACGCGCACCAGGCCCGGCGGAGGATGTAGTGGATACTCAGTATCAGCCCTGATTCCTTGCGAATTGCTTCTAAAGTAACGAGAAGCCATGCTTCGCGGCACCGTCCAACCCACTACCGGATCATGGCTCCCAAAGACACCCGATTGCCGGAACTTTTCGATTCGACCACGGATGTCCGCCTTTTGATCTTCGGAAAGTGACAAGGGAATGGGCGCGTAGACAATGCCAAGTCTTTGAAGGTACAAGAGACCTAACTGAGCAGTGCCCTCGATGGACAGCATTAGCAAAGCGATCGTCAAGAAGTACGTTCGAAGACGGTTTCGCGAAACCAATCATACCCTCCCTTCAACAGGATGATGCAGGCCCGTGCCGACTACCACATCGAAGACTCGCATACCAATTTTTCGCCCGATAGCGTCGCAAGAACGAAGCCTGGCAGGCGCGTCTTGGGAACATGATTGCGAAGTCCTCGCAGGGCGGTTGAGGGAGGATGACAGCCCGTGGTCTGGCTGGCAAGAAGGGGGCACGTTCTTCGCCAGACGGCTAGCGATAGCCGTTTTGGAACACGTAGAACGGGTTAATCACGGTCACGATGATCTTCTCCGCGTCGGTGAATCCGTCCTTTCTCATTTCCTGGGTGGCCAAGTAGATCAGTTCTCCCAGAATTGATCCCACGACCGGCGTCACAATGAGATCGTTGATGCTGGGTCGTTCCGACCAGCTTTCGATAAGATACTCAAAGCCCGTCGACATCATGACGGAGTAGAGGAAGGAACGCAGGGGACTCTCGTCGTAGTTACGCTGGGTCAGATAGAATATCGAGCCGAAATAAGGATGCCCAATATAATTGACGGCGGCGGGATCTTTGTCGAAGACCGGCGGCTTGGTCCATGCCTCTTTGAAATGGCCCCAGGCGTCCTCATATTGTCCTTGTTTGTTTCCTCCAACGAACGAACTGGGGGCCAAGGCATAGACGCCGGCCCCGACTGCACTCGCCGTCAGGAAACCGACAACGGTTTTCGCGGCATGGTGGGGCGGCGGCGGACCGATCTCCGGAATTTTGGCCTTCTCGGCTGGCAAGCTCCCTGGTTCTGGATGCAGGAGGGGCTGGTCGCGAAATCCGGCGTAGGTGTTGCGGAACGATCCGGGCGAGACATGCTCACCAGACGCTGAGAACACGCTGTGAGGCAAACGAGAGTTCCATCTCGTACCCTTCGGGACGAACCGTGCGATGGTACGCCCACGACTGCCGAAGCGGAGGTCGGATAGGGGCCAGGTCATCTCCGAGGGCTCTCACAACTGGAGGGCGGAGGCTCCCGATTTCAGGAGCCCACATCGCGTCTTCCTCAGGCATGGGCGTAATGGGGCCGATACGCAATCTTCCACTGGTTCGGACGATCAAGGCTGAAGACTTCCATTCAAAGCCTGGTTCAGCAACAACGCTCGCAGGGAAATCGTTGTTCACCGAAGTTGACTGAGCGGGACCGGACAGCGGCAATGAGAGACAGAACGATTGGGGATTGAGGGGGCTTGGGCGAACCTCGCGAGGCTGCGATCCCCGTCAGTGCTCTCTCCCATCTTTGGAGTGCGGAGCGCCGCGTCCTCTACGGTGGCACAACCAGACGCGCCCACCAGCATGACCACCAACAGGAAGAGAAGTGCGGGTCTGCCTCCGGCGCTCCGCGCGTCACTGCTACAAGGAAGCCACTGGAGTCGTGAAGGGACCTTGTTACGCATGAGGGAGAAAGGAGCCACAGATTGGTCGCTCACGACATTCACGAAGATCCTTGAAGGGTGGAACGTTCTCTTTCGGGATGACAACGTTGCTCACGCTAAGCCAGTGTCAACCAACCACTGCAGCCGGACTAACAAGAGAGGCGGACAACCGTCTCTCCCCCCGTCACTTAGATGGTCGCTGAGGAGGTGGTGTTTCGCGGAATGCTTGCAGATAGAGCGAGCACTGTTCTTTGGCGTCAGCGGGAGAGGTTTCGTGCTTCTTCAGGCATTCACGGTACCCTGCGAGCTGCTTTGTCAGTTCCTCTCGATAGGCTGTTTCTGCCTGCAACCGACGATATTCCTGGCACTGCAGCGCGACATTCCCGGACCAGAACGTGTCACTCGGGAGTGATCCGCAGTCGGTGGTGGTGCTGTACTGCACACTCGTGCATCCCAGTACACCAAGGAACAGGAGTGGAAGATAGCGAAGCGCGCGTAGGTCCATAGATGTCCTCCATTCGATCGAGCGTTATAGTGGTCGGTGCACGTTTCTATCAAAGAACCAAACGGCATGCAAGAAAATTGGACCTGTATGCCCCAGTCCGCTCATACCCAGCCTCAGTGGCGCCGTCGTCTGGTTCCGGTCCGACGAATCACCCCGGCGCTAGCTTCGCCGCGGGCACAGACGCGCGGACGAGTCGAACACCGTTCCCCCTCCGCGCAGCCATTTTCATCCAACCGCTTTTGGAATACCGGCCCCATGCAGGAGACACACAGCCTACGGAAGCGGCTGCTGCAAAAACTTCTGAATTTCTTCCTTCTTTCCCTCAACCAGCTTCGCCGCGGCGGTGGCCACCAAATCACGATCGCAATTGGACTTGATCCACAGCCTGGTGACGATGCTCGAGAGCCGTTGCTTGACCATCGGAGGGGACGTGAGCTTCACCTCCTCGTTCCGGCATGATTCCGGTAGATCGCTCATATCCTCCTTCCACACCGCATCAATGTGTCTCAGGATTATGAATTTGAATCGCCTCTGGTCAGGGAATACCCCCTGCTCTATCAGGAGGCGGGAGAATATCATCCGGTAGGACAAGGCCCGCTCCTCCATGATCCCGGGAATCCGGCCATAATCATAGTTGAACAGCGTAAATCCTTCCGGAAAATGATTCAGTCGTTCGTTTCCCACCGCAAATGGAAAGGAGCTGTCAAACGCGAGGATGAGCGCTCGAGCGGTACTGTTCTCCTGTAGCTGTTTCATCACAGCCATAGAAAGCGACTCAATCCCCATATTGTCGGACAACCCGCCGTCTCCCGCGTGCCAATAGTGTTCCTCTCCTTCAACCTTGAAGGTAATGGGACCGATGACCGGAGGGAACGACATGGACGTGGCCACCGCCCCTCCCAATTTTATGGGGCACAGATCCAGATCCAGCGCCTGAGGGGTCACGGACTGCAAGGACGCCCATCTCGATCTTATCAGGTCTTCAACTTCTTTCGGTCGACTGCTCGCGCCGGCAGACCTTTGGAGGTCCTTCAGCAAATCGTACTGGGTCTCCTCATGCGGCAACGTCGTCATGACCAAACGACGGCCATCGTTATACAGCGTGGTATTGATGAGAAGCCGGGGAATATCCCCGCGCGCTTCTCGCTCCATCACGTCCTTAAAGCTCATGCCCTTCAAGAACTGTTCATTCAAGTGTTCAGCCAGGGATCTGGCCGTCCAGGCCGGATTGAACCAGCGCAAGCGCGTGAGATTGCGCCACAACAGCGGGTTTTCATAATCCTTGTCCATGGTGCTTTGATATTGAGCGAAGAATGTGCGGTAATCTTCGCTTAGGTCCCCCGCGGGAGTTAAAATCGGCACCTCCCGTGGCGGCTTCTGTGAGGCAAAATAGGAGGTCGCCATGCTGCCGCCCGACACACTGGAAATCATGGTCACGTCTTGTAACAGTGAATGTGTCGGTGTCCCGACTGGTACCTTCGCCAAGGCTTCCAGCCCGGCTGACCCGAACAGGGCAGCTCGACTTCCTCCTCCCGAGATAGCCACCCCGACCAGGGTTCCTGGTTGTTTCAGGGGATGGATGCAGGAGGTCTGATCCGGCTTTGGACGGGGAAGCGTATAGACCGGGGAGGTCACGCATCCGGGAAGCCATGCCAGGAAGATCCCGACCGCGACCCAGGTCTTCACCTGGCGTGGTACGCCACCATTGATCAAGAGCCCTGCTCCATTCACCATGCGTCTCCTCATTTCTTCATCTGTGTCCATTAGCTAACACTCACGCGAGGCAAGCGATGCGCGCGGACACCGAAAAAATGGTTTCTGGTAGCTTCTTCATCCACTTTCGATTTGGTGGACGGTACCGAGTCGAGCGTCCACAGGACTAGTCCGGTTGTCGATTGATCCCCGCTTTGATGGTGAAAAACCGCTGAGTCCCGACCCCCAGGAACACGACGCCCGTGACCATCGACAGCACACCCAGCGCTTGAATGACGGGGCCTTCCATCCACCAGACAGCCGGAATGCCGACGATGAAAAACCCCAGGGCGGTTCTGATGTACGACAGCAGCGTGCGCTCGTTCGCCAACTCGGTCCGTTGCCGGGCCAGCCGATCCCGCACAAGTGTGTCCGATTGCTCAGGCATGGGAGGTCTCCGAACTGCCGCGGAACAATACTCTATCGGAAGGTGAAGCTCAACAGATGTGTAGAGGAGTCAGAGCTAAGAGAAGGGAAGAACCAGCCACGCGGGCGGACGACTCGAACATTGGTTTCGGAGACCGCCAAGCCGGAATGTGCGAAGGTCAAGCAATGATCCCGCTAGATCCCCGAAGAAGAACCGATACAGATTCGAATGGAAGCGGTCTCTACGTTTTTGTCTCCTCCACCAAGAGGGGTTTGGGCCCTGAGGCTCGCAGGCTTGCGACCTTGTTCAGCAAGTCGAACCAGAACGGCGCGCCCAAGCTGACCCCGAGTCCCGTCAGCAACCATCCGAAGATGGTGAAGAGCCGAGTCCCCAACGTCTCCCGCATTCCACCATTCCAAGGGAGTGCGGCTCCAACCGAACGGCAGTCCATGGGCCTGTTCCAAGAGCTGCTTTGCCTCCTTGCCGGCTGCCAATGCAGAGGACGATGCCTTTTCCGGATCGGCTGATGGATCTGTCTGGCTTAGCTTTCGAAACTCTGGATTGATGGAATAGCCCACAAGGATGCTTCGCAATCCCGGCTCAGCCGCGACTTGCTTTGTGATGGCGATAGTGTCGATATTGAACAGGACGGCAGCCAGCAGGCCGAACACCAGGAGATGTTTGCGTGCAAAGGCCTTGTACCAGCCGGTCACGCGGTCTGTTTGAGCCTCATACCATTTCGCGATTTCGGATCGGACCCTGTCCATGTCTTTCGAACGCCTCACGATCGGGGCAAGCGCAGAGGCGATGGAAAATTTGGCTTCATCGAGCGTTGCGAGGTGAACACGCAACCCCTCCAATTCCAGCGGGGTGGTGTCGATCGCCGAGGTGCCGGTTTTGATTTTGACCGCTCGATCAACGACGCTATCGAGTAAGGCGTCAGTAAACAACATGGACGGGATGTATGCCGGTCCCGGCCCGCGACTCCCTCCCTTTCCTAGCGCTTCCAACAGCGGATGATTCACCACTTGCCGGTAGAGCCCGTCGTCACCCACCAGATGGAGAAGTCCTTTACGCAAAAAGCTGGCGCGCGCGCCCACCCACTGCGCATACGACTCCAGCAGACTGGAGCACAGCACCGACAGCAGCACAAAGACCACGATGAGTGACAAGGCGATGTCCAATAAAAGCAGGCTCATGATCGTGCCTCCAAATGAACGCTAGCTGTTGTCAGAGACCGCGTGAAGATCCAGCCGGCCCTGATGGTACAAATTGACTGGGCGATAGGCCGCGTCTCCGATGACCTTCTCGGCCACGCTGGGTGCGATGTCCACGTTCATGGTGAAATCGCTGGTGGTGGTAGACCCGACCCGAATTTGACGAGCAATCGGATCCGAGATCCAGCGGTATGTGCCAAAGGCGAATTCAGCGTGCGAGTCGATGATCGGAGCGAGATGGTCGCGCGAGAGTGGAGCAAAACGAAAGATTTTCTTCGGCCCGGCATCCATCAACCCGAGGCCCAATGTTCTCGCTTCCTCGGCCATCCACTGCAACGGGTGATGGCAGAGCAGATCATTCTCGTAGCCCCCGCCGACTTGCGCATGCGCTCCCGCAAACCACCGTTGATGGATCGTGGTCACCGGAAGATCGGATAAGTTGGCGCTTGCCCACGTGGCGCTCACGCCCTCCCACAACCGGATGTTGAAATCCGCCCGATGCTCATCGATTGCCATGGCATGACGTGCATGCTCCACGTGGCGGCCGATCAAAGAATCGCCGAACCGGATCGGCTTAAAAAATCCACTCCCCCAACTCCACGTCGGCACTCCGTACCGACCCACCGTGTCCCAGACGCCAAGCAATCGAACGGGAACCGGCTGAGCGATATTCTCCCAATCACCGACGTGCTGACCGGGACCACGCTGTCCAACAGAGCGCCACGCCGAACGTCCAGGTTTATATCTCGACCAGGCCAACTGGACCAATTCGTTGTCCCACGTAACCTGGTTACGGCGAAGTTTGCCGTAATCCATTACGGCCTGTCTCTTCAAGAGGCCGGAGGCTCCCAGCAATCCTGCCAAGAGCCGGGCGGTAAAGGCTCCTCGGCTGAAACCGAAAATATAGATTTCCGGATGGGAGCCGCCTGAGGGAGAGTCGTAATGTTCGATCAGCCAGCAGTACGCTTGGAGTATGTTGCGCTGGATCCCGTCGCCGAAGATGCCGCCCAATAGCCCGTCTTTGATACGTTTCCACGGGGTCGTCGCCTCGGCTGCGCTGCCCACGCCTTCATCGTAGAACTTCAGTTGCTCCCCGCCGTCCGCCGCACGGTCGAGGATCGTTTCAAACAGGCGGGAAACGTTGGTGCGGCTTTCGACCTTGTTCCAGGTGCCGTCGAAACATAAAACCAAGCGGCGAATCGGTTGCTGATCTGTCGCCATGAAACCCTCCGATTGTCAGCATAATCAAGGCAACCGAATGACTGAAATGCGCTCAGGCTACTCGCTCAAGTAATGCGAGTCAACCGGATCGTGATGGAAACGCGGGCATTTATGGGAAGTATGGAAGGAGCGTCCTGACCCCGTTCGCGGCGGCATGGTGTTCGACTTCGAGGGCTTCCATCCCGACCACGCCGGACATCGCAAATTGCACATCAGTTCTTGCGCGCAATCTTGCCAGCACTTGGTCTGCGCTAACAGAATACGCGCGCGAAGATCAGAACAGGGAAATGCCCCCTCTAGTTTCCCCTTCCGAAACTTAGTGCGGTCGAGCTGCGGTACCGGAACGTACGGGGCGTTTCACCCCGCCTTCTCACTCGTCACCTGCCAGGCTACCGTCATCTCCAGCAACAATAGGAGTGAAGCCAGGAGAAAGGGCAGCCAGGGAGATGGCACGTTGGATGCCGGAAATTTCTGATGGGGCAGAGTAGATCTCATCGCGTGGACTCACGCGGCTTCGACTGTCGCCTGCAACAGGTCTGGTTCTAAACTGCCGGCTGGCTGGAGGGTATCCCCTCACCGTCCGTCGCCTCGTTGATGCCGCGGCTGCAGGGTGTGCTTGAACACGTAGTCGGCCACGCGGCGGCCCTGCGCGATGCCCTCGGTCTTGTCGAAGGCCCAGTGGATGCCGAGATAGATGCGGCTCTGCCCGTTTTCTTCCTCCGCTTGTGAGAGTGATGAGAAGCTGCGCTCCACCACCGGCCGCACGGTACCAGTGTTGTCCCGGGTCACACCATTGAACTCGTCCGAGATGAAGGTGAACGGGATGCGATCCGTTCGATAGTACTTGCGAAGCATCTCGAAGAGCGCGCCTCCGAAACCGGCGTGCCCGGACGGATAGGCCGGAAACGGCGGGGTAAAATTCGGCCCAGTGAGATTGCTGGCCGGCGCTCCGAGCGGCGAATAGGTTATGTCTCCGGCCGTCGAGTGATTCCCGTCGCCGAGCCCGGTCGGGCCGGTATGTTCATCGGATTCGCGAATCCCGGTCACCGGCCGCCAGTACTGATAATAGTACTTGGACTCCCACACGGCGATCCCGGCATCCGCCATCGCGACATTCACGAGGGCCAGGAGCCGTGCGAGTTCCAGGGGATTGGTGTCCGTACCCATCTTGTGGGCGATACGCATGGTGATCTGGTTGTAGAGCCGTGGCGGGGCACACAAACTCGGGGTTCCATCGTATGCCCAGAACGTCCCGATCTGCGTTTGCTCCGCTGTCCGCGTGGTCGGCGTCACGACCCCATCCCCTCCCACCGCCTTCACTTCGTTAAAGGCGGTCGTATATTCCGGACTGTCCAGCCTGGGCGGCGGTGGGACCCGAAATTGTTCGGGAGGTCTCCAGCACAAACGGCGTCACCTCGCCCCAGTAGGCTCCCAAGGCAAGCGGGATCACACTGATCGGGTCCTGGCGCCATTTCCCCGGCTCGTTGCTCGTGAGAAACTCAATGCCGACGCGCGGCTCAGGACGTTGTGAGCCATCGTTGGCTCGCGCAGCCAGAATGGCTGCGGCGGTCCGTCTGCCCAGCCCGATGCCGTTCGTCTTCAACCGTCCGTTCGGAATGTCGGTCAGATCGTCTGCAAGCTGGTCGTCGAAGCTCTGGGCCTGCGAGGGAAAGAGCGCGACCAGCGTATCGTGGGCGGCTTGGGCGATGGCGGCTTTCATCGACGTTCCGATCGGAGCAGATCCCACTCCGGTGTAACTCTTGTACCCGCCCTCGATGGCGTTGACCGCATCGAAGATGGCGAGATGGATGATGGCCATCGCCCGGCTCGCTCGGGCCGGTCCGAGTTGCTCGCCGAAGACCCGACTCTCCCCCGGCGCGACGGGCGTGTGGTCGAGCCCGGTCGCATCGATGGCGATTTCGTTCCAGTGCCGGATCGAGCCGGCCGGGTCGAACGCAGGCCGCGGCCGGTGGCGTTGGTCCAACGGAACACGCGGGGCTTGATGCGGATCGGCCCCAAACCGGGGCCCAAACGTGTCCTCGATCCCACCGGAAAATCCGTCTGCCCGGACAGGACTGGTGGGAGCCAGGAACAGCATCACTGCGAGTGCTGCAATGAGCCTCCCGGTTTGGATCATGGTCCTTCTCCTTCTTTACCCGACTCAGGCGCTACCAAGCCAGACACCTGGCTATAACGAACGCAGGAAGTTCAGCACATGTTGCCGCTCGATTTCATTGAGCCGGTTGAATTGCGCGATCACCTGGTTCGCTTCTGACGGCACATACTGCCCGCCGCCTGACCCGGCGTGGGCCTGAATCGCTTCGAGCAGATCCTTGGTGCGCCCGTCGTGCAAGAAAAAGATTCGCTTCCCGAGGCCCCACAAGGGCGCCGTGCGAAATTCATCGCCCGCAGCGTTGCCCTGGCTGACATCGTCGGCCAGGCCAGTCCCCATGTTATGGAGCACCAGATCGGAGTACAGATTGACGTCCTTGTCCCGCAATGCCTCTATGGAGGACTTGCCGGTGTGCAACGTCGGGGTATGGCACAGCGCGCAGCCGACGTCTCCGAACAACTTCCGGCCCCGAACGATGGTGTCCGTGTCGGACAGGGGCGTCGCAGGTGCGAGTAAGCGCATGAACGCGGCAAACTTCACGACATCGCTGGGGACATCGAGCGGCTTGGCCGCCTCGTAATGCGTCGGGCTTTCCGGCGTCGGGTTGAAGCGGCAGGCCGGCGCTTCATCGCGCTCCTGCGGAAAGAGATCGCTCGTCACGCCCTGTTCAACGTTGTAGGCTTCAGCGGAGAACAGTTCGAGCGACTTATTCTGGGCTTTCCACCCGAAGCGGGTGATGGTGCCGTCGTTCCCGTTGGTGTTGGGACGGCCCGTCACGTTCGGCCGGCCGCGAATGCCGAGCGCCTGCTTTGTGGCGCTATTGGTCATCAGATTGGCGAGGATCGCATCGTCGTCGATCGCTTCGATCAGGCCCGCTCCGAATACCGGAGTCGGAATGCGGAACACCACGTTCTGGCGGGCGACCGCGGTGCGGAAATCCGGTTGCTGAAGAAAACAGCCCGGCGCGTCGGCTCGCCCGGTGATCGTGAAGAGGGCATGGACCCCGCCGTCGGGCGTGCCGTCAGGATTATGCTTGAATCTGGCTTCGCGCACCGGACCGTCTTTCTTAATAAACAGTGGGATCTCGTTGTTCGCTCCTTCTTTCTTGGCCACCTCGATCTGCGGATTCGTAAACGGGCTAGTCCCCCCTATATCCGGATGCTTGTGACAGCCGGCACAACTGTCCAGGTTGAAGCGCGGCCCGAGCCCCGCTTCCGTGTCCGGAAACGTGCCTTGGACGGATGCCACTTCCTGAAAGGCTTCCAGCCCGACTCCAAAGACCTCCTTATCCAACGGGCTTAATCCTGGCAGCATCCCGCCCGCGCCACTGGAACCGGTGCGTACGCCGGGATCTCGTGCTGCAAATCGTGCGATTTGCGAGAAGACCTCTTCGGAGAAGGACCCCGCGATGACCGTCAGCATGGCCACCGACACCACCCTGCAACCTGACCGCGTGATGTGTCTGTGAAAAATCATCTTGGCCTCCGTTGTATACCTGCGATCGGACTATCGCCGTGTCCTCGCAGAAAATCCTCGGCAGAACTGCTGGTGAGCATAAGCCGTGCCTTTTTGTGTCCACTCACTCGGGACGTGTCTATCTGTCCGAAAAACCTTCACTCCCCGAGTTCATTAGAAGGAACCGTTCACAGGTGGGAAGTAGGAGAAGTGTGGGCAGAGACCTACAGCGCGGCCGCTCCCGGGCGGACACCCTGGAACGATCATGCAAGCGTGATGTGATTGAGACAGGGCCTGACTGGAGCACACACAAGGCGTGATCGAATGGTTCCTGCACGAATCCGCCGCAGTCCCGCCTCTCGCGCGGACGAGGCGAGGACGGGATCTGACTGGATTACTTTGGTCGGTAGCTCGTCAGGGCCGGGTCTGTCGAATCTCTGCTTCCTGCCTGTCGGCCGTCACACGCTCCCGGAGCATCCCATTCACATCACGCGCAGCGGAGAGACCTCCCCATTCGAGATGCCCAATACGACATGAGATCTCTTCATGGATCCCCTCTCAAGCACGCGCACGGAGGAGTCTTAATCCAGGTATCTATTATTATATTTCCGGGCCACCTCAGCCCGACCCCAAGTCCTCCTAACGGAGGGTTCCCTGAATCAGACAACCTGGCAGCGATCCGCTAGGCATCCCGTGCCAGTTATGATACAAACCCGCCGAATAATGGTCGGACTCGTTCGATGGTTGTTCACATGACGATGGGACAGCGCTCAACATCCTCCGCGCGATTCACCCTGGCCGGAGTCATCTGCAGCCTGGCCGTGACCGGCTGCCTCTCACCTATTACGCTGAATCGCGCAGTGACGGCCTACGATGATGCCGTCACGGATGCCATCTCCAAACAACTGCTCATCAACATCGCCCGCGCCCATCAGCATCAGCCGATTCACTTCACCGGCGTATCGAATATCGCCGCGACGTTCGATTTCCGTGTCAGCGCCGGTGCCACTCCGGCACTCACCGGAGAGGCCAGCAAGGCGCTCATGCCGATCTTCGGCGGCAGCGTGGCGGAAAACCCCACCTTCAGTATCGTGCCGATCGAAGGGGAGGAGTTCACCCAGCGGCTCTTGACCCCCTTTCAGGAAACCAAGTTCCTCCTCCTCCTCCGGCAGCGGTACGACATCGATCTGATGCTCCGGCTGATGACGCAGGAACTGCGGATCAAGCAGAATGGCCAAGAGGTCTCCTACCGCAATACGCCGGCAGATCGGACGGGCTACGAGATGTTCCGTCACGTGGTGACGCACATCTCGGCTATTCAGGACGCGAACCAGCTCTATGCCGAACCGCTCGTCTACACTCGGACCTGGACGATTCCCGCCAACTCCGTCACAGCCGAAGGCTTCCAGGCGTTACAGAAAGAGTATCTCGTGACCTACAGCCAGAAAGACAACACCTACACTCTTCGAAAACAAATCACGGGGCGAATTGTCATCACCAACTATGACCCTGCCACGCTCTCACCCGAAGAACGGGCCGGTTGATCGAGGACACGGAGGAAGGGCACCTCAACGATGTCTACTTCGACATCCGCCCGGGATACGTCGGAGGGGAATACCCCCTCAAGGGAGACTTCCGGCTGCGGAGCTTCAATACCATCCTCAACTTTCTGGGCCGATCGCTGGGAGAAGACCCCGAATACCATGTCGAGAGTGATTCGCGGACTCCACCGTTCTACGAAAATCCCGCCCACACAATGGAACTCCTGCTGTCGGATGGCGCTCCCTCGGAAGCCGACCTGTCGATTAAATTCCACGGAAAATATTACGCCGTGAACACCACGGGACCGCTGGCACGCTGGAACCGCGAGGCCTTCCAATTGCTGTATCTCTTGTTCCAGATGACCGTCACTGAGGTGCCTCGCGTCGGAGTCCCCAGCATCACGATTGCGAAGTGACCGGGCTACAGTCACCCCCTACCGCTGCACAGACACGCGCCCAAGAATCACCGGGCGACCGCGGCATAGACGAGTCGCGCGTGTACCGCGCCCCCACGTATCGTGACCTTAACCAGTCGGCCGCCCCGGACAAACCCAAATGAAGTGGATCGTCTACATCTTGGAGTGCTCGGACAACAGTCTGTACACCGGCATCACGAATGATATGGAGCGGCGACTGGAAGAGCACAGAAGGGGCAGAGGCGCAAAGTACACGAAACACCGCAGGCCGTTGAGGGTGCGGTATACCGAATATCAGGACAACAAAAGCGCTGCACTCAAACGCGAGGCCGCGATCAAGTCCCTGGATAGATCAGAAAAACTGGCACTGATCGCCACTCAGCCCCCAGGGTGTATCACTGCTTAACGTGAGCCGGGCGGGATGACGCTGGCTCCACTGTCCGGGATCTGCAACGTGATGGAGAGGGCACGCCCATCGGAGTTCACCTGCGCAGCGATCTTGTCGCCGGTTTTCAATCGCCCCCCCGCCACTCCTTCGATTTTCGTCTCAGCGGTCACACGCAGGCGCACTTCTCGGCCAGAGATCTCCTTCACGATGACCTCATCACCTTCCCAGTACATCACATCACCCTTGACTGCAGAGGCTGCAGTCGGTTGAGAACCCTCCAAGGCTGCTGCTTGAGTGACCACTGCGAAGGCGAGAAAGAGAGCAAGAAGAATTGGCATGATTGGTCCTCCCTCTTTTTTTAGCCTACGGGATACTGTGGACCGCTGTCAATCGGACATCCCCTTGCCGACCCAGCTCGATCCAGGCATCCGGATTACTTCGGGTGATAGCTCGTCGAAGACCAGGTCTGCCGGATCTCTACTGCCTGCGGGCGGCCGTAACGCGCTCCCGGAGAATCCCCCTTCACCTCACGCTCGGCGGAGATGCCTGCCCATCCGCGGCACCCCGTGCGAGATGAAATCTCTTCACGGCTCTCCTCTCAAGGCCGTGCGCGGACAAGCTCCGCAAGGTTGGATGGCTCAACCCAACCCATTATCTGTTCCAATTTTCTGGAGCGGGAGTTCGCGGATGAGATTTCGCGGTAGAGACGGAGAGCGAAGGCTCAGCCGGACGTGACCGAGAGATGGTCGAGCCGCTGGAAGGACAGGGAATCGTTACCGACAGTTGGGCGGCGGGCTATTCCCGAAGATTTGCTTCAAGTTCGTCCACCGTTCGAACTCTCCGGGCGAAAGGTCGCGGGCTCCAATGCTGCTCGACTTGGTGGACAATTTGACCCATTCGTCGTACATCGCACAGTCCTTGGCCGACGCGGCCGGAAACCGAGTTTCGGCTTCTTTCGACGATCCTCCGGATTCGACAGCTGCAGGAGCAGGCGATTTCGAATTGAACTCTGGCGCCTCAGGAATCGTGCTGAACCCTTCCTTATTCGAATCCTGCACAGGTTGACAGCCCTCACGGGGCTGGTCGGTGTAGACATCTCCGGGGCAAACATATAATGCAGCCACCAAGATTGCATCGAGCAGCATAAGAAACCTCCGTTGTTCTGACCCTGTGTCACGCTAGCATGGCCCCCCCGGAACCGAAACAAAAATGTGCCTTTCCCTACAGTCTCATCACGAGCCCTGGCCTTCTGAGAGAATAAGGGGCGTCAGGATCCAATATCGGTACTCACGCATAGGGTTGATTCAGAGCGTGGTGCATTAGACTTCCGAACACGGTTCGCACTGGTCGGCCCATTCGTGCACCTCGGCTCGTTACCGTCTTTCCAGGAACTGCCCTTCTGCCTCCCTTACCTGCTCCCATGCCCATCTCCAGCCTCGCTGAAGCATGCAGACACACGCGGACGAGCTCACCAACCCAAGCGAGCAATAGCCTATCCCTGAATTGAGAATGAGAGAGGACAGTGGCTGGCTGTCCCCTAATCCAGTCCACCGACTGTATGGACTTGTACGCTTACTTTGCGCAACAGCCGGACGAATCGGCTGCGCCATCTGAAGGAAGAAGACGATCGAGCGCGAAGTAGACGGGGCAAAAGCCCGTGATCCCGCTCTGAATCAGCGTTACACCAATCACCGCGGGAAGCAGGAGCCAATGGGCGCTCACATAGTGCCCCAGCGCGACTCCGGCCGTCACCACAATTCCCACGATCGCATCATGGACGCGTCTCTTTTGATTCATGATGGGTTCTCCTAGGTGGAAGATCCTACTGCCGCCACTCCGAAAGACTCAGAACACAGGACGATTGCTCAGGCTAGACCTGACGCGTGGACCTGTCAAGATCGCGCCAACCACAGATCGCCACTCACTGACTAGTCTTAATCCTGGTTGTCCGTCATTTCAGGACCATCCAACCAGACCCCTACCTGCCTTCTCTGCCACTGCAAGCAGACAGCCTGATAGAACGACTGCGCCGCGGCTGACGTCACCCTCACTTTTCGTGACCTCTAGCGACCGGCCTCCTCGGACAAAGTGGAATCACCAGAATGAAGTAGATCGTCTACATCCTGGAGTGCTCGGACCACAGTCTGCACATTGGCATCACGAATGATAAGGAGCGGCGACTGGAAGGGCACAGAATGGTCGGCCCTCAATCGAGTTCCGCAATGTCGAATGGCACAGTCCGCCCCGGCTGAGGCCACCTATCTCTGTCCGTCTTGGCAAAACCAGCTGCTGAGCGTCTCACAAACGAAGCTGATCGCCATTGCTCAGCTCCGCATTCGAGATGGTCTTCCATTCCAGCCCTATCCGCTTTCGGACTTCACGAAACGTGAAGGGCACTAAGTTCTGGAAGAGAGGAAATGGGTGTTCGTTTGTCATCACTTGGAAATGCAGGTGCGGCTGGAGTGAAGACCCGGAGTTGCCCACTTCTCCCAACCGGTCTCCAGCCCGCACAGAAACTCCGACGTTCACACGAACGGAGCCACATCGCAGGTGTGCCAACAAGGGATACACGTCTCCGCATTTGAGGATGACGTAGTTGCCGCCGTAAGCCGCAAATGGAGACCCCGGCTTTGGAGGGAACATGAGGAGCCTAACCAGGTCACGGATCATACTGATTCGTTCCCTATCCGGGGTCCCGTCGCTACAGGCGACAACCACCCCATCGAGCGGAGCAAACACCGGTTGGCTCCAGGCGTAGGTCGCCTCAACCTCGATAGAACCAAACAGATGTCGCAGCAAAGTCGAACCTCGGTAGGGAAGCCTCGGGCCCTGTGTGGCCAGGAAATCAAAAGCCAATTTGGGATGGCCGGGCGGGTTCAAGATAGCCCACTCTCCTTTGAGCGGCGGATCAACCGCGACGCCTGAGCCCTTCATATCACTCCCCTCTGCCACCTATACCTACGGTTAAAGATCAGCGGATCTGCCGGAGCACCGGTGTGAGCCATCCGCGGACGAGTTCTGCAATGCTGGCTTGCAAGACCCGACTCCCTATCTGTTCCGATTTGATTATGTGGTTATCCGATGACGCGCACTCCAGCCGACTGTCGCGAAATGCTTCCAGACTGAAACCTTTTCATTTTGCGGGAGCCAGAATCAAACAGTCCTTGACAAGATGACGGGCTCAGGAAACAATTCCAGACAATGATTGTACTCGCGCGGATTGCACGAGTACACCAATACGGCCCAGCTTCAGGTAGAACGTGGGAAGCTGCGACGCCTGTCCGGATGAGAGTGAATCTGCATGGAGCAGCGAAAATATCCGAGATTTCCCATCAACTGCACGGTCACATTTACGAGCGATGTGGCGAAGGGGGAAGGACGCGTCCTGAATCTCTCCCTGAGCGGCGGCGCCATCGAGAGTGAGGTGGCAGTCTCCCGAGGCGAGTATCTAAAGCTCCAGATCAAACTGCCTGATCAAGCGACGCCGCTTGAGATCGACCTGGCACCAATCCGATGGGTAGATGGGAAGGCCTTCGGAGTCGAGTTCATCAGCATGCAGCCTCCAGCGAAAAACACGTTGAATCGATGTGTCGACGAGTTAGCCAAACTTCTCCGCGAGCACGCGGCTCAGGACTAATAATCCGTACGCTCCTCTTCAAATCTCCCCCTACTTCGATTCCTCAAATTTGATTGAATCGCCAATGCTTCAGCACTCACGCTCTCAACATGGAGGTTTTCATTCTTTTGAATCGACCGCAAGGATTGGAGGAAGGAGGACGAACAAGCGGCAGGCTACTTATCGCTGATGAACGCTAGACGCAGTCTTGGGAGAAGGACCACCGCGCGTGTCCAACGAAATATGAATGATCCTTCCAGGCTAGCTCGTTTCCTTCCAGGGGGGCGGCCTGGTTGATCCTCGAATGCGCGCGTCGAACGAGGCCCTTCGAGGGGCGCGCGTTCCGCAAGCAGGAGGCCGACCAGGCCACTCTCCGTCTCTTCCCTTGACCTCCTCCTCTCGCAAGCGCATGCTTTTGGGTGATCCTGCGTGGGATGAGCCCTTCTTTGAATCATCGGCATGGCGCAGGATCTCGCCGAGGCTTTGGGATCACGAGAGGACTGGATCGTGATTGCTGGCTGGCTCCTGCTTCTCGTTCCACTCTCGAACCAGAGTCCTCCCTGGTCTCACCCCCACTCTGTGCCTGTTCAGCCGGTGTCCTCTGCCAAAACGCTCACGGGCGACGAATTGCTCCGAATCGGCGAGGTCCACGACCACCAGCACCACTTTCCTGAAACACTGACCTACTATCAGCTCGCATTGTCGACGTTCCGGGAGCACAAGCAGGCCCGCGGCGTGGCGACCGCCTTGGTGAAAATCGCACAGGTGTATGAACGGCAAGGCAAGACCCAGGATGCCTTCGTTGCACTCCAGGAAGCCCTTCCCATTTTCGCCCGCTCATCTGACCGGACTGCTCATGCACGGGCTCTGTTGGTCATGGGGCGCGTCTCGGCCCGGCTTGGATACCTGGACAGTGCTCGTGCATCGTTCAGCCAAGCGGTCACCCTGTTCGACCGTGTCAACGATCGACATGGCTGGAACGAAACGTTGGTTCAGTTGGGACTGCTACATGTGGGGAACGGCATGACCGAGCAAGGCCTGTCGTTGCTGCAGGAGGCCTGGCAAGACGCGCGCACCCGTGAGGATCGCGGTCAGCAACTTGCGGCGGTCGTGGCGCTGGGGAACGCGCACTGGCTGTTGGATCGGGTTGACGCTGCCCGCCTCTATTACGACAAGGGCCTTCATCTGGCTGAAGTCGAACGGGATATGACGAGCGAAGCGATGCTTCAGCTTCGGCTTGCTCAATTAGATGGTGAGGATGAACGGCTGACCGAAGGCATCGAATTGGGGAAGCGCGCGCGCTTTCTCTCTCAGACCTTGCGCGATGCCGGGACTGAGGCGGCCACGTTGTCCCTGTTGGCCGACCTCTACCAGAGGATGGGACGGGATGCCGAGGCAGAAGAGGCGGAACAGCGCGCGCTGTCGATCTATCGCAGCCGTCAGATCCTCGTGCACGGCGGCCGTTAACCGGCGCGCGGTAGCTCTGTCGGGCGTTCGTCATATGATTCACCGAGACCCTGCTCCCTCGCCTGTCGAGGAGGGGTTGACCGAGCCTCCCTATCGGCGTAGCATATTTCGATGACGTTCCAGTGACGGTGGCTGCAGTCTGTTCCGCACGCCTCCCCCGTCATCCTGCGCGCCGGATCTCGCCGCAGTCCCCATCACTCCTACGCCGGATTCTTTGTCGTAGAGCATCCACACCCGCAGGCGGATCCTTTGGAACGAGGGTCCTCATGGGGACTGTCAGCCACAGAGTAGTCCTTCCCCTCTTGGCATCGATCATTGTGCCTCCTGCCATCTCTGTGCTTGCACCGAATCCCGTTCAGGCCGGTGAGACCCCGTCCTTCCTGCTGGCTACTGCTGCGCCTACCGAACGTCTCTCTCCGCCTGTCACCTGGCTGGATGACCTTGAGGGCAGGCTGACGACGTACTTCACGAAGAAATATCCCTCTTACAATTTCTCACCGTACACGCAGAAACTGGACCGAATCCGTGGTGCCGTCAGCCTGGGAGATCGGTGGGGCGCCAAGCGGGAGATGGGCGAGTTTCTTAAAATGCTGGCGATTCGTGCCTATGGTCTGGGGGACGATGCGGCCGAGGAGTTGGCCGGCCTCTCGCAACAGATGATGCCTGACGAAGAGTTCGCCATCGTGTATCCCGGATCGGAAAGAGCGCCGTAAACGGCAAGGATTCGTGCCGAAGGTTGCACTGGGGACTCAAACATGAAAGGAGGATCTGATCATGGCTTCACACAAACCCGTGACAGATCGCATTCTTGGCGAAGTCAAACGCACGCATGGATGCGATCTGGATACGTTGACGAAGAGTCTCCCGGACCTGTCCTGGGGCCAGGTCTTTAACGAAGTCGATCGGCTGAGCCGGCAAGGCAAGGTGCTGGTGACATACGGCATCGAACGTCGCTACATGATTCGGCTGCCGGAACACAAGAAGGAATCCGCGACCCACCACGTCCGGTCCAGAACATCGAAGGGGTCGCAGGGGATTCGGAGCGAGGAAGGACATCCTCACTGATCCCCAGCTGCACGCGTCGAACGAGGTCCTTTGGAGAGCGTGCGTTCCGCGAGCACAGGAACCGACCAGGCCACCCTCCAACGCGCCACGGTCGCGAGACCGTGCTGCGGGAATTCCAGAAGGCTTCCGCCCGGTCAAGGCCGGAAGGATTGCTCCGGGAGGTACGTGAGCGAAGCCCGAAGGCATCCTCCAACTTTCTTCTTTTTATCGGCCCCCACTTCCCGTACTCTTCCTCCTACCTATGAATCAGCACGGCCACCTCCTCAAGCCCGGCACCCTCTGGCCCACTCTGCTCGAACGAACGGCCCATGCCCGTGAGCGCAAGGCGATCCTCTCGATCCCTACGACTCCAGAGGTGATCGAGCAGAGTGGCGTGGCGTTTCAGGTGCGCGTCATCACAGCCCTCGCCATGAAAGCGCTCGCAATCGCCACGCAACCTGACGCCAACCCCTTCCTACCATACGATCCCGACCTGTTCGTGACGGAGGTCTCCCCAACCCATGTGGCTTTGCTCAACAAGTTCAATGTGGTCGATCATCATCTCTTGATCGTCACGCGTTCGTTCGAGCCTCAAGAGACGCTGCTCACCAGCGAGGATTGCGCGGCGCTGCTGATCTGCCTCGCCGAGATCGATGGACTGAGCTTCTACAACGCCGGACCATCCGCCGGGGCCAGTCAGCGTCACAAACATCTACAGCTGATCCCCCTTCCCGCTTCCATCGAACCCCGACTGCCGATCGAGCCGCTATTGCAGTCCGTGAAGATGGCCGGCGCCACAGGCCTGGTGCCCGGCTTGCCCTTCTTGCATGCCTATGCCCCGATGGATCCAGAGTGGATCGATCCACATAGGGACGGCGCTTCATCGTTGCTTTCCTGCTATCACTCGCTGCTCCGCGCCGTAGGGTTGTCCGTTGAGGCACCCTCGGCTCCGTATAACCTGCTCGTAACCAGACAGTGGCTGTTAGTGGTGCCCAGGTCCCAAGAGTTTTTCGAGGGCATCTCGATCAATGCGCTCGGCTTTGCCGGGGCGTTGTTGGTGAAGGACGCTGCCCAACTTGCGATACTACGGAAGCACGGTCCCATGAGCGCGCTTCAGCGCGTGGGGCTGCCGCGGGAGCCGTGAATCGTCGTTCGTGATGAACGTGAATCGTTAACACAGGAGAAGGATAATGATGCGTCGCATACCTGCTCTCGTTGTGGCTTTCGTCGTCGTTACCGGTCTCGGATCCGGCTGCATTCCGCGTCACCCCCCGCACACTCCTCAGCCGGTGCCCGAAGCCCCCAATCCACAGCCAAGACCATCTGATCAACCCCAGGGGATGAAGAACTGATGGCTGGAACTCAAGAGCTGATAGCGAATGGCTTATAGCTGATGGCAGGGACAAGAAGCGTCGTTCGTGAGGCGTGAAGCGAATGTCGCTGTTCGCGCGGGACTTGGGAGAGCAGCGAGACTGGCCGGAAGTTTCATCGTGCGAGTCGCGCCTGGCTCGCTTACGATTTACGAACGACGAGAGACGCGAAGTGAGTTGATGCGGTTGCGAATTTTTCGCTGCAGCGGCTCAATGCCGGCACGATTCAAGGCCCGGACGTGCTCTTGCCCGGTTTGGAATGATCCGCGGGCGCTGATGCATGCTCATTGCTCCAGCGCCTTCCTGATAGCATGCTCCTGCTGGGCGATCACTTTCTTGGCCGCGGCGACAACCAGATCACGGTCGCAGGTGGATTTCAGAAAGAGTCGCCTGACGACCCCGGCCAGATGCTGCGAGACGTCGACCGGCGATTTCCAGTCCACACCTTCTTTCCGACAGGATTCCGGCAGGTCGTTCAGATCATCCTGCCACTGGGCGTCCGTGTGCCGCAGTCCGATCAACACAATCTCCCCTGGACCCGGCAGCAGGCCCTGCTGCTGGGCCACCCGGAAAAAGAGGGCGCGATACGCCAGCGAGCGTTCTTCCATGATGCTCGGAATCCGCAAATAGTCCTCGTCCCAGAGCGAAAGTCTCGCCTTTCGCGCTCTTCCCGCATGTCTTACGCTTTTGCTATCAACCATACCCGCTTCTCTTCATGTCCATCACGTCGTTCAGTCATGAGCCATAGACTAGTGGCTCCTTGTTCGTGCTATATGCTATACGGTATGAGCCTTTCATCTTCGGCCATCAGACTCATTCCATTCGGCATAGGCTCATGAGTATTTCCCATCCCCGCGATCCGTTGCACGGGATCACGCTGGAGACCATCATCAAGGAACTGGTTGAGCGGTATGGGTGGGCCGAGATGGGGCGCCGCGTCCCGATCCGCTGTTTCCTGCACGACCCCAGCGTGAAATCCAGCCTTACCTTTCTCCGAAAAACGCCCTGGGCGCGGGAGCGGGTCGAAGGGTGGTACATCGCCTATAAAGACATGTGAGAACAGGCTACCGGCTCAATCTATCTGAATCTTTCTGGAATCAAGGAACCACAAGTCCATGGCCTCGAACGCCACCATTTTCAAAGCGACCGTGCAGATTTCCGACATGGACCGCCAGTACTATCAGGACCATGCACTCACGCTGGCGCGCCATCCGTCTGAAACCGACGAGCGCATGATGGTGCGTCTGCTGGCCTTCGCGCTGCACGCGCATGAGGCCTTGTCGTTTGGCCGGGGGCTGAGCACTGAAGAGGAGCCTGCTCTCTGGCACAAGGATTTGACGGGCGCCATCGACCTCTGGATCGAGGTGGGCCAGCCAGATGAGAAAACCATTCGCCAGGCCTGCGGTCGCGCGAAACAGGTCTGCATCTATACCTATGGCGGTCGTGGCGCTGACCAGTGGTGGGAGAAAAACCTGGCCACACTCGAGCGGTTGAATAATCTGGCCGTGATGAATCTGCCCCAGGACGGAAGCCGCGCTTTGGCTCAGCTTTCGCAGCGTAACATGCAGTTGCAATGTACCATTCAAGAAGGACAGGTTTGGATGGGGGACGGGACCAACACCGCGCACATTGAATTGACGATCCTCAAAGGCGCTTCAACCCCATTTGGGCAATGACGCAGGTCCGGCGTATTATGTTTCGGTAAGAGGGCTCAGCGATGAGCGAGAAGAAACGCATTCCTACGAGTGGTGAGCCGATCGTCTGGACCAGTCCTTTCGCAGCCCTGAAGAATGTGGAACTGCCATCGGCTCCAGACGCGCGGCAGGCTGCTGATGGCCTCGCCCTGACTGACGCGAAACCAGCCGCACCAAAAAAGAACCGTGGGCGGGTGGATATCATTCGCCAGACCGCACACCGCGGCGGCAAGACCGTGACGGTCGTCACGGGATTCACTGGCATCGGCCTGGCCGAGAAAGAGACACTCGCCAAGAAGATGCAGCAAGCCTGTGGTGCCGGGGGCACGGTGAAGGAGGGACGGATCGAGATTCAGGGTGACCAACGAGAGACAGTCGCCCGCATCCTGACTGACGCCGGTTTTCGGCCGGTGTTTGCTGGAGGGTGACAGGCCCAGAAGACACAACAATGGGGTCGGACATCCCTATTGATCGATGAAACCCGATCCCTCAGTGATCCCACGCCCGCAGGAATGGCCGAGCCTTCGCACTGCGTGAGGCCCTTCCGTCGATTGACTTCCTCCCCTCCTCGCTGTACAGGTTGCACTATTATTCTGACAGAGCCCGTTCACGCTTCGTCCATCACTGAGAGGCCACCATCATGAAGAACGTGGAGATGACCATCGAAGGGACAATGCTGACGATCAAGGTGGATCTGTCCAAAGAGTTCGGGCCCTCTGCTTCGGGAAAGACGATCATCATTGCCTCGACGGAAGGGAATGTGACCATTCCAAACCGAGAGGAGAAAGTCGGGCTGAACGTGTACCGGAAGAAGTGATCGTGGCGTCCCCTCGAAAGCGAGGTAGAACCAGTTCTGCACGTGAGGGCCTCGCGAACACGTCGCAGCGCCATGGACGGTATGAGAACGGTCATCATCGGGGTCTTCAGATAGAAGTGCGGGCAAGGAGTTCGCCGGCTTCATCGCGTGATCACGCCTCCCATCATCGTTCGGACCCGCCTTATCGCCACTTGCCGCAATGGGATCCGCTCAAAACTGTGATCCGGAATTCCTTTAACTGTGGTACAGTGCCGCCCCGATGAGGGTCTTCGTTCTCGGAGTGGGCGCAACCGGTTCGTTGCTGGTGCAATTACTGGCGCGGCAGGGGCATCGTGTCTCCGGCGGGGATCGCGATCCGGAGCGGGCGCGACGCTTTTTGGGCAAGACCTCCCCGATTCCAGTGCACGAGGTGAATGCCCGTAATATACTGAGTGTCGTTAAAGCAGCTCGCGGGGCTCAGCTGTTGATCAACGCTTGTCCTGCCGTCCTGAATAAGATCGTCCTTCGCGCCGCACTCCGCCTACGTACCCACTATCTCGACATGGCTGCCCATCTGACCGAAAGTCCCTTTCAGGCGGAGCAACTCCGTTTCGAGAGAGGCTTCCAGAAGATACGTCGAACGGCGGTGATCACGGCTGGTGTCGCGCCGGGCCTCACGAACCTCCTCATCGCCGCCAGCGCAGACCTGCTCGAAACAGTAGAGACAGTTCACGTGCGGCTGTATGAGGCGACGGAGAGCGACAGTCCGGTCTCACAGTGGTCAGCAGAAGTCGCGTTCGATGAAGCCGTCTCGCGGCCACGCCTCTATCGCCACGGCCGTTTCCGGCTGGGTCAACGATTCAGCGACCGTGAGGTCTTTCGATTCCCGGCACCGATTGGGCCTGTGGGTGTGGTGCTGGCGGCTCAGGATGAAGTGGTCACGGTGCCGCATGTGATCCCGTTGCGGACGATGGATGCCAAGATCGGCGGGGCGGACATTGACCAACTGCGGCGATGGTATCGGCAGGGGAAACTACGAAAGTCGCGTGGCCTGATGCCGTCACAGTTCCCCAGAACCCCGACGCCCGGCACGGTGCATCAATTACTCCATCAAGGCATTCTCCACAATGCGCGATTTGCCGCCGCGGTGGTCGTGGAAGGAATGAAACATGACCAGCCAACGCTCATCCGGTGGGACGCGACAGTGCCAAGTCTGTATCTGCTCCGGCGGCGCGGCCTGCTCTGCTCACCGATCGCATGGGCGACGGCGGAAATGGCGGCGCTCTTCGTGAAGCATTTCCCGCGTAAACTGTTGGGCGTCCATCCACCTGAAGCATTCCCCTCTGAGATCCGGCGGGCCATTCTTCGCGACGTCCGCTCCCGCGATATCCTTCTCATCAAGCGGATCACATCCGGTCCTCCTAAGAATCGAAAACGAGCCTCGGCCAAGAAAGATTAATCGTGTGGAGTCTCTTCTGCGGAACGGGGAAGGCCACCAGGAACTGTTTCAGACCTCCTGACTTCGGAACGACCGAGGGCGTATACTGAGTTGCGTGATCCTTATCATGGGTGCCGAAGGGAAAACCAATCCTCGTCGCCCTTTGAACAAGATATATCGGGAAAGGTACAAACAAGACACGTGAGCAATCTAGCCAAGTTTGACGTGATCCGCCTCTACCTGCGCCAGCAGTTTCCCAAACACCACATCACCGATTTCGAGGAAGGAACCAGTCGCGCACAGGTCTTCCGTGTCGATGACCCGCATGGTCACCCCCTCCATTACGCTGTCCTCGGGCTCGACTTTCTCCTCGATCAGACTCCCGAAAGCCTTCAACAGGTTCTCGTTTCATCCGGCCTGGGAGATAAGCTGAAGGAAGCCGGCGCCTCACCTGTGACGGTCTCGAAGACAGGGTTCAGCATTGAAGGCACTATTGCCGTAGCGTGATCATGGCTGAGACACGTCGCCCCTAAAGCACTCGTGACGTTCAAAGAGCGTGCGATCACCAGCACGGCAGTCATCGGATAGGGACTCTCGTACCGGTACACACCCTGACACCTAACATTGGAGAGGGAACGAACATGACCAGAATGACGTGGGCGCTCGGACTCTTCCTGCTGACGATGGTCCTTGGGCTTATCCCAGGTCCGATCATTCCGCTCATGGCATCATGCGCGCTCGCCGATTCTTTCAACGCCAAACCAGGCGCCTGGGAAATGACCATAACCACCCTGACGACCGGCATGCCTGCTCCACCCGATACGCTCGCGAAGATGTCGCCGGAACAGCGCGCCAAGATCGAAGCGATGATGCAGGCACGTGCGGGAAAACCCTCGACACACGTCTACCCGAGTTGCATAACGCAAAAAGACCTGGATGAGGACCGCATAAACAAGAAGTCAGACGGCGAGGATCAATGCACCCAAAAAATCATCACGAAGTCCGCGAACAGACTCGTGCTTGAGAAGACATGCCCAGCGCCACGCGCCTCCACCTCGAAGATGACCATGGAGGCCAAGACGCCTGAAAGCATCGTGGCTAGCATCGACATGGTGCAAGGAGGTGCCGAGGGAAAGGTTCACGTGGACATGAAGGGCCACTGGCTCGGCGCAAGCTGCGCCGGGGTCAAGAATGGCGACTGATTGCTGACCCAACGAGCGTGCAGGATAACCTTATACGGGATGAGCGAACGAGATGGCGGCGTGCGGGCTGTGCAAGGGCTGGGAGAGATCAAGGCCCCAGAGCGCAGCCACCAACGTGCGCGGCTTGCTGCTGACGCACGCCGATGGGCGCAGTGGATGTTGCTTCGGTCGGAACGGCCGAAGCGCGGGCTGCATTAGCGCTTCTTCTTGGCGACCTTGGCAGCGCGCTTTTCCTTCACCGTCTTGGCTGGTTTCTTCTTGGCCATTTTCTTCTGTGTCATGCCCTTAGCCATTGAGTGTCTCCTCTGATGTGTGGATGAGTAAGATGGCACCGCGACGCAATCGCCGCCCCCACTTCATACCCCAATTACAAGAAAAAAGGAATAGGTACGTGCAGCCAATCACCTTGTTGATACCGGGGCACAGATGAGGCGCTTCCGTCGATTGACTTCCTCCCCTGCCCACGGTACAGGTTGCACCGTTCGAACCATCTGTCCGTTGTCCGTCTGACCAGACGCTGTCTGTGGAGGTGCGCCATGGGGAATCCAGAGGGAAATAAGGAGCGAGAGGGGTTCGCCGATGCGATCAACCGCGCGGCATTCGGCAACGAGCGTGTTCTGTTGCGCCGACGTGGCCGAGCGGTCGCCGCGGTGGTGCCCATCGATGACCTGCGACTCCTGGAGGCCCTGGAGGATCGTATCGATCTCGTCGATGCCCGCGCCGCCTTGGCCCAGGCAAACAAGAAAGGCGCCCAGTCGCTTGATGTCATTTTGAAAGAATTGGGGCTTTGATTGCACCAGGCGATCTCCACAATTTTTGTCGCCCCTCCTGCTGAGCAGCAACTTAGAGCACTCGATAAACCGCTTCGAAAACTTCTCGTGAGACGGCTCCATGCACTCCGCACCAGTCCTCGCCCCCCCGGCGTCACGAAGCTCGAGGGCCTGGATCACCTCTATCGGATTCGCGAGGGCGACTATCGAATTGTCTATGCGATTCGAGACAGGGAACTGATCGTCCTTGCCGTGAAGAGGCGCGTTCGCAAAGAAGTCTCTCGTTCCTGAACGGCCTCGCCTCACCTGACTCTACCTGGCAACACCCGCCAACACTCTCTTCGTATCAGGACTCCCGCATAATCCGATTCCACCACGACCGGCTGGCGCGGATCGGATCACACGTATGAATCACGTGAGGAGAGATGACGGCCAGGGCGCTGCCGGTTCGCCAATGTGCGCGAGATCGGCACAAGAAACAAGAAAACCACAGATAGGCTGGATCACCGCCTTTCTCACCATTCGTTACCGTCCGCTGTTGAGTGGAAGATGAATGTGGATCGTCGTACCGACTCCGACTTCGCTTTCGACTCTGATCGATCCCTTGTGGGCCTCCACCACGTCCTTCACGATTTTGGTTCCAAGCCCCGTTCCACCAGCTTTTCGGCTGACGATCTGTGTAGTGAACAGCGCGTCCCGCACGTCAGGAGGCATCCCTCTCCCCGTGTCCGCAACGGAGATCACGAGCCTGTCCGCCCCGACATCGACCTGTCCACGCACCGTGACGGATCCGCCTGGGGGGACTTCCGGAATGGCGTTATCGATCACATTATAGAAGGCATTGAACAGGCGACGCTCATCCGCCTGGATGACCGGCAACGAATCAAGACCTTCGGCATGCAATGAGACACCTCTCTCTGCTGCGTACCGGTGTAGCGAGGTGATCACGTCGGCCACACAGGTCGAGACCCGGCAGGGCTTAAATTCTGGTGCCGTCGTCACCCCCTTCACCGCATCGGCAAGCTCCCTCACACGATCCTGGATGCGGCGAGCGTTATTGACGATCATCTCGATCAGCTCATCGCTCAGCTTCCGGCTTGCTTCGACCTGCGCTCCCTCCCCTCTCGCGGCCAATCGGCCCAGGATCTCTTGTACTTCCTCCCTCAAGAGGTCCACACCGTTCAGCACCGGCATCAACATGTTCTTGACATCGTGACCAATATCTCCGAGCGCACGGGTCACTTCCGCCACTTTGATTTCTTCGAGGAGATCGGCGGCCAACCGCTTCCGCTCGCTGATATCCTGAATTGTCCCTTCATAGTGGACCACGGTCCCCTGCTGATCTCGCACCGCGCGTGCCGTCACCGACACCGAGATGATCCCACCATCCCGGCATGTAAGCTCTGTTTCAAATGCCCGAACGGCCCCGGACTGGCTCAGTAACCGCTGGAACTCCATCCGCTTCTTGGGGTCGACATAGAGCTGGCTGCCGATATTCGTGACGGTCGAGACCAGCATCTCAGGGGAGTCATAGCGCAGCATCTGAGCCAGACTTGGATTGGCCATCAGGAACCGCCCGTCCGGTGTCGTCTGGAAGATACCCTCCACCGCGTTCTCGACGACGTTCCGGTATCGCGCTTCAGCCTGTCGTTGCGCTTCCTCGGCTTGCTTTCGCTTCGTGATGTCACGAATGATTCCACTGAAGAAGATCCCGTCGGTATTCTTTCCGCTGCCAAGGGAGAGTTCCAATGGAAATTCAGTACCGTCTTTTCTCAAGCCTTGGAATTCGACCGTCTTCCCCATGACACGGGCCTCACCGGTTGCTCCCAGCCTCGTCAGTCCTGCTCGATGCGCCTCCCTATATCGATGTGGCATCAGCAACGTAAGCGGTTGACCAATTACTTCCTTCTCGGCATAGCCAAAGAGTCGCGCGGCAGCCTGATTCCACAAAAGAATCGTTCCGTCACGATCAGCCAGCACTACTGCGTCGGGGGTGGTCCCGACCACGGTTCGAAACCGTTCTTCACTGGCACTCAAATCGCCCTCGACACGTGCCACCTTGGATGCCAACCTCTGCGCATCAAGGATTTGACGGAGAGCGAATCTGAGTTCATACGAGTTGTAAGGTTTTGTCAGGTAGGTGAAGGCGCCGCAGTGGAGGGCCTCCACCGTATGAGTCTCTTGTGTGGATGCGGTGAGCACAATGACCGGGAGGAGGGGGTCCAATTTCTTTATTCCTCGAAGGACATCCAAGCCGCTCAGATCCGGCAACCCAAGATCCAAAATCACGACCCCCATCTGTCCCCGTTCGACTTCGCGCAGGGCATCCCGCCCCGCATGCACAGCGCGAACCGCATACCCGTTGTGCTTCAGGAAATCGCTAAGGCCCATACAGATGTCCGGCTCGTCGTCCACAATGAGCACGGAAGGGAGAGGGGGTGACAGCGGGCTGGTATCCATCGCGTGGTCGGATCCCAGTTGAACAGGAAAAGAATGTGACCGGTACGAGCTTGCACCGATCGAAGAAAAAAGTAAACTGGCTTGGCTTCCTATAAACAATCAATTGCTGAGCTTCCGGCTAGGACGGGCTACAGACAATTTCCTGATAGTAAGACTCCAGCATGACCATGCGGGCTGGTTCAACAAGCACCAACTGGCGTTGATCCAAGCTGTTGGCGCAATAGAGATAGACCCCCTCCTCTGCCTCACCAAGTTCGACGTGCAGCTGGCGGCCGTCTGGCTCCTGGCGCGTGGTCTCTTTGAGGAGGTGCTTCTCGTGAAGCTCTTCCCAGACACGCTGCGCGGAAGGCCAATGGTTCTCATAGAGCGGCGCGTCCGGATCGATTGAACCGGTTTTCAGCTTCGTTCGATCGAACGGACGGCCTTCGTCCGGCTCCGGGGATTCATCCCAGTGAAGCTTGCGCGATTCTCCCTTCCCCAACAGATAGAAGGGCCCATCGTCGGCAATTTCTTCGACTAGACGGTATCGAATCAATTCAGGCTGCTCGATCAGGCCAAGATTTCGTCCAGCCATGGCCCGCTGGAACGGGACTCGTCTTGCCAACTGACGGGTTTTCTCAAACACGATCATGCGCCCGTTTGCTGAGAGCAGGGCGCTCAGGCGATCGAGCCTGGTGCCGATCCCCGTTCGCCGCTCAAAGTCTGCTTGCTGCTGACTCTCGCTGGCACGCTCGAAGGTGTTCCAACTGCGACTGGGAATGCCCGGGTCCTGTTCAGCTTGCACGAGGGCATGTGTGGCAAGGATCAGATCATAGGAACTTGTGGGAGGCGTTTGATCGAGATCAAGATCGAGACAGTCGAACCGTACGTTGGTCAGGCCAAGTGCCTCCGCTTGTTCTTGCGCGCGCGCGATCGAGGCAGGTGAGCGATCGATCCCGACGAAGGTCTTGTCGGGATACTGCCTCGCGTAGAACGTCGTGAGGAGGCCGACGCCGCAGCCCACATCCAGGATGGACCGGGCCTCACCGAGGCGATCTGCCACGCGCGGGCCGATGGCCAGATAATAGTCGTACCGTTGGCTATAGAGGACCGGCAGGATGTGCGGATGGGCGGTGGCATCGTAGAACGCGACCTCGTCGGCAGTCGATCCGCGACGCTTCTGCTCTACCTGCCGATGCAATGCTGTGAGTTCCGCAGCCGAGAGGGTCTCCCGCTGCCACCGAAAGTAGGCCTCGTCCGAGGTGAACTGCCGGAGTCCCCACCAGGCCAAGTGCGAATGGAGCGATTGCAGCAGTGAGTCGTTGATCATTGATGCAGCCTCGCCTGCTCAAAACGTTTTCCAGCGAGGCCACAAGGAGGGCGAACCACGAGGCGTACGCGGTGAGGGTACGTCGAGTGATTCGAGCGACGGAGAACGAAGCTGGAGAGCGTTTTCAGCAGGCGATTACGGCCTCTTGAGCATGATCGCGTCAAAATACGTCTCCGGCACCGGATGCGGGTAGCGCAGCTGGCCCGAGCCGAAGGCGACGTACTTTTCGCAGGTCAATTGCTCAAGGCTAATCGGGCCCTTGGCATGGAGACGCGAGCCACTGAGCCCGATATCGGCGCCCATACCATAGCTATCACCGGCATTGAGCCGGGACGACGCATTGATGAAGACCGCGCTGGCATCCACTTCGCGTGTGAACCGCAGGGCCGACTCATAGCTCGTAGTCGCAATGACGGCGGTAAGGCAGGGTCCATGCGCCACGATGTGCTCCAAGGCCTCGTCCAGGTTCGCAACCATTTTGACGGCCAACACCGGCCCCTGGAATTGGGTGTGCCAATCCTCCTGCTTTGCCGGGATGATCGAGGCATGTCCGGTCATCGCCATTTGCCCCATGAGGGCCATGGTCTTCGGACAGGCCCGCACCTCGATCTTAAATTCTTCGAGCATGCGGTTGATCAGCGGAGGCAGGAACTGTCGCCCAATCACCTGTTGCACGAGTAGCGTGTCGAGCGAGTTCGATGCAATGGCTTTCTGTACCTTGGAATTAATCGCCACGTTTTGAGCCATCGGCATATCAGTGTCGGCATCCACGTACATGTGCGTGAGCCCCCCGTCGTAGCAGAGCACCGGCATCTTCGCCTGCTCAATCACTGCTTTGCGGAGGCCGGCCCCGCCACGCGGGATAATGGCATCGAGACTCTTGCCGGACCGGATCAGCTCAACCGCTACCTCTTTTTCCGGACGTTCGATGATGATCCATGCGCCAGCCGGCACCCCATTTTCTTCCGCGGCTTCGCGCAGTCCGGTCCCGATAGCCTGCTGCGTCAGGCCCCACTCCGGCGCGCCACGAAACACGCAGAGGTTGCCAGACTTGAAACAAAGCGCGATCGACTCCACCGTAATGAGAGGGCTCAATTCTGACACGACGCCGATCACCCCGATCGGGACGCGGACACGGCTGACTTGCAATCCGTCCGGCCGTTCCCACCGTGAGGTAACTGCACCAACCGGATCGGGAAGATCTGCGATCATACGGAGACGATCGACCATTTCCTTGATATCGTCCGCCGTCATGCGCAGGCGGGCCACGGCAGCTTTCATCCGGTCTTTCAGGACGTCGGCCTCGAAGGACTTCCCGACCGCGTCCACATCCTTCTCGTTCGCTGCCAGAATCTTTTCTTCGTCGGCCGCCAATCGATCCGCCATCGCGCGCAACGCTTTCTCTTTGACAGGGCCAGACAAAAGCGCGAGCGGCCTCGTCACATTACGGCATTCTTTCAATAGCTTATCAATGTAGAGCTTAACTGGAACTTCAGGCATCTTGAACCTCGTGAAACGTGAGACGTCAAACGTGAATCATGGTTCTACATAATCAATCAATGCGGCGCAATCAGCATGGGACTATAGCACGCGGTTTTTTCACACGTAAAGCAGCGGGGAGGGAGCAGCCGGACCATCCTTCTTGCTCACAGACCGCGCACGATCAGAATGTGCTCGGTCGATGCGCGCAGTGAAGGACGGTCCGGCCACTCCCTAGAAGAGTAACGAGCAAACGCAAAAGAGTGTCATAGACATGACTCAGTTGGGTACGTTGGGAGGTGGCTGGCTGATCGCAGCTCTGGCTCGCTTCAGTTGTTCCTCTTGGCTGGACAGGAACCACCCCACCCATCCCCAGAGCAGCGCCACCGGGACCAAGACCCATGCCATCTGCCCTGCCGTGACACCCAGCGCCTTGACCCCGTTCACGATCCACCCTGTCGTCGCATCCCCCCCGCGTGACACCGCAGTGTCGATAAAGTTCTTGGCCTTATATTTCTCCTCCCGGCTCACCACCGTGAAGAGGACCTCGCGAGCCGGCTTGGCAAGTGCGTATTCTCCGACGCGCCGCACGATGGTAAAGAGAACAAAGACGACCAGGAAAGGCATGAAGGCGATCACGCCAAACCCGATGGCGCTCGCAACGGGAAGCACGACGAGGGCCGACGCCAACCCGAACCGACTGATCACGCGGCTCGTCACCGTCACCTGCGTCAGAAACGTCAGCACGTTGACGACCAGGTCGATGAGGGCAAACAGACGGGTGCGCCCTTGCGGGGAGGGAATCTGCTCGCTCACCAGCCTCATTTGTTCCAGATACAAGAATGTCGCGGTCGTCGTTAGAAAAAACAGATAGAGGCAGATTCCCAGAAGATAGGGCGACGAGAGCGCCAGTCTGACTCCCGCCCAGATACTGCCGCCAATCGGTTCGCCCCGCTGGCTCACGTACCGAGAGGGTCGCGCCGTCGCCCATCGATCCAAGTGATGAATGCAGAACCCGCAGGCGACGAGAAATCCTACCGAGATGAGCAGCAGCGCGGGAATCGGGATGAGGTAGGTCAACCCCGTGGTGAGAAGCGGGCCGACCATCGCGCCGATGCTGCCACCGGCGGCAATCACACCGAAGAGCCTGGCGCCCTGCGTAGGGGTGAAGAGATCGGCCATGAAACTCCAGAACACCGACACGACGAACAGATTGAACACCGACAGCCATACGAAGAACGTGCGGGCGGCCCACTGCGGAGACAGGTGGCCCATCATCACGACGAAAAACAGGACCAAGTTGAGACCGAAAAATGCGTACACGGTCAGGAGCAACCGATACCGCGGCACGCGGGAAGAGAGCCACCCGAAGAGCGGCGTCACGAGCAGGAGGGTCACGAAGGTGGCGGTCATCATCCAGGGCAGGTGCTGGACCCCGCCCTGGATCGCCATCTCATCGCGAACGGGACGCAGAATATAGTAGCCGCAGAGAAGACAGAAAAAATAGAGGAACGCCCACCCCACCGGAACGGCTTCGTCCGGTTCTGCATCGGTCACCGACGGGAGTACGTCTCGAAGCCACGCCATACGAGCGGCATCCTGCCGTGACCGACTCTCCCACGCAAGGATAAAATTTGCTAGAATGCCCGCGGCCCGCGATCTTGCGGCATGCTCACGGACGTTTGATGATCGACCTGCGCAGCGACACAGTCACGAAACCCACCGACGCCATGCGAAAAGCTATGGCCTGTGCGGAGGTGGGAGACGATGTCTATGGCGAAGATCCCACCGTGAATCGCCTCCAAGAGATGGCGGCCGCAATGTTTGGGAAAAAGGCCGCCCTCTTCGTGCCGTCCGGCACGATGGGCAATCAACTCGCCATTCGCCTCCACACGCAACCGGGCCAAGAAGTCATTGTCGAGAGCAAGGCGCATATCGTGCGCTACGAGCAGGGCGCCGCTGGAGCGCTGGCAGGCGTCCAACTCCATTGGGTCGTGGGAAATCGGGGGCTCATCTCACCCGAGCAGGTTGAGGCCGCCATCCGCCCCAAAGACCCGCACACGATTCAAACAGGGCTGATCTGCCTGGAGAACACCCATAACAGCGGCGGCGGAACGATTTACCCGCTGGCGACGATTGAACGGATTCGCGCGGTGGCAGCCACCCACGGCATCCCGATGCATTTGGACGGCGCACGGCTGTTCAACGCCATCGCCGCCACCACTTTGCCACCGGCCTCCTATGCCCAGCACTTTGACACCCTGTCGATCTGTCTCTCAAAAGGTCTGGGTGCGCCGGCCGGTTCCCTCCTGATGATGAATGATCTGGCCCTCCTCGATAAAGCCAAGCGGCTGCGCCGTATGTATGGGGGGGCCATGCGACAATCCGGCATCCTCGCCGCCGCCGGCATCTATGCGCTCGAGCACCATGTCGCACGATTGAAAGTGGACCATGACCACGCCAAACGGCTGGCGCGACGACTGCAACAGATCCCGACGGTCAGAATCAGCCCTCAAGATGTCGACACGAATATCGTCATCTTCGATGTGATCGGCCACCGGCTGACTCCCGCGGCGATTGTCGCTGCATTGAAGCAGGAGGGGGTCTTGATCAATGCCATCGGCGGCACCAGTTTTCGTGCCGTCACCCATTTGGATGTCTCCAGTGCCATGACCGACCAAGCCTGTGAGATCTTTGCCCGTGTGTTGGCTCATTGACTCCTCTCCCACTCAAATCTAGAATGCCGCGTGATGGAGCACCAATGCCGCTAGAGGTTGTGTCGTTCAAACACATCAGCCGGATCCTTGAAGTCACCGACTCGCTCGGTCTGAACCGCGAGTGGGTCGAAATCCCATTGTCTCCTGAAAGCCCGGGCGTCGTCCGGCGGTTGACCAATGGCAAGTTAGAAATCATCGTTGATGCGGACCAACCGTTCGAAGACTGGCTGGGATCGCTCCCGCAACATATTCAGCTCGCACAGGGAGCCTAAAAATGGATAGCCCCGCCACCCACCCTATCCCCACGTCAGAAGAGTTGAAGGCCGAACTGTTGGAGATGCCGGAACCGCCTGAACAACCGGATCCGATCACCGAACCGGGATTCGAAGAGCTCGTCGCGCTGGCCTTGCGCCACGTCCGCGGCCGCCGCGGAGGCGATCTCGTCGGCGTGATCCTGGTGGGGTCTAGCGTTCGGCGCGCCATTACGGCTCACAGCGACATCGATCTTATTGCGCTCGTAAAAGGGCAGGCCGACGGCCACGAGATCGTCCGTGTCGCCGATCGTCTGGTCGACATCCGGTATCGCGGGCATCACGAGCTTGAGGAGGATCTCCCCTACTCGCCGCGCCTCCCGTCTCTCCTACGAAAAGCCCGCATCCTCTTCGATCACGAGGGCATCGGCACCAAGCTCCTCGAACGCGCCAACCAACGGTTCCGACAAGGGCCGCCCCCTGTCAGCATCAATGAGCAGATTCGGATGAAGGCGGAGTGTTTCCATTGGCTGGGAAAGGCGCGAGATCTGGCCGACAGACCGGCGACCGCGCAGTATCTACTCTCGATATTTTTCGATGACGTCGTCAACGCGTTCTTCCGGCTACGGGGCTTCTGGCTGACCGCGCCGGTTGACGTGCCAAAGTTCATCGCCTCCCGCGATGCGGCGTTGGGTGACCTGGCTGGGCGGTTCTTGACTGCGGCTACCCTGCCGGAACGGCTCAACTTGGGCCGCGATCTTGCCGATATTCTCTTTAAGGACGTACCGAATCCTGCCAGAATCGACTGACAGGACTCCGGGATCGATCATCAGGCTGCTGTCGCACGGGGTTCGTCAGCCATTCATCTTTGCAGGGCTGAACAGAGGACAGGCTCCTCTTGAGGATTATGATCCAGCGCGATCCCGTCCAGCCATGACCGCACGAGAAGGAGGTCCTGTGGAAATCGGACTCATCGGGCTGGGGAACATGGACCTGAACGTGGTCGGGAGGCTGGAACAGTTGAACGGCTATGTGCAGGATTCCGGCGAGAGTCGCTGGGTGATCGCCGATGCGATCGAGAAGGAGGTGCCGGTCCTGACGCTCACGACGGCATTATTCACTCGAGTCCGATCGCGGCAAATCAAGTCCTTTCCTGAAAAAGAGCTGGCCGCGTTGCGGAATGCCTTCGGGGGCCACGCGGTCCACCGGTAACGCCGAAACTCTATGCCACCGAATAGCCCACGTATCGATATCAGCCCCTCGCAGGAAACGATTCCCCCGGTCGAACCCTGTACGCTCGTCATCTTCGGCGGTTCCGGCGATCTGGCGCGTCGGCGTCTGATTCCTGCCCTCTACAACTTGCTCCTCGACGGACTCCTTCCACCAAACTATGCGGTGATCGGGCTCGGCCGCAAGTCGATGACCGACGAGGAATTCCGCGCCACGGTTCGCGACGGCGTCGTCACACATTCCCGGCAAGCCTTGGTAGAGGACAAGTGGAAGGACTTCGCGCAACATCTCTTTTACGTGTCGGGGGACAATGAGGACCCGAACACCTATGCCAGGCTGAAGTCCCGGGCAGAAGATATTGAGCGGGACCTCCAGTTACCAGGCAACAGGATTTTCTATCTCAGCATCCCTCCCAGTTCCTTTGGACCCGTATGCGAGGGGCTTGAGCGAGCTGGATTGGCGACGAAGCCGGGGACTCATAGTCGCTACGCCCGCGTCATCGTCGAGAAACCGGTCGGGCGCGATCTGGCCTCCGCCCAGGCCATCAACAACGTGACGGGACGCGTGTTCGACGAATCACAGATTTTCCGCATCGATCACTATCTGGGAAAGGAAACCGTTCAGAATTTGATGGTCGTCCGGTTCGCGAACAGCATCTTCGAGCCGATTTGGAACCACAAGTATATCGATCATGTGCAGATCACGGTGAGCGAGGCGGAAGGCGTCGGGACCAGGGCAAGTTACTACGAAGAAGCCGGTGCGTTGCGCGACATGGTGCAGAACCACATGCTGCAACTGCTCTGTTTGGTCGCGATGGAACCCCCCTATTCGCTCGACCCGGATGTGGTGCGCAACGCGAAGATGGAAGTCCTCCGCTGCCTCAGGCCCATCACTGATCACGATGTCGAGCACGTCACCGTCCGTGCCCAATACAGTGAAGGCATGGCCCATGACGTGCGCATCCCGGGGTATCGCCGTGAGAACGGAATTCATCCTGATTCCACGACGGAAACCTATGTTGCGCTCAAATGCTTCGTGGAAAACTGGCGATGGGCCGGCGTGCCCTTCTATCTGCGCACCGGGAAAGCGCTCCCCCATCGCGCCAGCGAGATCGCGGTGCAATTCAAGGACATCCCGCAAATCCTGTTCAACGCCAATGCGCAACAGCCGCAGCCGCCGAACGTGTTGGCGCTGCGCATCCAGCCGGAGGAAGGGCTCTCTCTCCGCATCGTCTCGCGCGTGCCGGGAACGCGTGAGCAGACACACCCGGTGGAAATGGACTTTCAATACAGCGACGTCTTCGGCCGCCCGTCGCCCGAAGCCTATGAGCGGTTGCTCTTGGACGTGATGGCCGGCGATGCCTCCCGGTTCATGCGGCGCGACGCAGTTGAAGCTTCCTGGGCCTGGATCACCAAGATTCTGGAAGGATGGCACCAGCAAGCGTTACGGTGGTTGCCTGAATATCCGGCGGGAACCTGTGGGCCGGTCGAGGCCGATCGCCTCATCGAAAAAGATGGACGGACCTGGCGGACCTTGTAGCGACTCATTTCAGGTCAGCCGCAACTGCTTGAGAATTTCCGCTCTGGTTCCCAGCCCGCCGATAAACCGCTCGAACTCGCCCTGGCGATAGAGGGCGAGTACGGGCAATGAATGAACCTCCAGCTCCGCTGGAATCTGGAAGTTCTCCTCGACGTTCATTTTCAAGATCAGCACCTTGCCGGTCACATCCGGCTCCAGTTTCTCGAGTTCACGCATCAGCGCTCGACAACTCCCGCATCCTGGTTTCCAGAACTCCACCAGCACCGGCAGCCCTGCCTGTTCCACGACGTGGTCGAAATCCTGATCGGTCACGTCACGCATCATGGTCTCCGCTCGTCACACCCCACTCGCCAGCGCTGCAGCAAACACCTCCTGGTACAACCGCTCTGCTACCAGTCGATATCCGGCGGTGGTCAGATGCAGCCCGTCGTTGGAGTACTGAGCCGCAAGTTGTTGAGTCTCGGGCTCCGCCGTGGCGGCGAAGAGGTCGAAGGCTGCCAGCCGTTTCGATTCGGCGTAGCGGAGAATCAACCCGTTGAGTTGCCGCCGCCGATCAAGATGCTCTGCGAACCACTGACGCCCCTCCTCACTGCGAAGATCATCACCCACTCTAATCGACGGAACGGTCACCGGCACCGGCTTGATCCCGGCCGCTGCGGCCAGTTCATACATCTTGAGGAGGTTGCGCATTATGTCTGCCGGCGCTGCATTCCATCCAAGATCGTTCGTTCCGCCGAGAATCACCACGTACGCCGGTTGGTGGACAAGAACAGCTGACCGAAACCGCATCGCCATTTCACCGGTCAGTTCACCGCAGATGCCGCTCACAGACACGCGCACGGAAGGTCCTGTCAATTCTTGCAGGAACCGCCCATACGGCGTCTCGGCGCCTTGAGGATTGTCGGCTGTGGGCGACTGAAACCCTGCCGTGAGGCTGTCTCCAAAACACACAATGTGGCGCGACTCAATCATCAATATGAGACGGATTCTACCGGCCTAGCCAGGGGGTTCACAATGCCCTCCTGTCCACGGCTGGAGCAAGGAGGAATCCCTCGGTAATTCCTCGGTAGCGGCTGGTGAACCCGCATGATTCATGAGCGCTTCGTCGCGAAATCGTATAGAAACCAGGCGAGGGACGAGTGGTACGAGGCGAGAGGAAAGACATTCCTTCTGGTCGCCCGTAGCCTCCGGCCCCGCGCCTCTCGCCAGAACATTGGCGATTGCAGCAGAAGCGCTCATGAATCAGGCGGGTTAAGAGCGGCTATTTTCTTGACGATTCAGCACCTCCAAGGTACGACTAATCATCATGGACGAGCCGATGACAGACAGCGGCGCATGGCCGATCGCGCCCGCAAAAGAGCCGGCCAATCCGGAGTTGGCCTCCGTCAAGCGAATCCTCACACTCTTGGACAAGACCGCGAAGTCCAGCCGGACGTACGGGGCAGCGAACCCTGTGGCGCAGAAGTTCTTCCAACAGTTGTTCGAGGGACTCACGGCTCACCTCGCCACCTACTCCAAATTGGCGTTTCTTGTTCAACGTTCCGAGCTGTACTTCAACGGAGAAGTCGTCTACCGATCTGAGCAGGAGTCGAGTAATGAAAGTGTCGCGTTCAAGCTTTATGCGGACGGTATTCGGGAACTCACATTCCTCGAAGGTCTTTCTGCCGAAGATCTCTCCTACTTGCTTGATTCGCTTTGGGACAGTCTTGATCCTGAACTAAATGATGATGACATTGTGACTCGTCTATGGTCCAAAAATCTCTCGACCATCACCTTGGTTACTGCCGAAGAGGTTGCGAAAGCCTCGACCGGTGGAGACGTCTTTACCATCCCTATTGACGGGATGATGGAGGGGTCGGAATCAAGCTTGCGTGACCTTCTGGATCGAGAGCAGGCCCGCAGCAGAAGGGGAATTGGAGACGGGTTTGAGGATGGTGATGGTTCAGAATCCGGTGATGGTGGGACGCCGGTACCAGAGGGAAGCAGTGGAGGGACTGGCGGAGGAACTGCCGAAGGAGCTGCCGGAGGAACCGGAGGAGGAATTGGCGGGGGGAGTGGAGGAGGGACTGGGGGAGGAACCGGTAGAGGGACCAACAGACAAGCTAGCCGATTTAAGTCTGGCCACGCAGGCTACGAGGTGTCTGACCAGGAGTTAGCCGAACTGGCGAAGGAGGTAGCGGCTGAGAGCGCCAGAGATAACATGACATACCTGTTGGATATGCTCACTGCGATCATGGCGTCGGAAAAGTCTCCTGCGATCCTGACCAAGTTGTTCGACCTCTGGGGAAACATCCTCGACTCATTGACCGCCCAGGGCAAATGGACCCAATTAGACAGCGTACTAGGACTGCTTCATGCCACCGGTGAGCTCAGACCGGATCTCGGCGACGATCACAAGAAACAACTGGCGGCCATACTCGACAACCTTGGTCGACCTGAACGCATGAAGATGATCGAGACCTATTTGAATAAGACTCCCGACGCAACGATGGAAGGACTACCGGCGGTTCTGCTGTCGATGACCTCAGCGGCCATCCCTGCCTTGTGCACGCTCCTGGCAAATCTGGAGGCGCCGGCCCATCAGGCAATTGCGGCTGAAGCCCTCGAGATACTCGCGAAAGATCAGCCGGATCACGTGCTTCACGGTTTGACCGACCGCCGCCCCCGTTATGTGAAGAATCTCCTCGCGATCCTTCTCAAATGGAACAATCCCCGATTTGCAGACGCCATTGAAAAGCTGGTGCGCTACCCAGACATCCAGGTGCGGAAGGAAGTCATTCGAGCGATCGGGATATTCCGTCCCAACGGGAACGCGACGAAACTGGTCGCGTTCATGAATGATGCCGAGGAGTCGGTGCGATTTGCGGCACTCAAGCTGCTCATGACCGGTCAATATAAGGCTCCCTACTCCGCCTGGTCACCGCTCGTATCGGCGGACATATTTATGGATCGAACCCTCAGTGAAAAACGCGGGGTGTTCCAAGCGATGCGCGCCACCAGCGGCGATGAGGTCATTCCGTTCTTTGAAAGTTTGTTCACGGAATGGTCCTGGACCAACCGGAAGAAAAAGGAAGAGCTCGCCGCCCTCGCCGCTGAGGCATTGGGGAAATTGGCCACTCCTGCCGCCCTCACCGTCCTTGAGCTCGGTCAGAAAAAAGGTGGCGCTCTCGTGCGGCAAGCCTGCACCGCGGCACTCGCCCAAGCCCAACGACAGCAGCATATCAAGCAGGCTGCATCATAATAGTAAGGAATCTTTAGCCGTGAGCGACATCAAGATCAAAGAGACCCCGGTCGAGGATGAACAATCCCAACCGATCCTGACCCACGAAAAGTCCATCTCTCAGAAAATCGCACGTGGATCAGAGGCCGGCGACATCCTTGACCAGCAGATGGTCATGCTGGGCATTCAGCTGGTCACACAATTGAATGTCTTGATTAAGACCTCCCGCATCTACGAACGCACCAACGCAGCCCTGGATAAACCCGTCGATACGATGCTGACCTTGATCAAGACCATGGCACAGGACCAACCGGTCACACTCCGACTGCAGAACGATTTCTTGTTTCTGGGGGACAGACACTTAAAAGTGAACGCCCAGCAGATGGCCGTAGCCACCAGTATCATCGATGCCTTAAACGCCTGGAAGATCGGCGGAGTGACATTTTCGTTGACCGTGGAGTCGAAGGATTTGCGTGAGTTCGCCGCTCTCTTTGTCAGACTTGACCCGGAAACACAAGCCTCGAAGACCTTCGGAAGGAAATCACGGCACGGGGGATCGTCGGCATTGAACTAGAAGAACAACGGCAGCTACAAGTCAGAGCTAACCACGGGACGGCGAGAAACACAGGCTCCGGAACGACGGAGAATAAGAGCCCCGAAGGCGCGGGAACTGCCGATCCAAAAGCACAACGGAAAATACATGCCAAGAACGGTTATGCCAAAGTGGCGGGATCAGTCGGAGCACTGACGCAATCAGCCCGTGACGGGGGGAGACGGTCAGTTTTAAACAAGCGAAGCGGGCGATCCAAAACATCATCGATCTCATGGTAGATGATGAAGCTACGGTCCTTGGTCTCACGACCCTTCGCTGCCACGATCAGTACACACATAACCATTCGGTCAATGTGTCGTTGCTCTCCATCGCGTTGGCCAACCGCGTCGGCTATCCCAAAGTGGAACTGGCCGACCTGGGCCTTGCGGCGTTGTTCCATGACATGGGTAAATCGACCATTCCCATGGAGGTCTTGAACAAACCGGGCGAGTTTACCGATGAGGACTGGGTGGCCATGCGCAATCACCCCACGGAGGGAGTTCTGAGCCTTTCGAAAATGAGGGGGATCACGAATCTCCCGGGCCGCATGGCGGCGGCCTCCTTCGAACACCACATGAACCAGGACTTCTCCGGATATCCGAAACTGACCGTGCCATGGACACTCTCACTGACCGGCCGCATCCTCACGATCGCAGACTGTTATGACGCCATGACCTCCTCCCGTGTCTATCGCCGGGAACCAATGTCCCCATCGAAAGTGTTGAACATGATGTTCTCAAAGTCCGGGAAGGCGTTTGACGCGGTGCTGCTCAAGCTTTTCGTAAACTGTGTCGGCATCATCCCCATCGGCAGCCTGGTGATGCTGGAGACGAGCGAACTGGCGGTCGTGATCAAGCCGGCTGCAGACAAGGCGAACGCCGAACGACCGTTCGTCAGAGTCATCGCCGATCCGCAAGGAAACCCGGTCGAGCATGGACGCGAGGTTGACCTGACTGAGAAAGATGAGACTGGGGATTTTCGAGACAATATTATCCGCTTGATCGACAATACGGAATACAAGTTCGACACCAGCCGATACTTCGTCTAGCCTCCGCGCAACCCAATCCCTTGACAGGGCCTGGCCCCCCAGTTATTCTCGCAACGGTTACACTGATCGCATTGTTTATCAACAAGGAGCGCGTGTTATGCATACAACCGGAATCCTCTTGGGGAGGATCACCCTCCCCTTGGTCGCCGCGGGCATTTTGCTGCTCACCTCTCTTCCTGCTGCACAGGCTGCCGAGGCCTTCAAGATGGGCGTCGTCGATCCTCAGTCCGTCTTAGAGAAATCAAAAGCGGGCAGAAAAGCCTTGGACGGGCTCAAAGAATATGTGTCCACCAGACAGAAGTTGTTGTCTCGGGATGAAGAGGAGTTACGCAACACCGGAAAAGACGACTCAAGGAGCAAGTCGCGAGTTAAGCGACGCCGAAAAAAAAGAAAAGGAGACACAGTTCCGCGCAAAGATTCAGGACTACCAGAAACGCGCACAGGAATTTAATCAGGAACTGCAGGGAAAGCAGAAGGAATTAGTCGATGACTACATGAAGAGAATCGGCGCGGCCACACAGACCGTGGCGGAAAAGGGTGGATTCTCGATCGTCGTCGATAAGGGCAGCGAACAAACGGTCAAGATTGTGATCTACAACAAGGACGCGATCGACCTGACCGAGCAAGTGATCAAAGAGTTCGATCGAGTCTAACAGCAAGTAACCCTCCCGAGCGCGCACACTGCATTCGTGATCCAATGTGGATGGGACCTCGGCCTCTCTGAGGTCCCATCAACGCTCCATCGGATAGCCAGCCTCCCGCCAGGCCCTGATGCCTCCATCCATCGAGACCACATTCGTATAGCCCATCTGCTGGAGCGCGTCCGCGGCTAAAACGGACCGATAGCCGCCTCCGCAATACAATAAAATGGCCTCCTGCTTGTTAGGAATAAGCGTTTCCACATCGCGCTCGATAATCCCTTTTCCAAGATGACGGGCGCCTTTCGCGTGATCCTTCGCAAATTCGTGATCCTCGCGCACATCGAGAAGATGCTGCACCTCACCCCGATCGAGCCTGGCCTTGGCCTGCGCCACCGTACATTCCTTGACCCGCGCTCGTGCCGCATCCACCAACTTGAGAAAACCAGGATTATGTTTCATGCTCCGCTCCTTCCCTGTCCTGGTTCAAAATAAAGACGTTTGTTCGATTCCCGGTCTGCGAAAGGTGGCGGGAACCGTCTCGTCAGACAGCATCGGAAAACCTGCCTTGCGTTTGGAGACCTCAAACAATTGTTCGATCATGGCCCAATAGGGGCCTGCACCACGGTGCCGTTCAAAGAAGGCCCCCTCACTGATCGCTCCACCACGCACGTCCCGAATTCGATTCGTGATCTTGGTGATTCGATCTGGAAATGCCGCCGCCATTCGCTCCATGAACACCGGCTCGACAGTGCCAGACAGACGCAGGAGCGTCGCCACCGCCTCCACCGCCCCGGCTTGTTTCGCTCGAGCCAACAGATCAGGCACATCTTCATCGTTGAGTCCGGGAATGATCGGAGACAGCGAGATACCGGTGGGAATCCCGGCATGCGCCAGGGTCGCCATCGCCTCGAAGCGTTTCCGGCTGGAAGGCGCGTGAGGTTCAACCTTGCGCGCTACCTCGTCGTCTGAAAACGGTATGCTGAAATAGACACGAACCGACGCCTCCTGATGCAACCGACGCAGGAGGTCCAGATCGCGCAACACCAATACCCCTTTCGTGATGATCCCGACAGGATTCCGATACTCGGCACAGACTTCCAGACAGGCCCGCGTCAACTCTAGCGAGGCTTCCAGCGGCTGGTAACAATCGGTGTTCCCGGAAAACAGGATCAATTCACCCTTCCATGAAGGTTTCTCGAACGTCCGGCGGAGCAAAGTCGCGGCCTCCCGCTTCACGATGATCTTGGACTCGAAATCAGTCCCGGCGCCGAAGCCCCAATACTCATGCGTTGGTCTGGCGTAGCAATAGGCGCAGGCGTGAAAGCAGCCGCGGTAGGGGTTGAGGCTCCATCGAAACGGCAAATCGGGGCTCTCGTTCCGACTGAGAATGTCACGGGTCGCATCTTCAAACATCTGCAGCTGCACATTGGGAGCAGGCTCCAGGAGATCCCGGTGCTGTGATTCAAACGGATTGGGTGGATTCATTACCGTGCGCATCGCGATATGGTCCTCGATCTACCTCCTCCTGTCAACGGGACGAACCACGCCTGCCGAGGCGGAATATCACGGCCCGATTGATTGACTAACCCCTACCCCGATGTTAGATTCCAGCCGCTTTCCGGAACACACGACTATGTATGATCTCCGCTATTTACGCGACAATTTGGATGCCATCAAGGAACAGCTTGGTCCCCGTGGCGCCGATGTCCCATGGGATAGACTCCGCACGTTGATCGAACAACGTCGCACCTTGACCGGCCAGGTCGAGCAACTTCGTCACGAACTAAAAAAGGGATCGGAGGAGGTCGCTACGCTGAAGCGCGAGAAACTGCCGGCGGATGCCGCCATGGCTGCCATGAAGGCTGTCGGCGAACGGATTAAGGCGATTGAGGACGAACTACGGGGCGTCGAAGAAACCCTGACCGATCTGAATCTCCGCATCCCGAATCTTCCACATGCCTCGGTGCCGGCAGGAAAAGACGCGGGCAGCAACGCGGAGGCCCGACGGTGGGGAGCCCCACCCAAGTTGACCGCACCAGCCAAGAGCCATTGGGATCTCGGCGAAGCGCTCGGCATCCTGGACTTCGACCGTGCGGCGAAAATCGCCGGCGCACGATTTGCGGTCCTGACGGGGGCCGGCGCGCGACTCGAACGGGCCCTCATCAACTATATGCTCGACCTTCACACGACACAGCATGGCTATCGGGAAGTCCTCCCGCCACTCCTCGTCAATCGGTCGAGCATGACCGCGACCGGCCAGCTACCCAAGTTCGAAGAGGATCTCTTCCGCTTGCGAGACGAAGACTATTTCTTAATCCCGACGGCAGAAGTGCCGGTGACCAACCTCCATCGTGACGAGACGCTCAACGAGAGTGCTCTGCCGATCAGGTATGCGGCCTATACCCCCTGTTTTCGCCGCGAGGCAGGATCCTATGGAAAAGACACCAGAGGGCTCATTCGCCTCCACCAATTCAACAAAGTGGAGTTGGTCGCCTTTGCAACACAGGACCAGTCGTATGAGGAACTGGAGCGGTTGACCGGCCATGCCGAAGCCATCTTGCAGGGATTAGGACTTCATTACCGAGTCGTCACCCTCTGTACCGGCGATATGGGATTCTCGGCGGCGAAGACATACGATATCGAAGTCTGGCTTCCTTCCCAGAACCAATATCGTGAGATCTCCTCCTGCAGCAATTTTGAAGGATTTCAGGCCAGGCGAGGCAACATTCGATATAAGGGCACAGCCGTGAAGAAGGATGCGAAATCAGAGTTTGTCCATACCCTCAATGGGTCCGGACTGGCCGTCGGCCGCACACTCGTGGCCATCCTCGAAAACTACCAACAACCGGATGGGAGCGTCACGATACCGGAGGTATTGCGTCATTACATGGGCGGGCTTGAGCGAATTCGCAAAGAGTAGGATACTAGAGAAGATCCCATCGCCAGAGTCCTGAAACGGTTCTCGGGTTGAGCGTTCGAGAGAGACAAGAAACGGCGAAAAGCTTACGGCATTTATCCCGTCGCGCTTAACGAAATGATGCGCGCTGCGGATCGAAGGAGTTCTGTTTGTGTGGAGGGGTGACGGAGCGGCCGAACGTGCCAGTCTTGAAAACTGGAGACCTCGCAAGGGGTCCGCGAGTTCAAATCTCGCCCCCTCCGCCAAATTTTCCCGCGTATTTTGAGTGTGCAAGCCACCCCCGCGCTTTGACTGCCTAACCGCTGCGACTTTTGAACAGACGAGGATCGAACGAGAAGGGAATACCAGTTGCCCAGGTTATTCGAGAGAAGTCTGGATGAAGGGGATTCAAAACATAGTTCCATTCGGTCTCAATGAGGACAGATGGAACCTTTAAGACGGCAGATTTGGCTGCCCTCGCCCAAGACGTGCCAAGTTCCTGAAGCGGAGGCGGTATAATTGTGTCCTGCCAATCGTCTGGCAGTTGAGAGGGAAGAATCGTATCAACTACAATGCCGTCGGGTATTGTTGCTTGTACACTGACAAGAGTATCTGGGAGAATGTCCGAATCGACATGAGCGAGATATTCTAGGACCGCAAGAGAAAGCGTGCCAGATGTGTAGACCACCGGAGTTCCAGGTTTGTTCCACCTTCCCCCGTAGCGTCGCGCCCCTTCTCCATCTGGAGCAACATGCCTTTTTAGCGTTAGACGCCAGACAACCACTTAGCTTATGACGCCGTGTTCAATGCGTCCCAACATCGCTTCAACCACTTGAGTGCCTAGGTCGGTATCAAGAAGATCAATGGGCGCAGTGGCACGTTTGAGAATTCGGTTGGGTCGTTTTAGCCAGGTCGATGCTTTTTCTTCCGTACCAAAGACCCCCGTAGCGTAAGTTAAAATTCTAGCTACACGTGCTAGGCGATCGGATTCTTGTGCGGTGAGACGTTGTTCTATCTTGCGTCGGGCCATAGTCCGCGCCGGCACGCTGAGAATCTTAACCATACTGGCCAGGTCAAGGTGATATTTTAAAACGATGACCTCTAGCGACTTATAGGGAAATCCTTTGTGAATAATTTCACGTATATCTTCAGTGGAATGAACCTGTCGCTTAAATACGGAGGTTCCTCCTAAGGTTTCGAATAATTCATCTGCCTCAGCCATATTTAAATCCTCTCTGTAGGTATGGCATAATTATAATGCCATTTGGCAAACCTGTCAAGAAATACTACCCTCACCATCGCGCTGTGGCCAAACTGTGGCAGAACTATCGTGTTCGATCAGGTTTGATCGGTTCCTCCCCTGCTCCGATTCCTCTATAAGTGAATGAGAACGAAACAATGAAGTGAGATCAGCACCTATAGTCTCTAGGGCTTCAGGGTTTTCAAATCTCGCCCCCTCCGCCAACAACACGAGCAGGTTCATTACTTCAGTCAGCCTTTACCTCGGCTTCCTGATACCCACGTCATAGCCGCAGGGAGACATCCAGGATACTGCCCCGCCACAAGCTGGCCCTGAAACCTAGGGAAAGTACTATCTTGTAGATCGGCGATTCGTCTGGTTTATTGATAAAGGGTGGAGGTAACTGCTTTGATGATGCCCACCCCAAAGCAGCTAGAGGTTTCCAATTCCTCCTGGGGAGACCTGCCTCCATCCACCTCTTCCTTCTTGCTCTACCCATACACTTAGCGCTCAGGCCGCAGCCCAGCACCACTTGCGCCCCCAACTCCTGGCATGGGATGGTTTCTCTTCCCTTTATATACATCTAGCACAACATTCTATTGCTACCATAAGTATTTAATATTGCATGACTTTATAGACATATATGTCGAGGTCATCTCACTCTATATTCGCACCCACCTTTAGTTTGGCCCAACCTACCTCTACGGTATTTTCAAACCTTCTGTCCTGTCGCAATATCACGGTCAGCAGCGCGCCTCACGGGCATCATTTGCTGGAGGAGAGACCGATGCACAAACAGATCGGGAAGATCGGGGCCATTCGTCGGGAACTAGACGGCAAACCCTGTCCCTTCTGCGGGGGCCATAAGTATCAGCTCGTGCTCCGCGGGAACATGAAGCCTGAGGCTGGCGGACTCTTCGCCCGCTGTTCTCAGTGCCAGCGTCCTCGCGGACTCGATGAAGACCTCGGTCAAATACTCTGGATGTAGAAGGACTTCCTCATCATCTCAACACAGGAGGAAGACACGATGCAGATCCTCTCTTCCCCGATCCATTACATAAAGTTGCGCAGAGCAAGGGCAAAACAGAAACAAACCGCGTTGCACATGTTGTCCCTCAGCGGTGTCCTCAGACCCGGCCATGTTGAACTCCGTTACACGACACCCATCGCCAGCATTAAGGCCTTCCACACACAGCCAACTGCGATCGAGCATCTGCAGACCCAACCTATCCCGTCGCGGTCATGGGAGCACAACATGACGCTCAACATGAAACAGACATGGCAATGGACGCGCAGCATGTCATCCGCCCTCGCCCAACTTGCGAAAAAACCGATCGTGCTTCAGCGGACCAAGCAGTTAGACGTGTGAGCCTTCGCAATCCTCTTTGAGAGTTTTTCTTAGTCCACCTCGCGAATCGCTTGTACCTCCCACATGGCCTGAGGTAAGATCACGGCTCGCTTGCTGGTCATCCTAGGGTCATCGACCTGCGTCGCAGATGATCGGGAACCCCGCACACAGCTGAAACCAGTGGAGAGGTGGCCGAGTGGCCGAAGGCAACGGTTTGCTAAACCGTCGTAGGGGCAAAACCTCTACCGAGGGTTCAAATCCCTCCCTCTCCGCCAAAACGCCCTTTGAAATCGCAAGAAGTTTGTGTCGATTTCCAGAATGATTTGAAATACCCTGAGCCTGTTCAGAGACGAATGGTTCTGAACTTTGCATTTTGTTTTCCTTGTGCTAACCTCGGCGCCGAAGACACAGGGTCTTCAGCAAAAGACAAGGGCGTCTTTACGCGCATAGGACAAGGAAGTCCTTTTTTGGCCGGAAAGGTCTGAAAAGGGCTTTTTTTATGCCCGAAAATGACTGCGGAAAGTGAAGGACCTGACAAAAGCTTTCCTAGAGGAGAACATCGTGCACTACAAACACCCAGCAGTAGCGATTGGAATCTTCACAGGCGTGAATCGGCATCACGGTCATACCGCGAGCATTCGAAAATGATCGGTGAGTGACGTAACGAAGGGGTATTGCTCACAGTAACGGGAGGGGATCATGACGATTCAGAAGCGATGGATTCAGTCCGGTGTTCTGTGCGGGTTGGTACTGGGAGGGTTAGTCGGTTGCACGATGATCGCAAGTCCACCCATAGGAGAGATTGCCAAAAGTGATCACGCTGCATTGGCAGCCTGGTATGACGAGGAAGCGGCACATCTTCGGCAACATGCGAAGGACGAGATGGCAATGGCGGAAGCGTATCGAAAAAATCAAGACCCTGGTGTGGTCTCCCGCAAAATCAATATGATTCAACACTGCGAGACCCTTGCAGGCATGTATACAAAGGCAGCTGAAGAGGCCGACCAGATGGCCAAGACTCATCGCGACATGTTGAAGAAGTAAGAGAAGCGAAATGTATGGGTTAGCTGATGGCAAATAACGCAACTGTGTCATGTACCATCGAGTTTGCCTCTACCATGTGATTCCGTTATACAATCGCCCGATCTGGAAAAATAAAACGGCGGGGTCAGGCGACCAGCGCAATGCGGCATGAAGTGCAAAGCGGAGGGCGTCGGTTAAACGACTAGTACATTCCCTCCCTCTCCGCCATACCCACCGCATAGCTCGACATTTCTGCGGCCAGAGCACCATTGTCTATTTCTATCTAGGTGTCTCATTCGAGCATGGGGTCCACGCCTGTCGCACAAACCCTTTTCGTCACGAGGCGAATGAGGCGTGGCGAAATGCAAGACCGCAGGCCCGAAAAAACCGGAGGTGTATTCGCTGGAATACGATACATTGAGGATGTTTTCTGGCCGAGAACGACGCAGATGGCCGCGGATCGTTCGCCGCAGTAGAAAGAGGGTTTGCGCGACAGGCTCTATAGTGGAAGTTTCAAGAGGCGCTGATTTATCGGCGAGATTTGCTGCTCTTCTCTACACGTCGACTGTACCAGTCGATGTCCCTAAGACTTTTTCTTCCGCTTTCCTCGCATTCCCGATAAGCCACTTATCTTTGTTCGGTGCATAGCTCGTCCGCGCTCATATGCCAGGCCCAAAGCTTTGACGATAGCCTGCTCTAGTCGGAGGAGATCATCAGGTTCTCCATCAGCAAGAAAGGCATCTACAATGGCTTCAGCCTGCTTTTCGGCCCACCCTGTCAACTTTCGAATCCTCCAGAAATAGACAACATTAGCGACTCCTGCAGCCGGCCTTCAGAATGACATATCCGTCTCGCAGCTAATTTTATCACTGTCTTACGATGCCGTCCAACTGACAAGGTGGCGATGCACTGATGACTTCCGATATCCCTATGGAATGCCTCAGGATCTGGGGTTTGGAACCTCACTCTCGCGTCAGCATTCCAGGCAACTGGTGCTCCACAAAAAAAAGGGATTGTGCCCGTACAGGCGCAATCCCCTCGTGAATCTCGAAGCCAAATTGTTAGCAAGTCTAACAACAATGCGTGATCGTATCCTACCCCCTTTGAAATATGGACTGCCTCTACGAGATTGCTCCAGAGCGGACCAAGAAGGTGGAGATGGCAGCCCCAGCTGCGAAGCCCGTTGAGCGGTGGACGGCCAATCGGCGCATCGCCGTAATGGTCCGCATCCTACAGGGTGAGACCTCGGTGGAGAGGGAAGACTGGCGAGAGAATTTTCTGCTGGGCGCCGAGGATCCCCTGCGCAGCCTGGCAAAGGAGACTGAGCAGCCTGTTGAGGCAATCTGTCTGGCGCGTTTCGGGACCATGCGGCTTATCGGCGCGCCGGCGTTGCCAAGCGACAACGAGCTCATCCCCCAAAGCCGATGGATTCGGCAAGCATGCTGAGACAACCGACTCAGCAGGGGTTCATCATGCCCTACACACCGGGCAGAACGGCATCAGCGAGCGGTATTTTTCTGATTCTCAAAGAGGAGTGTGTCTGGCAGCCGATGTTCCAGACATTCGAGGAGGCACTGCGGATCATCCGGGACTGGGTCCATCGATACAACCACGGGCGGCCGCACTGTCCACTGGGTTACCTAAACCTGCTCCAATCTCTCACCAGTCGGCAATTCATACCTCGACCGAGAAGGCTGGGCCACCCTTAGGGCCACACTTCCATCACCACAGTATCGGCCAATCCCACTCCGCTGGGTCTTATCGCATTCCCATTCACCTGCCCTTCCGGCATGCTAATAAAAATTCCTTCATTCCGGACCTCAAAGTTCTCCCAGGGGATCCGGATAAGCCGGCCGGTTTCGGAAAGAATTACGTCCGCATGGCTGATTTGCCTGGTGACCGAATCAATAATAATCCGCTTGACAAATCCCCACTCTTCTCCGCCGACTGTCTTAACAGTCCAGATTTCAGTGTTCATAGGCAACCTCCTTGAATTGCTAAGTGTAAACCTGCACCCCTGCCCCTCTAATATGGCCGAAGGTGCTATGCGCTCTCCCTTTCGCCCTTCAATCCTTCATCGAAACACGTAAGCCTGCTTCTGCATCGCATATCCCTGACATCTCCGACCGAAAGATTGAGTCTTCTGATGACTCTCAGCCCTCCGGTTGCATCGGTAATCTGTCAGGTGCCAATAGGCGTAATTTGATCTCAAACATGACAATAGGCTGCAGATGAACATGCCGTTACAACCGTGAATGGAGGGAAATTCGTCAGGCCTCTCCAAGACCCATGGCGACACAGTCTGCTCTGCTTTCTCATGTCTGGAGAGACTATTGACCGCTCACCTGGCAAGATACTCGTAAGTACCCATATAAGAAGATAGGGTTCGATTCCCTACCGCATTTAGGACCACGCGAGCCGGCACATTGCCCGGCAGCGAGCTAAGCGCTCGCTGAACAACCTGCTTTGGCGTGGCGTTCGCACGCACAACGACAAGCAGGATATCGGCATGCCCGGCGAGGATGTTCATGGCGGCCAACGGAAGAATGGGCGGGGTATTAATGAAAATATACTCGAACCGCTCGCGAAGCTGCGCGAGAATACCGGCGAGCCGTTCGCTCTTCAATATTTCAGTAGGATGGACATCAGATCTTCCGACCGGCATGATCCAGCAAGGTGCGTTCTCGAAACCGAACAGGCAATCGTCTAATGGAATATCGCCGATGAGGCAATCGGCCAGACCCCATTTCGGAACGGTTTCCACATAGTGATGAAGCATTGGGCATTTGAAATCACAATCCAATAGTAGCGTGCGCTTCCCCAAATCCCTTGCCATCGTGTAGCCCAGATTGATCACCGTCGTCGTTTTCCCCTCACCTTTCACCGCACTCGTAACCGCCACGACTGTCGATTGTCCTTTGGTTTCACCTAGTGAGAGCCTGGTCGCGGCAACTCGATACTGCTCGGCGACACTTGAGTTTGGGAACCATTTCACAACAAAACTATCCTGGAACGGTTGACCCTCACGTTGCTGACCAGGCAAGCCTTTCGCGACAATCGTCGGCACTTTACTCCCGATCAATCCCTTGGCCAGACGCTTCGACGGTTCCGTCACTAGGAAGTAGCTCGATTCCAGCCTATGCGGTTATACCAACTCACACGATCAAATTCGAAGCTGAAGTCCGGGATGACGGCGAGCAGCTGTGGGCCAAAAAGTTGTTCAACTTCCTCGAGACGCCGGAACTGCGGATTGAGTTGGTCTCGCATCATTGCCACACCCACGCCGAGTACACATCCCAAGATCAATGCAAGGATCATAACTCGCTGTTGATTGGGCTGCACCGGCTGTCGCGGGAGAAATGCGGGATCCAAGATTCGAAACTGACTGCCCTTCTTCCGTTTCTCCAGATTTTGGACCACCCTCGCATTGAGCCGTTTGTCGAGTAGTGAACGATAATTGTTCTTCATGTTCTCGTAATCACGCTCAAGTATGAGCAGGTCTTGCTCGACTTCGGGAGACTTCTCGATCCGTTTCTCGTACTCTTTCCTTTCAGCATGGAGCATCTGTTGGCGCTGTTTCAGCAAAGCAAGTTCACTTTTCAACTCGCTCTGTTGCTTCGTGAGATCTTGCATATAGGGATCAGGCAGGCTCTCTCCCGGCTTGAGGACCTCGGAACCATACAACTCCACGAGTTGTGCCTCGACTTGATGCAATCTCCCCCTTTGTCAACAGGACCTCCGGGTAGCCGTCCCAGAATTCCGCCTGCAATTTTCCGAGCTTTTCTCTCAACTCACTGAGCCGCCGAAACAGTGGATCCGGCTGGATCGGACCTGTCACCAGCCCGGGATTTGTCCTGCCGAATCTTTGGTATTCCCGGATCCCCTTCTCCACTCGTGGAAAGTCGATCTGTGAGTCGCTGTATGTTTTCATTGACCCCATTGAGATCCGTTCGGAAGACGGTCCAACGCGCGCAGGTTTGCCTCGACCTGCTGAGGAAGAAGACCCATGTGCTGCGATTTGAAGCGACTGACCTCATCCTCTTTCTTTTCCAGTTCCTTCTGCGCCCGAAGAACCTCGGCGTCGAGAAACTCCGAGGTCCCCTGGGCAGCCTCCTCGCGAGCTTTCATGTTCTCCTCAATAAACCAAGACGCAAGTTCCAGCTTACCTTCGTGCAACGAATGGATCTTCGTGAGCGAAGGAGATCGTGAAGGCGTCAATACCGCTTTGACTGACGAAATTGCCTCGCGGTCCCTTCTCGACCATTTCAACCAAGAGGGCATGGACCAGCATGGATGTTCCTCCATCCACCCCATATCTCTCTACTACCTCGGGATATAGGTTGAACTCCTTCACGATGTCGCCAAGAATAGCGCGGCTGGTCAGTTGCTTTTGTATAAGGAAGATCCGTTGCTCAAGGTTACCCTCAGCCACCCCCTGCACGTACTGCTCTGGTATTTTCTGATCTTCAACCAAAATCAGCGTTTCCGAACGATACTGCTTGGGTGCAACGATGCAATAGGCCCCTGCAACTGCAAGAGAGAGAATGGCACATCCCAGTATCAACCACTTTCGTCGCCACACCATGTCCAGGAACTCCGGCATCCCGGCAGTTCTTGTTGGATATATTTCCTGTTGCTTCTCGCTTAGTTCCATTACGCTGCTCCCATCATGACACAGTGACCCGTCTCCTTACCAAATCCCTAGCTGTCACACCCTCTACGATCAGAGGAGGTCTGTTCCTCACTTATTGGCAACACGTGATTTATAGAACACCTGCTTTGTGTCCGCACGGTACCTCATCTCTCGGTCATTCTACCCAAACCACTTTCTCGTCGTACACATCCGTGTCCGCCTGTTCAGGCGGGACTCCTTCACTCTCCGGAACACGAAATGTCGGAACAAGCTCACGCAATTCCCTCATCATCCATGCTGGATTCTTCAGATGTCCCGAGGCTTCAAGCGTGGTCAGTCTTTCTTCCAAAGACTGCGAGTCGGCAGGGGCTGTAGTGCGAACGCGGAGGATTCTCTTTATTCCAGATCGCTCCCAGTATCACACGTTGCCCCTTCCCCTTGCCAACTTCCATCTCTCCATGACGCCCACGCACCATCAGTAATAAATCTCCCTCTTACTTTGTTAACACCCGTCTTCCGGAGACCGTCCGGCGCGAACCCGTGATACCCCCCTCATGGTCTTTCTACCCAAACCGCTGTCTCTTCGGATACATCGATGTCAACTTCGGCGGTCGGTATTTCTTCGGGATCTGGAAGACGGAACGTCGGAATGAGCTCGCGCAATTGCCCCATCATCCAGGCTGGATTCTTCAAATGTCCCGCCGCTTCAAGCATGGTTAGTCTTTCTCCTAAAGCCTGCAGATCGACAGGGGCAGTAGTACGAACACAGAGGATTCTCTCTATCCCAGATGGCTCGGTTATCTCGCCCTCTCCCACCAGTTCTTCATAGAGTTTTTCTCCTGGACGAAGGCCGATGAAACGAATGGGGATCTCTTCACCAGGCACAAATCCTGACAATCGGATAAGATTCCGTGCGAGATCCAACACGCGGATCTGCTCGCCCATATCCAGAATGTAGACTGCACCCTGCTCACCCAGGGAAGCAGCCTGCAAGACCAAGTGGACGGCTTCCGGAATGAGCATGAAGTACCGCTTGATAGCCGGATGTGTGACAGTAACGGGACCTCCAGCCTGAATCTGCTCTTGAAATCGCAGCAGGACACTTCCGTTGCTTCCCAACACGTTACCGAACCGGACGGTAAGGAATCTGGTGTGGCTGCGACGAGCCATACTCTGCACGATCAGCTCAGCGACACGTTTCGTGGCGCCCATCACGCTCGATGGATTGACCGCCTTGTCAGTGGAAACCAGAACAAATCTCTCGACTTCGAACCGGTGAGCAAGGTCGGCGGCAATTCGCGTCCCCGTACAATTGTTTTTCACCGCCTCGGCGGGATTCAGTTCAACAAGCGGCACATGCTTGTGAGCGGCCGCATGGAAGAGGATACTAGGCCGATGTTTGTCCAGGGTCATTGAGAAACGACGAACGTCGGTGACATCTCCGATGACTGGGAACACAAAAGACGAACAGCCTCTGTCATCTAGTTCTTTCAGGATGGTATATAAACTATTTTCGTGGCGCTCATACAGAATGAGTGCGTCCGGTCGGAGGGCGGCAATCTGCCGTGAAAGCTCTGAACCGATAGATCCCCCAGCTCCCGTGATCAGGATCCGCTTCCCGGTCACCATCTCCCTCATGCCTTCTGCCTCGTAATTCACCGGAGCGCGAGGCAACAAGTCAGCAATGTCCAACTTGCGCATTTGACTCACGATACTCTTCTCGGTGAGGAGGTCCTGCACACTGGGCAATGTTTTGATGGATAACTTGAAAGGCTCCAGCGTGGAGATGATCTCCCGGAGCAGTGCAGGTTTGGCGTTATTCAGGGCGACGACCACTTCGTCCGGCTGTTTCTCTGCGAGAATTCTCGGGAGGTCTTGCCTGGTGCCAAGGACCTTCACCCCATGAATCCGTTGATTAAGAAGTATGGTCTCGTCGTCAATAAACCCGATCGGCTGGTAATGGTACGATCCCTGCATTTTCATTTCCCGCACGACTCTTTCCCCGGAATCCCCAGCTCCAATAATAAGCACTTTCTTCTTGTGGCGATAGATCACTCTATCGCGTAGAAACCTTACCGATAGCCGCACACCGGTGATGAAGCCGACGAGAAGAAAACTGTCGATGATATATATCGAGCCGGGATATGCAACGTACCCCATCACCAAATGTACCCAGCCATAAAAAGCAACCGTGCTGCTCGCGACTCCAATAAGAATGCGCTGAAAATCCCACAGGCTCGTGTACCGCCACAAACCTTCATGAAGGCGGAAGAGGGAAAAGGCAACTCCACGGATTACGACGAGCCAGGGAAGTGCGCTAAGGAATCCGTCAACCTCCGTGCGGGGAATGGCACCGTCGAACCTGAGCCAAAAAGCCAAGTAATTGGCAAGAATGATCAGCAAGAGGTCGAGACCGACAACTAACGGCCTTCGGTACTTAATGACCAGTTCCCTCATTGTACGGCGTGAAGTCGATCGCACTTTCTTAGGAGGAGCGTGGAACTCGGGAATGTCGCACACGACGAGAGGTATCTTCATGAGGCAGAGCAAGGTTTGCACAATAATTGCCAGGTCGAAGAGGAAGGACGACCGGTGAATATAGAGTTCGGCCAACCGCATTTTTTCCGGAAGGATCGTGTTCTTGTACTCCTCTTCGGGATTGGGTGACCGGGCAAGAATCGCCGCTTCATCAACGTACTTGAGGGAGGCCAGATCCGTGAGTCCTGGCCGCACCGCCAGAATCTTGGAGTACTCACTTCTGAACAACTCGACATAACGAGGCACTTCCGGCCTCGGTCCGACGAGGCTCATGTCGCCCTGTAGGATATTCAGCAACTGCGGCAACTCGTCCAGCTTGTACTGGCGCAAGAATCGCCCCACCCGAGTGATGCGCTTGTCCTGCCCGATCGTCAGCAACTTCCCATTGGAGGCTGCATGCTCGACCATAGTTCGAAACTTGCGGATAAAGAAGGGACGAAAGCCTTGCCCCACGCGGATTTGCTTATAGAATACCGGTCCCGGCGAGTCCAATTTGATGAGGACCGCTGCGACCACAAACAGTGGCCATAGGATCAGAATCCCTACCAGAGCTGCGAGCACGTCAAATGTACGTCTCATCATCGTCGATACCGAAGTATAAGTTCTCGGACAATCTTGACGACACGCTGGACATCGCCCTCGCTCATTTTAGGGTAGAGGGGCAGCGACACAGTCCGCTGGTAGACAGCAGTGGCTATCGGCAAATCCTCAGGACGGTACCCCCAGGTATTACGATAGTACGGATGCAGGTGCAGAGGAATGAAATGAACGCTGCATCCGATCTGTTCCCGCTGGAGCAACTGAACGAATTCATTTCGTCCGATGCATAGTCGGTCGAGGTCGAGCTGGATGACATACAGGTGCCACGCATGCTGCACATGCTCTGCGGCACGCGGACAGATAATCTCAGGAAGATCTCGAAATCCCTCTTCATAAAGAGCTGCGTAGTGATCCCGCACCTTCCAAAACCGATCGCATTTGTGGAGTTGTGCGATCCCGAGAGCTGCGGCAATGTCCGTCAAGTTATACTTGAATCCCGGAGCAAGGATTTCGTAGTACCACGATCCTTGAGCCGCATAACGGTTCCAGGCATCACGGCTGAGGCCGTGCAGACTCATGGCACGGATACGCGCGGCCCAGTCAGCGTTGTCCGTCGTCACCATGCCACCTTCGCCAGTGGTGATGGTTTTCGTCGCATAGAAGGAAAAACACGTGCAATCACCGATGGTCCCCACAGCTTTCCCGTGGTACCGAGCCGGAAACGCATGCGCCGCGTCTTCGATGACGTGTAGGTTCCGGCTCTTGGCAATTTCGAGGATGCGGTTCATTTCGCAGGGATGGCCCGCGAAATGAACCGGAATTATGGCCTTCGTACGTGGCGTGATGGCCTGTTCGATCTGATCTGGATCAATGTTCAGGGTGTCCTCTGCACAATCGACAAGTACGGGTTTCGCCCCAAAATACGTCACCGCTTCTCCCGTTGCCGCAAAGGTCATCGTAGGAATAATGACTTCATCGCCTTCCCGCAGGCCACAGGCATCGAGAGCCAGATGGAGGGCCGCCGTACAGGAATTGACCGCAATAGCGTGGCGCGCACCAACGACGGCGGCAAACTCCTGTTCGAATTGGTTCGCCTTGGAGCCCGTGGTCAACCAGCCGGAGCGGAGGACGCCGACGACGGCTTCGATCTCCTCCTCACCAATCTCAGGGACATGAAATGGCAGAAATTCAGCCATAAGGATACCTCGCGAAGGGCTTTAGGTAGATCTCGGGCTCGGCGAGCTTATGGACGCCGAATCGACTCGGCCGCACAACGGGCTCTACGCCGATTATTGAACCTTGACGACTTGCTTGATGGGAGTGAACCGGGGAGCAGTCAGAATCGAGAAGAACTCAACGATCGCGGCAACGGCGACGAAGAAAACCTCAACGGTTGTCTCGAAAGTTAGAACGCACAGGCTGATCGAGGATCTGAACTGTGTCCAACAACAACCGGTCGAAAGCGGATGGCACCCGTGAGACAGGTATGCTGCACTATCGGACAGCGAGGTAAAGGACCGCATCACCCCGAAAGGGGGCGGTAAAATCCTCACTGCTGGCACCGCCGGTAGTTGTTCCTGCCGCTGTCGTCTCACCCGTAATTGGATTGAACCATTCCACAGTCAATGCAGTCGACCCTGGTCCGAGATCCACGGTGACCGTACGACGAAACAGTTCTAACGATTTGATCCACGCCCGAAGACGATAAGAAGGCAAGAATCGTATGTAGGGTTCTAGCCAATGAGATCCAAAGGGCAGGTACACAAGATACTCAATTCCGGGATTCGCGAGGCAAAATGTACTGGAGCATAGATCACCGTGCGGGACCATGGCCGCCAGGTTCATTCTATTTGCGTAAGAGCGCGTGTCACCCATCGCCAGGCGTGCCGTTTCAGCGCCCGGAGGATCCTGTTGTCCGCCGGTTAAAAAGTCGAGGGGGTCCATGTAAATAGGATTTAGCCCGCGTGTAAACGTCTTCCACACCCAGTTGTGATCACCGCCAATGCCAAAAAAATGGTCGGTGTCACTCAGCACCACTTTCTTGCCGCTCGCAGGGGGTGGACTTGCGGCGTAGTTAGCCTTTTTATCGTTGCTTGGTGAGATCCAGTCAGCCGGACTCGACAGTAATGCTTCTATGGCCCCGTCCCGGCTAGCGTCTTCCGGGCTGGTGTCAAAAGATGTCATTCCGACTGGATGTTGCTTTGGTTTCGTGGCCTCGTAGGTGTGAATGAAGCGGATCATGTGGTACTGCCAGTCCTTAGAATAAATCGCGGTCTCGTTCGTAATCTCATAGAGCACATTGTCGAGATCGTTGACTGTATCGACGACCTTCCGTACATAGGCCTGTTGCCGAGCCGTGATGGCCGGCACTTGCAAGGCATGCACTTCTCTCCCTTCCCCATCCCCGTCGGGATCCCCGTTGATGCCATTAATATTATTGGCCTGATTGAAGGGATGGAGTGGCCAGGGACTCCCGTATCCATGGTCGTAGATGCTCCACCCGTTAAAGAGCATAATCCCAACGTAGATCCCGCGGTCGCGGGCGGCGATGACACGGGACCGTAGCCGGTCAAAATAGGCTTGGTTGAACTGCTCCACGTTAAACTTCGGTTTGCCATCCAACGCCATTCCCGGGCCTGTACGCGGGTAAGGAAGGAGATCCACATAGGTCCGATTGACTCCCCCCTCTGACGCCCACATCCGCATGAAGTTGTGATGATGCGAGGTCAAGAAATCCAGGTATCGGGAATAGTCGAATGCGCTCAAGGGTTGCCCGATTTCGCCACTGTCTAGCAGATTGTTCCAATGGTGGGAGCCGGTAAGATAGATCGCCTTGCCGCTCCCGTCGGTAAAGTATCGGGAGTTGGACGGATGAACCTTCAGGGGCCCTGTGGCTGGGGTGGCTGGCTCTTTGCTCCCGAACACTTTCCGGTCCACAGGCAGAAATGGAAGTTGCAGAATCCCGGTTGCATCCTTGAATGACGAGCGCCGCGGCGACAAGGATCACCGGGAACAGCCACAGAAACAATACTCCCACCTTCATCTCGATCCAGCACTATTCTGTGCCCCATGAAAAGGCGCTGTGACGATGGATAGGCCCCTCCGGACCGGAGGGAGCAGAGGACATGAGTCAGGGTTTCGATGAAAACTGCTGTCCACTCAGCGGGGAGCTGCCCACAGCCACACAGACAATGGAGCCATGGCCAGAAGTGCAACCGCTGCGATCGCCATGAAGACGGTCTTGCGGGTATCGTGGCTATGACGAATAACCAGCGGCTGATCCCGAAATGGTGCAACCGTCTTGTTTTCCGTCCATCTGAGCCCTAGCCAATACAGCAACGGAACGGTGACGCCATAGATGGTATAGCTGAACACACGATGGTCGGTACCTTCGGCAATCCCAAAGTGATCTCCAACGATCACGCCATACGCTCGGACACCGTTTGCCACCATCAGCATCACAGCACATACCGTGAGAAACGCAATACGACGAGCCGGTTGCCGATAGGTCAGCGTCGCGAAGGCATAGCCGAGCGCAAGACCGGGAAGCAGATAGCGTAAACCTCCGCAGTCAGCGGCCACTTCCCAGGTGCCCGAGGGAATAGCGATGCGATAGTTTTCGTAATGGTACGGAATGCCGGTCAGCTGCAACCCGGCCATAATGAACCACGCGGTGAAGTCTTGGAGCCAGGGTTCGATGGAGGTCCCGACGGGAAGCAGAAACACAAGAAACCCCAACGGCCATGAGAGGACTCGAAAGATCTCCGTCCCCAAGATCGCCCACACCATGCTGGGGAGCGCCGCCACGACTGCAGCCTGTTGAAGCACCACTAGGTTCAACAGGTATCCCACGACCCAGCCACTTCCCGTCAGGAGGAGAGCTCCCACACCCCATGCGCTTGGGACCGGCATCAACGATACCAGCTTGTGACGATAGCACCAGATGAGATAGCACGCTGCGGGCAGCACCAGAAAACCATGTCGCAAACGTTCTCGATCTTTCCCATACTTCTATCATCGATCGCACGGTGGTCCAGAACAGGCCAATCACACAGAGGCTTGCCGCGAGCACAATCAGACCCGTCACCTGCCACTCGGTCGGGATGGGCAAGTCTTCTGCCGGAATGACATCTGTGGTCGCGTTGCCAGCGCCTTCTCTCATGCACCCACCTACGTTGTGCTTGGTCGTAAAGGAATAAGAGATGACGGAACAGGTCAACGGAAAGAAAAATGCTCTCCGTGGGATATCTAGATTTAGGGAATGGACACCGTGTTGAGGAAGGAGCGAAAACTTCTCACCGGCTGAGTCACCGGGAGTCGGACACAGGTAATCTTAATATTTTTGACGCTCTTAGGTCCGTCGTGTTGGACCCAATCGCAAAGTTATGAATTTCGGCAAGAGCTTAGGGTCGTGGATCTCTCGTGCGCCGAACCATCAGCCAGGCGAAACCCCCGCCGAACAAAAGCAGGGTCCCGGGAACGGGAACGCTGCCCCCACCGTTACTATTTCTCTGACCGTTATTATATTGATATTCGTACTTGTTCTTATTCTTGTCGTCCTGCTTGTCATTTTTCGCGTCAATAAATTTAGATTCGTTCTTGTTCTTGTCGTCCGGCTTGTCATTTTTCGCGTCAACCTGTGAGACGAATAATCCGATAGACAAGATGAGAGCGAATAGGCCCAGTGCCACGCCTCTCATGGGTCGACCTCCTTGATAAGATGCACAGGCTCCATCGAAAAACATTTTCTCTATCCCACTAGGACAATGCTCTCATCGACCGACGCGACCGGTACCACCATGCTGTCAGCATGGTAACTCCCACACCGGAAAGTTGCAGCGTCCCCGGTGTGCGAACCTTTGCTTGACACTCTTGGCTGTTCACGTGAAACTTCCTTCTATCGCGATCAGGAAATAACGATCTTCGGTGTTGTCTAAACGGGAATCGTGTGGTTCATAGAGAGTCATTATTTGCCGGCCCAGTATTTTGTAAATTTTCCCTTTTTTACCATCCGCAGTCAAGACATATTCGAGGGTGACTACTTAGCGAGAGAATCCTGGACACTCTGACAGTCGGACGCCTTAACCATACCCCTAAACCGCACCGGAGACCGATATAGGTGACGGGGTAGTCGGGGCAGGGACACGGGCTTCAGGACGGACTTCGTGTAACGCATTCGGGATATCCTTAACCTTCGTGCTGCCGGCATGCCCATTTCGCCTCCTCACCCATTTGAGACGAGCTGAGCGAGTCGACAATCCGTGACGCTGCCAGACATACCGGACCATCGTCGGCGTGACACTGATCCCTTCCGACTTCATAGTCCCGGCGAGCCCGACGTAGCTGATAGTAGGATTTGCATGTGTTTTCAGTAAGATCTGATTCTCAAGTGGAAGAGGCGTGCGGTTGGGCATCTCTGGTTTACGGCGCACCCGTGGCGCCAAACCTTCCTTGCCGGAGGTTTGATAGGCTTTCTTGAGGACATAGAACTGCGAACGGCTCATCCCGGCTAACTTGCAGACTCTGGCAACGTTCTTGAGTTGAGCGACCATTGCGAGAATAGCTAGTCTGGCTTTGATCAACTGCTCTCGGCTCGTCATCAGCGTACCTCTGGAATTGCAAGGAACTGAGGTTCGATCTCTTGTGTCAGATCGCGCCCTCCCCTGCCTGGACATGACCACGATGAGCGGCTGTCCTCAGATCTCCAACTAGCAGTTGTGGCATACATTGCGCGCCCGATCCCGTGACCTGAATAGTGGTCCACTTCACGCAACTGTGGATTACGAAAATTCATCCGCGCAGAGCCGGATCCAGAGGCCATAGGAAGCTTAATAGACAACTACTTACGTAGCAACTGGTTCTGCTGTCGCATCGGCGCGACCAGGAATATACGGTGTATAACTGAGGAGGGCACGTGCGTCCGGTCCCAAATGAAACAACGCATCCAGCATGCTCAACCCGGGTACGAATTCCCCGTGAAGCTGCCTGTACGCCATTGGTCGATAGCTACGGATATCGAGCTCAATCCCATTGGCAAGGAAGGCCTCCGGATCTTGATAGTTTGTCCCCCCCGCTCCAGAGACGTACGTGGTTCCATCGAGGTACCGGACGATGTCAATCAGGCGCTGTGTGCTAGTACCTGCTCCGGGTAGATCCGATTCGAGATGGAACCGCGGAGATAGTCCCAAGTAGCCGGCCAGCGCACGGATAAGCCGGATGTTGAACGGGGCTAGAAATTCCCCAGGATTCTCGTAGATCGGCCGCAGAAGAGTCATCACGTCGTTGTAAAAGGGACAGCGGGCGTAGTTTGCCCGCAATGTGCCCAAATGCTTTCTCGTCCAGGTACGATCAGCAAACTGTACGGCACGTATCGGCTGGCCCTCATCACGTTGAACCGGTACCGTGATCCATTCGGCGCCTTCTCTGCCTCTCACTTGAACCCGCGACACATAGCTCCGTCCGATCGGCATTTGACAATCATCAAGGAAGACAAACACGTCAACAGAGGCCATCTTCGCGAAATAGCCCACCCAGGGAGCATAATTAGGTTGATGAATGCCTACGCGTGCCAAGTTCTTCTCCTTGTGTGATCCTAAAGCGAGTCTACCGTCGCAATTTAGCCATAATCACTGTTCCAACCATCTGCCCGTTCCAACAGACACTTTCCCGTAATACGCCTTCCTGCTCGAATCCGGCATGCTTGAATAGATTCAGACTCGCTTCATTGGTCTCCACGATGTGGGCCCACACACGGTGGTAGTTGAAGTGATCAAATAAGACCTTCAGGGCCAGGCGCAGCGATCTCGATGCCAACCCCTTGCCTCGATACTCAGCGACGCCAATAGTGATGCCTACCTCCACGCTGCGATTCACGAAGTCGAAATTCTTCAGGCTCAACAGGCCAATGAGCGTCCCATCGTGAAGGTCGATCGCGAGCTTCTTCCGGCCGTCGTCCTGACGGGTTCGCTCAAAATGCTCCTGTTGCTGTGAGGATGAGACCGGCCAGGATACCGAGAGATATCGGGCTGTTTCCGGGTCATTGATCCACTGCCGCAATGTTTCTATGTCGTTAACTTCTACCGCCCGGAAACGAACGACTCCATCCGTGAATTCCATCGTTCAGCTCCATTGGTTGCCAGAACTTCGAGTATCTTCTCCGCCGTGTGCCCAGTTCCAAAAATATCGTGCTTATACGCGCTCGGATCTGGTGCGATCGTTAAAACGTTTGCCAGGATACTGGCCCTATCCGGCCCAGCGACCACATTCCAGTCACCGTCCAGTGTTTCGATCCACTCTGTCTGATAATCGAGCGTGATGCATGGTTTCTTGAAGTAGTAGGCTTCCTTGATCACACCACCGGAGTCTGACAATACCAGCCGAGAGTGGGACAAGAGAACAAGCATCTCGGAATATTTGACAGGAGATACGACGATGAGACTGGCGCCAGGCTTCGTCAGGTCATCGAGGCCATGCTGTTTAATCGCCGATTGGGTCGAAGGGTGTAGGGGGAGAATGACCGGGAAGGGCATCTCTCGAAGAGCCTCCAGGACGTTGCGGAGCAACTCCGGTCGTTCGCGAATGATGGATCGATGAGTCGTTGCCAATGCAAATCCGTTCCTCACAAGGCCAAAGGCACCGAGGATCTTGTTCACATATCCTTCCGAAAGCCGATCCAACACGCGCACCGTCGCATCCAACATGATGTCGCCCACCATGACGGAGCGCTGTAAAAGCCCTTCTTGCTTGAGGATCTCCATGGCCGATGCCGTAGGGGCAAAGCATACATCGGACAGATGATCAGCGACGATCTTGTTCACTTCCTCAGGAATGCTTCGGTTGTGCTCCCTCAAGCCAGCCTCGACATGCGCCACTGGAATTTTCAGTTTGGCGGCTGCCAGCACACCGGCCAGTGTGGAATTGGTATCCCCGAATACCACCACCCAATCAGGCCTTTCCTCTTGCATGGCTCGCTCCAGCCCGACCATCATCTTCGCAGTCTGGACGGCATGAGAGGCGCTCTTAACGGCCAAATTGACTTTTGGCTTGGGAATTTCAAGTTCGTCAAAGAATGACTGTGAAAGGTCGTAATCGTAATGCTGTCCGGTATGGACGATAATCTCCTCAAATCCCGGCCTATCAGGTTTGGCATTCCACGCCTGAATAGCCCAACTCATCGCTGCAGCTTTGATAAATTGGGGACGCGCCCCGACGATGATCAGGAGCTTGTCCTTTCTTTCAATGCCCGGCTTCTCCATTCGTATGGATCTCCTTTTCCGTCTTATCGGAAAATCATTCTCAGCACTTCGAAAGATTCAGCCCATTTGCAATGACCCTGTTCTCCCCTCACTCTAGCTAAAGACTTGACGAATTCTGCATCGACATAACCCCTATGAGCCTGTGTCTTATACATCTTCAAGGCCGAGATCTTTCGTTCAACATGCCGCTCTTCCAACACGTTGAAGGACGTGGACGGAAACTCAAATGTATCCCAGGGCAAGTCGTAACCTAAACAGGGGATATCCCTTGAATGCTCGCATGCCTTCATTGTGAATCACCTGATGATCCTGGTGTAACGCGCGACTACATGGCATGAACACCCAATCAGGGTTGATCTCGTATCGCAATTTGATCATGTACTCGAGAATATCCTGCCGCACCTCACCAAAGCGTCGAACCTTGTGGCGGAGGACGAAGATATCCTTTTCTTCCAGACCAAGCACAGCAGTTGCCGCGTAGAGTTCCTTGAGTAAGGCTTCCGGCTCGAATCCTTCAGGGACGGAATCCTCGCAGATCGAAAAGGCCGCATAGTAGACACGGCAGCCCGACTCGATAAGTTTGCACATCGTTCCACCACAACCGAGCTCACCATCGTCGGTATGAGGAGCTAAAATCAAAACTTTACCTATGTTGGTTATCATCGATGTCCTGCCTTTCCTGGGCTAGCAATCTGCTCTTTTCTATGACGTGCACTGAAGACAAGCATCGTCCTCAAAATTTTTCACCACGTTGCTCCTCTGAACCAAGACCGCCGGATGAGAGACCATACTGAATCCCAAGAGCTTCATGATCCGCGTATGCGGAGCGAAGATCAGGATCACCTACGCGCTTCAATGAGTTGCGCGACGTTTCTGGACGCTTCTCCCCTCTTCCAAGTCCATCCGGTTCGTGACCCCGGACCCGCTTCATCGACAGCCTGGAGTATTCGCTGCGGGTTAGCACCGACGAGGCGGTTCCAACCGCTCTCCACGGTCTCCGTCCACTCCGTATCATCACGCAGGGTCAGGCAAGGGACCTGAAGCCAACAGGCCTCTTTTTGTACGCCTCCCGAATCGGTCAAGATCAGGCGAGCCATTGACTCCAAGGCCATCATGTCGATGAACGAAACGGGGTCTATTCGAAGGAATCGCTCGCAGCGTTCGATGGAGAGTTTGGCGAGTTGCTTGCGCGTCCTCGGATGAGTTGGAAAGACAACCGTATGCCCTGCTTTGGCCAGCGCAACAAGAGCCGTCACAATGCCCTCAAGCCTCGGGAGCTGATCGGTATTCTCCGCCCGATGGACGGTCGCCAGAAAGTATCCGCGTGGTTCAAGCATGAGACGATCAAGAATTGTCGACATCTGCTTGGCTCCCTCAACGCTGTCCAGAAGCGCGTCGTACATGACGTCGCCCACCAGATGAACCCCTCCGGTAACGCCCTCCCGTCGAAGGTTCTCCACGGCTGTCTTTGTCGGACACAACAACAGATCGGAGAGATGGTCCGTCATCACACGATTGATTTCCTCAGGCATCCTCCGATTGAAGCTTCGGAGTCCTGCTTCGACATGAGCAACCGGCAGGTGAAGCTTGGCCGCCGCCAGAGCGCCGGCGAGGGTGGAATTGGTATCGCCATAGACCAAGACCACGTCCGGCTGTTCCTTCAGCAGGATCTCTTCGATTTTCGTGAGCATCTCACCAGTCTGCCGTCCATGAGGCCCCGATCCGACGCCGAGGTGGTAGTCTGGTTCGGGAATCCCCAACTCGCGGAAGAACACCCCGCTCATGCTGTCGTCGTAGTGCTGTCCAGTGTGGACCAGGACTTCCCGCGCGACGCGCCGCAGTTCACGAGACACGGGGGCACATTTGATGAACTGCGGGCGTGCCCCGATGATCGAGACGACCTTCATTGTGCGAGACCCTCTCGTACAGTCTGTACAACGTAATGTTGTTGGTCCTCGTTCAACTCAGGATAGATGGGGAGCGCTACCAACTCGCGACAGGCTCGCTCGGCCTCAGGATAGTCTCCGTCTTTGTGCCCTAGACTCAGAAGGCACTCTTGTTTGTGGAGCGGAACCGGATAATAGATCTCGGTCCCGATTCCTTTCGACTTGAGATAGTCGCGTAAGGCATCGCGTTTGGGGACTGCGATCACAAATTGGTTATAGATGTGGTAGTGGCGCACCCCTTTCGACTTGTAGATCGCTTGAGGCAAGCGAACGCCGAACTCAGATTCGACTTTCGACTCTCCGAAGAGTCTCTCATACAGCTCAGCGTGTTTTTGCCGCAGAGCCGTCCATCGGTCCAGATACGGCAACTTCACGTTCAACACGGCTGCCTGCAACGTATCGAGCCGGAAGTTCCCGCCGATCACGCGGTGATAGTATTTCGGCTTTCCGCCCTGTACACGGAGCACCCGCAGTCGCTCGGCAAGCTTCTCGTCATTTGTGACCACCATTCCCCCGTCCCCTAGCCCACCGAGGTTCTTGCTGGGGAAAAATGAGAAGCAGCCTACGGTTCCCATACTGCCCGCCCGTCGTCCATCTCGATACTCGGAGCCGATGGCTTGCGCGGCATCTTCCACCACTGCCAACCCATGTCGCGCCGCCGCCTGAAGAATCGGGTCCATATCGGCACACTGGCCGTAGAGATGCACTGGAATGATGGCCCGCGTGCGAGAGGTGATCGCAGATTCAATTCGCGAAGGATCGAGATTGTAGGTCACCGGATCGATATCGACAAAGACCGGCTTGGCTCCCAGCCGTACTATGGTCCCCACAGTGGCGAAGAAGGACAGAGGAGTCGTAATCACCTCATCACCGGACTTGATGTCCAGCGCCATCAGAGCAGCCAGGAGGGCATCGGTTCCAGAGGACACGCCCACTCCGAAGCGTGTCTGGCTATAGGCGGCGATCTTTTCTTCAAGCTCGCTGACCTCATTTCCTAAGATAAAGTTGTTCTTGTCGAGCACCTGCTCGATTGCCGCAAGCAGATCCTTGCGAAGTGGTTGGTGTTGGGCCTTCAGATCGAGTAATGGAACATTCACAATAGCACCTCCTGATAGAGTTGCACGGTTATCTGGCCAGGAATTCACTGCTGATCTGGCTTTCAGCCACCAACCTCCGGCTTCGGCTAGCGCAATCCTCGCCCACCTCTGACGGTACTCGCCGCTGGGACCGGATCAGGGAGCAACTTCAGTCTCAGCCGAGTTGCGGTCTCTCGGTGAAACAGCGGGGGGTTTGACCGAGACCATCGGTTCGAGAATGAAGGTGAGAGGCACGAGCGCAGTCCTTCAAGACTCCGGTCAATCCCTGGAAGCAATAAGCACATCAGTCTCCGGAGAAACTCGTGGGGTCCGCTTGCCCTCCCGGCATGCCCGCATCCGCCTGAACAAGGTCAGATAGTCTTCGGGTTGACAGGAGAAGAATGCTTCGGCATAGCCCCTAGCTCTCTGATGGAAGAAAGACCGATAACTGTTGAGACTCATAATTCCCCTGGCATAGTCCATGTGGCAGAGCTGACTCTGAAAGAGATCAATGGCCTTTTTCTTGGTCTCGATCACATCGCTGATATCAACGATTCTATTCGCATAGAGGGGCGGCCAGATCTCATAGCCCCAGCAAGAAAAATGGGGCAACGTTCTCCCCGCATTGCAGATGGCATCACGAAACACGCAGTTTGTCTGCCAATGATCGATGTGATTTTCGAGCAAAGACGGCAGATAGACACGATCAGGCTTCGCACGTTCCAGAACTCTGCGCAGCTTCTCGACCGCCTCCTGGGAACTTCGCAGTTCCCCATCCGGGAAATCCAAATACACCAGCTCCTGGACACCAAGTATCCTCGCCGCTTGTTCCGCCTCACCCTTGCGCCGCGCCACCACACCCTGCTCAGCCTTCCAGATTTCTTGTTCGCTGAGGGGACGTCCATAGATGGACGGATCGCCTTTCCGTCCATCCGTCATATAGACCACCGTGACTTGCGCACCGGCCTGAACATGCTTGGCAAGCACTCCCCCACAACCAAAGACTTCATCGTCCATATGGGGGGCCAAGACGAGAACATTTCCCCCTGGAACCTCCACATCCAACTGCGGCAAGGCATTGAAACGACTGAAGAGCGCATACGCATGCAGCCCCTGCCTGCTCGCTGCCGGGAACAAAATGCGACTGATCCGTCGCAGCACCCTGCGGCGTAACGATTTTATGGCGCCTATTCTCACGTTTTTAATCCCAAGTGTCCTGGTCTAGCCGGAATTATTCATGAACGCTTCCGCTGCAATCGTGGATTCGCCGCCGCGACGTTCTTCCTCGCTCGTCGTTCGTGAAGCGTGAAGCGCAGGGCGGAACGAATGGCCCCTGTCGTCGGATGCGAGACACGCTTCACGAGAAACGCTCCATCAGGAGATTTCGTCACGAACCCACATGAATAAAGCGGGGCCGCCCGATCGTCACCAGAGCCGCACCACGACGACCGTAGTCCCCTGTTCCGTCACTCGTGGCAGTTATGTGTCTCACAGTCACTGGCACACCTTGGCGACACCGGACGAGGCCTTCACATACTTCTTGGTACATAGACAAGTGGCCTGCTCATTGTTCCAAGCCAGCTTGAGTCCGCATTCACACATCCAGCCCTTGACGATGGCCGGCGAGCCGAACACCAGTGCATTATCCGGGACATCCTTGGTGACGACGGCTCCTGCTCCGACAAAGGCGTACCGTCCGATCGTGATCCCGCATATAATGGTGCAGTTGGCACCGAGGGTTGCACCCTGCTTCACCAGAGTCGCTTTCAGTTCTCCCATCCGGGGGATTTCGCTGCGCGGATTGAAGACATTCGTGAAGACCATCGAGGGTCCGCAGAAGACAGAATCTTCTAACGTTACCCCTTCATACACGGAGACATTGTTCTGAATCTTGACTCCGTTTCCCACGTTCACATTTGGTCCCAGGACAACGTTCTGACCGATCTTGCACGCTTTGCCGATCCTGGATCCTTTGAGAATGTGGGAGACTTGCCAAATGCTGGTCCCCTCGCCGATCTCAACATTCTCATCGATGAATGCGGAGTCGTGCGCAAAGAACTTCCTGGAAGAGGGACTGGTCGCTGCCTGCATCTTGCGCCGGCCGTTGTCTTCGAGCACTGTTTGGCATCGCTCAAGCACCGAGAGCACGCGTAGACCTTCCTCTCCATCGGTTCTTGGACGACAACGGGTCCTAACGGATTCCAGGAAGTGCAAACACTCTTCTCGCAGAGGTTCCTTCGTCTCCAGTTCGACCGGCTGTGCCTCAGCCCGACTCGCAATCGGGATCTGGCCCTTCCATTGGATCGAGTGCGGATACAGCAGAAGTTTGTCTTTCTTTTCCATGTCATCAAACACAGCCATCTTGCGATCCCCGACGACGATGAGTTTTTGCTCCTTAAAAGGATGGAGCCACGACACAAAGATGTGCGCCTTGACCCCACTGGGAAAGGAGAGCAGCGTCACGGTGATGTCGGCGATCTGCTCGTGGAGATAGTTACCACCCTGCGCTGCGACAGAGTGGGGGGTTTCCCCCAAGAGTCCGAGAATCACCGAGATATCATGAGGAGCAAAGCTCCATAGGATGTTTTCCTCACGGCGAATCTTCCCGAGGTTGAGACGGTTGGAGTAGATGTACTGGATGCGGCCAAGTTCTCCGCTCTCGATCAGTTCTTTGAGTTTGAGAATGGCGGGATGGTACCAGAGCAAATGACCCACCATCAGGATACGCCCTCGCTCCTTCGCTAAGGCGACAAGAGATTGTCCTTGTTCTGCTGAGAGGCACAACGGTTTTTCAACGAACACATCTTTGCCGGCGAGTAGGGCCTCTCGAACCATGAGCCCGTGGGTCTCGGCAGGTGTGGCGATGGCCACCGCCTGGATTGACGGGTCGCATAGGACCTCTGCAAAGGATGTGAGAGTCCGGCACAGGGGATACTGCACACCAAGCGCACGAAGTGTCTCAGTGTGGCTGTCGCACACTGCTGAGAGAGCGCCGAGGCTGGCAAAGTTTCGGACGAGGTTCTTCCCCCAGTATCCGGAGCCGACCACCGCCACCTGAGGACAGGCCAATTCTTCAACATTCGTCACGCCTGTCTGACCTTGCACCGCCGTCAATGTACCGGACATGATTTCCATCCTTTCTGTAGAGCGAGACCGCGGCTGTGCCGGCGGCACTCGATGGAATGTATAGCGAGAAGCTTCCGCATTTACCCTGCGCGGAATGCTCGTTCGCGATTAGTGACTCTGCTTGCTTAGGATCTCGGAATGTGGAACCGGTTTTGGGAGGGGGCCTGAATCTAACGTGTGGAGGTTAAATTCTGGCCATTGCTGCGAAGAAAGCAGGTCTTGCATCCGTTGTCCGCTAAAACGATTGACAAATGACCGGAAGCGCTGTTCAAACCATCGTCGGCCTATGCCCTGATGGAGACGGACCCTCAGCGGGAGCGCGAGGGGTATCTGCTGTCAATTCGTGAACGTCGAACTCGTAAGGATGACAATAGAAGACGAAGGGAGCCTTCGCCATCGCCTGGCTTGCGAAATATCGAGTCAGAAATCCTGGCAGCAGACGATGGTATCCTCCGCCGCCTATGGGCCAGTTCCTCCCAAACCATGAAACCGTGGCCAGAGGAGCCTCCAGGATCGTGCGTCCGTCCGCAAGTCTGACCTGCACAGGTTGGATCGGCCACTCCGGAATGCCATATCGCACGAGACGAACCGGGACCACGCTGGAGTCATACTCAAACCCGGCTTCCGCAAGAGCGTCAAAAGCCCACAATGTATTCCGGACGATCGAAAAATCAGGCGCCCGATACCCTTTGACTTTCTCTCCAGTGATCTGTTCCAAGGAGGTCTTTGGCACGGCGGAGGTCGGACAGAAATTCGTCGGGGGACAGCTGCGCAATTTCCACGTGTCCATAACCATGGCACGCCACTTCATGGCCGTCCGCCTGGATCTCCTTGACGACATGCGGGAAGCGTTCGGCGAGCTTGCCGAGGACAAACATCGTCGCTCGCACCTCTGATTCACGTAGAAGGCGAAGGACGCGTCGCGTATTGTCGACCGCGCGCTCCGTGATCGGAAGATTTCGATCCCAGGTAGACTGAGGCCAGTCTTCCACATCAATGGAGATGACCGGAGGGCCGTAGCTTATGGTCTCAGACATACGTGAAAGTCCATGCCGGCACCCGGGATTGTGTGAATGCCAATGTTCGTACAGCCGGCAGCCGAACAGTGCATGCGAGTGCGCACTCATCATAGAAGTAGACGGGACAGCGTCTCAGTCGGGATCGCAGTTTCCGGAATGGGGTTCTGAAGCAGTGTTCGCTGGGACTGGAGTCGACAGTACGGTCTTGACCGGCGCCCACGGAGGGCTCAAGAAGGATTGAGCTTATTCTGCTGCCATGGACCGGTAAATGAGTTCATGCGCTCGCGGGCGTCTCAAAAGGAGGACACCGTACCCGGATTTATACGTTGGTTAACAGGTTATGCCTCCATCAACGACAATGGTCTGTCCTGTAATGAAGGCGGATGCAGGCGACAGAAGAAAGGATACGACTCCAACGACATCCTCCGGGAGGCCGAGACGCCCCATTGGGGTACGTCGCGTGATCTGGCTGCGTTGTTTTTCGTCAAGTTTTCCCGTCATCTCGGTATCGAGGTATCCTGGTGCAATTGCATTGACTCGAATCTTGCGCGGACCAAGTTCTCGTGCCAGGGCGCGCGTCATCCCATCCAATCCTGCTTTGGTTGCACTATAGACAGCCAAGCCTGCATACCCTCGAAGGCCGATGATGGAAGAGATATTCAGCACGTTCCCTCGACAACGTACGATCATCCGTCGAACCACAAGGCGGGTTAGAAGTATCGTCCCGGTAAGATTGACGGAAATGAGTTGTTCAATTTGTCCCGGGGGCATTGTGGCCAGAACCCCATCAGATGCAATTCCCGCGTTGTTGATCAATACCTCGATCGGCCCGATGTCCTTCTCAACTGTCTTGACGACATCCTCGAGCGTATCTCTTTGGGCCATGTCCCCATAGAAGTAGAACAGCCTATCGCGATATTCCTCCCGCAGGCGCTCGAACTCCTCCGTCACCGAACGGCTGAACGTGGCCACCTGGTAGCCCTCTTTCAGCAGATGTTTGGCGATCGCCAAGCCTAAACCACGACTACCGCCGCTGACGAGGACGAGAGGGGCTTCGTTCATTCTGGCTGCTCGCTTCTTACAATTTTCGAGGCGTCGTTGATCATCATTTCTGGCACAACTCGAACAATCCTAGGAACCTCGTGTGGTTGCAATGTCCGGCTTGCCGCCCGCCGCAGTTCAGCGCCTAGGGTCTCTTCAGACACTCCGGGCGCAAGGACTACATCTGCAGCAACAAGGTGTCCGGTTACAGAGCTTTTCTTCGCATACACCCGAACATCAATGATTCCCGGCAGGCCGCGGAGTGTCGCCTCAACCAGCAAGGGGGATACCTTCCTCCCCCCTACGTTAATGACATCATTCCTGCGTCCTTTAAAAAGCACGCGATCTTCACACACTTCCACCAGGTCACCGGTTGCCATCCACCCGTTCGATTGCTCACAGAGGGGCTTCTGTCTATCGTACGAGATCATCCGATTGCGGCCGCGAGCCATCAGCTCACCGTCAACGATTCGCAAGGCCATGCCCTCCTCCGGCGGCTCTTGGAGGAACTTGGCGGGAAAACCCTCTCTTCCATCGGTGACCGAGAACATGCGACCCAGTTCGGTGGAGGCATAGATATGCACGATGCGGGCTCGCGGAAACGTGAGACGCAAGTTATCGAGCAACTCCTGAGTCGCCGCTTCACCGCCCATAGTAATCTGTTCAAGTTCGCAAGCCTGCAGAGCCTCTTTGGAGCCAAAAAAAAGCAATTGGCGCCAGAAGGTGGGGGTCCCTGAAGCATGGGTTACCCGGTTGTCTCTGAGAGTGCGACAGATCGCACCCGGATCAGATGATGCAGGGATGACCAGGGTCGCCCAGTTGAGAAACGCATGGAGAAAGACCTGCGTGCCGGCATAGAGGTTCAATGGGTAGCTCAGGAGCCATCTCGTACCGGTGTATCGGTTGTCCTTACGTACAGGAGCGGCCAAAGTGCTCCAGCTATGATTGACCGCTTTGGGGGTCCCCGTTGTTCCAGAAGTCAAGATCGTAACCAGCCCCGAGCCTTCGGAAGAATCTCTAAGGCTCCTATCCTTTGCATTAGGCGCTCCAAGTACGTCCTCCTCCCGGAGGATGTGGTCCCAAGCAAAGGTGTGCTTAAACCCCGGCAGCTCCTTCAGGCATCCCGGTCCAACGAGAAAGGCATGAGATTGGAGCAGATCCAGTGCAGCGATGGTTGCGATGAAAGACATTGGAGAGGCGATACAGACACCGACGCGCTTCTGCGACAATTCCCCCCATGATTCAACCAATACATTCACAAGTTGTCCGATGTCGCCGTAAGTGATCAGATCATTGCCACGTATGACGGCGACTCGATCTCGATGCCGACTGTACCCCTCTCTCAAATAACGACCGATCATCGAACCGATTCTCCTACCGGTATCGCGCGATTTGTCTCGGAAACGTACAGGTCCACAAGATCACCCAGGGTGCGCAACTCCTGTTTCAACCCTCGCTGAAACGGATCAGCTAGCGTCCTTTCTTCGAGCACAACGACAATCGCAGCCCAATCAAGGGACTCCAATCCCAGTGACTGGTCGATATTGCTATCAACGGTCAGAGAAACTGGCGGACTGCCCTTGAGCGCCAAGGTTTCCTGAATCACTTCGATAATAGTCTTGGTCAGCTCTTCCCTTGAAGCCATATACAACCTCGTGTTTAAAGTCACCGTACCTTTTGCATGGTGCGTCACATTCGCCGGTCTCAGGTCAAGAGGTGACCAGGACCATCCCCATCACCTCTGGTGATATGGGCTTTCGAGACGGCGATGTCGAAGGGATGAAGCTTCTTGGCCAGCGGCGGGGAGACGGCAAAAATGTAGTTGGATGGACCGGTGAAATAGCCATTCTGTGAGAACGCGTTACACCATGAGCGGTGCAACTGATTCGTGACGATGATGTCTGCACCCCACCGTTCGAGAAACCGCGTGGCCATTGTTACAACGTGGCGCTCTTCACCTTCTGCAGCCAGGCAATCAACCACCGTGCCGACCCTCATTCCGCCAAAGTATTGGTTGTTCTCCATCTTGGTGTTCAAGACAACCGCCCAGCCAATCACCTTGTCTCTCCGAAACACTTTGATCCGTCTAAACCGACCGTCGGTAACGGGGTAGAGCGTGTTCAATACGGTCGCGTCCCGTACCGCGATAAATGTGTAATGGTCTTTGGTTTGCTTCCAGATCTCATCGGCCCAAGATGAAAACTTGTCCACCTCCTCGGTCCTGATCTCTGCCCCTACCCGCTGTCCCAGTTGTCTCACCGACTGTACGGATTTGATCATCAACCAGCCCAGTCCGGAAAAGGCCAAATGGTCCAGGACAATGCCCATGAACCGTTTCTTGCGCAGGGCAACAATCTCCCGCAAGAAGCGGAAAGGATGGATGACCTTGAAGAAAAACGGGCATGACACCATGCTCCATTTCATCGCTTTCAGCATTCGTGTGAGAGCTTCTTGGTAGCCGCCTATACCAAGGGCAAGCAGCAAGGGTTCTCGCAGGAGAGCATTCTTCAACATCAAGAGACCTACAAGGCCATAACTGCTGTCGACAGTCCCCTCAGATATCGGAAGTTGATAGTCCCCGATCATCGACACTTCGCCATTACAGGCAAACGGCTGACGCTTGAGGATATACCCGCCGCGGACCGTGTCGCCTTCCAAGGCAACGAAGTACTCCTGATACAGGGGGAGAGAATCTCGGCGAGGAAGCCATTGGGGAACGGACGATTCCGGGAAGCGATACGAAATGCCGCCGGCTTTGATCCGCTCATTGAACCCTCGGACTGCGGGGACGTGCTCGTCGGACAACGGCTCTACAACTATCGACACAGCGACAAGCTCCTTTACTTGAACAAGGCACTTTGACTGTGCCTGCCGACTAGATCCGAGAAGCAGATTGCAGGCGCCCTCTTGCTGCTATGACGTGCCACGTGTGTTCACGATCTTATGCATCAGCCACTTTCGTTCCAGGTGGCTTCTTTCATGACTGCTGATGCTGTGGTGGCCACGAGTCGACAAGATATGATCTAACAGGGTGCGAGCCGGTACGAACCACCCGTTCATTCTGCTCATCCGCTCCATAAGAACCTTGAAACGCTCGTTGATTGTGCCGTTTTCGACAAATCCGCACGCCAGGTGCGTGTACATAATGCACGCTCCACCTTCACTCACCAGCCGGTCTTGGTTGTCTTCGCTCAGCATTGAGTTAAATGCTGAAATTCTCGCCCCTTCCGAGACGGCAAACCAGTAGTTCACGTAGGGGCGATCCGGATCATGGTAGGGCATGAATGGACAGACTTTGAACGTATTGATGTCACCGTAAGAGAAGTTCCGCACATACTTGATTCTTTGCCGGCACAGATCACCCCAAAAGAGCGGACTCGTCTCAACGTGCCCCTGGTGAACATTATGCCTGCTCAAGTGCAGCGCGTCGTAAATTACTTTTTGAAGTCCCGAAAGACGCGCGTTCCCCCAGTACATGCCTTCGTCGCACCCGGTATGATTCGCCATTGAATGCGGGTCGTGCCCGAACAACCGAGAGAAAACCTCAAGCCCATGCCGTGTCTCGTCTCGTGTGGAAGTATGATAGGTGACATTATGAAGGGCGATCTCGAATCCCTTTTCCTGCAGATCCAGCATCCATTGGAGATATTGTTTATCCTCACAGGTGGCACCGCCCATCTGCGGTGTGCCATTACCCTGTATGGGCCACACCGCTGTCGTTGTTCGGAACCCCAAATCTGAAAGGAATGAATAAACGGTTCTTGCGTTGTCGACTGTCTGCAGATCGGGATCGTCGAAAATCGTGAAGGCAAAATCTTTCCCGCCCGGCCACTGTATTCTGTCGGTCATTGCGTCATTCTTCTCGTTTCGCCATCAGGGGATAACGGCGCTGGTCTGATTTGCCCGTTCCCGGCAGACTGAGGCCGGTCTTCAACGTCAATCATGATGACCCGGGAGCGATACCCTATGGTCTCAGACAGACGTGAAAGTCCATCCCGGCACCCGGGATTTTCTGGATACGAATATCCGTAAAACCGGCAGCCGAACACAGCTTGCGAATGCGTGCTTCATCATAGAAGTACACGGGACATCGTCGCAGGCGGTATCGAATCTTGCGAAAAGGAGTTCTGAACCAGTGTTGGCTGGGGAATGAGAGGACCGCAAGCTGTTTGACTAACGGTTTGAAGGCGGTCAAGAAGGTCTGAGGATCGGCGACATAATCCATGACGCCCATCACAATGGCACAGTCGTGCGGCTGGACTACGATCACCCCGGGAATGTCCCCTCAAGTAATTCACATCGGTTCTCGGAGAACCCGTTCTGTTGAAGCCGTTCGCGCACCAGGGCGAGCATATTGGGAGCCGGATCAATGCCCGTGACCCGATAGGCGCCGCGCTTGACCGCTTCGACGATGTAAGGACCTGAGCCGCACCCGATATCAAGGATCGTACGCCCTCTGAGCTGGTCGAGCGCCTCGAAGGTGAGCGCGTATCGGATAAACATGTCGCTCCGAAACGTACAGTCCACCCAGCGCATGAAGAGGTTGCGCTTTTGGTCGTAAATGGAATCGAAGGTTTCGGCAAATCCATTGAAGAAGGTTGCCGCGTTAGGTTCTTGTTGCATGACACTCTCCTTTGTTGGTGGGCACATCTTCGGCCAAACGGTTAGTGCCTTTGATAAGCCCCGTTGCAAACCCCGCAGCGTAAGCCGCGTGAATGATCGCGGCCGCCACAGGGAATAGGAGCGCGACGCGCCACCCGACTTTGCCGGCATTGCCCGCTCCGACACCGAGTAACGTCGCCCCGTACACCACAGGGAGCACAGCCGCTGTGAGCCGCCACCACCCCGGCAACAATAATCCCAAGATCGCAACCGCAAACATGAATGACATGAAACAGAGGCGGCACGACCTGCCGAATGGAGGCCGGAAGCCGATGCTTTCTGAGCACCGCAACACGCCAAAACCCATATTGAAAATATTGGCGGAAGAGCCCGGATGGCGTTTCACGAACAGAATATGTGCAGCGAGCGCGAGGAGAAATAAAGACTTTCTCTCCGTGCCTGGCAAGTCGGTAATTGAGTTCGTCGTCCTGATTACGGACGAGGTGTTCATCGTAGAACCCGATCTTCTCGAAGACTTCCTTTCGAAACACCGGGTAGCAGGCCCCCTCTGCGTAACCCTCATAGGTTGGGTATCGATGTTTGGCATTCCCGACCCCGACCGGGTGCGCCATGACCGAGGCCACGGCACGCCCAAAAAGACCGCTGCCTATAGACTGAATCGGCCCACCGACGCAGCAGACTTCGGGGTGTTCGTCAAGAAGCTCCACGCAGGTCCGAAGATAGTCGCGGGCATATTCAGTATGCGCGCCCAGAATTGCAACGTATCGACCACGCGCTGCGCGAATGCCGCGGTTCATCGCGCAGGGCGTCATTCGATGAGGATTATCGACGACACGCAACTCAGGATGCTCAGAAGCAAGGCACGTCAGCATGTCTCGAGTGCCGTCGCTAGAAAGCCCGTCCACGACAATAATCTCCAGCCCTCCAGGTGGCCGCTCTTGTTGGAGGACCGAGCCTACGGACACCTTGATGTGATCTTTCTCGTTAAAGGCTGGAATGATTACAGAAATCATCAGTTCGTGCGGGCTACGGGAAGCGGCCACTGGTCCTTCATGCTCCTTCTTCTTCAATACATGAGATATCCCGAAAATGGCCAGGCACAGGCAGACTCCCAAAGCACTCTAAAGCAATTGATTACAGCTCTGCTAATGAAGAGCAGCGTCTCTTAGGTTGAGAGAGGCAACTTTCGAATTGCCCCGAGATAGTGAGTGCCGAACACTTTTGTTCTTTCGAGCAGGCAACAGAGTAGCCAAGAGTATGGAGCAATGGTGCGTGCTAATGGTGGGGCAACTGTGATACGCCGAAGGTCTATCTGGCAGCCGGGAAATAGCTGATGGATCTCCTTCTTGCCAATAGCCCTAACGTCTGGATTCCTGGGATTTGTGACGAAGAAGTCATACCAAACTATTAAGCCATCCTTCTTGAGGACTCGCAACATTTCTGACGCAACCTTCCGCTTCAGGTACGGATCCAGAATTGAAGAAAACACCGTGAACTGGAGCGCAAGATCGAAAGACGACTCGGAGAATCCCAACTTTTCAGCGTTGCTGCAATCCAGTTGTACACTTGACGGGAACAAGCACTTAGCATCGCTAACTCGCCAAGGAAGAGAGATCTATGCCCGTCAGATTTTCAGGCCTCGCGCCAAATTTGATGAACTCTCTGAGCCAAAAACCTGAACCGCACCCTATTTCCAGGATTGTCTTTGTGGCAAGCGAGTCGATACCGTTGTTCATTAACAACTCTAGTAGTCCTCGCTCCAGCTCCTGCATCAGGAAGACATGTCCTTTGTTGAACCAAGAATAGGATTCTCTCTTCTGACTTCTACGTTTCTCGTAGGCCGCTTCTATTCGTTTTTCTTCGGTAAGCATAAATTCTAGCTGAGCCATTTGGCGTCTGTACTCACCTGTTGAGAAGGTGCAGTGTGAAAGGTGGGTGGTCGCACCGCCGCAACAACTTCGTATCGAGCTAAAAATGGTACCTGGCATTTTTGCGCAAGACGGTCGTCCCGCCTTTCTTGAACGCGCGCCGCCAACTCCTTATGGGCAGGTGGATTCCCGACGGCTGTGTGCATTCTCGCGGTCCGGTTTCGGGTAAGATCATCGGTGCATGGGGCGGATCGAGCATGGATCGGTCGAAATCGCGTAGCTTTCGTGGGTGGAGCGCCATCTACAAACTTGGTTGATGCACAACTTCATCGCAAGGTCTGGCGTTGAGAGATCCGTTGCAATCCGATGAGCCCAGGATCTGGTGATAGAGCTGGAGCAGTTTGGTGCGTTCTACATTCCAGTTAAACCGTTCGCGCACAGCGCGTTTCCCGGCTTCTCCCATCTGACGGGCGAGAGCTCGGATTGCGAACGAGAGATTCGATCGCATCAGCAATCTGCTCGGGCTTCGTGGGATCCACCATAATCCCTGCGCCTGTTGCTCCGCGACTTCACGATAACTCAGGAAAGTCAGAACACACCACAGGGAGTCCCAGCGCCATACATTCCATGAGCTTGTTCGGCAGTCCTGTGATGCTGTATTGCAACGGCAAATAGGTGACGAGTCCGATACTCGCCTGGTGTTGCAAGATCAGGGCTTTACTCTTGGAAAGGATTCCGTGGTAGTGCACTTGTCGACCGATGCCAAGACGGCCGGCTTCATCCCACAACGAAAGAAGATACTCATCGGAAATGCTTGGACCGGCCAATGCCAACTGTACTTCCAGATCACGTTGCTTGAGAATCGCCAAGGCCTCGAAGATCTGAGAAAGGCCACGGTCTCGCGTCAGCGCACCAGCAATAGACGCATGTCCTGCCATCTCGCGTCACTAGGAGGTAAGTCGTCCATGCTCTGCCAATCCGGATAATTCGCTACCACGCGCACGTTCGTTATGCAGACTCGAGTACCGCTTCGCGATCGGCTCCGTGACGACCACAACTCCGGCGCAACGCCGCACGAGCCGGCGTTCCCATTGATCCCAGGCCATTCTTGCAAAAGGTTTTACCCAGAACGGCAGCCACGTCACTTTCGTTCAACATATCCAAATACGATTCATGGACATCGTAGATGACCGGCCGAGAGCCGGCCCTGGCAATGACAGGACCGAGAAGATCCGGCTCATGGACGTGAAACAGGTCCGGCTTGAGGTCCGCCGCGAGTTGTGCCACGAGAGACGCGCGTGCTGTACCGCTGCCATTCTTGCTTCCGCATTCCGGCAAGGGGTGAATAATCACTCCTTTTTCCTCATACGTCTTCGTTCCGCTGCCCTGCGCAAGGAGATGCACCTCATAGCCTGCCTTCGCCAATGCGCAGCAAGCTCGATGGAACACTCTCCCATCATCGACCGTGTGACCGTTACAGACGTGACAGATTTTCAAAGGGCACCTTGACCATGAGAGGTTGAGTCCATAATGTTTCCTACGGCAGATAAGCCATTCGTGCGGACGGCTTGTGACTCCGTGAGTGGTTGAATGGGCAGCAATCGTTTCGTGATAGAGATCAACAAGACGGTTCGCCGTCCGTCCGGATGTCGAGATGAGTATCGGCAAAGTCCTGTGAGCTCCTTTCCCATGCGAACACATGTGGAGGGATCGCGAAGCAGCGTAATCAGGGCAGCAGCCAGCCCATCGATGTCGCCCTTCTCTACTAAGAGCCCTGTTGTCCCATGCTCGACGATGTCGGGAATTCCGCCCACACGGGTTGCTACAACGGGGAGACCGCACGACAGAGCTTCCATCACACACACAGGAGTACCCTCGTTGTGACTGGGCAAGCAGAAGACACGAGATGCTCGCATCATACCGGCAACCTGAGGACCGGGCAGGGGTCCCTTCAGAGCTTATGGATTCACTGACTCCGAGCGATCGTGCCTGCTGTGAGAACAACCCATCCGTACGATCTTCACCGACCATGGTTAGCCGCGCGTTGGGACAGTGAACCAGGACCCTCACCCAAGCTTGCAAGAGATCATAGACACCCTTAGCTCTCTCGATGCGCCCTACGTACAATACCTGTGGTTCTAACGATAACTCGACAGCCGGAAAGAAACGGTGCCGGTCGACGCCCAGGAGTAAGGTCTCACATCTGCCTGTCGGCTGGACAGAATTCCTCAAGATTGTCTCAAGCGATCGGCCGACCGGAAGGTTGAGATCGGCCGCCTTGAAGGAATCGCGGCAAAGTTTCCATCCCTTTTGACGACGAGCTAACACTGTATGCACTTCGCTCCCGTGATAGGTGACGACACAAGGTATCTTATAGCGCTTCGCCGCTTGAAGGGCAGCCCAGGAACTCACACTCCCGGTATGTGCATGTACAATAGACACGGGACAGGTTTCAGCAAATTGGGCTATCGTCTGATCGACAAGACGAGCACCATTGAGCGGTGGTCCATGACAAAAGGAGATCACCGGGCGCCTTGAGGTATCTTGGAAAGAGCACTTCACACCGGCCATCGACCATGTCGTACCGCTGGGGGAGCGAAGCCTTGGCAGCGAAACGGCGAAGCCCAGAGAGTAATGGGGGCACTCTAGGAACGGGACAGAGAACGGTAACCCGTTCAACGCGCTCCGCCAAAACGCGCACTTGCTGCCCTATAAAATTCCCCGGATATGGGTTGTCCGGTGAAGGGAAACTTATCGCAACGACTAGAAGGTGCATGCTAGACGCAAATCAATAGAAGAAGCCCGTTCGATGCGTCGAGAAGTACTCCGAGCGTCGCAAGCCGAAACTGGGACGGAGTCTATGCTTCCCTGTACAGTCGTGAGCAGGGAAGCAGGAACTCGTCGATGTGTGAGTTTCCCTGTGAACCCGTGGTTTTCATTGGATTAATCGAGTCGATGAAATGGTTCCTGCCGATTATGCAGACGGGACGTCTTTCATTGACGCATCCATCGCCGCATCGTCCATTCAGATATCCAGCACCCACTTCCATGGACAGCTGTGCCGGTCAATTCTAGAAAACACGTACGTTCTTGGGCTCATCTGGCGGTATTGCGTCCACGAACCTGTTTCTGAAGCTCGAGGGGAACGAACATCCGTTTGTATTGACGTTCAATCGTTGATGGACGTCAAGAGCAAGAGGACCCGGGAACATTGTTCATCGCCGGCGACAACCGTGCCACAAGGAAACTTCCCTGTGGTTCGATCCCAGAGAGGGATGTTCGTCAGCAGGCCGTCCTGATATCGGTAGAGCACATTGGCTCCAATATCTGCCCCATTTTTTCCGGCTCCCTTGAGAGGACTGCCATCCGGCAGGTAGACCCTGCAAGGTCCGAGCTGCGGGTCGAGTTCGGTCTTGTTGCACCAGGTTGGCACTCGTCTCTGGGGTATATTCGAGGCCACCGTTGTTAAACGAGTTCGGATATTCCACCAACCAATCCGTTTGGTCCGAGATCCCAATGCCGTGAGTCGCTTATTGTTGAGCGATAGGGTATTTGTCGCATAGAACGAGGCCGTGCCGTCGCCGCTGCGCCCCAGTCTCGACGTCCGCAAGGACGCCGGAGTTGCCGGAGCCGATGATCGTACATTGGTCGCACCGCGTCCCCTTCGCACCACGGGCATAGACCCCGACGGACTCTGCGTTAATGACCACCATATCTTTGATCACATTGTTGACCGGCTGTTCCGCTGCGGTATTGCCCCGTGCCTTAATCACGCCTCCATACCAGCTGCCGATCCCGATCACTCCCAAAAAGCGATTGCCGCTACTGAGCTCTGTAGCCTGAATGTCGAACGACACTTGAGGTCCATCTGAAATCACGTTTTCAAGGAGGTTATTACTGCCGGGATAGATCGACACGCAGACATCGCCGCCGGTCACTCCGTGACCGTTGGGAAACCCTCCGGGAATCGTCCCATACCCGCGCGAGTTGCAGTAGAGGCGGCGAAACGTGTTGGAATTCGACCGATAGACCAAGATACCGTGGCGATGATGATAGTACAGTTCCGTATCTTCGATCAGGCTATCCGTCACGCTCTGGAGCGAGATCAGATGCGAGTTCTGATACCGATTGTTGTGGTGAACCAGCATGTTCTTAAAGGTCAAATGATGTCGAGGTTCTGCGCCGACACTGGATCAGGGGCACTGGTGGCGCTCGCATTATCCTGACTGCTGACCTGCAAGCCATCGAAGACCAAGTACGAGCTGTTGTCGATCCTCATCGTCACGGTTACGCCATCGCCATCAAGATGCGCCAGGCGCTGATTCTGCGCACGGATGGTGATCGGTTGTGACGAGCTGCCGTTCTTGCCGACGATCGAGAGGTGGCCGGTCACGGATTTCGTATAGGTTCCATCCATCAGAATCAGCGTATCCCCTGGTTGGAGTTGGGGGACAGCGAAGTTAAACGTCTTCCACGGAGAAGAGGCGGAGGTTCCCGCATTGGAATCCACGCCCGAGGGAGAGAGAAAGTAGGTCATCGCGGGTGCGTCTTTAGCCGCGTCTCCAGCACAAGCGGATACCAACTGGCCGAGGATGATACTGCAGAGGAGACTGGCGACACAGGCGACAAAATGCGACTTAGCAAGTCGAAGGCAGCTACCCATGGTGCTATCCCCCATTCTCTTGCCGTTCCAACTATCTCAGCCTATTCATAGCAAACGGCCAGACCAAAACATCATGCAGTGTATGGGGAACTCGATTAGTTCTGACAAGTTGGAACAGCACTAGCAGGCTGCGGAAAAACGCCGTGTGAATGAACCGGATAAGCTCCAGATTAGGTCGGATTATTCATGAATGCCGTCGAGGAGGCCGAACGAGAAAAGCCCCAGCCTGGACCAGAGGATCGGACGACGTAGCAGGTATTCATGAATAGTCCGGGTTAAGGCAGATGTCCCGGCAGGGTCCCTTCTGGTGGGGCGGCGCCCTGCCTCAGGCTCCCACGACTGGGGACGGAGGTCACTGACACACCATGCTAGAAAATGATAAGACCCTGTGGCGGAAGAGGTGGAGTGATATCTGAGCCTGCGCCAGACTCGATTGCGCCGCAATCCGGGGCAGATCCGTTGAAGGGCAAGCCGATGTAAGTGCAGGCGATCAATGGCCGCGCTGCCCGCCTTCAGTGTGAAATTCCCATTCGCCGGGTCCGTCCAGATATCGGTCGGCACTCCGGTCGTCAGGTTCGTCGTTTCTACTCCACAACCGCTACAGATCGAAATTTGCGTACCGGCATTACCAACCGCGACGTTATTGCTGAAACCGATTGCCGGTACTGCCGGGATCTGTGATGACAATGCCGCCTGCCGTTGTTATACAGTCCAACGTTATGATCAAAATCGGAGTTGCTGCGATAGAGCCAGCACTGGCGCGTAACTTCCATGCATAGGTGCAATTGTAGATTACATTGCGTCGGATGGTATGCCCACTCGTAGTCGGCAACTTCGATGCCAGCTGCATGATTGAGTCCCGCATTGTCCGTGCAATCATGGAAGATGTTCTCTTCAACCAGAATTGCCTGACGCGGCATTCCTCCTGACGTGCATTGTGAAAGGACTATTCCTGTTCAACGCACGATAGACTTCATTTCCTCGATAGGTCGAGTCTCGTCTCAAGCCATAAATCGCACGCACAGTTAGACTCGCTGCAATCGTGAATCATTGTTCAGAACCATTCGTTGAACTGTCCGTTGTCCGTCGTAGACCACCTCGGTAAATGTCAGTATTATAAAGTCTCATTATTGCTGAATCTTGCACGTGACTTGGGTAGAGACTCGGCGTCGAGAGCGGATGCACCTAACGTGATGACGTGCCAATCGCGTGAACGTCCCGCAGCAGATCATCGAAGCCTTGGATCGTGATCTAGTTCGTCGTCGTCTGCTGAGCGTAATTCCAGACCCAGAACGAGGCATCAGGTCCATGCTCGTCCTTGAAGCACTTGAACGACGGTGCTGGTGGCTTCGTTCCAGTGCCTGAAGGCACTGCGATCAAAAATTCCAATGCTGTGAGTGTATAGTTACCGTCTTGATGACGAGCGTGTCACCGGAAGACATTTTGCTGAGGCCACCATGCGATCTGAAATGACAAGGCGATTCGTAGCTGTAGCACGCGTTGCTATCATTTCCAATCGACCAGCATTAGCCGTAGACTTTGAGACATAATACGTCGTTGCATGTGCGTTTTCGAGAGAACCCAAAAGGGTGAGAACCATCACACAGAGTAGAGTGCCCAGGCCTATAAGGCGTGACCGATACAAGATAGATTTCCCAGCCATGATGCCCTTCCTTTCCTGTGCTCCTACCGCGAGGCTTCTAATTTGATCTTCCGCAGAGGAGAGGATGAGCAATAACCATACCCTAGCTGGGTTCATGTTCCTAGATCACAGTTGTTAAATAGGCATTAAATCGTTACTTATCACTCGTTTTTATCCTATGGAGAACTACAAGACTTGGACAATGCTGCCCAGAATCGATCTATGATTTTTCCCGACACCGGGTCTCGCCTTATGGTCTCAGGATTACAACTCGCTGTAATTCTGACGATTTCGAAGTCCCAGGTTTGAAAGGCACTAACCGGCCTCTCGATCGGGCGCAAGGTTGTCCACCGTACACATTTTCCCATTGGTGTATGCAAATCCCTCTGCCTGAGCTGCCGGGAATCTTTGCTTGCTGGATGTAGTGGCAAGAGGCCATTGCTTCCAGAGGGACTGTTCGCTCGCCACCGCGTAAGCCAATACCAGCCAGAATTGTTTCCGGTTGAGCCAGGTGACGGACATGTTGACCGTAAATACGCACGTGAGCAATACAAGGGGCAGTGAACCTTCGGCACCATGTCGCGCTCTCCAGGCCGCACGCCAGCAGAGCCATAACCCAAAGAAGAAAGGCAAACCGCCCAGCAACCCCGGTCTCAGTCAAGACCCAGAGATACAGATTGTGCGTGTCGACTCGACGGTTCGTCGAACCTGCGACCCAGTTCCACATAGTTGGAAACCGGACCCCATCCTATCAATGGTTTCTCTGTGAACATCGACCAGGCTGCCGGAAGGATCTTCTCTCGTCCGGCGAAGATTTCCTTTCAACAAAGCCCTCTCCCAGCGCAGTCGTACCGCATCATTTTCATACGAAGCCCATACCAGAACACCGATTGCCAAGAACAGCGATGAAGCCCGATCTTGATTCGTACAGTCAGACCGTCCACGTCTTGCCATAAGAACCATGATTCCTGCTATCAGGCTGAGGAATGCACCCCGTGACCCGGTGAGCACAATGCCCGGCTGCCAAGACTTCCAAAGCCCATCCATGCGAGCAAGCCGATTCTTCCATTCCTGGGACGTCCGGCCATACGCAAGACCCAAGAGAGCGAGCAACCCAAGACTCAACACCGATCCGAGGGTGTTGGCATCTTGCGATAATGCAGTGACGCGCCCCTGGCCAATGGCCATCGCTGCGCCACCACTGATCAGAAGAATGGATAGGAGTACACAGGAACCACCCAATGCAAGGAAAGCTCCTTTTATCAACCGTTGATCCTGAAATAAGTTAAATGAGACCCAGAAGAGCACCAACATCTGGCAGTACGTAGCGAGTCGGGTGACCCATATGATGAAGGTGTAGTGATTAGGTTGCTGGACAATCGCGAGGCAGGTGAAGACGAAGACGTAGGCCACAAAGTATCCAAATGCACTCGGCAGCTTCTTAAAACTTACCTCCGGTTGGAGCAGCGCAGCTCCGATGAACAGGTATCCCATAATGTGGGATACCGAGAACAGCCCGCGTTCGATTCCTATGTCGAGTGTCTCGATCGGGATGGTGAAAATGAAGGCATAGAATGCATAACGTACGATGGGAAGCGGAGATGCAGGACTCATGCCAACAACGTTGACTGCTCGCTGCCGAGCTGCATCACTCGAAGCCCTAAGAGGTTGTTTCGCCATCATAAAACTCAGCCGCCTGTCTTGATGGTCCGTGCATCAGAGGGCTGGGCTGGCAAAGCCGTCCGCCCATTCACGATTGCGTTCGCACGATGTCACGAGTTATCCAAAAGCCTCGGGGTTAGCTGGGACCTGTATCTGTCCGGATTACCTTGCGCAGAACGGCATCGAAACCCTTAATGAGGTTCGGCCACGCGTAGGTGTCAGGGCTTTTGACGAGGGGGATCTTACCGGACATGACTTCTTGGAAAAAGGCAGTCATCCCTGCGACGTCCTTCGCTGTAACCTTACGGACTAAGCCTGTTGTTTCTATAATCGCATCCGCGTCGGATCCGGAAGGACCGACAAAAAGAACCGGGATTCTCATCCCCAGCGCATCGAATAACTTGCCTGTCACGATGCCTCCGTCCCGATCTGCTTTCTCCTCAAGTACCGACGTGATGACGACGCTGACACTTGCCCCGCGAACAGCCGAAAGCGCCTCGTTTCGCGATACCCTTCCATGAAGCACTACTTTCTCCACGACTCCAAATCTCTCAGCTTCCTGGCGAACATGCTCGCCGTGCACACCATAGTAATGAAAGTTCCACTGAAGGGTTCGTCCGATCTGTTGTTTCTTTAGATCTCTCAAGGCTGCCATCACAGGAGTGATCACCCGCTGGGGTGGGTAAAAGTTTCCGGTATACACGATGGCGAAGTGCCCAAAGTCATGAGGCTTAATGCCTTCGAGTTCGTCAGGGTCAAAGCCATTCGTAATAACGTGGAGTTTTGAGCCTAGATTAAACCGGCCATTCAACAGAGAGGGCGAAACGACAGTCACTGCTGAACTCGCCTTAATAATCTCATTTTCTTCACCCCCTGTGACTCCCTTTCGCCGGGCTTTGGAGCGACCGGTGGCTACCCACGCGTCACGATAGTCCAAAACATACGGGCGCCCCAATCGACCAGAGAGAGACTTGGCTAGCCTGAAGCTTAAAAAGGGGGGCCCGCTCGCTAGAATAACGTCGACGTCTTTGTGAGAAAGTGGGGCGCATGCAGCCTCAGTTTCTCGCTCCCATCCAATCACCGTACTAACGCCAAAATGCCGTGCGATTTTTCGGCACACCCCGCCGATAAGCCAACCAAGATTATCATTCCAACACTTCAAATCTCCTGGCGAGAGACAACGCCAACGATGGCCTGTACTCAACCGTTGGATAGCCTCGCGACCAAGATCGGCCTCGACCTGGCTCGAATCGTTGAGCTTCCGCCATAGGCGGGGATCGGGGGTGACGACCGTCACCTCCCAGCCGGACCGGGACAGATACTTGGCAAGGTTCCAGGTCCGGACACAGGCGCTTGAATTGAGAGGAGGGAAATAATACGCGAGGAAGAGTAGCTTCGGCCGCGGGACCCTCTGTCTCCCCTCAACGTGCGAACTTCCACTGGGCAGTACGGTTATCGTCATACGTTATGCAGCTGTGGCGGAAAACTTCTGCGCCCACAGAATAAGGTTCAACCAGCGCCACGTGCGAGAGTCAAGCTGCTGACGACCCTGTACCGTTTTTTCCCACTCCTGCTGGAGGCTATTCACACTCAACGCCGCAATACGCCGACCTCCCTCGCCGTTCAGCGTCCGTTCCACAAATGGTCGTTGAGCCATCAGCCAGTCTCGTTCGGGTGTCGGAAACCCGACCTTATCCCTGCGATCGAGAATTTTATCCGGAACAATGCCGCGCATCGCCTGCCGAAATACGGCCTTGCTCGTACCATCCACAGCAACGAGGTAATCCTCGGGCAAAGAAAGAATGAACGTTGCCAGAGCCGGTGTGAGAAACGGCACCCGACTCTCGACGGAGAATGCCATGGAGTTGCGATCTTCATAGTGCAAGAGCATGGGCAGGCTCGTTTCTGTGAGCGTTCTGTAGAGCTCCTGCCTCAGGGATCTCTTGCCGCTCTGCACAGAAGATCCCCTCTCTCCTATCCCGCGTGCTTTGAACCAGGGGATGTTTATCCATGAAGGCGTGGCGTCTCTTCCTAATACGCGCCTTGCCAAGGCCTGAAGGCCGACCGGCGCTGACCTTGCGATTGCTCGCGCAATCTCGCCCGGCCATCCCGCCGGCGCAGACGCTGAACGCGCCAGCAGCCTGGCATCGCGGAAACGCCCCTGACGCACTAGTGTGCTGAGCATCGCGAAACGATGCTTAGGGTATCCTCCCAGCAGTTCGTCTGCCCCTTGGCCGTCCAGCATCACTTTGATCCCCGCCTTTCGTGCGGCCTGGAACACGCGCCATTGCGCATACATGCTGGTACTCATGAACGGCTCGCCCTGCGTCTCGATCAAAGAGTCCAAGTCAGCCAGAAGCTCCTCCGAGCCAAGCCCGACCTTGTGAACCACGACCTGCATGTCCTTGCCGACGATGTCGACCCAACGCTCTTCGCTGATTCGAGGGTCATCAGCCACATAACTGAACGTATGGATCTCCAGCTTGGGATCAAGCAACCGCATCACCGACACGATGGAAGACGAGTCGATTCCTCCGGAAAGGGCAGCTCCGACCGGGACATCGCTCCGCAGATGCATCCGGACACTTTCTATGAACAGCTCACGGAGATGTTTGGCGGCATCTTCGAAGGACAGCTCTGCCCGTTGGGTCAGATCGATGTCCCAGTACCGCACCGCATTGGCGGCTTTGGGATTTTCCAACGACAGTTCCATGTAATGCGCCGGAGGAAGCTGATTGACCTGCGCAAACATGGTTTCGTCACCGTGATCCGTAATGCCGCTGCACAAGTAGTCATGGAGACGCCCCGCATTCACTTCGCGCGTCACACCCGGCAATTCGAGCAGTGGATTGATCTCGGAGGCAAAAGCCAAACCCTCCTGCCAGAAGGCATAGTACAAGGGCTTGATACCGAAAAAGTCCCTGGCCAAAAAGAGCCGCCGCGCCTGTACGTCAAGGATGGCGAAGGCGAACATCCCGACCAGGCGGGTGAGCGCTTCTCTGCCCCACTGCTGATATGCAGCCAGCAAGACCTCCGTGTCTGAATGAGACCGGAACCTGTGCCCCAAGGCGCGAAGCTCTTCTCGAAGCTCCACATAGTTATAGATTTCGCCGTTAAACACGATCCAATACCGCCCATCAGGCGTACCCATGGGTTGATGGCCCGCTTCCGATAAATCGAGAATCGACAGGCGGCGATGGATGAGGAGCGACTCGGCGACAAGATCGTCCTGAACATCGCGGCCCTCACAGATCTTCCCTCGATGCATTGAGAGCCAGCCGGAATCATCAGGCCCCCGATGTTCCAGCTGCTGCAGGAACGCGTTCGTCCATTCAGGCTTGACCGGGCCTGGAGGCGTGAGAATAAGACCACCGATACCGCACACGTTAACTCACCTCATCAGTCAAGACTTGTGAACCGACGGTCTCGACAACCCGGCATTCTGGGCTCACTTTTGCAGCCCGCAAGTGTTCTTCATGGAGAAGACGGCCGACGGTCGCGGGGCTAAAACGCTCCAGGGTCTCTCGGCTGATGCGTTCGAGGTCTAAACCGTGTGCGCCATCGAGTAGTCGTTGCATGCCGATCGCAATCTCATCGATGTTTCCCACATCCGCGAAGAGCCCCTCCCCTTCACGAACGACAGCCGGAATTCCGCCGACTGGAGTGGTCAAAACGGGACATCCACAGGCCATCGCCTCCATGAGGACACATCCGAAGGTCTCGGCATCGCTGGCCAAGACGAAGCCACAGCACCGCCGCATGAGGTCAGCCAATTGCGGCTTGGAGAGAAATCCATGGAACTGAAAGGTGCCGGGCGGCAGCTCACGCGTAGCAAGCGCTTCCATTTGCGCCCGCTGCTGGTCACCCCCAACGATTTGCAGAACTGCGCCTGGTCGGTTACGGCACACTTGAGCAAACGCGTGGATGATGTCGGGAACACGCTTCTCGCGGGTCAGTCCAGATGCGTGCAAGAGCCAAGGCTCTTTCGCCTGTATGGGTAATGGCTGGAAGACCTCCGTATCCAGGACATTGGGCAACCAATTCATAGGCGGTCGGAGACCATAGTGTTGATAATCCTCTTGAGCGAATTTGTTCGTTGGGAGGACACAGCGCTGCTTGACCGAAAGCCCATCTGTACCTGCGAAGCGACGTTCGAGATATGATCCGCTCCAAAAATCCTGACCAGTGCTGAGAGATGACGAACGGAAGGCCGAAGCATCGCAGCGCCCTGATTACGAAGTAGGCTTGAATATCCTGAGTGTGAACGACATCCGGCAGGCCCCACTCTTCGATCACGCGCCGAAATGCGCGCCGCAGGTGCCAACTTAAAAAAAGGCTCGTGGTCTTTGGAATAGGTGAACGTCCGAAGGTCACGTAGAAGGTCGGCACTCCTAAGTCCTCGACTCGTTCCCATTGCAAGGTAGGCCACCGCTGGAGACGTGAAGTTAAGACCAACACGGCGACATCGTCATACAAGCTGGCCGCTCGCACGTGCTCACGGCAGAAGGTCCCCGTAACCTGATTCGGTCCGCTTCTTGCCGGATACCATTGCGGGATGAATAAGACCCGGAGCCGAGAAGCAGTCTCCCTCACGGGAGGCACAGCCAAGAAATCATGAGGTGCGTTGGTCATCATACGTGGGCGAAATCCTGCTGGAGATTGCTACAGCTTGGCAAGATTGAATTGTTGACGATCCGGCGCTGCTTCATCTTTGGACAGGAACACCTCCAGTCCATACGCCAGCCGCTTCTGGGTGTAGGCTTCCAAGGAAGCGAGGACTTCAGCGATCCGTTCCGACACCTGGCCGTCCCCGTACAGTGTGCTCGGGGCATAGCGGCCGTGCCGCAGTTGCATCATGGCCGCCTCTGCGATCTCAGGGGCGACGGGTGGAACGCGTGTGACATGCAAATCCATTTCGCGGCCGTCCTGTCGATTTCCCACCAACACGACCGGCGTGCCGAAGAAGCCCGCATCGCGCACGAAGCTGCTGGAGTTGCCGATGGCGCATGCCGTGTTGGCCAGCACCCTGAGGTAATTCTCAGGAGTGAGATTTGTGAGCGTCCGCAGCCAACCAGGGGTGCAACGGTCCCGGAAGATTCGAACGGCCTTGCTGATATGGTCGGCCCCCGCATCGATGTTGGGCCACAATAGGACGGTCGGCATCTGCAGCTCCTCGAGCGATAGCAGGAGCTGGTGCATCTCTTCCTTTTCACCTCCATACTGCGTGGTGGTGGGGTGAAACACCGTCAAGAGAAAGGGCTTGGAGGCATCGATGTGGGCGCCTCCTCCTTTGTTGGAATTCAAGATGTCGTCTATGATGACGCGATCCAATCCCATCGCGAGATCGCTGCTGGGACAGCCGATTCCAAGGATCGTTTCCTGACGCTCACCCATGCGGACCAGATACTCCGCCGAGCGTTTTGTAGAAGGGAAATGGTAATGCGCAAACTTCGAAATGGCATGCCGGGCACTCTCGTCGATCGACCCGCTGACCTCTCCCCCTTGGATGTGGAAAACGCAGAGGTTCATATAAGCCGCCGCCACCGTCGCGGCCAGTGCCTCGTAGCGATCACCGATCACCACGACTACATCGGGCTTGAGGCGATGAAACTCGCTCGCGAACTCAATCGTGGCGAAACCGACCGACTTTGCCATTGTTAAGAGAGTGGATCCTTCCACCTCGATGAAGACCTCCCCATCAACGGGAAAACCGTCTTTTCTCACCTCTTCGACCGGAAGGGCGAAGCGCTCCAACACCATGGTCCCTGCGGCAAGCACCTGGAGGGTCAGTGCGGGATGATGTTGGATTGCCTTCATGACCGGCTTCAAGCGCCCGTAGTTGGCCCGGTCGACCAGGAGGACCAGCACTTTTCGTTTCATCGAGTGTTCCACGATGGTGTACCTCAGAATAATGAAGAGCTGGTCAGGCCGTCAGCTATCAGCCTATCAGCCGTCAGCTTCACCGGCCGCACATTGTGGGTGAAGCGAACGGTGATGTCGGACGTGTTGCTTAAACCCGGCCTGTCGGTGCAAGCCGGCCGGCTCGTTCCAAAAGAAACTCGGCCCAGAGCAGATCGAGCGGTTCGTCGACGTTAGCGACCGGGCGTTCCGTGATGACGGAAACCGTGTTGTCCGTGATGAGTGCTCGTTTCGTGAGCAGGGTTTCTCTGCGGTAGCAGTAACAGAGACCATTGCGGGAGTAGAGCGGCTCAAGGCTCTGGCGCGCTGTTACCCCCGCTCCTTTGTCGCTGAAATACCGGAGCCGTCCGTCGACAATTGCGAACACTTTGTGAGGATGTGCCTTCGTGTCGAGACGACTGACCGTCACCGCGGCGTCCGCCCCCGTGGTAAGGAGCGCCTTCACGGTCGCTTCGATGTCGGCCGGTTCTCTCAGAGGGGAGGTCGGCTCAGTCACGATGAGAAGATCATACCGCTGACCATCAAGTTGCTCGCAGGACTCGATTGCATGCGCGAAGGTGTCCAGCGCCCCGGCGCTGTCGGTGCTCAGCTCGGGCGGTCTTATAAACGGAGCCTCAAGCCCATGGGCGCGTCCCTCCTCTGCGTAACGCTCCGAATCCGTCGAGATGATGCGTCGGTCTATCCAGGGAATCTGTCCCAGGACTACTCCGGCCCTCGCGATCAGGGACAGGCCGCCCAATCGGGCCATGTTCTTGTCCCGTATACCCTTGCTTCCACTACGTGCAGGAACGACGGCGAGAACCTTCAATGACTCAAACATAAATCATCCCTGGCAGGACGACTTCACACCTGGTCCTCTGGCTTTCCCGACAAGCATCGACCACTTCCAAAGTCCTCAGACCATCTGCCAGCGTGCAGGTCTGATCTATGCCGCGCCCGTTGAGCATATCGAGAAATTCCCTGGCCACACCCAGGAACATATCGTTTCTCTCGATGGAGAAGTATTCCGTCTCCCACCGCGACTCGGACGTTCGACCTAGCCGGATGGCGTCAGGGGCGAACAGGCATTGAAGCGTCCCTTGCTCCCCCGTCACGACGATGTGCTTCTCATGAGGGCGACCGAAAAGATCCAGGTGAATCGTGACGCGAAACTGATCCGCGTAGGTCGCGAAAATGTCCACGACGTCGTCCGTGTCAATCTCCAGATCCGAGACCTTTCCGATCCGGGCAAAGACGCGCTCGGGCACACCGAACAACCACAGCATCAGGTCAATGAAATGACTCTCGTCCAGCAAGGCGCCACCACCTAAATCCTGGCTGGCCATGAAGAAATCCTGGTAGCGCTCCCAGGGATGCCAATCAGCCAGATGCGCGCTTATCACAAACCGTGCATGCCGCAGAGAACCGACCGCTCCCGCATCGATGAGAGTCTTTAGCTGACGCACAGGAGCCCACCAGCGATAGGTATATCCTAAGAGGAGTTTGCCGCCCTTTTGCAAACGCGCTTGAAGCTGCCTGCAGCTCGCGGCATCAGTGGAGGCAGGCTTCTCCAGCAGCACCGGCAGGTCAAACTCCAGCGCCGCCTGACTTTGCTCCACATGAAACTTCGGTGGGGAACAGACCACGACCCCGGCGAGTTCCTCGGCATGCGCGAGAGCGGCTTCGAGACTCGTGAATTGATATGTGAGCGGTACTTCTTTGCCGATTTCCTCCAACCGGTCGCGGCGAGGATCCATACACGAGATCCGGCAACCCAATTGCATGCAGGTTCTTCGCATGTCGACGTCCGACCGAACCGCTGCCTAGAATCAAAATATGGTGTAGTCGCATGTCAGCGGATGCCCTCCGTCATGCCGAGATAGGCCTCAGCGTCAAAACACAATTCGAGGAACAGCGGTCCCGGGGACTGTTTCCACCCACCCAGCGCCCGCTCCAATGCAGGTAGAGACTCGATGCGCTCCGATGGGCAACCGAGCGCTTGGAACACCGCCCGCCAGCGCGACGAATCCAGATTCAAGGGGTTCTTGGTAAGGTGCTTCGACATGGCGACCTGGCGAATGCTCGCGTATGACCCGTCGCTCATGAACATGACGAGTACCGGCAACTTCTCGCGCACCGCCAACGTGATCGACTCCGGATACATCCTCACGCCCCCGTCGCCCACCGCAATGACGGTCGGTACATTACGAAGCCCGAGAGCCGCTCCAATCCCGAACGGAAGAGCAACCCCCATCGAGCGCGCACAGACACTCCCCATCACCCGTCCGGGGCGGTCCGCGAGCAGCACGTGTTCCCCGATCGTGCAGAAGCTGCCCGTATCCAGAACAAAGACTGTGGAGGTAGGTAAGGTGTTATGGGCGAGCCGTAGGGCACCGGCAGGCAACCAGTGATCTATCTCAAGGCGTTCCTCGAGCGACACCTTCGCGGCAAGGAGTTCCGGATCCCCCCAATGTTTGTCGGCGAGCAACTCCATGGCCTCCAGGAAACCCTCCTCCTTCACGGTTGCCTCCGCAACTGCTGCGAGGCCGTTGGCTCGATTCGGCAATTCATCCAGGAGAAGCAACGGCGCAGGGAGAGGCCGAACGTCGAGGATCTCAGTGGTGCGCAGCCCCAGCCCGACGACGAGGTCGGCTTTCTGAAGAATGCTCTTCTCAGGAGCGTACTGCCCACCCGTGTTCGTGAACACTCCGGCAGACCATGGCCGGGTTTCATCCAGCGAACCCTTGCCGGCCACCGTGGTAAAGACCGGAATCTTCAGGGAGGACAGGCTCTCGCGCCACCCTCTCCTGGTCGCCAGCGAACCGGCAATCACCACAGGCCTGCGTGCAGCCTTGATGGTGGCGGCCACTTGCTGAGGTAGAGGCTTGAGATCTTGCTCTACCTCGCAAGATTCGTAGGTCCGAGCAGTCATAGAGGTCGAGATATCCACATGAACAGGCCCTGGTTCCTCCGACAAGCAGAGCTCCCACAACGTTGAGAGGAGTTCAGGGTGCGGGTTGTCGGCATAGGCCTTGACCACTGGCTTTACCATCGCTCGATGCGCCAGTCGTTTGTGCATTCGATCTGATGATGTGCCCGGGGCGTAGCTTTCGGACAGCGAGAGGACAGGATTCCGGTCCAGCCAATTCGAAGCGATTCCGGCCAACATGTTGGCAAATCCGGGCCCCTTGATGGATAGGCAGATACCAGGCATCCCGGTAGCGCGGCCGAATCCCCCGGCCATCAAGGCCGCGACAGCCTCATGGCAGACTGAATGAAACTTGGCGCCGCACCGCTCCAGCTCATCGATAAGCTCCAACGAAGGACCCTCGCCAGGGATGCCGAAGATATCTCGAGCACCCAGACGACTCAATTCTTGCCCCAATAATCTCATGTCGCTCATGGCCAATTTCTCTTAACTGCGATCAATACCCTTGAGGTTTTCCGGGCGTCGCTGTTCGCGCGACCTTGGCGATCCACTCTGCAACGCGTTGGCTCGACCGACCATCGGAATAGTACACATATTGATCGACAATCGCCTTTCGACCTGCCGCATATCGTTTCGGGTTCACAAAGGCCTCTTCTATCGCCGTCTTGGTCTCCGGGAACGAACGCGTAATCTGAACACACTTGCTCTCGACCAGCGGCCGAAAATGTCTGGCGAGCGTCCAGCGGTCAAATAGTGCGGCAGCATGGTCAGGTTGCAAGTCGGAGTAGACAGGCACGATCGTGGGGCGGTCAAAAATGGCCGCCTCCAATACCCACGAAGATCCAGGTGTGATAATCACGTCGGAGTGACGGAGCAGATTGGTCTGTTCGAGAAGGTCATCGTGCGTCGGGCACCATTCGACAGCAGGCATCACCGAGGCAAAAGAAATCTTGATTCCGGGACGGTTCCAATACTTCCAGAAATACTCCAAATGCGAATCCGGGTGTAAACGAATGACGAGCTGCGCCCTTCGCAATACGTTCAGACTCACGGATCATCCGCAAGACGTCTTCAATTAAGTGAGTTTCATCACGGCCTTGATAACCCTTACCCAACGGCCCGCAGGTCGCCACGGTGATCACTGGTCTGGAGGGATCCAGGCTCAGGGATGTGACTGCCTCCTCACGTGCGACTTCGTATGCCGGATGGTAATACGCGTCGAACGACGGGGCTCCGTTGATCGTTACCTCGTCAGGCTTGTACCCGAGCAACTGCACGGCTTCATCCCTGTTCACCGGATTCCAGACAGACAGGAGGTGGCAGTGAGTCGAGAGCCTCTTTTGAATGTTATCCCAGCTCTTGACCACGCCGAGGGTTTGAATGCCGAGACGCCTGGCCCAGGTCACCACCTCATAATCAAAATGTCGCATGGGATGTGTCGAGACGACCAGAGACGGCGGCAACTCTTCAAAGGTTCTGGCCAGATACGGCGGCAGCTGGCTGCGGTGCGTTTCCCATCGCAGCATCAAGTTGATTGCAAGTCTACGCTGCAATTTTCTTCTGTAGTGGATCAGGCGCCAATTGCTCACCCCGACCGGGAGCTCCATACGCCGCGCCACGACCCGTTCATCTTTCGGACAGAGCGCCAGAAATTCCGGAACATTGTAAGAAGGGGACAGTATGACGATGCGGAAGTCTGGCAACAGATCCAGCAGCCGATCGACCGTGCCCAGGACGAGAAAGTCCCGAACGGTCTCTCCAACCGGAATCGTCAGATAAAGGTTTTTCAGCGGCATCGGGATCTGGTCAGGCACGATCAATACATTATCTGCAGAAATCAATTGCAGTTCCTCGCACCAGCGGGCCCTTTAGGGCCGCCATTACAGAGGTCGTGCCGGTGAGAGGGACAGGACTTACCAGGAGTGTGTCAGGTCAGGGTCTGCACTATGCGCCGGGCTGCGTGTGCTACCACAATCTTGACTGCATCGGGGCAGAAGCCCCCGATATGAGGCGTGATGACGAGATTATCGTGTGACCGGGCATACTCCACCAATGGGTGGTGCTCGATGGCAGGCTCCCCGTCCAACACATCCAGCCCTGCGGCCCCGAGGCGACCATCTTCCAGTGATGCAAGGAGCGCCCCTTCATCGATGATGCTCCCTCGGGAGGTATTAATGAGTACCGCGCCGGCTTTCATGAGAGCGAATTCCGGCTTGGCGATCATCCCTCTCGTCTGGTCATTGAGAGGAACATGGATAGAGATAAAGTCCGCCATGGCGAGCAGTCCATCGAGGTCACTCTTCTTGATCCCCGCAGGCCACGCGTCAATGTGAGGGTCGTAGCCGATTACATTCATCTCAAAAGCGCGCGCATACCGGCTCATCCACGATCCGATGCGGCCGCAGCCGACCAACCCGAGCGTCTTCCCCTTCAGCATGATCCCCGGAAACTCCTCGCGTCGCCACTTCCCTTCAAGGACATGCTCTATGGCGCCACGAATACGTCGTGCACAAGTCATCAGAAGCAACCAGGAATGTTCGGCGGCGGGGGTGAGGCCGTATAGGAGTTCGGTCTCCCCCGATAGTGTGAATAACGGGATACGGCGATCCGCCAAAACCTGAGAATCGATGTGGTCAGCGCCCGTCGTGGCGGTAGAAATGACGCGGAGCCCTGGCGCCCGATCGAGGGTCGCCCGGTCGAAGCGAACCCGCATGGAGGCGTCCAGAACGGCCACCGCTTCCCCAAGCAGAGCGCCTACGGATTCCGGAGTCGGCTCAGGGGCCAGAACCGGCCAACGAGGCTCCAGCACTTCCCGTGCTGTCCCGAGTGCACTCGATGGCCCCAAGTAGATGACACTGCTCATCCATTCCTCGCTGAAGTCGATCGCCGTGGGTTGTCTTACATCCTGAACAGGCGACGCGCTCGTCTGGCTACCCTTGTCAGCAACTCGACCGGATAGGGCTGTGGGGCCGGTTGGATGAGTCGCTCTCGCAGCATCCGGCCGGTCTCACGAGCATAGGGAGTCAGATGCGCAGGTTTCTGCGCATCTCCGGTATAGCGTGCGAGGAAGCTGATGTAGTAGGTGCCGTCGCCGAAATCGCTTGCGACCAGATCGAAGCCGGCCGCTCTCAGATAGAGACGCATCGTCTCGTCGGAGAGATAATAGACGTGATCCATCTTGAGAAGCCTTCGATAATCAGGTGTTGTGCGGGCGCAACTCTCGAAATCAACGGGATCGATGAAGAGGTAGCCGCCGGGTCTTAGGCAGCCGGCGACCTTGGCCAGAACATCGGAGATAGAGAGGAAGTGATCGACTGATCGGCAGATGAGTACTAGGTCGAACCGGCGCCCATCCGGATTCCATTGCTCAGCCAAGGCCTGCTCGCAGTCTAATCCAAGTTTTCGCGCCTCCGCCAGCTCGACCGGAGACGGATCCACGACCAGGCAGCGTCCTCCGAAAGTATCCTGCACCGCCTTCGCGATGCCGCCCGCACTGCCCCCCAAGTCCACGCTTGACTTGATCGACCTCGTGCCGAGGTGCAGCTTGAGAAATCTCATTAGCTTGGCCGCATAGGCTTTCTGGTCCGCTTGAAGGCCTTGTTCATCATCCTGCCGGTTAAGCAGCGCTGCAACGAGGGGGCGATACCATTTTGCATAGAATTCCTCGTATCCCTCGGCAGTCGGCCGCGGATTCTGAAAAACGAGTCCGCATCCCTCACACATTTGATAGGTACCCGCGAACCCGTAGCGATCGGTGTGCGAGATCGTCCGGAACACCTGCCAGCCGCACAGGTCACAGGAGGAACAGTATTCGTGGGGGAGTGAGGCGGAATCGAACCCCAGCTTGGCCAGGCGGGCTCGCGCGCCGGAATCGAGAGTGAATTCAAGCGGCATTCTGATTTCTCCTGACCTTACGACATTGATGATCGCGATGACGCCGTCGAGAGCTTCTCATTCGATGTCCCCCTCCGAGAGGAGCCTCCCGGCCAATATTTCACGCCCGACTCTCCTTCCCAGGACCTCGGGTAAGCGGGATGCCGGTATACCGGTCCCGGGCTTTTTGAGAGCAAGATCACCTTCCACCAGCAGGTGACCAGGTGCAAAATCTCGCGCGGCGACCAGACTCTTTCCAAAAATGCTGCGCAGGTCGGAAAGTTCCTCAGCCACGGCGTCCTTGGAGACCGGGTTTGCCATAACCGTTTCGATACACCTGATGCCGTCCACAAGCTGCTTCAACTCCGCGATTGTCAGCGAGGCCGGCACGTCGGGACCAAAGCAATCCCGGGACAATACAACATGGACTTCAACCACATTCGCGCCAAGTGTTGCCGCTGCCAAGCCTGCATAGATCTGCCCGGAATGATCGGACAACCCGACCGGACATCCATAACGTTCACGGAATTCAGCCAAGATGTTCAGCCCGACTTTCTCGTAGGAGCAAGGATAGGCCGTCGTACATTGGAGGACTGCGACCGGAGCACCGCATTGTTCGATCTTCGATACTGCTGCATCGAGCTCATTCCATGAAGACATTCCACTTGAAAGGAGGATGGGTTTTAACGTCTTGCCCATGCGTTCGATCATCGGCAAATTGTTCACGTCCCCTGATCCCACCTTCCAAGCAGGGACGCCGATGCGCTCCAACAGATCAACGGCTTCCATGGAGAACGGGGTAGAAAGGAAAACCAGCCCCGAGTTCATCGCATGGTCGAACAGCCCCTGCCATTGCGCTTCGGTAAAGGCGGTCCGCTTCCAATAGCCATAGCGTGTGGCATCCTGGCATGCAAACTTGACTCGAAATTGTTCTTCAGATGTCGACTCCGCTTCCGCGATGTGGGTCTGAAACTTGATCGCATCTGCGCCGGATTTGGCGACGGCCTCGATGTAGGCGTGCGCCGTGCCGAGGCTCCCGTCATGCGCCAGGCCAATCTCGGCCATCACAAAGCACCGGTGACCGAGACCGATACGGCGCGCACCGATGGCGAGTTCGCAAGCATTCATGTTTCCGGCTCCGCTAGCACCGCGCAGTTCACATCGTTCGGTAGGTGATCGTGCCAGTGTGGATCCTTCTGGCCGGCAGCCTGGACCAGGTGCCAATGGTGCCCGTTGAACTTCAGACGATATCCATAGCCTCGTAACATTTTGAGAATTTCCTGCGGATCGGCCTTCCACTGCTGCCTCAACTTGCGCATGTGAAATTCCAGGAAAATGACCGGGCGGTATTTGGTGCAGATCTCGCGCATGCCGGCCAAAGCGAGAACTTCCGCCCCTTCGATGTCCATCTTCACCAGAGTCGGCTTCACTCCGTGCCGCTCACAATAGTCATCAAGAGAGATCATCCCCTTTTCTTTGCCGGAGCCGACGGCCTGCGGGACAATGTTTAGTCGCCCGCCGCAGTATCGATTATTGTTCAGGCGTAGGACCCATCGGGAAGCGGGATCGGGCTCGAAGCAGTGGATCTGGCCTGGCGGACATGTCCGAGAGGCTATGACGCTGTAGAGGCCGTGCGCCGCTCCAACATCCAGCAGAACGGTCGTATCGCTCAGCTTCGAGATGAACATGTCGCAGAGGGTAGCTTCGTAGCGTCCTTCCCGATCGACGCCGGTGAGCTTCCCGAGATGGTCATCGGTCCGGATCTTGTTCACCCAATCCTCAGGAACCAGGAGCTCGTACGATTGTCCTTCGGCAACAAAGGTCCAGGGAGCCAGCGGCATCGCTCGCCTCAATCGCCAATCGAGATACCCGGGGATTTTGTAAAGGGACTTACGAACCAGCGTTATCATATGCCTCCCTCCTCTGTGAAGCTTGCCTCTCTCACACTCGCCACCCTTCCCCTTTGGGGAGAACAGATGAGAGCATGGTATAGATTTGTGTGCTATAGGGTATTGATAGTTAGAACGGCCCCTTGGGAGTCGACTCTGCTTTGGCGATGTGGGTCTGAAACTCGATCGCAGGTGCGCCGGACGATCGCGGCCATCAGAAAGCAAGGATGGCTTGATCCATACCCTTGCCTCCGATTGTGAAGCTACCGGTCTGCGCTTCAGCCCGGTCAGGATTTCGTTCCCCGGAGTTCATCTGTCTTTATGGGCTGATTTCTCTCGTCTTTGATTTTACGCCCGAGCGCGAGAAGGAACGATGAACGTCTTGCGAGCGGCCATACCCACGATACCAGCCACCTCAAAGGTTGAGCCAAAATTAGAAGCCCATCTCCCATCAAGCGGCCGCGATATCTTCTGATGAATGCGGATCCAAACACATAGAGCGATTTCATTCGATTAAATCGAGTGATTTCCTGAGGCCTGAGCAGGTAATAGCAACCGTACAGCAGCGTGGTCCACGCCTTGAAGATAGCTCTGCCCCCTCCCAGCATATTCCCGATGGTGAACTGCTTCCCCTGCCCCATCGGATCACGGGTCGGAAGCTCCCCCGCCTCCCTATAGATGATCATTGGTGCCGAGCAATATTCAACAGGCCCCAAGAGACACATTTGCAGGCAGAGATGAAAGTCATGTCCATAATGATTTGTAATAAAGTCTGTGGTGACATAGGCGCGCTTCAATATGGTTGTCTTGTACACACCATACTGGATGGCGTTATGTTCAAGCCCCTTCACGTATTCTTTTACTCGTTCACTCGGATCCTCTTTCATCAAGTTCATATAGTTTGCCAACAGTTCCCTCGACCTGGTGGCCTCGGCAATGACCGGACCATGTGCCATGACTGCCTGAGGGCTTCTCAGCATCGCGGTCATCATACTTTCCAGGCTGCCGGCAGGTCGGATATCATCACCGCAAGTCCACATGAAGAAGTCGCCCGTCGCCAGTTGCAAGACACGAAGAAAGTTGGGCTCCTTGCCTATATTGGTGGCGTTTCTGTGATACCGAATCCGATCGTCGCTCGCTGCATACCGTAGGCATACTTCTCTCGTCCTATCCGTCGAGCCATTGTCGCATATCACGATTTCAAGATTGGAATAGGTCTGAGCCAGTATGGATTTGAGCGCCTTCCCTATACAGTGCTCACTGTTATAAACCGGCATGCCTATGCTTAGCAGAGGACCATTCATGCTACTGCTCCACTGACATTCTGGCGGGCAAGAGGCGACCTATGAGGAGGCCTTCTCCATCATGTCCCAATGGTCACGCTTCCTCAAGAACCGGAACAGATCGGGACCGCTTTGCATCTCGAAGCGAAGGTCGTTGATTCTTGTATAAGTCGTGGAGGACCGCAGCAAGCTGCCGGTGGCCTTCCTCATTCAGATGGCCTTCACCGGGAATATAATGGCGCCTGGTAAAGTGCTTCTTGCCGGATACGAACTCAACTCCAAGCCTTGTGCAGATTTCTCCGAGGTTCTTCTCGGGCAGATCTGGGTCCACAGTCGTGTCAGTGACTCCATCCCATGGAAGCCGATCGAACTGAATGGTCCAGGGTATCGTGAGCACGACGAGATCCGCCCGGGCCTGTCTGCATGCGGTCTGCCCGCGGCCGATCAGGAACTCGCAGGCCGCATACACACGATCGGAAACGTGATTTTTCCCAAACACCGCAGAGATTTTTCGGTTCCGGTCGTGTCTGGCTCCTGAAGACCATTTCTCTGGTTGTACGTGGCTGGTGATGATGTCCCAACCTCCTCGGGTATCGGACTCCAGGAGAAACGGCATGCGGTAACCGAACGTTGTCATGGCCGGAGAAAGATTGTCGGTCAGATCATTGCCCGGATAGATAAACCAGACGACCAGCTTGCCTCCCAGGCGCGGCGCCAACTGCGTGATCAGCATGAGCTCCTGGACCATGCTGTATCCCGGCGCGCCGATCGCCTTGACCGGCAACTCGAATGGCGAAACCCGGAAGAACGGGCGATTCACGGCATAACCGAACGCGTACGAATCGCCGAATACAACGACCGGGGACTTTTCTAAGCTTGTGTGTCCACACCAACCCTCCTCGTCGGTTTCCACGTAAAATACGTCGGCCCCGGCGGCGTGGCAGAATGCGCGCATAGATGGCTTCGGTTTCCAACCCACAACAGGGTCAAATTGGATCAAGTCTTTCCATTCCACCGTGCGTGGCTCAATCCATTGCTGGATAGTTCTCGTGCACCACGACACAAACCAAAAGGGCACCCCAATCAAAATAATCGGCGCAGCCAAGGCGAGACCGACCGTACTGCCTATAAATGAAAGGAGAGTGCGCATCATAGTGTCAGCAAGTCGCCTAGAAGAGGGTGTAAATACTTTCCGGGACCGCCGATTCTTCCTCTCCCTTCAGCCACAAGAGAATGCAGAGGAAGGGTAGCAGCCCCAGCAGCCATGGTTGCTTTGACTCCCAGGCCCAGGCGCAGGTAGCGTGAAACCCAGTTTCCCTCCACGCTATTGCTGCTCGGACAACTATGAAGCTGCTTGTACAAAGACGGCTGGAGACTTTGGCGGGGTATCCACAGCGACTCCTCCCCTCCCGGCCGCACCAACCGGAGAGAGGTCCTTGTCCACCCGGCCGCTACCATGACTGTCCAATAACAGATCCACAACACGAGGCGTTCGGCAGCGCTCATGTAGCGCCGAGCGAGTGTATTCCAGACTCGATACGGTCCAGTCGCGATCTGTGGCCAGACCACTCCAAGCAAGACCTAGAAGCGCCACAACCGGCACGCCTAAGAGCGCAATCATTGCGTTCACCCACGCGAGCATCCCGATCAATACTGTAACCATGAAGCAGAACGCGAGCCAGAAGCTCCGTAGTGATGCCAGCCTGGGTGGCGAGGGAAGAATAATCATAGCGACTTGGTCACTAATCTAAGGCGTACTGAGCCTGATAAGCAGTCGAGTCTTGTGCCAAACCCTCAGGCTGCTCTTCTTTCATCAACAGACATCGTTCCATCACCAGACAGTCCATGTCCGTTGCCATGAAGCAGCGGTACGCGTCGTCGGGCAGACAGACAATCGGCTCACCCCTGATATTGAAGCTCGAATTGATGACAACCGGACATCCTGTCCGTTCATAGAATCTCCGCATGAGCCTGTAGAAACGTCCATGCCGGGATTCGTCCACAGTCTGTATCCGGGCTGAATAGTCTACATGCGTAATAGCCGGCAATGTTGACCGAGGTACCGAGACGCGCACCCGCAAGTCCGGGTCCTGCATCCTGCGACCATCCTCCGGTCCGAGGGGAAGACGCAACGCCTCTCGCACAGCCGCGACAATGAGCATATAAGGGCTTTGGGTATTCGGTGGCATGTCGACCACTTGGTCGACGCATTCGCTCAACACGCAAGGAGCGAAGGGGCGGAACGATTCACGAAACTTAACCTTTAGATTCATGACTGACTGGAGATGTGCCGACCGGGCATCTCCAATGATGCTTCGATTACCCAAGGCCCTCGGCCCATACTCCATCCGTCCTTGAAACCACCCGATCACCTTCTCCTGTGCTATCAGTTCCGCTACTCGATCCAGTAACCTGGATTCGTCCTCGAAGTATTCGTATTTTGCTGCACTGCTGTCGAGATACAATTTGATATCCGCGTCTGAAAAACTCGGACCGAGCAGTGACCCCTGTTGGCTATCTTCCGGGTTAACCCGGCGGGGGCGCTTGAGGAGATGATGCCATACCAGCAAGGCTGACCCCAACGCACCTCCGGCATCCCCTGCGGCCGGCTGGATCCAGATCCGTTCGTAGGGCCCTTCACAAAGCACCCGGCCGTTCGCCACGCAGTTGAGGGCCACCCCGCCGGCCATCGTCAGGTTCCGCATGCCCGTGACTTTGTGGGCATGACGCGCCGCCCGGAGTACGGCCTCTTCACAGACCTTCTGCACCGATGCCGCAAGATCCATATCCTTTTGCGTGAACAAGCTCTCCGGCCTGCGAGGGGGTCCATCGAACAATTTATGGAACTTCTCCGATGTCATGGTCAGACCCTGACAATAATTGAAATAGGTCATGTCTAACCACAGCGAGCCGTCTTCTTTGAGGACGACCATCTTATCGAGAATGACACCCACATATTTAGGCTCCCCATAGGGCGCCAGCCCCATCAACTTATATTCTCCGGAGTTCACCTTGAACCCGATATAGTGCGTGAACGCCGAGTAGAGCATGCCTAAGGAGTGAGGGAAACGCATCTCCTGCAGAAGTGTAATCTCACGACCACGACCGACGCCGATTGAGCTGGTGCCCCACCCCCCTACGGCATCTAATGTCAGGATCGCGGCCTCATGGAACGGTGAGGGATAGAATGCACTCCCTGCATGGGACTCATGGTGATCCGTAAAGCAGAGTTCGCCACGAAAGTCGGTCCCGAGACCTGCCAGGATGGTCTCTTTCATGCGAGCTTTCGTCCGTGCCCAGAGTTTGGTAGATGAGACGAACGAGGAAAAACTTTGGGGAGTGAACGCGAGATTGGTCTCGAGAATCCGCTCGAAGTTATCAAGTGGTTTCTCATAGAAAGAAACGTAGTCGACCTCTGCGATAGAGATACCTGCCGCTCCCAAACAGTATTGGATCGCTTGGCCCGGGAAACTCGGATCGTGCTTCCGTCGTGTGAACCGTTCTTCCTGAGCAGCCGCGACAATCTCGCCGTCTTTCAACAAGGCTGCGGCCGAGTCATGATAGAAGGCTGAGATACCAAGAATGTACAGGCTCATGTCGGAGGATTCCTCAGGCAACAACTGAGTCTAGCAGGCTGTTGAAACAAACCATTTTGAGCAGGGCCAACTTCGAAGGAGACGAACGTCTCAGACAACAACAGAGCACCACGCAGGATGTTCAAAAAGACGTTTGGCGAGGCCACAGTGAGCGAGGGGACAGCCACCGGCAAAGCCGGAGCCGGTCCCCTGGATCCTCCGAGCGATTCGAGAACAAGGCTTGGTAAAAGGCGCGTCTCGGCGCGCCGGGGTTGGGTCGGTAAGAAGATCGACTTTTTCAACTCCTGCTAGTGTCCAAGCAACCACTCATCCGCCACAGCACCCTGGGTCGCAGCCGCGTGACAACTGGAGAGCACTATAGCCCCACGTCTTCTTGTTGCTGGAATTCAGATTATCACTTCTTCTCTAAGGTATGCCCTAAGGTATACGCTCGCTAGCACATAGCTGAATAGAATAACGAGAATTAAGGACCCGTAAGACAAGACCATATTGTTATGAGAAAGCCTAGCTACCAGTGCTCTTACTGGCTCGATCAGAAATTGATGAAGACAATACAGCGCCAGGGCATACTTGGCCATGAAGTTGATGATGACATTAGACTTTGCCCTTGCTTCTAAAGCGATTATTGCGATTGCAAGTACGGCAAACACCAAAGAGGCTCTCGTGTATGGCGGGATTGCATACCCCTCGCCGGGGAAGAATATGTCTCCTGCTGAGTAGTTCCATTCAAACTTGGCTAATAGAACCGATAGAGCGATCGAGATCCCCAATAAAATTGTTTTCTGCTCATGTATGTATGCTCTATTCTGAGCTACTAGGACGGCTGCAAATGAATAGGGTATGAAATTCAAAGGGCTCCAATATGCGCTCAAGGAATAGAGCCCTGAAGCAATTGCAAGTTGAGGCAAGCATGATAACAATGCAGCCGACAATACAAAGCCTGCTATCTGAACCTGAATTTTCCACGTTGCCACAACATGGGTAATTACAAGGCAGACCATTAAGCACACGAAGAAATAATATATTGTGTCCCCCGCTTCCATCACTGTAACCAGAAACGAACTGAGGGAATGAGGAATGATATCGAGCAGTCCACGATAGCCTCTATTGAAGAGGATCCACGCAACCGGCCAAAACGTCACCAAGACAGAAAGTCGTTTAAACCGATTTCGAAGAGACGTAGTACTCGCTCCCTTAACAACGTATAGATAACTCGACACGAAAATGAATGTGGGAACAGCCAATAGCAGCACATGAAAATTCACGAAGTCAGAAACGGTGAGCGCATGTTGAAAGTATTCATCTTTTGGATATGTCACCGTGCTTCCTGCGGCTCTCATATGCCAAACAACGACAAACACCGACATCACGGCTCGCAGGTAAGCAATACCATCTATTTGACGTCATTTTTGCCAATCCCACACCCGGTGTTATGGGACGTGGGGGCTTACGTGTCTGAATAAGACGTCCGCAACTTGCTGTGCTCCTGACTCATTGAAATGCACGTCGTCATAGAAGACGGTTCGATCCTTCGGAAGGGCGCCGGCCAGATCGATACATTCAATGGCCCGTTTGTGGCAGACATCGAGCAAGGTATCGTTGTACTGCTGCATGATCTTTTCGAGCGAGGAGGCCGAATAGTATTTGTGGCCTTTGCCCAACTGGAACGACCCTACCCCACCCATCCAGAGAAGATTCCTATCTTCTTGCGTCAGGTCAGATCGCCAGAGCGTCGGTTGCGTGACCAAAATAAGACGAAGCGATCTTTGTTGCGCAAGATCGGCGATGGTTTCGAGATTCCGGCGGTACTCCTCCAGCGCAGTCGTCAGGTCGGGGATGGTATCTATTACCTCCTCTGCGTTGTTTCTATAGCGTCTCCATTGAGCAAGTGTCTCTCCTGTTGAATCCTGAATCGGCTGCGCTTTGGTATCTGTCAGAAAGGCAGCTTTGAGTTTCTTGGCCATCCGCCACCATCCGAGTCGCTTGTAGTGATACACAGGTAGGGCGGGAGGCGCGAGCGCAAAGGCAGCACGCATATAGTCCTCTTCAAAGGTCGGCTTCGCCGTCGTTTGTGGATCGTATTCCAAATCCGAGATCCTGATGTGTAAATCGTTCACGCCGGCCAGAAGGAGCACTGCGTCTATTTTGGGGAGCTGCGGAAGTAAGTACTTCAGTTGAAGGATATGGTGTCGGGTGTTGCGTCCGCTCCTTCCTACGTTGCCTACCCATATCGACTTGTGCTTCGCCTCGGACAATTTCTTTTCAAGGAGGGACGTCCAGACCTCGGTTTGGTCCAGGTATAGGCACTCGGTTGTACTCCCGCCGACTGCGAGAATCCGGTACGTCTGCTCCGTGGTGAATTCCTCACCTCTGATGCCGGCCGAATTGATCTTGAACATGCGCCTCACCAGAAATCCCCGGCAAATTGTCCGGATTCGGGTGAAGCGTAGAACTGAAATATGGCGGCCACACAAAAAAGCGATCTTGAGGAGGGAGGATGACCCAAAGAAGAATTTCACCGAGAAGAATTGCTGTGACCAGCCCCAGCAGAACAGTGACGAACTTGTAACTTCCTGGTCGAACTAGCGGGAGGGAGGTAGGTCGCGTAAGGATCAGGTCGTGATCAGGCATATGTCACACCGCCATGGATTCGAGCAGGATGTTGAAAAAGCCCGCCAGCTTTGTTCTCGAATCGCTTGGAGGTTCCACGTACCGCGGGGAAAGCCTCTCGGATATCGGAATCACTGGAGGGGCTTTTCCGTTCGCCAAGATCCATTCAAAGGGCGAACGGCCCACACGAAGTGCGGTCTATACCTCCTCGCCTCTCGCTCGCTGCGGCCGCGCTGGACGGCCTTTTTGAACATCCTGCGGCCTATTCTAGTTCTGTCTGAAGCTACCCGTAGGTTGGTATTTCGAGAGGAAAAACTTAGTTTTTCAACAACCTGCGAGAGTCTGTTGATAGAGCGCAACGTGGCGGTCAATGTGGAGATCGATGGAGTATTCTTTCACGGCAATTTCCCGACACTGACGACGCAGGCGATCACATAAGTGGGCATCCTCCAGAAGTTGGACGATCCGCTCCGCGAGCTGCTTGGCGTTCTCAGGCTCTGCAAGAAGGCCTGTTACACCTGGACGAACCAATTCAGGAACTCCGCCGACTTTGAATGCGACGGCTGGGGTGCCGCAGGCCATGCTCTCGATAAGTACTAATGGGAAATTCTCAGCGCGCGAAGGGAATACAAACAGGTCGGCAGAGGAATACACGATGGCCTTGAGCCGGTCGCTGGACAAGAATCCCAACGGTATCGTGGTTATATCCAGTTCGCTCGCGAAGGCGTTGGCGCCTTCTCCGACAAGCAGCAACACGGTTTCTTTCCTCAGGGAAGACGGCAACTCTTGCAACGCTTGAGCGAGCACATCCGCTCCCTTTATGTGTGAAGCCTTGTGAGAGGGATTCATCCGTCTCGCTAGATACAAGAGCACCTTCTTGCCAGATGGAATTCCAAGGGCAGCACGGCACATCTCCCGGTCTAATGGTCGATACACATCCGTATCCACACCATGCGGGATATGGTGGATCGGGAAGTGGTTGAGCATACTCTGCCGGGCCAAATCGTACATCCAGGTGCTTGGTGTGATGAACGTCAAGTTAGACCGGCGGTAGGCCCAATCCTTCAGCCTCCACTCCCACCAAGTGGCATCCCGCCGGATCTCGTTGGACATCTCGGGATATGGACACTTACCACAGCCGCTCTTCCAGCGATCGCAATCAAAACTATGGACGCAGTGTCCGGTAAATGGCCACATGTCGTGCAGGGTATAAATTGCGGGCTTCGTCTTTGTGAGCAACGGCAAAGCCAGATAGTTGAAAAACCCGCTGTGCAGGCAATGAATATGTAGCAGGTCGGCCTCGGCGTACGCGGATAGGTTCGGGATCCTGAAGGTTCCGAGGCAATGCAGATCATTGAGTCCAAGCCGCCAGGTTAAGGCCCGCAGCCGATGCTCCCCACGGACCTGTGGGAGCGCCACCGAATCCGCAGACGTTGGGTTGACGCACAAAACCCTAGACTTGATCCCGGCTTTGCGCACTCCCTCCTGCAGCCGGAGCATGGCAATCGATCCACCACCTATAGCGGCATCGGTAGCATGGATTTGCAGAACATTCACGTAGGATCCTCCGGACGGTCCTCTTGTTGGCCGAAATACTATTCCAGGCTTGGGGAAGACAGATCTATCTCTTGGGCTATTTTGCGGTAGCGATCGGGCCACTCAGAATCTTGTGAATAGTCTGAGCGACGATCCGATGTCCATCCGACGACCAGTGCGTATCATCCGGCAAGAAGACCGGCGTACCGCTTGCCACCTCCGATTTGAAAGTCGGCGTCAGATCAACATATTTGATATCGGACGAAATGTCGGTGACGATGGTCCTCAGTCTGTCGGGCAAATCGTTGATAACCCATTCTTGGACCTCTTCGGAAACCGCCGCCAGGTTGTGAAGCCCCTGGTACACCCGGTATTCGGTCGGCCCGAAGACTACAATCAACCGAATGCCGTGCTCTCGACAGAGCCGGTGGGCTTCCGCGAGCACCGACTTCGCTTTTTCCAACGCATCGAGGTCACTGTGAGAAAGAGGTAACGCCGGGTAGGCAAAATAGATGCGACGTTCCATGCCTTGATTATCCCGCACTATTCCATATCTCTGTTCGAGCTCGCGACTGGGGACGCATCCTCGCGAAGTACGCAGGAAAGCCCACAGTGCATTCCTAGTAAATGAACGTTGCAGCCGCCTGTAAACCGGGTTACGGTCCTTCGGCAACCGAGCCGCCTTTGTCTCATATTCCTGCGCGTCTTCGAGATCGTTGCCTTCGTAGAACAACCATACGATCGTCTTCGGATGAAGATTTACGGCGTATCGCTTCAGTACGCCGAGTTCCTGCTGCGGACCGTACCCTGACACTCCGAGGTTCGCTACCCTGCTGTTCTCCAACTCTGCAAGAACGGAGGTCGCCAAAGTCGAGCTTGACAGGATTGGAGACTCGACAAACGAATCACCGACCACGGCGATGTCGGCCGAGTCCAGATCAGAATCGTTGCGGAACCCGTTCCGGTCATACCTCAAGTCATACGTTTGCGGAGGATTGTGCGGAGCGCAAAGGGCCTTCCCTACATCGCCCCTGGTGAACTGTCCTTGTATTCGATAGTAGGGTTCATGAAGCCACAGCACTTCGTCGGCAACGACAAACCCCGGCTTGTCCCACGTATCGAAACCTTCCGTAATCGAGAAGACTCTGACGGTAATCCAGTAGCCCCACCCATGCCGGCGCTTCAAGAAGCAACAGAATACACCCCGATCGTCGCCGTCATGAGGACGAATCGTTTTCCGAATTCCACTCGTGGAATTCTCGACCAGAAAGCGTATAGTTCCCCACGCAATCAGATAGGCAGGCAATGAGATTATCCGCGAGGTGCCGGACAGTTGTTGCGCGCTTTGATCCAGAAGTAACCCGCAGCGGAAAGGATACACGAACGCCGTGATTCCGACAAACCTTCTGCTCAGCAGGATCGCCAATGATTGGTTTCAAGGAATGAGTTTCCTTCACAAGGACCATCGTAGGGGCTGACAGATGCCTCGCACCCTCTTCGCGCCTGGACCGTAGGAGATCAAGAAACAGGACTCTGCTGTGTCCTATTCAATGAGATGTGGCAGGCTTGCGTAGCACGGCCATTCCGGTGTGGCCGACTTTCGCCCAATCGCAACGCATGACGGTTGCCAGGTTCAACCCCCACTGTCCGAGTCGCGCCCAGTATCGAGCCAGACTCGGTGAAGAGGGCAAGTAGCCGCACGACTTTCTTATCGCATATGTAACCTGACCGGCGTCCGGAGGATCGCACATCACCGTGTCACACACGAGGCCTAATCGTTCGGCAAGGCAGTTGAACGCTTGAATGGTTGGCAGCCATTGATGGTGCGGCGGCAGTGCAAAGGGAGGAAGCGAGAAAGAGACGCAGGACGGCGTGACAGGTGTAGAAAGGACGACAACGCCACCGGGTTGAATATGAGGAATGAGCGACTTGAGAAACGAGTACGGGTCCACGAGATGTTCTAAGACCTGAAACATAAACACGGCGTCGTACTGGGAAAGGCCGTGCTCCAATTCAGTGAGGACGCAAAATCCTTCCGCGCGTAGTGAATCGACGTGTTGTCTCTCCAGCTCACTGCCATGCCCTTCATATCCTTGCCTCCGGGCCAGCCGGAGGAAATGCCCGGCACCACAACCCACCTCAAGAAACAGTTTGGGATTTTCTTTGAGGAGCATTTCAGCCGCGATCAAGTATTCCCAACGCTTCGTCAAGTGATACCAGGAAATATTGCTGCTTAAGTAATCATAAAAGGCAGCGTTCCCGATAATCGATGGATCGTAGGATATTGTTCCGCATCTCCTGCATCGGTTGGTGGTAATGTTCGTGAAGGCAAAATTTGACTCCAATACCTGCGGCGGGAAGGAAAGTCCGTGCATGTGCCGGTATTGTGCCAACAGTTGTGATCGGGAGGTGGTCTTGACCTTCTCGGCGTCAGCAGATCCACAGAACCCGCAAGACGTTGCATCGCTCATTTTAGTCATCTCCGCGCCTTCATGCCTTTGGTAAAGCTTGCCCATCCATCGTGGCTACCTCAGAACGTACCGGCTTGGGTGGAAGGCCGTCCCGACTGAACTCGGTGTTCCATCTAAGAGCGGTCTCACTGCGCCTCCAAACCCCCGGCCCAATCACCGCGTGCCGAGTCTCCATCAGGACTGTCGATGACCTGGAACGCCACAGCTTGCCGTTCGAAAAATTGCAGGATCGGCGGTCCGAGCGTCGTGAGCCCCACATCGATGAACATGGTCCCTTCAGAGAGGAAATTGCCGGGGATCCAGGCCGTGCTCCGATAGCACCCTGGCGGCCTTCCCCGCCGCCGCCAGGCAGGATCCTGGTCGACGGCGGAGACACGTGCACGCTTTCCTCGTTGTACACATGGAAACCTGGTAGCAGGGTGCGATCAGGCTTCAGCACCTCGTATTCCATCTCAAGTCCGACCGCCTTCCGGATGTCGAACCATCGGTGCAGTGACTGCTGGTCCTCAGTTCGGATTCGCACAGCCTGGAGTCGGGCGACCTCACCGCCGGGCATCTTGTCCGTATCCTGCCATTCACGCGCGGCAGTCGTGCCGAGCCCTGAGTTCAGATAGGATTTGACGACCTCGTGAGGCTTTCCGTCCCGTGCTACGCGACCCTCATCAATATGAATCGCTCGTTGGCACAGGCGCGTGATGGCGGGCATGTTGTGACTTACAAACAGGACCGTCCGTCCCTCTTCCGCCACGCCTGCATCTTGGCCAGGCACTTCTTCTGAAATGCCGCATCCCCCACGGCCAGGACCTCGTCCACGAGCAGGATCTCCGGTTCGAGATGGGCGGCCACGGCGAAGGCCAGGCGCACGTACATGCCGCTGGAATAGCGTTTCACCGGCGTGTCGATGAATTTTTCCACCCCGGCAAAATCCACGATTTCATCGAACTTTCTCTTGATTTCTGGACGTTCATGCCCAGAATGGCGCCGTTCAAAAGATGTTCTCCCGGCCGGTCAGCTCGGGGTGAAAGCCGGTTCCCACCTCCAGCAGGGAGCCCACCCGGCCTTTAATTTGCGCCCAGCCGGCCGTGGGTTCGGTAATGCGAGAACAACTTCAGCAGGGTGCTTTTGCCGGCGCCATTGCGGCCAATGATTCCAACTACTTCCCCCCGCTGCACCTGAAAGGAGACATCTTTTACCGCCCAGATGTAACCACCGGATTGCGGGTCTTCGCCGTTATCGGCGCCGGCCCGCCGGCTCCTGAGACGCGCCACGGGGCGCAGAGCGCGTCCATGAGGGTATCCCTCAAGGCATAGTAGCGCTCTTGAGTCCCGATGCGGTATTGTTTGCCGAGCCCCTGCACGCGAACAATTAAATCAGCCATATCGTCATCACACCGTATCAGCAAACGTTTTTTCCATTCTCCTGAAGTAATAGACGCCGCTGACAAGGATGACCACGGCGACCAGCGCTGACACTATGACCATCGGACCCGGGGCGCTCTGAGTGCCGAGGAGGGCCCAACGGAAGCCTTCGACAACGCCCACCATCGGATTGATGCCGTAGAGCGTTCGCCAGGGTTCGGAGAGTAAGCTGCTGGGATAGGCAATTGGCGTCGCAAATAGCCAAGCCTGAGTCAGGAACGGCATCGCATGTCGCACATCCCGGAACTGGACGTTGATGGCCGAAAGCCAGAGCCCTACCCCCAGGCCGTTCCGAATGCCAAGATCAACAGGAAGGGCAGCCAGATCATATTGCTCGTCGGTAGAACGCGATAGAACAGCATCATCGCCGCGAGCGCGATGAACGCGCACAGAAGTCCACGACGCCGGATATCACGCTTGAAATCGGCATCACCAGACGTGGGAAATAGACCTTCTTGATCAGGTTCGCGTTCTGAACAAGGCTGTTCGAGGACTGAGTGAGCGCATTGACGAACAATGTCCAGGGGACCAGCGCTGTAAAGGCGAACAGCGGATACGGGATGCCATCTGACGGCATCTTGGCAAGCTTGCCGAAGAAGACACTGAAAAGGAGCATGTCATCACCGGCTGCAGAATGGCCGAAGCCGCACCCAACAGGGTCCTCTTGTAGCGAAGCTTGATGTCTCGCCAACTCAGGGGCGCAAGAGTAGCTCCCGGTATGTCCACAGTTTGCGCAGATTTAGGGCTACCCATTCCCTAGAGGGTTCGAGAATAATTGGTTGGACGGGTGACGTTTAGCGACATGATCTCAGGCTCTGGTCCGAACACAGCTGGCTCGCCTCCGCAACAGCGCGATATCTTCATCAAAGATGGATTGCTCGGTCTTTTCTCGCCGCATGTCCTACTTCCAGGTAGAGATCAGCGACAACATGACGACATTACGAGGAAACGAATACCCCGAAGCCGGTACTTCGCCTGCGGGTGGAGATTCATACTTTTAGTAGTTGTATTCATACGAGAGTGACGTGGAGATGAGTCGGGTCAGTTTGTATTGAAGCAGCGCGGTGGCTTGGAACGTAGTGTAGCTTAGAACTTCTACCGGCACTGTTGTGCCCTGCCCATAGTTCGCACCGACCGTGAGGGTCAGCAGCCTGGATATCTTGTGATCCACATACAGTCCAGCGGTGTCGCTGAGAGTCGCTCCGCCTGCCGCATAGAACGCAGGCGTGACTTTTTGATAGGTTGACTCTGACTCTCGTGGATGGGTTGAGGCTTCCGCTAGAAAGAGCCCGCCGGAGAAAAACACCTGATTCGCCGAGTCCAGGGCTACCGCTCCTCCCCTAATTGTGGCGTTCCAGTGGGGAGTGGTCCTAGTATATTGGGCTGTGAGGCCTTGAGTAGTGAAACTCCGATCGCTCCCTTGCCCCGACAGATAATTGAGATTCGGTTCATAGTTCACGCTAACAATGTCTGCGGGCGTCAGAGCATAGGTTGGCCCTACGCTAAAGTTGTGATAGATGGTGTTGAAATAGGCAACTGGGATCGCCGTAGGGCTGGGTCGGCTGGACGAAAATCTGGCCAAACTTGATAATACCGCCGTTATAACTTGCCTGAAGTCCGAGTTCCGTGCGAATCCATAGGAGCCTGAAACCGAGCTGTTATTCATAAATGTATTGGCCCGGACTCCCTGAATACCCCTGAGCAGCACATCCGCCGTCTGTGGGGGCTGTCCCCCGGTCAAGAAAGCGGGTGGCTGCGGCGTATAGACAAAATTATCCGCTATCTTCAACTTGGCGCCGTCGATGAATTGATTGATCCAGCCGTCCAAATTGGCGAACACATTTGCGTTAAGCGAGACATAATCCAGGTCATTATTTTACGGCATACAAATTCCCTGAGACGCCTGCGTTAAATACCGTGTCCATCTGCCGGTTCTTGGTGAGGACTTGGACTTGCGAGGACACGGCAGACACCGAATCCCCCTGCTTTTGTCCAGGGGGGACGAAACTGCTTGGCCCACCCCACACGTTGCTATCGTATGACTGGGATGCACTGGCGGATGGAATGACCCTTGTCTCAGCATGGGCGGATGGGAGATACAACCGGTCAAGGCCCAAAAGGGCTTGCAGAATCAGGAAGATTACCGGCCACGCCGTGGGCAACAGGCTCCGTTTGCTACGTTCATGGCACCACAAGGGTATCACCGGAGCGCATTTGAGACGTGGCCGCGAACCCATCGCGAACGATGCGCGAAAGGTCCGGAAAGACACGACAGCCGCAGAGATCTCCGGCGATTGTCTCCTGGTTGGTCAGCCTGGCAGGGGTACATGGTCGTTGCTTCTGATAGGGCTTCTCTGCCGATTCCGTTGCGAGGTCAAGCGCCATGCTGAATTTTCCTCGTATCCTGTCTGCTTCCGCCTTCAGGGTGCACCCGGCACTTGCATCGTAGTTGACGGCATCCTCCCGGGAGAGCGGCACAGCCTTGATTCGAGTCACCGCCCATAGGGGATCTCACCGTCTCGATAGCTTCCCGCAAGACCTGGAGATGAGTTTCATCCTCTCAAGGGGGACGGCGTATTCAATTCCGACGGCCGGTATGCCAGGTCACCGAGGTTCTCGGTCCCGTCATAGTAGAGACTAAGGACTTCTTCCGGGAATGCGGGAGCAATCCGTGGCGCGCAGGAATTCACCCAGCGTCGTTCCGGTACATGCGGCGTCGATATTCGGCGCTCCCCGTTTGGCCGCCACGTCGTCCAGGTGAACGGTGCGAAAATCAATGCTGAATCTGGTCCGTCCGGAGGTGTTCGGCACGCTCGAGTGCATCTGCGCTCCCGAGAATAGGATGATTCCGCCGACAGGACAAATGATCCGAATTTCGGGATCTCGTTCGAGGGGATCGAGCGGACTTGGGCAGCAGGCGCGGATCCTCCTTGGCATAGGTGGCGACCATACCACCACGACCGCTCTTGTTCTCCACGTACCGGTTGAATTCGCCGGAGTTGTTTCGAACCGGCTCGCTCCAGTATCGCGGGTGGAATGCCATCGCATTGTCGGATTCGATTTCGTAAGATGGGAATCCACCAATTGACCTGGCAGGATGGGGCCGAGTACCAGGTATCGCGATGCGGGTGCCAGGCATAGGCTATTCCGCTGGTGAGGTAGCCTCCGCTCGTCGAGCTCCTCATCTTCGGCACGTCGAAATACGTCTTGTCCAGATCACACCCGGCCTCTGCAAGGACGGATAGTAACAGTTGCTTGGATTTCGGATGGTGAATGAAGTAGGGCTTCAGTTTCGCGAGAATCGCCGCATATTCCTCCACCGGCAGGCTGTGCTGCGCAGTCCGAGGGTCCAGCGAGCCGAATGCGTCTTGGATAAGCTCGCGGGCGAACTCACACAGCGCGATCGTGCTCGGACGAGGAGACAACACAAACAATTGGCCGTTGTATAGAGCGACGGCGCCGCTCCTCCTCACCGATCGGCGAATCGACATAGATTGTGTTCATATAAACCTCCCGAGCTTAGATCGTGATCGAAAGGAAGAGGGATGGGTCCTGATTACCGCAGAGGATGGCGAGAGTTGCGTCGCGTATTGAGATCCTCTTGTTGCCCCCCCGCGTTCGCCGCATCGGAGGGTTCTTGCACAAAGAGGTGATCGGGGCTCGGGGTCGCTCACGTTGAAGGAATTGTCAGCTCCTGTAGAAGACCATGGTCTACAAGCAGTTCCGCTGCAGCGTGGATCGTTTCAAATTTCAGACCTGACCGCTCGGCAATATCCAAGAGACTGTGGCGTCCATCGGACAAGTTCAACACCCACAGGAGCGCCATTTCTTTCCGGGCCTTGTCCGCATCGCCCCCGATCGGCCGATACAGCCCTCGTTTTCCGAGCTGGGGTTCACAATAAGGATTCTGACTGACAAATGTCTTATTGTTCTCCAGCATCAGCAAGGCGCTCAGGCAATGAGCGAAGGATTCGCCCAGATGCTCCGGTTGGACAAAGTCCAGATTGTCCGCTGACGTGTGATACTCGGGATATTGCCCATGCGGCGTCCGCATCAAGCAGCCAAGCGGAAGGTTGAATCCCGGCGAGCAGTATTGGCGCTCATCGTATCCATACGGGAAAAAGTCAATGATGTTATACGGCTTACCCGAGTGACGCAGAATATGGCTCATGACTTGATCGATCGGAGCATTTCCCTGCCTGCTCTTCTTGTATGTGAATGGACCGCAGTCGCCCACTCCCGTCACCACGAGCCCGTGTTTGATTCGTGAGACCTGAGCCGTATTGAGAGCCAGCCACGTGATGGGCCCGATCGTTCCCGGCACGAAGAGAAAACGGTAGGAATACCTCCTTGGGGAGCGGCTTAACGTCTTTGCCAGGAAGGTGGCGACGACGATTCCGGAAAGATTATCGTTGCACAGAGACGGATGGCAGACATGACAGGAAACGAGCACCTCGTCGGTGGTGTCGCCCGGAAGATAATACTCGCCGTAGGTCAGATGGCCGGTCTCCAACGCCGCGTCAATCACCACTTCATACTGTTCGTCCTTCAGCTCCATGAACTGCTTGTGCGAGAGACAAAACCCCCAAGTCTCGCTGTAGTACGACGTGCGGTACGGAATCCAGTCGGGATGGTCAGGAAGGGTGAACAGATGTGTCTTCAGCTCTGATAGGGATACCGTTGCCCTGACGGGCCTGCTGTAGTTCACCACATGCAGGTTGGATTTCCGAAAATCTATGATTCTGTTTCCTCTTGCATCGCTGACGTACGCATCGGTGATATTCCACTCTTTCGGGACGACCCAATCAAACACTTCGGTGCCTGTAGGCACCTCGCGGACCTCTAACGGCACATGGCGCCCGATCATCCGGAGCGTGTCTCGCACGCCCTTTCCCGTGATGCTTCGGCAGATTGGATAGAGCTCTTCCATCAACCGATACATGTCTTTCCCGGTATCGGCACTCTGCGAAGATGTTGGGCTGCTTTGATCAGTTGGAGTCACGGTTGGGTTTCTCAGGAAAGAATTTTGACATCCGGGACGGGCACGATAAACTGTCCGCCGCGCCTCCGATACTCTCCTTGCTGCTCCATCACTTCTTCCAGAAAATTCCACGCCAGCACAAGGACGAAGTCGGGCTGGTCTTTCAACAACCGGTCCGGCGAAACGACCGGAATGTGTGCCCCTGGCGTGTACCGTCCTTGTTTCAAAGGACTGCGATCGACGATGTATGGAATGAGCGACGGCCCCAGATCGAGAAAACTCAACAGCGTGTTTCCTTTCGCCGGAGCGCCATACCCGACCACTCGCTTCCCTTGTGCCACTAGATCCGTGAGCGTCTGCCGGACGGCCGCTTTTATGCCTCGAGTCTTCTCTGCGAAGCGCGCGTATGTCTTAAACTGATCGATCCCCATGGCGCGCTCCATCTCGAGGATGTCATTCACACTCCGCTTCGGCGCTGCTTCTCCCTGTCGTTGTACTGTTACCCGGAGCTGTCCATGGTGCAGAGGTAACCGCTCTGCGTCGACCACCTGCATCCCCTTGTCCTGAAACAGGCGCATCATCGGACCCAGGGCCCAGTAGGAAATGTGCTCATGATAGACCGTGTCAAATGCACCCTGCTCCAACATATCCACCACATAGTGCGCTTCAATGACAAACGCGCCACCGGGAGCCAGTGCCACCTTGATTCCTTCCACAAAATCATGCAGTTCGGGAATATGCGGAAAGGTATTTGTGGCGGTGATGAGGGAGGCCCGGCCCCAGCGTGCAACAATGTGTTGCGCTGTTTTTGAATTGAAGAAGCCCACGTAGCGGTCGATCTTACTATCCTGTGTCAGCGCTGCCAGATTCTCCGCCGGATCCACTCCAAGCGTTCTCACCCCGTGACGCGCAAATCCGTTCAACAGTGTTCCGTCATTGCACCCGATATCGATGACAAGGTCATCAGAGCCGAGGCCACGCCGTTCAACCAGCACGTCGCTCAAATCGTACAAGTGCCGCTTGAGCGTGTCCGATGCCGAGGAGACATACAGGTAATCTTGAAACATCGCTTGCGGCGGGACGGCTTCCGTGAGCTGGACATGTCCGCAGGTATGGCAAAAGCCGACTTTGAGCGGATACTTGGGCTCAGGCCTATCCAGTTCTGCCTTCGCAAGAAACTTATTCGCCAGGGCCGTGCTGCCCAGGTCGAGAAACTCTTCAACGGTTGTCATGCCGCACACGATGCACCGAACATCAGTGTGCACTTGAGGAGAAGACGCATTATGAGGTGTCATGTGACGTTACTCCAGGAATAGAACTTTCGAACCATGTGCCTCTGGTCCCACTTTGACTTCACGCAGTGAAGAGAGTGCCCGTCTCACGGCTCCTTGGCGGCCAGGCGGCACGAGAAAGACCAAAAAGCCGCCGCCGCCGGCTCCGCACAGTTTGCCTCCGAGCGCCCCAGCCTGCTTCGCCTGGTCATACCATGTATCAATCTCGCTCGTTGAAATTGTGCTGGCCAGCTGTCGCTTCAGATGCCAGCCTTCATCCAGGAGACTGCCGAATGCCTGCAGATCACAGTGTCCGTTGCTGAGCAACTTCTGCAAGCGGTAGGCGTGTTCCCGCATCTGCAGCAAGCTGTCCATTTGTTTTGATGTATTCGCTTTTTGCTCGGTCAGATACAATGCTCGCATCGCGTTGATGACCTGTCCAAAACGCCAGGAGGTTCTTGAAGAGTTTTGACAAGGTCCCATTGGCGAGGCGCTGAGGCTCAACGGTCACCCCGCCTCCCGGCTTGAAACAGAAGAGGTTCAACCCGCCGAACGCCGCCGCATACTGATCCTGCTTTCCGATGGGCTGGTTCAGGCGATCTATCTCGATGTAGGATGCCTCTTCTGCCAGCTGCCCCGCGGAAACCCGCTCGCCCCGGTACGCATGCAACGCATTCAGCAACCCGACGGCAAAACTACTGGACCCTCCTAACCCTGTTGAAGCCGGCATATCCCCGACCGTGCTGATGTAGATGGGTGGGTCTATCTTGACAAATTTTAGGCACTCCCGCGCAATCTCGTTCTGAATATCATCGATATTCTGAACCTGCTCACTCTGTGAGTAGTTGAGACGGATGCGCTCTTTGAATACCTCCCCGTGCTTCTTCACGGTGACATAGATGTATTTGTTTATTGCGGTGCTCAGCACTGCGCCATGACTGCATTCATAAAAGGCAGGCAAGTCGGTGCCCCCGCCGCAAAAGCTCATGCGCAAGGGCGTCCGCGTCATCACCAGGCTGGGGGCCGACACCCCACGTCTAGCCATGCTTCACTTCCCAGTCGTAGGGAATCTCCGTGGTGAACGGGTCGAGTCGAAGCATTTCCTGAGGATCGTGCGGCTCGCTCGCGCAGTTGGCGAGGACGACCATTTTGTCTCCATACGCTTTGTAGCCGTTGGCAATACCGGGAGGAATCTGAACAAGGCAATAGTTATCCTCGCCAAAGAACACTTCCTGAAGCGTGCCCTTTGTGGGCGACCCCGGGCGCAGGTCATACATCACAAGCTTCGCACGGCCACTGATGACGGCATTATTGACCGTCATCGTCTGGTGTATATGCCATGCCTTGATCGCCCCCGGCCATGCCGTTGAGAAATAGATCTCCCCGAAACTCTTAAAGTGCGGATCCGTGGCCTTCATCATGTGCATGATCTTGCCGCGCTCATCGACAATCTGCCGTAGCGGGACAATTTTGACTCCATCAATACATGGATGTTTTTTGACGCTTTCCTTCTTCCACCGCAATGCGCTATCCAGCTGGCCGGTATCGAGTAAGTGTTGCAGCCACTTCAGACGTGTAAAGCGTTTGTCTGTGAACGTCTCGTGAGTTAAACCGATTTGACGAAAGGTTTCGTACAACTCCTCGGCCCCTTTCTTTGCCGTCCACTCAAACCGGAAGTCGGGAAAGGTGCGCTTGAACTTTCCAAAATCCGCTTTGTACGTCCGCTGATCGGCGCCGGAATCGGCCTGCACCTCCAACTCGCAGCCAGGCACAGTCTTCGTGACGATTTCCGCGAGCTCGATGATCTGATGATTGAGATGATTGGCCCCTATATTGAATGCTTGATTGTGTACAAGCGCATCAGGAGCTTCGAGGACAGTCTTGAACGCACGAGCCACATCCTGCACGTGAATCACCGGCCGCCAGGGCTTGCCATCGCTGTGCAAGGTCACTTTGTGCGTGGTCACCGCCCGACCCACAAGATCGTTCAGCACGGTGTCAAATCGCATCCGCGGAGAAACGCCGTAGATGGTTCCGTTACGCAAGAAGACAGGGGAAAAGCGCTCGTCTGCCAGCTTGGAGATGGCTTGCTCGCTGTTCACCTTCGATCGCGCATAGTCCGTTTTGGGGTCCAATGGCGACTCTTCCGTTACGACGGAGGCTGCGGCCATTCCGTACATGATGCACGAGGATGAGAAGAGAAACCGCCTTACCCCCGCGGCCTTGGCAAGTTCAGCCAGTCGCACCGAGGCTTTGTAGTTGATGTCTTCTGTCCATTCCCATTGTAAGTTGCCGATCGGGTCATTACTCAATGCCGCCAGATGAACCACAGCATCAATACCGTGCAGATCAGTCGTCGTCAGATCACGAATGTCTTTGCGAATCCAGGATACATTCGTCGCGTCATCGACCAGCGTACATTGACTGTAATAACCGGTGTCGAGACCCACCACGTCATATCCCGCTTGCAACAGACACGGCACCATGACGGAGCCGATATAGCCATTGTGGCCCGTGACAAGTACCCGTTTAATGTCCGTCATGGTTTCCCCCTACCTGTGAGGTTAAGCCGGCTTGAAGAAAGGCGGTTGTGAAGCTTGCTAGTTCCGCGCCACCGTGAGGCTGTCCTGGCCATGAGCAAGGATCGCCCGGGAAGCGTCGAGTAACGTGAAATCCTCGGAGACCAAGACAGAGGAACATCCGGCAGAATCGGCGGCTTCAGCGTCGCGTATGTCGTCACCAATGAAGACAACCCGGCTCAGGTCGAGGTGATGATCGCGCTGAGCCTGAAACAGCATGCCAGGCTTGGGTTTTCGGCATTCGCAGCCATCATCCCAATTATGAGGGCAATAATAGATCGCCTCGATTAGGCCGCCGGCTTGTACTGCTTCCTGCTTCATCCGCTCGTGTATTTCCAGCAATTGCGTCTCAGTCATCCCCCCCCGTGCCACGCCGGCCTGGTTGGAGACAACGATCACCCGATAGCCCGCCTCGTTAAAGAGCCGTAACGCTTCTTTTGCGCCGGCAAGCCACTCGAATTCGTGCCAGGATTTGACGTATTGCGCCTTCGGGGGCTTCTTGTTGAGGACTCCATCCCGGTCAAGAATCACCGTCGGTCGACGGCCCAGAAACGATTCTGTAAGAGGCAAACGCTGCAGGGATCCGACACTGTAGTAACGGTGATCAGTGACAAAAGCCAACAACTGGCGCTGCTCAGCAAGCTGCGGATAGACTGTGCGTTCAAACTGCACATTGTCTTCCGGGAGGAGATCAAGAACAGACTTCTTCAAGATCGCGTAACTGATTTCAACCCCTTGAAGATCCGGACTCGTACAGGTCTTGTCGTACACGGTGACATAACCTTTGCTATCCACTGCCAGGCTATTCTTCGTGTACCCATCCATATTCCGGTATACGGTAAGCATCGCCGGGACCTTGGCGCGCATGAATCGATCCCACATTTTGCCCATTTGCATTGGCCAATAGTTATCGCAGTACATGAGAAGGAAGCATTCATCGATCTGCGGCGCCGCAAGTTTTAGTCTGCGTCCTGTGTCGTTCTCAACAGCAGTCACTGAATACTCGATGGTGACTCCCCACCGTCTGCCGTCGCCGAAGTGGTTCTGCACAACCTCCGGCAGGTAGCCTAACAGCAGCAGAATGCGCTCGAAGCCCTGTTCGCGGAGCATTTCAACAAGATACTCGAGGAACGGCTTTCCGTGTATTTCGATCATGGGTTTCGGACGCACGTCCGTTAAGGGCCGCAACCGTGTGCCACGTCCACCGGCCAGGATCACCGCTTGTGTCGGACGTTGCACGGTCTGTTCTCTGTGGTCGAGCTGCACGATTACCGTCCTGAACCGGAACTGCATGCCGCTGGAACAATCTTGGCCAAACAGGCAGTCAGAATATGGCAAATCAACTGATGCCCTGGCTCTACCAATCCGTACGCTCCTTTTTCTGTCGGGAGGAGCAAATACTCATCTACCTGCCGTTTCAGCTCACCCCCGTCAAACCCTAGGAGACCTATTGTGACAACGCCACGTGTTCGGGCAAGCTCAACGGCTCGCACCAGGTTTGCCGAATTGCCGCTCGAAGAAATGACCACCAGGACGTCCCCTGGTTTGGCAAAGTTTTCAAGTTGTCCGGCAAACACTCGCTCATAGCCCTCGTCGTTGGCTAACGCTGTGAGCCATGACACATTGTCATTTAAGCTGATCACACGCATAGGGGGAGATCCCGATCGCTTCGTCGCTTTTCCAAGATCGTTCACCCAATGAGAGGCGATCGCAGCGCTGCCGCCATTGCCGGCGACATAGATCATTGCACCGCTTTCCCGAGCTGCGGATAGGTTATCGACGATCCGTTCGATGGCGTCTTGATCAATGAGGCGCAACAGTTTCTCAAAGGCCGGCACATAATTCCCGATAATTGTTTTTATCTCAGCGGCCTGCAACTCAGAGTTCATTGGATCCTCCAGTCGATTTCACTCCACAAGGTTTGCTTGCAATTCGCTCCTTCGCGCTTCGAACCCTTCACCCGCCACCCAAGGTCGCATCCTGTTCTGTATGAATTGAGCATCGTCTTGCCCATGACTGAGAAGCCATGCCGACGACGGATCGGACGATTCGCGTTCCTGGTAGCCGACCGGTTTCCTCAACAGCCTCCTTTGTTGAGCGCCGGACAGGCGCAGATGGTTCACGCTGCTGATGATTCCGTGTAACGGTACAGGTTCTATCCACCACAGATCCTTCCGAGTCTGTATGCATGTCGTAGAACGTCTGAATCGCGTGAGCGTAGTAAGAAGTGATAACCCGCACTCATCATTGCCATAGCACAATGGTGCCACTCTTGTGATTTTTACACGGTAGGCGGATCGCGGAAGGCGGCTATTGGCTATCAACTGCCAGAGATGTCGGAGAGTGGGACCCAAGCAAGGCGGTCATTAGCCAGCCTGACCGCCTCAATGCCCTGTTGAGCGGCAACCCCGTCGAAGAATGTGGCGTCCACCTCCGGGTTGGAATGCCCTTGAATGCACGCATCGACAAACCTGCTCATCGCTGCTGTCAAGCAGTGCGGCAATCCTTTACCGGCGGCTGCCGGGAGCGGGAGCGGCTCCCAGGATTTCTGCTCTGGCCGGGAAATCTGAAGCTTATCAACCGTTCCACGGCCTAACGACGCGCGAAGCGCGCCTTCCGGACCTATTACTTCGAGCCATCCATTCTCCCCGGAACGAGGTGTCGCTCGACTGGCGAACCATTGACCGCGGATTCCACATTCGTGCTGGAACCAGGCTGCCGCAATATCGTCGGTTTCCACATCTGCGATGAGACCATTTGTCATATCAGGCTGTTTCCTGGGAATTCTGTGCAGGAATCCTGTCACGTGTGCGATTCGGCCGAACAGAAATTGTGCGATGTCGAAAAGATGACTGCCATGATCCAGCAATTCGCCTCCACCGGATAATTCTTGCCGTTCTCTCCACCCAATTTTCCAATCGGAGTTCAAACCTCTCCATCCATCGTACTGAACTCTCAACAAGTAGGGTTCTCCGATGTCGCCGGCGAGCATCCGCCGTTTCAACTCCTGCACGCCATAAAGATGCCGATACATGAAGTTAACGTGATGGACCTTTCCACTGGCGATGGCCGCCTCCAGCATGACCCGGGCTTCGGTCAGCGTCCTTGCCAATGGCTTCTCGCACAGCACGTGCTTGCCATGCTGAAAGGCCGTCACGGCCTGTTCCGCATGGAACGCATTGGGAGTCACAATCGTGACCGCCTCAATGTCTTGGCGGGCACAGAGCTCTCGGTAGTCGGTATATACGGATGGGATTCCGAACTGTTCGGCTACTGCGCGGGTGTGTTCGTAATTTCGCCCACAAATGGCCGTGACTTCGGCCTGAGACTGAGCCTGTAAGCCCGGGATGTGACACGCTACAGCGAACTCTCCTGATCCGATCACGCCCACTCGCACGCAAGTGCGATCTGTGCTTCGCTGCTTGATGCCACCTGTGCTTCCACATGGTGCCCCCGATGATCGAGACCGACTCAGTTGTCCCATGGTCGATGCCTACAATTCTTCTCACGAATGCAAATCGCTGAGCCACCATCTCTCATCAGGGAACTCCTGCAAACCTGGCTTCATCCGATGCTGTGCTTGAATCTCGTGCCTTGCTCTCGTGTAAGAGCAAACACTTCGTCTAACGGACAGGCAGCTTCCGCGAAAACCTTTATGCAAACATTCGTAGACAGTGTGTTTTTGGCGGGAATGATTAGCGCCACGAGCCGGCCGGCGAAATGAGCCTTACACCTGATGCCTGGTGGCCCTCCGACACCACAACTACGGCACTACAACGACATCACCGGAAATGAGGATAACATTTCCTGATTCAATCTTTCCGGACACAACATCGTCATACCGGACGGGAATATGGACTTCACGAAGCTTCTTTTCTCCATTTGGCCTTATTCGCACAACCTGCATCTTGTTCCTCTTGGCATACTCTGTAAATCCGCCGGCCAGTGAGATCGCCTGCAGCACTGTGGTGTAGGACTTCAGTTGCTGCTTGCCGGGCTTAGCCACTTCTCCGACGACAAAGATCGAATAACTGTTCAGATCTTTCACGCTGACTGAAACGGCAGGATTTTGAACGAACTGGCGGAGGCGCTCAGCAATACGCTGCGCCAACTCATTCGCGGAAAGTCCTGCAGCCTGGACATCTCCAATAATCGGCATGGAGATCAATCCGTCCGGCCGGATAACGACCGTCTTCGTAAGGTCCTGGTTCTTCCAAACGGCGATCTCCAAGACATCTTCCGGGCCGAGGAGGAACTCAGACGGACTCTCGTACTCCCGATCCTGAGGGATGGACTGGGCGCATCCCTGCAAGCTCATGCAGCACACACCGATTGCAAGAAAACACACTGCCAGTTGAAATAGGCGGCCTCGCATCATCGTTTCCCAAATTCTTGACAGCAACGGAGTAGGTTCTCTTTGCTACCGGCCTGGAAATATGACCATCGTCTCACTGGGAACAACCACCGTATCTCCAGCTTGTAGTTCGAAGTTCTGACCAACTCCACCGCGCAGGACGATATCGTCGTAGCTGGCTGTGAGCGTCTGCATGCCAGGCTCATTGTCCTTAAACCTAAAGATGACAACTTGGTTTCGGGCCGCGATGGGGGTAAATCCGCCAGCGATTGTAATGCCTTGAAGCAGTGTGGTCTTGCTTTTCAGCGGGTACTTTCCCGGCTTTACCACTTCGCCCAAGAGGAAAATATTGTAGCTGTTGACGTCGCGCACGCTGATAGCAACCACAGGATTCTGCACGTATTCCCTGAGTTTCTTGGTCAGTTCGTCAGCGAGTTGTGTAGTCGTTTTCCCCACAGCCATCACATCGCGAATCACCGGAAGGGAGAACCTGCCATCAGGACGCACTTGGACAACCTTTGAAAGATCTTGATTCCTCCAGACGGTAATCTCAAGGACATCCTCAGCCCCGATAATGTAATCGCTGGTGACAGTGTTAAAGAGCTTTCCCAGGACTTGAGCGTGAGCAACCGCGGACAATCCATCCGTGGTCGAGGCACCGTCTCTCGTAGCAAAATCCACACCCTTTTCGGATGAGGTTGCGGAGAGAGAAGGCGGCGGGGAATCGGCCGTAGCCATTCCAGAAGATACTGGCGAGCCCGAAGGCGATCCCGCGCTCACTACGACGGGTTCGACACATAACGCAAGACACAGGATCATGTAGTAGGGGGAGCGTGTCATAGACCCTCCACCAGAGTTCTCTGTAGTCTCATAGTGTCTATTGTGGCTTCTGAAACGCCGTCCACATTCAGATCCACTGCAATACGGTACGTCGTTCGAAGAATGACAGACAGAGGGAAAACGCCTTCGGTCATCTCCGGCTGTTTTCCATCTAGAGCTTGATCACATTGAGGCAGGAACAACGCTCGAAGCATCCACTTCCACCGCCACGGCCTGTTGAATCAAATTAATGCTGAGGACTAGTCGATAGGGTCTCGCGTGTCTCACAAAAACGCCTTTGACCCCTTGCATGGGGCCTTTAGTCACCTCCACAAGGCATCCTTCTTTTAAGGAATAAGGATAGAGCTGATACCGTGTGCGGTTGTTCATTACTATCCTCAGTGATTCGATCTCTAAATCAGGAATGGGCTCGGGCCGAATAGCGCCGACAATATGCACCACGCCAGGGGATTGAAGCACGGCAAGGCGGTCATCCAACGAGAATCGCGCAAAACAGTAGCCAGGAAAGAGTGGGAACTCAATTTCTTTCTTTCGATCCTTCCATTGACTCAGTCGCTTGACTGTCGGGAGAAACTGCTCAATGTTCCGGATCGCCAACTCGTGTCGAACAATTTTTTCATGGCGCGAACGAGTCTGCAACGCAAACCAGTAATGGCCCGGATTCCGCTCGCAATTGGACGTTGTTATTTCTTGCATCGCTCAGAGCTTCGCCCATTCAGTCCCACACCGCATCGTGCTTTACTTTGCGGTGGCGACTATTTAGCAGAGAGGCGAAAAGTTTTGATATAGGATGTTTGTGCATTTTTTATTAAGTTTGTGCATTTCTTATTAAGCATCAGTTACGGCCTCTTCGGCACATCCGTACCATTACTAACACTTCCGTATGGCGTACTTATACGTAACCCCTACGGTCTATAGCTCTCTTTCTTTGCATAGTGAGATAAATAGGCCGCGTAAAGCCTGACCATGGCGTCCCTTATGGCTTTGTGCCATTGTCGGTGACTTGGGAAAAACCGCGGCAGGCTATCAGATGCCGAACCGACCGCAGAATAAATCTCCAGAGGCTAATTAAAGAGGACTTCCTATTCCCGCGGATTGGAATGGGATAAATAGGCTGTGGTCGAATGTGTCGGCGGCAAGTCATCTGGAATAAGGAGCGTTGTTCAACAACTCTGACAGGTCGATTCGGACAGACGCAGATCGGGTGAATTTATTCTTATACGTTGAGCGGCAATGGATATGAAAAAGGAAACCGACCAACCAATCCGAGCATTAATTCTCAGCCATGATCACATCACGCGATCAGGGTTGCGGCGGATTCTCGAATCTCACTCAGGCTTTCAGGTGCTAGGAGAAGGGAGCCTAAGAAGTAAGAATATCGTGGAATCCCTCGTTCGTCAGCATCCGGAGGTCATTCTCCTTGATCTCGACCCCACCGACATTGATGCGGTGGAATATATGTGCGAACTCGAAAAACTCATACGGTCTTCGGCTGTCCTTGTCTTATGCGACCTGGGACATCAGGAATTAGCCCGTAAAGCGCTAGCCCTTGGGGCCGCAGGAATCGTGTTGAAGATGCAGCCACCATCCGTCTTGATCGCGGTCATTCAGAGCCTGTGCGGGCACGACAGGCATGATTCCGAGATGAGGAGCCCGGGCAAGGAGGTGGTGGCCGCGGCTAAATCGGAGGCCGCCGATAATGTTTCCCAGGCCCAAGACAGGATTGACACTTTGACGGCGAGAGAGCGGGAGATTATTATTCTTATCGCGGCCGGGTTAAAAAACAAAGAGGTGGCGAGCCGGCTTCACATCAGCCATATAACTGTCCGTCACCACTTGACTAGTATTTTCACTAAGCTTGATGTATCGGACCGACAGAAGTTGTTAATTCTGGCGCATGGGTATGGGCTCGCAAGACTGGCACTCAATGCCGAAGCATCTTGATCCCCTCTTGTCTACCTAAGCCATCCTCCATTCTTCTTCTCCTCAAGCAAGAACCTGCACTTTCTCTAGCTTCACAGAGCCAAATTCGATAAGCGGGACTAGCCTATGCGCTGTTAGACTTAGCAGCGCAGCGCTTGATTTTTGGCAGTCTTTCCTGTAGACAGTACAGCCCACCGACTACATGAGCCGATATGTATGCCGAGGTAGCTCAGTTGGTAGAGCACAGCCCTGAAAAGGCTGGTGTCGACAGTTCAATTCTGTCCCTCGGCACCACTTTTCCACTACTTACGCGATTCTGAATTAGTTCTAGGTAGGAGGTGGCACTGAAGCGGCACCTCTAAGTGGTCTTGGGCTTCTGCAGATGCTCTAACTCTAACCTCTTTTTCCTCCATGAAATGTGCGTTGGCTCTCCTCTTCCTGTGAGAGAGCCAACTTCATTTCAACAAAGGAAGAAACAAGATGGCTACCAACAACAAACCCGCGAACACGCTGCGATGCGGCAGCATCAAAGCGACGATCTGGCAGAATGTCAGCGAAAAGGGTCTGTTCTTCTCAACGACTTTCTCTCGGCCGTTCAAGGATCAGTCCGGGGAGTGGCGCAATGGGACTTCGTTCGGTCTCAATGACCTTGAGGCCCTTCTCACCGTCGCGCGTGACGCGAAGGAGTGGATTGCTGCTCACATCTTGAAACGTTGAGCTGCTTCACTGGGAAGCCTCCGGCCCTCCGGGGGCTTCCTTCTTAATCGATCGAAAACTGCAGTGGCGTCTTATGTGGAACACGGGGATCGTAGGTGTTATGCAACTATCTTTCTCACATCTTTCAACAGAATCAAAAGATGTAACGGATCGCTGGGTGAAGGGATGAAGTCAAAGTGCTGGTAGAACAGTTTTGCATTATGATCTTTGGCATGGACCAGTAGGGCGCGAATTCCCACAATGTCTGCGGCTTGAAGCGTCCGCAGCATGGCATCTTTCAGCAGTCCTGCTCCGACCCCTTTGTTTTGCCATTGATGGTCTACGGCTAGTCGTGCGAGCAGCATGACAGGAATGGGATGATGGGCGAGTCCTTTCGTTACTCGTGCTGGAGCCTGTTCATACTCCACCGATCCCACAGCCAGAGAGTAATAGCCGATCACCGTTTGATCAGCCAACCCTACATAGGTAGTTGAGGCCCCGCTGCTTTGATTCGGGAGCGCATACTTTTGCAGAAAACGATTGAGGTCTTGGTTACCACAGTCGAACGCGTCAACGGCGTGACGCGGCTGAAGCTTGTCGATCCTGGGAGTCAACGCTTTTCTGAAGGGGTAGGAACAGCGTCAAAGAATCCCGGCTCAGTCAACAAGCGCTGCAGACGAGGGAGAGACCGAATTGGCGCATCAAGTGCCCGCTGAAACTCAGACCATTTCGTTTTACTCAGCACGAATGTGTGGCGATCTGCTAGCGTTTGATCTGCCTGAGACAGCGCGCTTTCAAGGACAAATGCACTCAGCGAACGACTGGCAACGGATGCCGCAGCTTCCAATCTCCGCTTGGCCGCGGAGCTCAGTCGAAGGTCCAGTTTTTCAGTACGAACTGCCCGTGCTGACATTTTGCTACCTCCCATGGGTTCTGATCGTACCTTCATAATTAATTCATGTCAAGACAATGTCATGACACATTTTCGACTTCGAAAACAGTGAGGTGCCACTAGTGGCACCTGCCTCTGTAACTCATTGATTTTGCATGACATGAAATGTCACTTTTTGCATCGTCTTTTTCTTGTAACTACATTGATTATGCTGATTTTGTTGAGGCACTGAAAAGGCTGGTGTCGACAGTTCAATTCTGTCCCTCGGCACCATTTCAATGGCTTACGCGGCACTAGATTAGTTCTAGTCAGGCAGGTGGCACTGCAGTGGCACCTCTAAGTGGTTTTGGGCTTCTGCAGATACTCTACCCCAACTTCTTTTTCCCCCATGAAATGTGCGCTCACTCTCTCCTGCTTCTGAAAACTTAGATCGGACATGGCTCAATGGCACCACGTTTGGTCTCAATGACGTTGAGGCCCTGGTTACCGTCGCGCGTAAAGCCAAGGAGTGGATTTCCGTTCACGCCTTGAAGCGCTGAGCGTCTTCCATGGGAAACCTCGAGCCTTCGGGGGCTTCTCTCAATAAACCCAAACCTTTCAGGCTGCTCCGTTTGGGCCATGTGATGAGAGGACACATCCAACTGTCGGTCCCCTGCTGGAATGGATCGGCTTCGCCACAAGGCATACAGAAATAGGAATCACCAACAACGTCAGCATGGTGGATGACACCATCCCACCGATCCTCGGTGCGGCGATCCGTTTCATCACGTCGGCACTGGTGCCCGTCATCCACATGATTGGTCTTTTCGAGCTTTTGAGGCGAGGCTCCCGGCTCTTACGTAAGCACGGACTCAACAAGGCACTCCCCCTTCCGGAGTTACTTCCTTTTCGTCTACCCCTTTCCCAAGGCGCCCCCTATACTTCTCGCTAAAAGACCCCGTCCACCGAAGCTCAACGCCATTGATCGGCGGTCAAGGAAATCCTCCCATGGCAACCATACTCGTCATTGATGATCAGGAACCCATACGCGCGCTCCTCCGTGAGTCACTAGAAGCGGCTGGCTACGAAGTCCTGGAAGCGTCGAATGGCCGTCTTGGACTGGAGCTTTTTCAAGAACGATCCGCGGACTTAATCATCACCGATATTGTCATGCCGGAGATGGACGGCCTCGAACTGATGTTGGAGCTGACCAGGAACTTTCTCAACGTCAAAGTCATCGCCATATCCGGCGGCCTCGAGAGCGAGGGGACGCTACACGTGGCCAAGCTGTTGGGTGCTCGGCAGACATTTCACAAGCCGTTAGATATGGACAAATTACTCAGTGCCGTGCGATACGAATTGGACCATTAGCCCCGCCTTCCCTCGGCTCTGTCCCTGACTTCTCCCCTGACTAGCGTAATAAGGCTGTTCCCACGTATTTCATCCGCTGACAAACTTCCTACCAACATGACGGGCCCTGTCGTCTCCATCCTCGACGGCGACACCATCGAAGTCCTGCACAACCAACAGCCTGAACGCATCCGTCATAGCGGCATCGACTGCCCGGAGAAGTAGATCAATACAAGCATTTCCCCACCCCCCGCCTTGCGGTTTGATGCTTCCCCTCCTACAATACGCCTCCCTGCGACGCTCCCTTCATGCCATTCTCGATTCGCCCCTACCGTCGCTTCCCTCTCTGTTGCCCTGTGACCCACCAATGCGGCCTGTTCGAGGGCCACGACACCCTGTGGATCTTCTCATTTCCCATAGCCATGCCGGATCCTCTCGATATTGGCATCTTGTTTCTTTGCCAATTCCTTAGCCGTGAGTAATCTTCTCGCGCTCTTCCCCTTTCAATCTGATCAGAAACATCATGGTGGCAACTGCGACTTCGTGCAATTTGTCTAGAGGCAGACAACCTGTCGCCGTTGAAATGTTCCATGAAAACAGCAGCTTTGACCTCGTTCCAGAGAATCTTGGGACAAGCTGTGCGATGGCGAAATAGCCGCTTACGTTTATGCACGCTTCATATCTGTCTGAAAGACAGGCCTCAAAAGACATTTGGCACAGATGGTATCCCCTTTGCTCAAGGTGATGGGTGTAGCGCACTTTATAAAAAGAAGGAACGGGAGCAGGTGTTTATCAGAGATGAATGAAACGGTTCCCTTTCCTTCCCAAAATAGGAGATCACTATGAACAAGTGGGAACCCGTGCTTCAACCTGTCGATCTGATCGTGGCGGCTGGCGCGGTGGCGACTGTTCTTGGAGCTCTGCTCATTGTCCTCTCCACGACTGGCAGCTTTAACCCTGCCGTCCCCTCTGATGCTGTAAACCTTGACGCGAACCAGTGGGTACAGCCGGCTCTCGGGCAGACCCTCGTTGAAGTCGCTGTACTTGAGCGAAAGCGTTCTGAGGAGACCGCCAAGGCTGCGAACAAACTCAATCAAACAGCCAGGACGGCTCGAGCACTCAGCAGGACAAACACGCGAATCAAGAATCTTACCAAGCAAGTCGAACAGGTCCGGGTTGATAAGACCGCGCGCGTGGAGTTTGTGAAGGGCCGTACCGTCGTGAACTTCACGTCTCGAGGGGTAAAGAATCATGTCTTGCCCGATCAGGCTGAATTCAACCATCGAATGATTCATTCAGCCGAGAACGCAGGGAATAGGATCGAGAAAGAGTTTCAGGGGACAGAACAGAGCAATCTGGGAGAGGCGATTGTTGTCGAGACGCAGAGCCAGATCGAGGCGACGGGTCGGACGCAGGAGCAGGTGGGAGCGGCGATTGTGAAGGCGACCCTGGTTCGTAATCACTACGAGGATGCCATGGCGAGGGCGCAAGAGCGGTTGGGATTCCTGGTATCCGGCATGGCACGAACTGAGATTTGAACCGTGGGCCACGGAAGGAGGCTCATCATGAAACACACATCCATCCTTACTACTCTAGTAGTCATCAGCCTTGGAATGATTCCGGCCGCATACGGAAAGGGTCAGAAGGCCGATCAAAACGCACAAGTAACCATCGGAGGGGCCAGGTCATTGGTTTCTGGAGAAATTCGCAAGATTGAAGGCGACTATTACTTCATCAAAGATGATGAAGCCGGAGATGAGGTGCGACTCCTGGTGAATAAAGATGCCAATCTGGACTGCAGCACTGCCCCGATCGCGGGAGCAGGTACTACATCTCAAACTGTCGCAACAGACCGACAGTCGGCAGAACGGCAGGCTGCTGAGGCCAGCGACCGGCAAAAAGAACAGGGACAAAAGAAGGATGAAACCGCCGTTGGGTCCGGCTTCAGAATCGGCACATGCTCCTTCAAGCCTGGCGATCGGATTAAGGCAGAGGTGGACGACATGGGCCGTGTCACGACGCTCAAATTCATGCGCACGCGTGCGGAACCTCAAACCGCACGTTCGCTCGGGGAGAGCGCCGGAACCGGAGAATTGGCGATCCCTGGTAAACAGGAGAAACCGGGACAGCTCGATATGACCGGCCCGCACGGGTATCCTCCCAAAGAATATGCCATGCTTCCAGTCCCTCAGGGCGAATTGAAGAGCGTGAGTGATGAGAATTCACTTCTCCACAGTTCCGTCAAGAATGCGGAGGGGACAGTCATCGGATCGGTTGAAAGCTTACTCATGGATTCGCACACAGGACAGATCGAATATGCGGTCGTGTTGTTGGATGACTCCAAGCGGCTCGAAGCTGTTCCGTGGGCGCACATGAGAATAGGGCCAAACCAGGCGAAGCAGGAATTCATCCTCGATACGACGAATTTTGAACTGTCTCCCTCGCCAGGCGCGGCGAAAGATCGCTCTCTTGAAGTAGAAAAGCTGATTAAAGACCTGCAGACGAGCCTGCGCGTGGTGCGCGCGGAGAGCCGGAACCCTGAGGGGACGATGGTCAAGATCGAGATCATCATGCAAGACCGAGGGTTTCACGTCAAAGGCCATTCACTTCCTGATTCCCTGACAGCAATTGTGCTCCGAAACCAAGATATGGAAACCCATGGGTTTAGCTCCCCGCTCTTCAAGGACCTGGTCATTCGGACAGAAGGTGACGTGGTAGAGGTCAAGAAGAATGGAATTCGGTCGTATCACGTGCCTGCGGGGAAGACGGCCACACTCTACTTCAGCAAGGCTTCGCGCGTAGATCCATCGACAGGGATTCGTGAGACCTCACAATACCCTTTCCGGTGTGACATCCACCCTAGTATGAAGGGAGAGTTCCTGGTTGTAGAAACAAGGGGAGAACTGGGTGGCGGGTGACGTCGAACACCTCGTGGATGCTTGCTGAATTGAGGTCCACTCAGGAGAAGAAAGCGAGGTTAGCCATGAGCACGGGAACCATGCAGTCCAGGCGATCCCAGATAAACTCGTGCATCAATCAGATCAACGGGCGAATCAATTGGTGCCAGTATCAGCAACAGCTCAAAACAATCACGCCGGACGAACGCGAGGGCTGGTGGGCTGAGGAAGCCGGCCTCCTTGATGCCTTGTTCGGCAGGGACAGGATAGCGTTCATGAAAGCCGGGCACCCGTCTCAGTTCCCGCGCTACCTATGTGGGCTCCAAGATGGACAAGCCCTCCTTCGCCTCCAGGACTCCAAAATCTCTGTGGGATGAAGCGTAAGAGGGGTGGCCAAGCTCTCTCAAGACAGAGGCCCGTGTGGGGAACATCCCCGCACGGGGCTCCCTCTGCCGGACATGAGGATAGAGAATGAACTGCTCACGCCAGCCAAGGTGCGGGGATGGACGCAAGCACACCGTAGGTCAGTCACACCGCATCATGTCAACGATAGATTCAAGAAGGAGGCATGTATGAGACGACATGACCTTATAAGTGCCAGTCTCTTGATCAGTCTGGCTTGCATGGCTCCCGTTGGGGGATGTGGTGCGGGGGCTGGGCCTCTACCAGCAAACCCTTCTCGTTCTCAAGAAGCGGAGAGTTCGCAGATCGTGGAGGGCTCAAAAGTCACTCTTCAATATGTGGCGAGCATTTCTGGGTCGATGGGGATCGACTATGGCAACGTCACCGAGTTTACTCAGGGCCGGCACGAGATCTTCCCAGCGTTGGAGCAAGAAGTCGTGGGAATGAAACCCGGGGAGGAAAAGAAAGTTGAACTGAGTCCAGCGGAAGGCTTTGGTCCTCATGATGATCGGAAAAAGATAAACATCCCAAAGACACTGTTGCCGTTCGGAACGAAAGAAGGAGATGTCGTGCGGAATGATGTGGGCGAGCTCGCCACTGTGGCGGAGGTATCAGACACGACGGCTGTGTTGGATTACAACCATCCGCTTGCGGGGAAGCCGCTCGTCGTGCAGCTGAAGATACTCAAGGTCGAGAATCCATGATCAAACATCATCAACCATGACGCCCGAAACGTCGAGCCAGAATTCAGGACCTATTCCTACTGACCGTTGATTGGGATTAGAGAACTTTTCCCGGCGTAGCCGGATTATTTTCAAAGTCATGGTCACGAAAGGGAGGGCGGTCTCGTGCTTTCGATCATGAAGGTTTCCTATGACCAAAACGCTCCATGAAACTGCCCCTCTCTGCCAAGACCACCTTCGCGTGGAGGATACGATGAACTGCTTATTAATAGGGACGCTCATGACGACCGTAATGGCTGCGGCGGCCATCGCCGGCTGTCACGGGACTTATGATCAAAGCAAGCCCATCGCGGTTCCTACAAGCGTGGACGAGTATCCCGATGTCGAGACAGCATCCGTCGTTTCAAGGACCGATGAAGATTTCGCACTGGCTACTAAGGTCAGGGGGCAGATTTCCATGCAAGATCTGTCGATTGATCTTGACCGACTAACGATACAAGCCGAAGCCGACCATGGGGTTGTCTTGATTCGTGGGATCGTGACTACGCTGGGGCAGAAAACGCGAGCAGAAGAGAACGCTGTACAAGTCGCCGGAGTCTTGGTCGTGGTCAATGAATTGCGAGTAGCGCCACGCGCTATCCACTAGCTGACAACCGAAGGTTCTTTTCGAATTTCTCGGCTCAGCCTGGGGACGCTCATGACGGCAGGGAGGTACTTCCTTCCAGTCTTTCGCCCCACGCCCCCTGCCGCCATCCGTTTCGCAGAAAGCACGCCCGCAGGCTGGATTGCAAGGAGGCGACATCATGGAATGCATCCGTTGCCAGGGCTTGATGGTAGAAGACCACTTTTTTGACTTTGAGGGGACCCAAGGCTTCATGTGGATGAAGGGCTGGCGTTGCCTGAACTGCGGTCATGCGGCGGATCCCCTGATAGAGGCCAACCGCCGCTTGCACGAAGCGATCGTGGTCGTGCGGCCGTCCGAGGAACTGGAGAATGAGAAAGAGCAGGTGTGCCTTCGGGCAGAAACCGTCAAATGGGTTGCCGCATAACGGTGGGGGGAGAAGCATCCGAATCCGACCTCATACTAAAGAATTCCGTACCAGGACGGACTGATAAGAGCGTCTCCTACGATGGCGACAATTTTGATCATCGATGACGAAGAGCCCATCCGTATACTCCTTCGGTCCGTTCTTGAAACGGAAGGGTATGAGGTGATGGAGGCTCCCAACGGACGCATCGGGCTTGAGCTGTACCGCCACAGGCCGACGGACTTGATCATCACAGACATTCTCATGCCCGAGCTGGATGGGCTGGATATGCTCCTGGAACTGACGCGTGAATTCCTCCACGCCAAGGTGATCGCGATCTCAGGCGCAGGAGGGGAACAGAATGTCTTGGATGTCGCGAAACTCTTCGGGGCGCGGCAGACGTTCCAGAAGCCCTTTAGCATGCCGCAGTTGCTGGGCGCTGTGCGATACGAATTGGAACATTAGTGGCGCTTTCACTCGGCGCTGTCCGTGACCTCTCCCCTGGCGAGCGTAATTCGGTGGCCCCGGCCTTCATGCATTCAGTCCACCGCCATCTCCTCCCCGTTGCAGCCCGACACGACAATGAACGGAATATCGAGCCCCCGCTCTTGCATGCGTCGCAGCGCATCGCGCGCCGCAAATTGCGGCATGGAGAAATCTGATAAAATGAAATCTGGAGGCTGGTCGAGTTCGCGAAGGTAGTCGGCTTGGCAATCGACGCGGCGGGAGGCCAGCTCGAACCCGGCCTCCTGGAGCACATCGAGAATCAGCTCCACATCATTCAGCGAGTCTTCGAGTAGCAGGCGGTTGAGGCTCGTTGGCATCGTCGTCCACAGCTAGTACGCGACCGTGCCTTTTCCTTTGAGGAGTTCGCGAGCGCCGACCTCGCTCACGATATGGGCTCAGTATAGGATGAGACTTGTCGACGCCCAATGACATGTTACGCATCATGCGTCGAGGCACGAGGGAGCAGAGGGTGGGATGCTCTAGCTGATCTTCGTCGAGGTTCGGTGGCATCACCTCATGTGATTCATGGCACGAAGAGAATAAACTCCTAACCTAGATCCCCGCGCATCCTTACAGATTCTCGCATCTCATGACGCGGATGAGCGCGGGCTTATGTGGGAAGCGATGTGCCCGCCGTCTCAGGCAGCGACTCGCGAAGGCCGATCGCAAACACGTGGGCACAGGGCGGGCACACGGCCTCGATCAAGTGAAGATCGGTAAACCGAAATCCGTACTTCTCGCGATAGACCTCTCCGGCAATCCAGGAAGGCCGACTGTCTGAGGGCTCCAGCTCATCGAGGATCTGGCCACATCCTATGCAAAATTCTGCAGCGAGAGGGATCATGGTCGTGCCTCATTCTGGCGAGATGGTGAATGGGGTGACTTGAGCTCAGACGGGAGTGTGATTTGATAGGACGAGCTACCGAGTGGGCGAAGCAACAACCGACGGTGAATCAACAACCGTCCGTCCCTCGACATCTGATCGACGGCGACGAACACCTCGCCCCAATTGAAATTTGGAAGGTTTCTGATGAGATCGTCGAAGGAGCAGGGACCACTTTTCCGCAGCATTTCGATAACAGCCGCTTCTGCCACTGTCACGTCGATGGGCATCATGGCGCACCTCCAGAGGGGGTGAAGTGAGGTGGGGCGATCGTGTAGGGCCACATACTTTACCGAAAGGCACTCTGTATGGGACCTAGTGAGTACCCGAGATGAGGCAGAAATTATTACCAGCTACCCTTCCCCCATCAGACAAGCCTCGACGTTCATCTGCAAGTGTGATCGTTTGAAAATCTTACTTTACTAAGGGGTGGGGAAGGACGCACGAGAGGAGCAGAAAGGGTGGTGGGCTGATCCTCGATCCGTGCTGCCGTGGGAATGGCGAAAGAGAAGGCAGCCAAACTCGTGTTTGGTCAAGCGTTCTTCTTGCACAAGAATTGTTAGCCCTCCACAAACAGCTTCGCTGTAGCAATTCGGTCAGGTGCCGCTAGTGGCACCTCTGGGTGGTATTGGGCTTCTTGCACACGCTCTACCTCTACTTTTTTTGCTCCAGGATATGCCCCTCTGGACCGGCTAATTCTTTCGAGACACACCAGCAGACTTCGGAGAAAGAAGCATCCTTTTTCCGAAGGTATAAACAGGGCGTTCTGGACCACAGAAGAGTGACGCCCGAGCCATGCGCGTTAGTGCGCCCTTCCCTCCCCCCGTGCAACCACTCTTATGGTCGATATCATGATCTTGAAATCCAGCATCAGCGAAAGATACTGCACGTAGTACAAGTCATACGGCAACTTGACGTGCGCATCCTCTTTGGGGGATCCGTGTCGGAATCGTGTCTGCGCCCAGCCAGAAATACCAGGCCTCACTGTGTGTCGGATATCGAAGTAAGGGATCAGGGTCCGCAATTGCCGGACAACCTTAGGACGTTCAGGCCTGGGTCCGATGAGGCTCATCTCTCCTTTGAGAACGTTAATCAGCTGGGGGATTTCATTTAGCTTCCATCTTCTCAACAAACGACCGACGCGACAAATCCGCGGGGGCTGCGCAGAAGCCCGCCGAACTCCTTCCATCTCCGCATCATTCTGCATCGAACGCAATTTCCATATCATAAAGGGACGTCCTCGAAGTCCTACGCGCCTCCGTCGGTAGAAAATGGGTCCGGGCGAGTCAACCTTGATCAGTACCGCCAGTACGAACAAGGGAGGAAAGAACACAACCAGCCCAACCAGAGAAACGCCGATATCCAAGGCGCGCTTACACAACATGGTCAACCGACGCTTCCTAAATCCTCCGCTGAAAATCAAGGCACTGGGTTTCACATGGTCAATCGATAGGCGACCCGCCAGTTCTTCATAGAGCTGAGTGCCGTCAATGATGTCTCTGCCTCTCATTTTGAGGTCAAGCAACACCTGCATCGGCAGTGTGGCCCGCCGATCCTCAACACAAATCACAATGGTACTAACAAAGCATTGATCCGCTATCTCACTTACTTGATCGTATGTTCCTATGATCTTGTGACCGGCAACACACTGGCCAACTTGTCTCGAATCGCAGTCCAAAATTCCCACGACTTCCGTGAACTCGGGCCATTTGCCTGTAAGAACCTCACACAGATCTTTGGCTAATCGACCCCCACCCAAAATAAGGATACGCCGTCTTATTCCTTGACGGGGCAAGGCAGGAATAGGGCGGTGCCCTTCTGGAGCAAGAGAATCACCTAGTTCAGACATTACTTCGCTCAGCTTGTTCACGTTGGGAACCGTGAGAAACCTCGCTGGTGATTCCGCGGGGGGAAACCTGCAAGTATTATTATCGAGTGAGACACCATCCACAACTTGCAAGTATCAACCCGCTGTGGCTCAGGCCACCAGCGATTGGCTGTTTCCGCTAGTTCCTACCCATCAGCCCTCGCTGTAACCCTGCGTCAGACAAGAACCATCACTCAAGGTCGGTTTCCCCACCCTCTTGTCTTGCTGCCAGCCAGTCCAGAACTGAGTGGAGATTCTTGGGGTGAGGTATCCAGGCATCCTCACCAGCCGCGCCACGCCGCCCGCCGATTCGAATGGCAAGTCCTCGGCCATGCACCACGGAGAATGCGTCGAAATCCGTATGATCGTCCCCGAAATAGACCGGCACTCGATGACGTGCCCATGGTCGCCGCAGCAGCGTCGCCACCGCTGTACCTTTGTTCCATGCCTTGGAAGATCTAGCTTCCAACACGCGCTTCCCTCGCAAAAGACTGACGGATCCTCCCGCGATCCATGGGGCAAGCGAACGCAAGGCGCGCCGCCTCAAGCGAACACGATACCTCGGATTCACCAACCGATCGTGCAGCGCGACGGTTACGCCCTTGTCCTCGACAAAGGCGCCCTCGATTCCCTCCGCCGCGATTCGCAGCGCCTGAAGCCATCGGCGAACCAACGCTCTCTGCGGCGGTGTGGTCAACCATGTCACGTCCCCTCCTGCTTCGAGGCAGGAGAATCCATGATGTCCCACGTAACACAGCTCCTGCAACCCGACCCGCCGTCGAAGATCTTCAGGGGCTCGTCCGCTTATGACTACGACCGGCAGGAGGCCAACAAGTTTCCACAGCGTCTCTCTCACCGACCGACTCAGCCTCGCCCGATTCGGGTGCGGCACGATGGGCGTCAATGTGCCATCGAAATCCAGAAATAGGATCAGGCGATTCATCGGAATCGCTGCAAGTCTGGCGCGAAGCGACGACATGGGTTCATCCCGTCACGCTCTGCAAGTGATCGACTTCAATATCAACATCGTGCAAACAACTCTCAGCCCAGTGATAAATATCGTACGTGCTGAGATGAAGACGCATCAGCCGCATCCGATCTCGTCGTTCGTTTTCAGGCATCTCCAGCGCCCGCCTGATCGAATCGGCCATTCCTTCCTGGTCGTAGGGATTCACAACCAGCGCCCCCTTCAACTCTTCCGCAGCACCGGCCAGATGACTCACCACCAGGACACCGGTCTCATCGATCTGCGAAGCCACGTATTCTTTGGCCACAAGGTTCATCCCGTCGTACACCGAACTGACAAGTGTCAGGTCTGCCATCCGGTAGTACGCCACGAGTGTGTGCGGGGTCACGCGTCCTTCGATGTACTCGATCGGCTTCCATCCCTTGTTTTTTCCTTCCGCCGGGGCCACGAACCGCTCATTGATTTCCGTCACGGTCTGCCTGATGAGATCCCGATACTGGCGATAGGCTTCGACATTATTCCTGGTTGGGATGGCCACCTGAAGAAAGGTGAACGTCCCGCGATACTCGGGGTATCGGTCGAAAAAATCCCCCAGTGCCCACAGACGCTTCATCAGGCCCTTGGTGTAATCCAGACGATCGACGCCGAGTCCGATTCGAACCCCCCGGGGAACGCCGAGGCGCCTCCGTGCGCGAACCATGACGTCTTCGACCTCCGCCGTCTTCGCGAGAGCGGAGAACTGGTCAAAGTGCACGCTGATCGCACGCGCCGTCAGTTTCGTTTTGTGCCCGCGATGGAGCACAACCGTCTTCGACGGATCGACGGAGGCATCCATGAACTCCTTTACACAATCTGCAAACGCCGTTGCATAGGACGAAGTCTGGAAGGTGAGGCAATCGGCCGCTAGAAGACCTTCGAGCATCTCTCGGCGTTCCGGCAGGATGCGGAATACGTCCGGTCCCGGCCAGGGAACGTGCCAGAAAAGACAGATGGTGGTATCCGGTGAATGCTGTTTGATCAGCGCAGGTAAGAGACCCAAGTGGTAATCATGGACCCACACAGGAGCGGGCCGCTTACCCAATTCGTCTAATACCGTGTCGGCGAAGCTGCGGTTGAGCGCCTCATAGCCGGCCCAGAACGCCTTGCGATAGGAAACCCGATCGAGTGTGACGTGACAGAGTGGCCACAGCACCTGGTTGGCATAGCCCTGACCGCCGTTTCTGACCGCTGCAGGCTCCAACCAGACGCGCCGCAATCGATAGGCCGGCTCATCAGGAGGCACCGGGAGGCCATCGACTTGGCCGGGGACTTCCTGGTCAGCGCGTCCGCTACCCCAGGCGATCCATGTGCCGCCAAGATGTTTCAAAACCGGGTCCAAGGCCGAAACCAGCCCTCCATCGGTCCGCTGACAGACAACACGCCCGTCGACCGAGTTATGCTCGTAGGGTTCACGGTTTGAAACAACGATCAAATTGGACATCACGTCCTCCTTCTACAGATGAAGTCACCACGATGTAGGCCCCGTCACCCGGTCCGCCCTCTCTGTTGTAAATAAATGAGCAGCCCCAAATAGTCTTGAAGATGCCGCGTGATGAGAAACCTGTGCCGCGCATATTCTTTGCCCTGCCGCCCCAGGACAGCCATCAATTCTGGGTCGTTCAGCAAGCGCTTAGTATAAAACGCCGTGCCTTCCGGTGAATTCACGGTAAATCCGGTCACCCCTGGGATCAGTTGTACGGTAATGCCGCCGGTTTCTCCTCCGATCACTGGCTTCTCTTTCCACAGTGCCTCAGCCACTGTCAGCCCGAACCCCTCCCTGGTGGATTTTTGATAGATAATCGTCGCGGCGCGTTGGAGTGCGTTAATCTCCAGGTTGGCAGTTGGAGGCAGCAACAGGATATGTACGTCGGGGTCTGTACCGACGGCTTCCTGAACTTCGGCCAGCACCTCCGCACTTTCTGGGTCATCCGTCGCGGTTCCCCCTGCCAGCACCAGGCGGCAGTCATGGCTTTTCTTGACCAGCCGGTAAGCCGCCACCACGCCGACCGGATCCTTGAACCGATCGAACCGCGACACTTGCAGCACAATCGGTTTATCACGAGGCACACCCAATCGTTGAAGAACCCTGTCAATCTCGTCGGGCTGCAACTCACAATTCTTTTCACTTAAGGGATCGATAGAGGGGTAGACCAGAAATTGTGGAAGAGGCAGCCGTTGCGAGAACTTGGGCAGTGAGACGACTGTGGCGTCATACCGGACCACGAACGGGCGCAGAAACTGCCAGACCGAGTGCTGGGGAGTCGAGACATCAATGTGACACCGCCAAATCCATGTGGCCCCATGAGGTCGGGCGTCAATTAACGCGGCCGGTTGAGGATCGTGGATCATCGCAAACTCCGCATCCAGGTTCAGTCGTTTCGCACTCTCCCGATTGCACTCGATGTACGCGTCATACATCTCAGGTGTGATTCGTTGTCTGGTCCCTTGCAGCGCGTTGTGGAAACCCTTCGTCGCGCGGTAAAAGAGATCGGATCCTGTCATCACTTCCCACCGAACCTTGATCCCCAGCTCATCGAATAACGGAAGAAGACGATGGAGCATCTCAGCCACCCCGCCGCCGTACCGGGTCGAATTGACATGCACCAAGCTCGTTCCCTCGACTCGTCGTCCGAGCTGCTGCAACAATTCCACGGTTCCCTGTGGAGCGATGTCGCGATAATATTCAAGCATTTCGGCTACCTGATTGATGTAGACCACCGAATCACGGGGTTCGTTCTCTTGCCAGCTCTTGATCGCAGAGGCGAAGGATCTTGCTCCGCATACCCTCCAAGCTAAGCCCAAGACGCCCCACTCGCTCAACTTTCGAAGCCAGGTCCTGCAACCCCAGGCCCTCTTCCGAAGACAACCAGCGGGCAAAATCGGCCGATAGGGATTTTTTGCGCCTGCGTGCTTCGCACACATGGTTGTAGACCGCTCCGACCTCCACATTGGCCAAGGCATCACGAAACTCCCCCAGTGTGCGGGCCTCCAAGCCCAAGGAAATCTCGATGACATGCGAACGGATAAACTCGAATGGCTCACTGACGATGCATCGCGGGACAACTGTGGAGTGGGTTAAGTGCTCGGCCATAATGCTTAAGATTTCATCGCGAAGTTGTTCAATGTCGCTGAATTCGAAGGGATCGAGCACACCCAGCCGTTCGCCCAACACCCGATCCTGCGCATACAGCACAATCCAGGTAGCAAAATCATTCGAGTACAGTTGTTGGGTATAGGCATGCCTCAAGTAATAACTGTGGGTGTGGTAGTAGATACTGTCAGCCGGTGCCTCCTCGATGAGTTCAAGCAAGCGGTGCTCATCCATGGCTCGTTTGCCGAGCACTTCGCGCAGTTCCATGCACGAAGAAAAACGGAATGGTTGCTTGGCGTAGCCATCTGTCATGCATGCCCTCTGGAATTTCTCAAAGCCGCTGAGTTGATTTGGGACTTCGCGGTCACAACGATGTGCAAACGGGAGACCGCCGAAATTGTGGCAGGCGAAATGCTGAAAGAACAAAGAGTTTCAAGGTGATGCGAGATTCGAATGGTCGGCGATTATTCTCCTGGATGAGGGACAGCGAGACGTTCTGTCTTCCGATCGCCTGACGAAGAAGGCCGAACTCACCATGCAGTCACATGATTTGGGTAGCCGACAGGTTGTCCTCGCAGGGACACTCTGTCCCTCATGCGACGCTCAAGACAAGCCGTAGCTTCGGAGCTTGCGTTGCAGTGTTTTGCGGTGAATGCCGAGGACTTCGGCCGTCTGACCGAGATCGTGACGGTGCATTTCCAGTGCGCGCACAATATAGTCCCGTTCAAGATTTTCCAGCGTCATCCACCCGGATACCTGGGTGCCACCTGATGCGGCCACCGATCTCACCGTCTGGGGAAGGTCATCGGGAAGGATGATGTCGTGCGGTGTCAGGGCCACCGCGCGCTCGATGGCGTGTTCCAGTTCCCGCACATTGCCAGGCCATGAGTATTGGCTGAGCATCGCCAGGGCTTCTGGCGACAGGCCTGTCACGGGTTTTTCTTTCATCGATCCGTATTTCTGCGCAAAAACCTGTGCCAGCATTGGAATGTCCTCCACCCGCTCACGCAGCGGAGGAACCGTGATCGAGACGACGTTCAAGCGGTAGTAGAGATCCTCCCTGAACTTTCCGGCCTCCACAAGAGACTTCAAGTCCTTGTTGGAGGCTGCGATGACGCGGACATCGACAGCGATCGTATCGTTTCCTCCCACTCGCCTGATTTCTCGCTCCTGAATCACGCGGAGCAGCTTGCTCTGGAGCGTCGGCGAGATGTCGGCGACTTCGTCCAGAAAACAGGTGCCGAGATGGGCCTTTTCCAGCAGACCCTTTTTCGTAACCAGCGCGCCGGTAAACGCCCCTCGTTCATGGCCGAACAACTCCGATTCGAGCAGGGTTTCCGCCAGCGTCCCGCCATCTACGGTGACAAACGGCTTTGAGCTCCGTTGGCTGTTAGCATGAATCGCCCTGGCCGCAAGCTCTTTGCCCGTACCGCTCTCGCCTTGCAACAGGACGGTGCTGTCAGTCTGAGCGACGCGCGCGATCATCTTATAGACCTCGACCATTCCAGGGCTACTGCCAACAATGCCTTCAAATCGATATCGGTCTTTTAGTTGTTCGCGCAAGGACTGATTCTCGCTGAGCACTTGCTTGTGTTCGATCGCCCTCCTGGTCACCAGTCTGATGTCGTCGATGATGAACGGCTTGGCCAGGTAGTCGAACGCTCCCGCCTTGATCCCGTCCACCGCGGTCTTGAGTGATCCGTAGGCCGTCGCTAGAATGACCAATGCTTTGGGAATCCGCATGCGAAGTTCTGCGAGGAGAGCCACACCGTCCATCCCGGGCATTTGAATATCGGTGATGACTACGTCCGGCTCCTCGCGGACCACCTCGAGAAGCGCCGCATTGGCATCCTCCGCAGTGGACACCTCGTAGCCCTCCTTGACGAGGATTTCTCGAAGGAGCGCCACCGTTTCGCTGTCGTCGTCTACGACGAGAACTCGGAATGGCCCAGTCATTCAGTACACTCCTTCTGAGAACCCCTCAAGAGCACGCGGAATCGTGTGCCTTTACCGGGTTCACTTTCCACCAGCACTTGCCCCCCGTGCGAGCGGATGGTATCGAACGCGATCGATAGACCCAGTCCTGTTCCCCGTCCGGCTTTCTTGGTAGTAAAAAACGGCTGAAAGATCTGCGCGCGATGTTCCGGTGCGATACCAGGCCCCGTGTCGGCAATGTCTACGGCCAGCCAGCCGTTAGTTTTCTCCGTCGGGGGCGCCTCGGCCGCCTGGCTCTGGACGGTCAACGTGCCCCCCTCCGGCATGGCATCCATGGCGTTTTCTATCAAATTGCAGAACACTTCGTGAATCTGCTGCTGGTCCGCCTGTGCCTTTGGCAGTGCTGGATCCAGCAACAGATTGAGGGCCACGCTCCGTCGGTCGATCTCCGGTCGCAAGAGCGCCAAGCATTCTTCCAGGCAGGCATTGAGATCCATCGGCAAGAACACCGGGTCCGGCTTGCGGGCGTAAATCAACAGATCCTGAATGATCCGGGACTCGCGCTCGATCTGGGTCTCAACAATCTTAAGACGTTTTCGTGCTTCAGGTCCCAGCTGAGGATCTTCTTCGAGCAATTGAAGGTGACCGGAGACTGCGGTGAGCGGGGTGCCGATTTGATGCGCCAATGTGGCAGCTAGTTGGCCGATGGTCGACAGCCGTTGTGCGCGTGCCGCTTCCCGCTGAGAGGTCGAGAGAAGTTCGTTCGTCCTGGCCAGTTCCCGATTTTTCTGCCGAAGTTCGGAGGTCGCTTCCTCCACTTTTACTTGCAGCGAATCATGTGCCAGCCGGAGCTTCTCGTACAGCTGAGTATTTTCTTCTGTGGCGGCCCGAATCCGCTCCACCATCAGGTTGAACCTCTCAGCCAGCTGGCCGATCTCATCATGCCCGCGGACCGGCACGGTAGTGAGTAGCTTGCCGCCGGCGACTGACTCCACCGCCAAGAGAAGTGCTCTCACGGGGCGGTGAACTCTGAAATACAAAAAGAGATTAATGGCCAGAACAATGACCAACCCTTTTATCAAAATCCTGGCCATTTCCAGACGACGTTGAGAGCGCTGGAGTTCATCAAAGAGCGACGTCGAGAATTCCGCGTAGGTGGCGCCGACGAGTCGGCCGTCGATCGTAATCGGAGAAGCAACTTTCACACGATGCGTCGCTTCCCAGCCAGTCACATCGCTGATCGACTGGTTGTTCAACAGCGCTTGCGTCACCAGAACGGGAGACTGCTCAAGTTTGGGAGAATCCGTAATCCCCGCGTTGACAACGAGGATTGGTTGCCCGCTTCCGTCATCCGGCAGCGCATACAACACCACATCAAGGAGATCCGGCCGATTCGCCCTCAACTTGTTGATCTCCAGTTCTCGAGCCCTTCGGTCACGGAGATCCGCAAGCGCGGTCATTTCAGCTCCCACCTGCCGAACCACAGCCATGATCTCTTGGAGATAGTTCCCCTGAATGAACCTCTTGCTGTATTGGCGGTCGAAGTAATCGACGGAGGCCGCCGCTATTCCGACGATCAAGACAAGAACCAGAGAGACCTTGACGGAAAGGCGCATCCGTTTCCTCAGGCGAAGAGAATTTTGGTTATCGTACCCCCCTGTTCCTGCGTATGTAAATCGTCCAAGGAGGTTGACGTGCCAGCTATGGCCGTTACTGAAAAGCGCTGTTTTCATGGTTGCTCCCGAAGATGACTTCAACGATGCGGCATGAGCTGCTTCTGGTCGATTGGACAGATTGTGCGTGAAGGACAAAGGTGTCATCGACAAGAAATCCATTGATGGCACCATCGGTTAGGACAATACCACCACGAATCTTGAGGACAGAATGTCATAGTCACTCACCCCTTAAGACTCAACGCTCGACAGAAGCTGCACGACAGTAACTCATTGAACATTCATGTGTTCCCTCTGAGAAATCCCTCTCCACAAAATAAGGACTATCACTTGCACTAGCCCAAACCGTAGTAGGCAGTGAAACCTTCTGCAAGGTGCTTGCCTTTCTCGAATTCGAGGAGGGATTGCATGCCCTCTATGCAACACCGGGAGGTCCAAAAAATGAATGGTACAAATGCCGGCCTGAGGTTCAGGCAGGGATTAATCCTCTTTGTTCTGCTGAGTGCCCTAGCAGTCGTCGGTGCCGCAATTCTCGTAGCGGCTCCGCCGACCAATGAGGTTTCTGAGACAACTCCATTACCAATCGGGAAGGAGCTGGCCGTCACCGGAGAGGTCGTCATGATCGAGGGCAATGTGCAGGTCATGGAGGATCCTTCCGGCGGGAAGAAAGATGCGTATTTGATCATAGAGCATCTTTACGTCGCTCGGGTAATTGGAGACGAGCCGACCGAGTTTCTTGTGAATGAGAAGACGCAGTTGGACGAAGACATCAAGGTTGGAGACAAAGTGGAAGTGTTGGCCGCACAGAATGGCGAGGCTCTTTCCATTAAGAAGACGGAATAAGGATCGGGCCCCAATAACACAGGAACACAGGATGAGCGCACAAAAAGAATGAAGACAGCGATTGAGCAGCCACGCACAGGGCCAGGGAGGTCTTCGTCAGGGTATGCATTCATCGATAAGGAGAGACGTTCAATGGCTGTTGACAGAGGGTATTCACTGGGAGCTGCGGGATTGGCTCTTGTGAGCGGAGGGTTGGTGGGGGCCGCGGCGGCGCTATTACTGGCACCATGGTCGGGCCGTAAGTCACGGGAGCTGCTGCGAGGGTACGCTCGGCGAGCCGAACAGAATGTCCATGGGCTGGCCGATAATGCCATGGAGCTGATGGACCAGATGCTGGATCTGGGGTTGGACCAGGCAGTGGGCAAGGGACGCGGTACTTCCAGGAGAAAAGAGACTCGTCACAGAGGCGGTCAAGGCCGCCTGACGCGCAGCCCATCCAGTGGGAGCGTGAGCGGCTATCTGGCCAAAAGAAGTGGGCTGGCCATATGATTTGTAGGTCCAGGAATAACGGACACTGGATGACGATCGCCTTGAATTTCCATTTCAAGTGATCTGAACTGTGCGCTGATCGGTTGGACCAGAGAGCATCACTACTGGTGTTCAGCTGACGCAAACAGAACGAAAGGAACAAGCATGAGATGCTGTCACAGGCGCTGTTCTTCTTGAGTGTGGGAATAATCGCGGGTCTCCCAAGTCTTGCGGGGCTGACAGGGGTCACCACACTGATTTCCGGGGTCCTTCTTGTGATCGGAATTCTGCTTCTGGTGATGCATCTCGTCTGGAGAGATCGCCCTCCGACTGTTTGATCGATGCTATGAGTCACAGGCTGTTGAGGCAGACATAGGTCGTGGAGGTGGTGACCAGCAGGCACATCTACTGCTGATTGATCCCCCTGAAATGCTTACAGAGGAAAGTGGAGCAGGAATCGATGACCATTTCGCCTTGCTCGGGCAGGAAACTGGCAATCCTTCTGACTTGCGGGGCGCTGTTGGCCACGCCGGTCCATGCGGAGGAGTCAGCACCGCGGACCCAGGAGATCAAACCCCAGCAACCAAAGGTGCAGGCCCCTAAGACCCAGGACCTCACGAATCCTGAGCCTGCCCCTCCTGAACTCAAACAGGAACCCAAAACCAAAGAGTCGATAAATGAGCCGACGGCGAACAAACCTGTTCGATCGCTTATTCTCACGGTCAAGCTGGCGCTGCTGGGTGACCAACGGACAGCTGCTTGCACGATCGAAGTTGACACAAAAGGGCAAGACGTCTTCCTTTCAGGAAAGGTAGCCAGCGAGGAGGCAAAACTTGCGTCGGCGGAAGTGGCTCGGCAGGTTGACGGGGTCAAGTCAGTCGCCAACAAGCTGGAGGTGGTTACTGACTTGCACCAGGCCAAGCTGCAGAAACGCGACCAGGTCATTACCGAATACGTCAGGGAACGATTCAAGAAAAGTGCGACCTTGGAGGCAGCAAGGTTCGACATCAAGACCGAGAATGGTGTGGTTGAGTTGAGTGGAAAAACCCGGTTCCAAGTGATCGTGCTGGAAGCGGCCGAGGCAGCCATGCAGGTCCCCGGCGTTAAAGCCGTCACGACCATCGCAGTTCGCTTTGAGGGTCCCGAGTGAAGAGTCGGTACTACTGCTCATGATGTATCAATTGTGCAATGCACACGATCCTCCAGCGGGTTGACAATCCGGAGCGCCAGACGCAAGGGCGGGAGCATTCTTTCATGAGCAGCACGCAACGCCTGCTCACGCGCGATTTCGGCCTGGTATGGTGGGGCCAGTTGATCTCGCAGATCGGCGACGGAGTGTCGAAACTCGCCTTGCTCTGGTTTGTCTATTCGATCACCGGTTCTCCACTGAAAACGACGGTGATCGGCTTGCTACAAACAGTACCCCCCATCCTCCTGGGCCCATTGATCGGGGTCTACCTTGACCGGCTGCCGAAGAAACCGATCATGATCGTGACTGATGTCTTGCGTGCGGTGTTGATTGGCCTCATCCCCTGCTCAGTCTCGGTGGAGGCCTTCACTGTGGAATTGATCTATGTCCTGGTCCTCCTCCATGCCATGGCTTCAGCAGTGTTCGGCCCGGCGCTCACGGCCTCGGTCCCCTTTCTTGTCCCTCGTCCTCGGTTTACAGCCGCGAATGCATTGCTCCAAAGCACGACGAGTCTGGGCATTGTTGTGGGGCCCGCCCTAAGCGGTATTGGAATTGCGGCATTGAGCCCCCAAGAGGTGCTCTGTGTGAACGCAGCCACCTATCTATTTTCCGCTGCCTGCCTGTTACCCATACGTCTCGTTCATGAGCAATTGACCAACAAGAGAGGCCATTTCGTTCTGTCGACCGCTCGCGACTTGGTCGAAGGAATCCGCTTTGCCTTCATTGAGCAGCGGATGATCCCGCTCCTCATTCTCATGGCCGCCTTCTATACCTTCGGTGCCAGCGCCTTCGCGACCCTGTTCCCGGTATTTGGCCGGAAAATGTTAGATCTGGGTCCTGTCGAAGTCGGATATTTATGGTCGGCGCTTGGCGCGGGCCTTTTCTTAATGTCGATCGGACTCGTCTGGCTGACTCAGTGGGAGTTGAGCAGACGCGTACAAGCTATCGCGACATCCTGCGCGGTGGCCGGAGCAGCGCTCTGCGCGTTGGTGTGGGTTTCCGACCATCTCCTCCTCCTAATACTGATGGGGATCATTGGTTGGGGGAAAGGCGCATTGACGCCCATCGCGTGGGGAATCATGCAGGAAATTACTCCGGGACACATGGTTGGCCGTGTCCTCTCTCTCTACACTGCCGGTGCGATGGCCGCTGCCATCGCCGGCATAACTACGTTTGGATGGATTACTCAGGAATTCGGGGAACGGACGAGCGTGATCGGCATTGGCCTCACATTGTTCGCCACCGCACTCACCGCTGTAGCTTTGGGACATTGGGTTCAAGCCAATCTGATCATGCCAGCTTCAGGGGACAGGATAGAGGAGACATGGGCTGCCGATACTTAGCGTGCTGACATCAAACGCGCGCAACCGCGTGCGGCCCAAACCAAAGACCTCGTATTTAGGAGGGAGGATCCATTGGACGAGATCATCCGTGTCAATGACCAGTTTTACATTCTTGCAACATCTCCGATGATCGACGATCGAACACGGGTACTCAAAGAGGGTGAGACCTTCGCTGTCTTTGACCGATACGGAGATATTCAGTCTGTTCCGCGGACTGAACAGGGATTATACGACGAGGGAACCAGGTTCCTTTCTCGTCTGGAACTCACGTTGGGGAACGACCGGCCAGTACTGTTGAGTTCAACAATCAAATCAGACAATGCCCTCTTAGCAGTTGACCTGACAAACCCCGATTTCTGCCGCGATGGGACCATGTTCCTTCCCCGTGGCACCTTATATCTTCTCCGCACAAAGTTCCTGTGGCAAGGGGCATGCTACGAACGCCTCTGCATTTCGAATTACGGCGCGGAGCCTCTGGATGTCGCATTCACCTTTCGGTTCGCCGCAGATTTCGCAGATATTTTCGAAGTACGCGGGAAAACGCGGGCGAGGAAAGGCCACTATCTACCAGAAAGGATAGAGGCAGAAAGCCTTCATTTCGCGTATGAAGGGCGCGATGACGTGATTCGGCGTACCCACGTCGAATGCTCACCCCACCCGCAGAAGATTTCATCTTCTCTGATGGATTTTTCATTCCGTCTTCGACCGAAAGAAGAGGCGGCATTCGTCTTGACGATCGCCTGTGAGTCTACCGGTCGGGTCAGAAGCAGTCGCTCGTACGATCACGCCTTTCATGAGGCAGAAGAGCGCTTGGAGACCGCCAAGGTTAACGACTGCGCGATCGAGACATCCAACAAACAGTTCAATGAGTGGTTGGACCGCTCCTTCCAAGACATCCATATGCTGGTGACACAAACACCCGAGGGGCCTTATCCCTATGCCGGCCTCCCTTGGTTCAGCGCGCCATTCGGGAGGGATGGAATCATTACGGCGCTCGAATACCTCTGGGTGAATCCTGACATCGCCAAAGGGGTGCTCACCTACTTGGCGTCCACTCAAGCCACGCAGGTCATCCCCGAGCAGGACGCCGAACCGGGCAAGATTCTCCACGAGAGCCGCAAAGGGGAAATGGCCGCCCTCGGTGAAGTTCCTTTTGGCTGCTATTACGGCAGTATTGACGCGACGCCTCTCTTCGTGGTGCTGGCAGGGGCCTATTACGAGAGGACTGGAGACATAGGCTTCATCGAGGGGATCTGGCCTCATATCACGCGTGCCTTAGAGTGGATGAATACTTGGGGTGACCGGGACGGCGACGGATTTGTGGAGTATGCCAGATGCTCCCCTAACGGTCTGGTCCATCAAGGCTGGAAGGATTCATCCAACGCGGTGTTTCATGCCGATGGAAGACCCGCTGAAGGACCCATAGCCCTGTGTGAAGTACAAGGCTATGTCTATGAAGCGAAGCACCGGGCGGCTGCACTCGCCTCTGTACTGGGGCAAGCTGAAATGGCCACTCGCCTCTTACAGCAGGCCCAATTGTTGAAGGAGCGATTTGACCAGGCGTTCTGGTGCGAGGAGTTGTCGCTGTATGTGTTGGCACTGGATGGGAATAAACAACAGTGTCGCGTGCGAACGTCGAATGCGGGACATTGCCTCTTTTCTGGCATTGCGACTCACGAGCATGCGGAACGTGTTGAGTGCTCCCTGTTGGATAAGGAGTTCTTTTCAGGATGGGGAATTCGGACGGTCGCCGCCTCGGAAGCGCGGTTCAATCCCATGTCCTATCACAACGGTTCGGTTTGGCCTCACGACAACGCTCTTATCGCAATGGGACTGGCTCGCCATGAGTTCAAGCAATCGGCACTCAAGATTATGACAGGGTTGTATGACGCCAGCCGCTATGTGGACCTTCATCGGCTGCCTGAACTGTTCTGCGGATTTGTTCGGCGCCCTGGCGGAAGTCCCACGTTGTATCCAGTGGCCTGTTCCCCGCAAGCGTGGTCCTCGGCATCTGTCTTTCTCCTCTTACAGGCCTGCCTCGGACTCACCATTCAGGCCCGGGACTCGACAATCCAGTTTTCGACCCCTCATCTGCCGGTCTTTCTTCAGGAAATCACGATCACAAACCTCAAGATCGGACAGGCTTCGGTAGAGCTCTCGCTCCATCGTCATGCCCACGATGTAGAGGTCGATCTCGTCCGGAGGGAAGGAGCCATCGACATTCTTGTCAGGAAATGACGATGAGACGAACTGCTCTCGACGAGACAACTTATGCACCTGAGAATCTTCAGTTAGAACGAGGAGTTCTGTACCTCAGCCCACGGAAACGCTGACAAGACGCTCCGTGCGAGGTAGGTCCCAGTAGCTATCCTTCTCTCTTATCTCGCTTCTATCTCTTTGAAATTGTGCCCATTAGCCGGTTACAGGTCTGGACCTCATTCGGAGGTCCACCGATTGCAATTTCTGATGCATAGAACCCGGGTCATGGATCATGGATTCCGGTCTTCGCATTTGAATGAACCTCTGGGAGATCGGGCGCATTTCACGGTCACGTCATGAAGGAGATGGCCATCATGAATGAGCAGAACCGCAATGTGTTGGTCGTAGAAGATGAAGAGGCTGTCCGGTTCATGCTCGCTTTGTCCCTGGAACATGCCGGATATAACGTCCATACGGCGAGCGACGGTCTGGAAGCCTTGGGTGAGATGAAACAACGGCGATTTGATGTCGTCGTCACGGACTATCAGATGCCGGGCATGGATGGGTTGCAATTCCTGGGGCTCAGCAAGATCCTCTGGCCCAATACACCTATCGTGGTGCTCTCAGGCGATCTGTCTGACAAGGTTGCGCATAAGGCCATGCGAGACGGTGCCTTCACCTGGATTCACAAACCCTATGAACGTGCAGTACTTCTTGAGGTTCTTCGCGTGGCTATCGAACAATCCTTGCACGAACCAGCTCACCAGGCGACATCCTGCCGCGCCAACGAGGCTCAAGGCGGATGGAATCCTGGTCAGAGGTCACGATTCGATCTACCTGGAGACACACGACACGAAGGTCGATGAACGCAATATCCTCTCTTCAGCTCCTCGCAAAGCTATGGGATGCGCACACTGATGAAAAGGCTGCTGACCATCATGATAACGGCCCTGCTCTTTGTGGGAACATTGGTTCCCTTCTGTGCCGCTCAACCGGCAATCCCCCCGTTGACTGTCAGAGGCGACCTTCTGACCATCAAAGGGGATACCTATGTCGTCAGGGATATTTCCGGGGTCCTGAGACACCTCAGAGTGGATAAGGACACAAAGAAAGAACGCCTCATCGTTCCCGGTGAAAGGATCGAGGCGCAGGTGTCCTCTGACGGCCGTGCGGTCTCGATTAAGCCGGTGCAATAGGCCAGTGTGTTGACACTGGAGGTAGTCAGCGAAGGAGAAAGGAGAAGCGAATGAGAATCGCACAGGTTTCGCCACTCTGGGAAAGTGTGCCGCCCAAGCACTACGGCGGCACAGAGCGGGTTGTGTCATTTATTACGGACGAACTCGTCCGTTTAGGCCACGACGTCACGCTGTTCGCTAGCGGCGACTCTATGTCCGCCGCACGTCTGGAAGCGATCTGCCCACAAGCCCTCCGCCTGCTCAGAGGTAGCTTCAACCGCGAGGCTCCGATGACTCTGCTGCTGGAGCGGGCCTTTCGCGCATCCGACGAGTTTGATCTTATTCATTCACATTTGGACTTTCTTGGATTTCCCATTGCGCGCCGTTGCCCTACTCCGGTGCTCACCACGCTCCATGGCCGACTCGATTTACCGGAACTCGTACCGGTGTATCGAGAGTTCGCCGAAATTCCCTTGGTGTCGATCTCGGATGCGCAACGTCAGCCCCTTCCCTGGGCGAATTGGCAAGCTACGGTCCATCATGGCTTGCCGCGCGACCTGTATAGCTTTCATCCTCGACAGGGACAGTATTTGGCGTTCCTTGGGCGGATTGCTCCTGAGAAATGCCCTGACCAGGCAATCACCATCGCAACACGCGCCGGAATTCCGTTGCGCATCGCCGCCAAGGTGGATCCCGCGGATCGCGATTATTTCCGAGAGCGCATCGAGCCGCTCTTGGATCACCCGCTGGTCGAATATGTGGGCGAGATCACCGATGCCGAAAAGAATGATTTCTTGGGAGAAGCCTGTGCGCTGTTGGCGCCGTTTGATTGGCCCGAACCTTTCGGACTGGTGTTCATCGAAGCCTTGGCCTGCGGAACACCAGTTCTCGCCTATCGCCGGGGTTCCGTGCCGGAAATTATTGATGACGGCGTCACCGGTTATATCTGCGAACGGATGGATGAATTCACCGCCGCAGTAAAACAGGTCTCGATCCTCGATCGTCGCCGTTGCCGGCAGGCCTTTGAAGCGCGGTTTACGGTCGAGCGGATGGTCCAGAAATATCTCGAGGTCTATGAACAGATCGTCAGTGATCATTCGACGGCGGCGCTTCGAAGCCTCATACATCCGGTTACACAACCGGCCCTGACTGCGCCTGGAATTTATTGATTGGACCGCAAGGAAACACCCATGGCTAATGACCTTGTATCAGATGTAACGCCGACGGAATCGTCCGAGCCATCGGAAGCAGGATGGCAGTTGCTCAAAACACGAGATTTCGGTCTGCTCTATGCCGGCCAGTTGATCTCTCAAATCGGAGACGGGTTGAACAAAGTGGCGCTCCTCTGGTTTGTTTACGACCTGACTGGCTCGGCACTCAAGATGATGGTCATCGGTTTACTGCAAACCATCCCCCCCCTGCTGTTCGGACCCTTGATAGGGATCGGCCTGGATCGGCTGTCGAAAATGAGGGTCATGATCTGGGTCGATCTGCTCCGCACTTTCCTAGTCCTGCTGATACCAACCCTCTATGCCGCTGAGTCACTCACGTTGGAACTTCTCTACGTCATCGTCTTCCTGACGGCGATTGTGTCGACCGTGTTTGGACCCGCCTTGGCCTCCGCCATTCCACAGATCGTCGTCCGATCACAATTCACAGCGGCGAACGCCTTGCTCCAAAGCACGACTAACATCGGCATGGTTATGGGTCCCGCGATCAGCGGGCTGGGCATCGCATTCGTCGGAGCACAAAACGTCTTATATCTCAATGCCCTCACATTCCTCATTTCCGCCCTCTGCCTGATGCCGATTCGTCCGCGCGAGTCTCTGGGCTCACCTCGTTGGGTCAACCCATCCGGTAGCATGATGCATGATCTGCTGATCGGATTCCGATTTGTGTTCCTACAGCACCGCATGGTCTTCATGCTGATGGTGACTGCCGCCCTCTATAATCTGGGGGCCAGTGCGTTCATGTTCCTGCTCCCCGTGTTCGCCAAGCAATCCCTCGGAGTGGGTCCTGTTGAACTCGGCTGGCTTTGGTCGATTCTTGGAATCGGCATGTTGGCAACATCCACCTGTCTGGTCTGGGTCCGGCAGGGAAATCTGCACCGCCGAATGCGGATCATTTCAGGCTCCATGGCGGTCGGCGGGCTTGCGGTCGGTGGGTTGGGACTTCTGGAAACCCCGCTTATCGCAAGCGTCTTTATGCTTATCATCGGTGGGAGCACTGCCCTGCTCACGCCGGTCGTGTTTGCCTTGCTGCAGGAGATGACCCCTGTTCCCCTACTAGGCCGTGTTTTCACAGCCTTCAGCACAGGGGGAATGGCATGCGCCATGGCGGGGATGATGGGGTTCGGATGGGTGGCCGATGCAGCCGGCCCAGGCATCAGTCTCATCGGAATCAGTCTTGTCCTTTTGGGAACAGCTGCCTTTGCCCAGCGGTTCAGCAGCCAGTGTGACCCTACCATCTGATGCGAGTCGCTTCGGCTGGCGCTCCGAAATCTTCTAGATGATTTGGAGAGATCCCGCCGCCTTTCTGCCAGGCGGATCCTTCTTGCAGTGCTGATGATTCTTGCCCCGTGCCAGTCTGATCTGCCAAGCCTATCGTGCCCCCATCTCACTGCACAAAACTCGGCACCAACCAGCGCGGACTCCTTCCGTTCACTTCCGAAACACAAGCGGTCTGACGAGCAATCCTGGCGGATTTCAGGAGATCACGGCTCCCTCGAATAGACAGCCATAACGGCCACTGCCATAATGACAACGTCGACCGGCCGTGGTGTCACAGGGTGATGGCCGTGACAATATCCATTCTTCTCGTGGATCGTGGTCAGGTAAATTGCCCGGTTGAAGTAGTGTTCGGATAGAAAGCATGTCCTGGGAGGGCAATACATGAAAGCCATAAGCGCCGCGGCCGCCGTCCTATCTCTGACCACCATCATCGGCTGTGTACCGGCAAGTACATACAGGAACACCGTTGCCGAGCTAGAGGAAACCCGAAAGATTTCATCGCAGACGGCAGCTGCGTTCGACAGCTTCAAGAAAAAATCGATCGCGGAAATCGAGAATCTCCAACAAGAGAAGGCCAAGCTGTCCAAGGATCTCACCGCTGCCCTGACCGAAGCTCGCGACAAGGTCAAAGATCTGGAGAACAAGCTGGCGACCGAACAGGTTAAAGCAGGAACGCTTCGAGAGGAAAAACAGAAACTGATGACCGGAACCACGACAGCGCAAGAAGAGATCGCCCGGATCCAAAAACGTGTCGGCGAGCTCGAAACTGCCTCCGCCCGCGTCGAAGATCTCGAGAAACGGCTCCGGGAGCGGGATAACGAGATCGGAAAACTTAAGCTGGCGTTGGTTGACCGCGAGACACTCGCCTCAAAAGTGACGACAATGACGCAGGAACGGACCCGACTCATGGCTGAGCTTCAGAAACAGCAGGAGGCGCTCAAGGCTCGCAAAGAACAGCCGGAGGCGAAGGAATGTGCGCCAGCCCATCTCAATCCTGAGGTCAACCGCCAAGGCAAATGAAAACTTTCTTTCGATTGTCATCTCCCCGATGGGGACCTGAGGCTGAATCTGCATTAGGAATGACAAGAATAGGCGACCATGAACCTTACAATCACGTTGGGGATGACCTTTCCCCCCACTTGTTACACCAAGGCCAACGAAGTTGACTCCTGTGTGACGTTCCGCCAGAAAACTGGACCATTAAATAAAGGAAAATTCTGCTCGCTGAGGACCCACCTTCGGAAGATCGGATTTATTGCCTCAAGCAAAGTCGAATTCATCACAACTGATGGTACTGGTAAGTGAACTCACTCAAGTGCCAATAGTGGCACCTATTTCAGTAACGCATTGATTTTCCATGACATGAAATGTCACTTTTTGCATCGTCTTTTTGTTATAAGATGCTGTTTTTTCTTATTTTGTTGATGCACTGAAAAGGCTGGTGTCGACAGTTCAATTCTGTGCCTCGGCACCACTCCTCACTTCCCATTTTAGATTGATTACCGACCGGCCCGGAACATTCGCGCGAGCGAATGGACTCTGGGTCATTCTCCTTTAGGAAGCCGCGAGAAGTAGAACGTGGCGATGGCCACGGTCGCCGCAACATTGAGGGATTCGACGTCGCGGCTGAGGGGGATGGTAAATCGAGTGGTGGCCTGCTTGCGGATCTGAGCTGACAAACCGCGACTTTCATTACCGACAGCGAAGCACAAGTTTCCGTGGCACTTGATGAATCTCGTCGATCGGAACGGCCCCGTCCCCTGTCACTTCTGCTGCAAAGATCTGGCAGCCTTGCCGGATTAAACCAGACACATCCTTAGCGGCAAAGATCGGCAACGCGAGCAACATGCCGCTCGTTGCACGAACCACCTTGGGATGATAGACATCGGCGGATTCCGGCGTGAGCCACAGGGCGCTCGCATTGAGGGCTGCCGCCGTTCGAATAATGGCGCCGACATTGGTCGGATCTTGTAGGTGCTCTCCATAGATCCCCAAGACAGTCGGCTGCCTCAAGACCTTCTCTTCATCCCATGTCGGTTGCCGCACTACAGCGAGGATACCTTGCGGTGCGTCCAGATCCGACAATTTTGAAAATTGATGGTCGGGACAGTAGTACTGTTGCGTCGTGGAGGCTAGTCGAGCTAATCGGTCGGCCTGCCTCTCTTTTGGCAGATAACCGTAGGCGGTGACGATCGTGAGAATGTGTCCAGGATACCGAGTCAGGAGATCTCGAACTGCGTGGGCGCCTTCGACCACGAAGGCGCCGTCCTGTGCTCGCATGTGTCTATCATGGAGGAGACCACGAATGTGCGCCCCTTGCGAGCGCGTCAGGAGGGGGAGAGAGTCAGCCACGCTAGTGCGTCACAGTAAACAGAACTGGTTCAGCGACGTTTCCGCCCGGATGCGGCTTCGGCAGCCCGAATTCGCTGGGCCCGCGCCTTCGCTCGTTTGAGTGCGGTCAACTTCCCTCTGGTTCGGTCCTGCTCGTGCTGAAGCTTGTCGAACTGAGACTTGAGATGAAGCTTTTCTTGTTTGTGAAGCGTGGCACATTCTTCTTGAGAAAGATGGATCCAATCTCCACAAGTCCGAGCCCGCTTGATTCGCTGTTCCAACGACTCCCGCAACTGCTTGGAACGCATGGTTAAAAGCGACTTCAACGCCTCCTTGCGCCGCTGAACTTCTTCTTCTTCTGCAATAATTCCCCGAATATCCGTTCCTAGCATGACACGCCTCCTCACTGGATCGAGAATGAACTGGGAATCGCATTATACCTGATTTCATCGCGCATCTTCCACTGAGGGAAATTACGCATAAGTCATTGTTTTTAAAGGTGTGTCGTGCAATAAGCGGTCGGGGTGAGGTTGCGGTGACGGCCCCAATTCAGTATCATCGCGCCATGGCGCTCGGACAACAAATTCAAGCCTGGCGTATCTCGCGAGGCCGCTCAGTCGACGACTTGGCAATCGAGTCACATCTTCTGCCTCAGGTGTTAGAGAAAATTGAAGCGGAAGAAGTTGATCCCTCTGCCTCGATACTCGAAGCGCTCGCTGCCGCGCTGAAGATCCCTCCGGCCTGGCTCTTTAGCCATCCGACCTCGTTTCGTACCTTGTTTGAGGATCCAGAGGAGGACGAGAGTTCCACACCCGCAGGCCCCGATCCTGTCACAGAACGAATTCTCGCCGGATCACGAATGGATCGCTCGCTGTACGTCCTGCTGACGGCAATCGTGCAAAGCGGCGAACCGAAGTTGCTCCGTGCAGCGGAAGTGAATTTACGTAGCCTCGTCAAACAAGCCAAGCAGGCGACAATCCCCTGGCAGAACCGCCCATCTGGCCACTTCGAACCACCAAGCGACTAGCCCACATGTTTCACAACGGCTTCTGCTGCAATCGCCAATGTTTTGGCGAGCGGCGCGGGGCCGGAGGCTAGGGGCGACCAGAAGGAATGTCTTTCCTCTCGCCTCGTACCACTCGCCCCTCGCCTGCTTTCTATACGATTTCGCGACGAATCGTCATGAATCATGTGGGCTAACGGAGCGAACCAATCCGACGCGGACCAAGTACAAGGCAACCAGGCCAAACGCCAGCACGCCAGGCCACGCGCCCCATGGTGGGTCGGGAAACAACAGGAACGGGTCCGGGGACAACGCCGGCCACAGGGAACTGAGCGCAACCGGCACCGCCAACAAAATTCCCATCAACGCTTCCCCTGTGACAAGACCTGCGGCACAGAGCAGTCCTGACTGACTCCCCTCCTGAAGCGATGGCTTCATCGCCCGGCTGACTACTTCCGCAAGTATCCCTCCCATGAAGATGGCCGCGGACAGTTTGAGGGGAAGATACATGCCCAGCGCCACCCCGAGCACGGGCAGACGCCAGGCAGAGTGCCGAGCGACCTGAAATCGATCCCCCATGATGACCAGGATCCCGATCACGACACCGAGTCCGACCATCGACCAGGGAAGCCCACCCCGAAATACTCCTTGCGCAAGTGTCGCCATAAGGGTGGCCTGCGGGGCCGCTAACGGATGAAGATGATTCGAACTTGCCTCGCCAATCCCGTACTTCGCTTGGAGGAGAGACAAGACCGGCACAATCACCAACGAGGCCGTCGCCACTCCTACCACCTGCATGATTTGCTGTTTCCAGGGCGTCGATCCAACCAGATGACCGGTCTTCAGATCTTGGAGGTTATCGCCTCCCATGGCTGCCGCACAGCAGACGACGGCAGCGACAAGCAGCGCTGCGGCTGGTCCTCCAGGATGCTGAGCCCCGAGCGTGACAAGGAGCAACGCCGACGCGACCATGATCGTCCCGATGGCCACCCCGGAAACCGGATTACTCGAACTCCCCACCAGGCCTGCCATATAGGCAGCTACCGCAGAAAAGAGAAAGGCCACGATGACCATCGTCCCTGTCAGCGCTACCGCTACGAGTCCGTGACCGATCACGTGATAGTACAGAAGGCCCATGGGCACAAGAACCAGGATGAACGGCAACACGATCCAGGGCAGCGGAGCGTCCCTCTCGGTCCGTGGCAGCCCGCTCCCCGCCGCGCGACCGGATGGCTGCCGATATGCAGTCACCAACGCAGCCAGGCTTTGGCGCACTGGCTGTCGAATTTCAAAGAGGGTCCAAAGCCCCCCGATCAACATCGCTCCAATACCGACGTACCGAATCTGGCCACTCCAGACGGCTCTGAGCCCAGCAAGACCCTCTGTTGAAGATGCGGTTTCGTGCATGAGTTGATAGAGCGGAGCAAGAATCATCCAGCCCAGCATTCCACCGAGGAACACCACGGCAGAGGTTCGGAGACCAATGATGTAGCCCACGGCTAACAACGCCGGCGACAAATTCATCCCACCGTACAACGTACTTCTTCCCAGCGCGATTGTGCCTTCTAACGCCTCGCTCCACAAACGCGCACCGCTTTCGGCGAACTTGATGAGCCCGCCTAGAGCAGGTTGCAAAAAGCAAGGTCCTGAACTGAGCAGCCGGTGGAACGGCTGCGGCCCCGACGCGCAAGACCTCCGCGGTGGCCACCCCCTCGGGAAATCGAAGTCGGGCCGTCACGATCAACGCCCGCCTGAGTGGGATCGTGAAGAGGACGCCCAAGAGTCCACCGATCAGTGAGACTTGCACGGTCTGCCAATAGTCGAAGGTCGTCCAATGGCCGATCAGAATCAGCGCCGGCATCGTGAAAATCACACCGGCTGCCAGCGCCTCCCCGGATGAGGCCGCGGTCTGCACGATGTTGTTCTCCAACACATTCGATTGTCTGAAGGCTCGAAGGATCGCCATGGACGCGACCGCGGCGGGGATGGAGGCAGACACGGTCATGCCGGCGAAGAGGCCCAGGTAGGCATTAGCTCCCGCCAGGACCGCGGCCAGGATCACGGACAGCACCACCGCCTTAATAGTAATTTCTGGAAGCGTGACGGAAGCAGGAATCAAGGGAGAGGAGACCGCTGGCTCATGAGGATGACGGGTCTTCATCGGAAAACAAGAATACAGGTCATGGCCATGTTGGCGCCACCGGCACTTGCAGGATGGCCGCACGAGACACGCGAGACTGGCGGGACGAGCGAGGGTTCGGGGTTCGAAGTGTGAGGTTCTCGGAACTTCGAACCCCGAACTTCGGATCGCGCCTTTCTCGCAGCTCTCGCGCTTCACGCACTATGGTCTATGACACTGGCTGACCGTTTCAGCGTCCTGCTAGAGAATCTGCAGCAGGAAATACTTTAAATACCGCGTTTCCGGCATGGTGGCGAGGATGGGATGGTCGCTGGCCTGTCCACGCTGTTCAAGCAGGCGGACCTGCCGCTTCGCATCTCGTGCAGCCAGGCGGATGCCAGTCCACAATTCCTGTTCCGTCACGTGGTGGGAGCAGGAACTCGTGACCAGAAATCCCTCCGGCTTGGTGAGTCGCATCCCAAGCAGATTCACATCTTTGTATCCAGCCAGGGCACGAGGCACGGCCTGTTTACTGCGAGCAAACGCCGGGGGATCGAGCAACACCAGATCATAGCGGCGCCCAGCCCGTTCCAGTTTTCGCATCTCCTCAAACGCATCCGCCGATCGATAGATACAACGATCATCCACCTTGTTTAACACCGCATGGTTGCGCGCGAGCGCCAGGGCCTCCTCGCTCACGTCCAGCCCTTCGACCGACTTCGCTCCCGCGAGCGCCGCATGAATCCCAAAGGCTCCAGTATGAGCAAACACCTCCAGCACCTCCGCGCCGGCCGCAAACCGTGCCGTCACCAATCGGTTCTCTCGTTGATCGCAAAACCAACCGGTTTTCTGCCCTCGTTCGATATCGACGAGAAATCGAGCCCGCCCCTCATGGACCTCCACCGTCGTCGCGCCACCCCCTCGGAGAAAACCTCTCTCCACCGGCAGTCCCTCCAACGTGCGACTCTTGGCATCGTTGCGCAGATACACTCGCGTGGCGCCGGATTCCTGACAGAGAAGATCGGCTAATACGCATTTCCGGCGGTCCATACCGGAGGAGAGGGTCTGCATGACCAAGACATCGTCATAGCGATCCACAATCAAGCCCGGCAAGCGATCCGCTTCTCCGTAGATGAGGCGATACGCATTGGTGCCTGTGACGATCTTCTGACGCAGCCTGACGGCCTGCGCGAATCGTCCCCTCCAAAACTGTTCAGTGATGGGTTCGTCGTCGAAGGTCAGGATCCGCACGCGGATCTTGGAGGCAGGATTGTAGAGGCCTCTGGCATAGAATCGTCCATTCGGCGCCATGACATCGACCACATCTCCTGAGACCAACTCTCCGCTGACTTCCTCGACATAACCGGCATAGATCCAGAGATGCCCCGGCTCCTCGACCGCACGTGTGCGAGAGAGCCGAACCTGCCCGCGGGGACTGTCATCATGAAGAGTCATAGCCTACTTATCCAATGGCGCGAACCGAACGTCAAGCCCTTCCGCAGGCATTTAGCCCGCATTATTCATGAACGTTTCTGCTGCAATCGCGGATTCGCCGCTACGACAAGCCTGGACTCGGTTGGCACGGCGTCCAGGCAGGCGGGCTCGCCGCTCAGTCGGTCAACATACCGTGTCAAGTATGCCCACTCCCTCGCGGCTCCGCGCGCCTGTCTCGGTTGGCGACTACGCGATTTCGCGACGAACCGTCATGAATAGTGCGGGCTTGTTGCTTGACGGCTGACTCGCGCTGTGATTTGCTGGCCCACGGTGAAGTACCCGCTGTTTTCCGCACCATAAACCAGGAAACCCCACAATGACACGCATACCGACCATCGGTTCCGCCGTAATTGATCGGCTCCACCAGTTGGGGGTCCGTCATATCTTTGGGATCCCGGGCGACTATGTCCTCAGCCTCTACCAATTGATCGAGGCCTCACCGATTCAACATGTCGGGACCACGCGCGAGGACTGCGCGGGATTCGCGGCGGATGCTTATGCGCGCATCAACGGCATTGGCGCGGTCTGTGTGACCTACTGCGTCGGCGGACTCAATACCGTGAACGCGATCGCCTGCGCCTATGCCGAACGGTCGCCGGTGGTGTTGCTGACCGGATCACCAGGACTCTCAGAGCGTGTGCGCACGCCCTACATGCACCACATGGTGCGGGACTTTTCCACGCAACGCGAGGTCTTCGAGAAGATCACGGTGGCCTCCATCTCGCTGGACGATCCTTCGACCGCTGAACGAGAAATGGATCGGGCCTTTGCGGCGCTCTTGCGCTATCGCCGCCCGATCTACATCGAAATCCCTCGCGATCTCGTCCATACGCCGCTGGCAAACCCGCTACGACCCTTATGTCTCGACGATGAGCCGAGCGATACCGCGGCGCTGAACGAAGCCATCGCCGAAGTCCGCGCCATGTTGGCCTCAGCCAGCCGCCCTGCCATCTTAGCTGGTGCAGAGATCGGGCGATTCGGCCTGCAAGACGATCTAACTCGCCTGGTCGAACGGCTCAATGTCCCCATCGCCTCGACCCTGCTGGGAAAATCCGTCATCCGTGAAGACCACCCGCTCTACGTCGGAGTGTACGGCGGCCTCATCGCGCGTGACGAGGTCCAACAGTTCATCAATGAATCTGACTGCCTGCTGATCCTGGGATCGATCTTATCCGACGTCGAAGATCTCGATGCCGATTCGCCCTTGCTGTCGGAAGGCCGCACGATTCACGCGACAGCCGATCGGGTGGCCATCAAACACCATCGCTACGATGCGATCCGGTTTCAAGACTTCGTGCGGGCCCTGGTGACCAACCCCTTCCCATCGTTTCCTTCCCGCCCGCTCCCGGCACCGCCTCCCGTTGCACAGGCCAGCATTGCGCCGGATGCCCCCGTGACCTTGAATGGACTCTTTCGCCACCTCGATAGTTTGTTGAATGAAAAAACCCTCGTAATCGCTGACGTCGGAGAATCGCTCTTTGCAGCGGCCGATCTCCATGTCCACAGGCGATTCGAGTTCCTCTCTCCAGCCTATTACACCTCGATGGGATTTGCCGTCCCGGCAGCTGTGGGCGCCTCATTTGCCGATCCCACGCTTCGACCGATCGTGCTGGTCGGCGACGGCGCGTTTCAAATGACGGGAACGGAACTCTCGACCGCCGTGCGATATGGTCAGACGCCGATCGTCATCGTGCTGAACAATCGAGGCTACTCCACTGAACGGGAGATTCTCGAAGGCCCCTTCAACGACGTCCACGAGTGGCACTATGAACGGATCTGCGACATGATCGGGGGTGGAGTCGGCACGCGGGTCGCAACCCAGGGGGAGTTCGAGCGAGGACTCACCGCTGCCTTGGCCGATTCCAGCAACCTGCATCTCCTGAATGTGCTGCTCGATCCAGCCGATCGCTCGGCCGGCATGGTACGACTTGCCCATCGCCTCGCCAAACGACTCTCGACCGATCGCCCTTAGTTAAAAAAAAAATAAAAAAAATAAGTGATAAATATCATGCAGGCTGAGATAACGCGCATGAGGCTCATGATTTTTACGTTCTTTCTCCGGCATCTCTAGTGCTCGCTGATGGCATCGGATTATTCTGGTCGTACGGATTCACAACCAGCGCCCATTAATTCTTCCGCTGCACGGCAGATGACTCACCACCAGGACACGGTCTCATGACTGCGACGCACGTACTCTTGGCCACAAGATTCATCCCGTCGTACACCGAACTGACCAGCGCCAAGTCGGCCATCCGGTAGTATGCCGTGAGTGTGTGAGGAGTCACGCGTCCTTCGATGTATTCGATCGGCTTCCATCCCTTGCTCTTCTCTGCCGGGGGTGTCTCAAACCGCTCATTGATTTCCGTCACGGTTTCTCTGATGAGATCCCGATATTGGCGATAGGCTTCAACATTGTTTCTGGTCGGGATGGCCACCTGAAGAAAGGTGAACTTCCCGCGATACTCAGGGTAACGGTCGAAAAAATCCTTCAATGCCCACAGACGCTTCATCAGGCCTTGGTGTAATCAAGCGATCGACACGAGAAATTGAATCCGCGCGGAACACCAAGCGCGTCGCGCCGAGCATGACGTTTGACTCAGTGTCTTCGCAAGATCGGAGAATCGGTAAACTGCACGCTGATCGCTCGCGCAGTCAGTTTTGTCTTGTGCACTCGGTACAACACGACAGTCTTGACGGATGACGGAGGCATCAAAAACTCTTCACACAGTCGGCGAATGCAGTGCATAGAACGCAGTCTGGAAGGTGAGGCAATCTGCGCAAGAAGACTTGAGCAATTGCGACGCTCACAGAATGCGAATACGTCGGACCAGGCAGGGAACGTGCAGAAGTGGCAGATGGTGGTATGGGGTGATTGCTGTTTGATCAGCGCTGGTAAGAGGTAAATGGTAATCGTGAATCCACACAGGAGCCGGCCGCTTTCCTAATTCGTCTAAGACGGTGTCGGCGAAGCGGCGGTTCAGCGTCTGGTAGCCGGCCCAGAACGCCTTGCGGTAGGAAACCCGATCCAGTGTGACATGACAGAGCGGCCACAGTACCTGGTTGGCGTAGCCCTGACTGCCGTTTCTGACCACTGTGGGTTCTAGCCAGACCCGCTGCAACCGATAGGCCGGCGAATCGGGAGGACTGGAAGGCCATCGATTTGGCCTAGAACATCCTGATCGACGACTCCGCTACCCCAGGCAACCCACGTTCCTCCGAGGCGAGTCAAGACTGGGTCTAAAGCCGAAACCAACCCTCCATCAGTACGCTGAAAACAACGCGGCCGTCGACTAAGTTATGCTCGTACGGTTCACGATTTGACACAACAATCACATTGGACATCTGTTTATTCTCTTCTGATATGTCACAGCATGCCAGTCAGCATTAGAACTCTCTGTTGCAGATAAATAGCAGCATGTAGTCTTGAAGATGCTGCGTGATGAGAAACGGTGTATAAATTTAATTTTTTATATATTTTAATTATAAAATAATTATTTATATTAATTAATAATTTTTATATAATTAAAATTTTTTATAATTTTTTTTAATATATTTATTTATAATAATATAAATTTATAATTATTTTTTTTAATTTAATATTAATTTTAATATTATTAAAATTTAAAATTATAATAAAAAAATATAAAAAATAAAAAAAATTAATAAAAATAAATTTTAATAAAATTTATTAAATAATTTATTTAAAAATAAATTTAATAATATTAATAAAATTAATATATTAATAATTATATATTTTAAAATTTATAATAAATTAATAAATTAATTTATTAAAATATATTTATATAAATAAAAATAAATTATTTTAATTATTATTATTATAATAAATATTTATAATAAAAATATTTATTAATATTTATAATTTTTATATAAAATTAAATATTAAATAATAAAAAAATTTAAAATATATTTATTAAAAAAATAATATTATTAAATTATTATATATAAAATAATAAAATTAAATTAAATTATAAAATAATTATAATTTAAAAATTTAATATTAATATTATTATTAAAAGTGTGGTTTGTCTGGTTCATCTAGTTGGTCCGGTTCAACCAAATAAACAAGACGAACCAGAGCAACCATGCCCATCGCCTCGCCAAACGACTCTCGACCGATCGCCCTTAGCCCACAGGATGCTCAAAAAGGCTGTCCAGCGCGGCCGCAGCGACTGAGGAGCCGAGGAGGTACAGACCGCACTTCGTGTGGGCCGTTCGCCCATAGGATAGATCTTGGCGAACGGAAGGGCCCCTCCAGCGTTTCCGAACTCCGAGATTCTCTTTGGTACGTCGAGTCTCTGAACGATGCGAGAACAAAGCTGGCGGACTTTTTCAGTATTCTGCGAGATCTGCGTCCAGACATTCCTCGTCTTAGAAGTGAAGGGTTCTCCCACCATCCTCTTCACCCCCCCGCTGGTTCGCTATCCGATCACCCAGCACTTTGGGCATTCCCTAGTGGCACGTCACCTGCACAGTTGTTGTAATATAGGCAGTAACGCTGCCATAGTGAATGCGGCCTACGTATTCGACGACCGTTCCCGACCTTTCTGCATATCATTGCCAAGCACGGCAGGCGACTCGCTCATCGGAGGCCAGAATGTCAGACTTCTACCAAAACGGTGTCGTCACAGTGCTTCACCGCCTCGGACAGCCTAACGTCGAACAACTGGAGCGAGAGTTGTCGCGTTATGGGCGCGTCAATCCCATCGCCTTGGTCCTCCCCTCCCTCTACGCAGAATTGGGGCGCCCGGCATTGAAGGCCATCGTTGAGACCCTCAAAACTGTGTCGTACCTCAACGAAATCGTCATCTCGCTGGATCGCGCTTCGGCTCTAGAATTTCGCTTGGCTAAGCAATTCTTTTCCGAACTGCCTCAGCGGGTGCGCCTCATCTGGAATGACGGCGAGCGCATCCAAGCCATTCTCAAGCTCTTGGTCGATCACAACCTTGATATCGGCCTGCAGGGCAAGGGACGAGGCTGTTGGACGGCCTTCGGCTACGTATTGGCCAGAAACCACAGCCAGGTCATCGCGCTCCACGACTGCGACATCACGAGCTACAATCGGGAGTATCTGGCACGCCTCTGCTACCCGATCGCCAACTCGAATCTCGGTTATGAATTCTGCAAAGGCTATTACAGCCGCGTCACCGACCGTCTCCATGGTCGGGTGACGCGCCTGTTCTTCACCCCCATGATCCGAAGTCTGCAACAGCTCGTGGGGCCTCACGCGCTCCTGACCTTTCTCGACAGCTTTCGCTACCCTCTGGCCGGCGAGTTCGCCATGGTGCGGGACCTGGCCTGGACCAACAGAATTCCGGGTGACTGGGGTCTCGAAATCGGTGTCCTCGCGGAGGTCTATCGGAACTGCGCCTTGCGCCGCATTTGCCAGGCCGATATTGCGGATGCCTACGACCACAAACACCAAACACTCTCGGATCAAGACCCCGATGCCGGCCTCCTCAAGATGTGCGTCGACATTACAAAATCGCTCTTCAGGAATCTGGCGAGCGAAGGCGTCATCTTATCCGACGGGGTCCTCAAGACCTTGCGGGCGACGTATTTGCAAGCCGCTCAGGAAGCGATCAGCCGCTATGAAAACGACGCGGCCATCAACAGCCTCACGTTCGACCGACATCAAGAACGAACGGCCGTCGAAGTCTTCTTGAAAGGCATGAAACTGGCCACCGACGGCTTTCTCGACGATCCGCTTGGCGTCCCCATGATTTCCAACTGGAGTCGAGTGACCCATGCCGTGCCCGATATTTTCGATCGCCTGATCGACGCCGTCGAAACGGATCACAACTGGGACCCCACGTCTGAACCGGCAGCCACACCGTCATGAACACCCATCTCACACCACTCGCGGCACCAACTGAAACACGCATCCAAGATATTGGCTCGGCGGAGATTCTCGTCGGGATTCCAAGCTACAACAACGCGGACACGGTCGGGCATGTCGTTCGGGCCGTGAGCGCAGGCCTCGCCAAACACTTCCCCGGTCGTCGAGCCGTCCTGGTCAACTCCGACGGCGGCTCTACAGATGGGACGCCGGCCATCGTCGCCCGTACCGCCGTAGATTTCCAATACCTCTTCATTGGCGACCAGCAAAGTGTGCTGCATCGGATCGTCACGCCCTACCATGGCATTCCCGGAAAAGGCAGTGCCTTCCGGACGATCTTCGAGATTGCGCGACGACTGAAAGCCAGGGCCTGCGCGGTGGTCGACGCAGATCTCCGCAGCATTTCACCGGAATGGATCGAACTGTTACTCCGCCCGATCATGGAAGAGGGATACGACTACGTCGCACCCTACTATCTGCGCCACAAATACGACGGCACGATTACGAACAGTCTCGCCTACCCGCTCACCAGGGCCCTGTACGGGCAACGGATCCGCCAGCCCATCGGCGGGGAATTTGGCTTTTCCGGTGCACTCGCAGCCCACTATCTCGACCAACATGTCTGGGAATCGGAAGTGGCGCGGTTCGGCATCGATATCTGGATGACGACGGAGGCCATCGCCAGCGGCGCACGGGTCTGCCAAAGCTTCCTCGGCGCAAAAATCCATAATCCGAAGGATCCTGCTTCCGACCTGTCGGCCATGTTGATGCAGGTGGTGGGAGCGCTCTTCGCCTCAATGGAACAGCATGAATCCATCTGGTCCCGTCGGGAGGGATCGGAGCCGGTTCCACTCTTTGGATTTCCCTACGAAGTCGGGGTCGAACCGGTCCATGTCAACGTGGAGCGAATGGTGTCGCACTATCGACAGGGCCTCACCGATCTTGAACCCATCTGGCGACAGATCTTGGCCGACGAAACGTTCAATCAGTTGCGCGACCTCCAAGGGGCATCCAACAGCGACTGTCGCATCCCGGATGAATTGTGGGTCCAGGTCGTCTACGATGCGGCCACCGCATACCACAAGCGAATTATGCCGCGCGATCACCTCCTGAAATCCCTGACCCCCCTGTACTTAGGTCGGACCGCCTCGTTCGTCCATGCCACCCAAGGCCTGACGTCCACGGAGGCAGAACAGAAGATCGAAGCCTTGTGCCAGACCTTCGAACGCATGAAACCCTATCTGGTTGAACATTGGCACCCGCCGGCGCTGCAACCAGCAGCCCCGCCTCTGTTGCACCACACGACCACCGACGCAGGAGGTGATCATGAATGACTTCATTAACCAGGCGCTTCTAGAGCCGTTGAAACTGCTCGGACGCCATATGCTGACCGTGCTCCCCAATGTGCTCGCCATGGGCATTATCCTGCTCGGTGGCCTCTTCATCGCGTGGGCGTTCGGTTTCTTCGTTGAACGGCTGTTTCGCGTGATCGGATTCGACCATCTCTGTGATCGGCTGGGGATGAATGCGGCGCTCCTGCGGGGAGGAGTCAAGACCGATCCCTCTCGCCTCGTCGGTCGCAGCATCTATTGGACGGTGATTGGGCTGGCCTCGATCGCAGCGTTAGGAGCCCTGAACCTGACTCCGATCAACCAGTTCGCCCAGTCACTGCTGGCCTATGTGCCCCATCTGGTGACGGCAGCAGTGATCCTCCTGGCCGGGTACTTCCTCTCCAACTTTGCATCCCAGGCTGTCCTGATTGCCGCCGTTAACGCCGGACTGCCTCCCGCCCGACTCATCGCAGCCTGTTCCCGCTGGGGGCTTCAAGTCCTCGCGGTCGCCATGGCGCTGGAGCAACTCGGCATTGCCCAACACATCGTTGTCGTGGGATTCGGCATTACCTGGGGAGGGATTGTGCTGGCCGGCGCGATTGCTTTCGGACTCGGCGCAGCCGACCTCGCGAAAGAATTCTTGGAACGACGGCTGGTAGCCCGATCCAAATCCAGCACGGTCGATGATTTGCATCACTTATGACGGCGCAAGACCATGCCCAATTTGATCGTCTTTACAGACTTGGATGGATCGCTCCTCGACGGCACGACTTATTCCTACGAGGCGGCCATACCAGCCCTCACTGCGCTCCGTGAGCAAGGCATTCCGCTCGTGTTGGTGTCGAGCAAAACGCGCGCGGAAATCGAACCACTTCGACAACGCCTCGACCATCATGACCCTTTCATTGTCGAAAACGGCGGCGCGGTGTATGTCCCTCATGGACTCTTCGACTTCCCCCTGGAACGCATGCGAACCAGGTCTCCCTACCAGGTCATCGAATTAGGCCTCCCCTATCACATGCTGCGAGAGGTACTGAAACAAATCGAAGATGCGCTTGAAACACCGTTACAGGGCTTTGGCGACCTGTCGGTCGAAGCCATCATGCAGGCGACCGGGCTCCCACATGCTGACGCCATCCTGGCTAAGGAACGGGAATACGACGAGCCCTTTCTGCTGCAAGGACCTCAGGCGCTCATCGAAGAAGTCTGCCGGCAAATCGTCAGCCGGGGCCTACGATGGACAAAAGGGGGACGGTTATTTCATCTGACGGGGGAGAACGATAAGGGGGAGGCCGCTTCCGCGCTCCTGCGCTGCTACCATCGCCAACAACGCATGAGCGGACAGGCGGAGCGGATCGAAACGGTTGGGATCGGGGACAGCATCAACGACGCCCCCCTGCTCGCAATGGTAGATTACCCGATTCTCGTCCAGAAACCAGACGGCTCCTATGACCCTGATATCCACCTGTCTGGAATGATTCGTGCGCCTGGCATCGGGCCGGTGGGATGGAATGAAGCGGTCCTGGGCCTGTTGGCACAGGTACCATGAAGGACAGCCTGAACCGGAACCACGACTGAATGATCCCTTAACCGGGCTTCTTGGCCGCAAAGACTGTCGCGTCGCAGGCCAGGTACTTGATCTGCTTCATGGGGATGATGATCACTTCCTTCGCTGAGTCGACCTCCAACACTTCCATGTCGTCACTGATGGTATGACGGATCGCATCCTTGACCAGCAACTCCTGATTGTCGACAAACACAATTTTCACCCAGTACTGCACAAGCAACCTCTCCTTCTTGCAGGCACGCAGAAAAAGTCCCTCAGCTTCGTTCTCGCGTCGCTCAGAGGCTCAACGTACCAAAGAGAATCTCGGAGTTCGGAATCACTGGAGGGGCTTTTCCGTTCGCCAAGATCTATCCTATGGGCGAACGGCCCACACGAAGTGCGGTCTGTACCTCCTCGGCTCTTCACTCGCTGCGACCTTGCTCAACGGCCTTTTGAGCATCCTGAGTGGATTTTCCCCTGATGTCTAAGATTGTGCGTCACCATCGAAGTTCCAGCGCGCCAAAACATTGTTTCCGCAACCGTCTAGATCTGCATGCCCAATTCCGCCGAACGGTTCGCCGCCGCCTCCACCGCGGAGATCAACGTCCCGCGAAAGCATCCCCGCTCCAACTCATGCAACTCCGCTACCTCGGTTCCTAAACGTATCCTTACTCCTTGCCCACCATTGCACCATCGTGCCCCGGGGGACCATACTCTCATTCGCCAAGCGGCCAACTCGCGCATGAATATCCGATACAGAGAACCGACCCTATTCGGCATCATCGTGCTCCTCCTGACGGGGCTCTTTGTCATTGACATCTATACGCCCCTGAGTTTCGCCAACCATGTTCTCTACGCCACAGTTATTTTAGCCGCGACCGCTTCGCGCTTCTCGTGGCTGCCGTCTGTAACCGCAGGGGTCTGCACCGTTCTCACCGTGATCGGAGGACTCTTCAGTCCCCCATTTCCCAATCTGCCGATGTGGATTCCTATTGGAAACCGGATATTCACGATTGCGATTCTGTGGGTGTTGGTATGGTTTGCAGCGAAACGGCGACAGGCCGAGCGCGCACTGCAGAAGGTCAACGAAGAGCTGGAGGAGAAGGTCATCGAGCGAACCCGCGAGCTGGCCGGTGTGAACCAGGCACTGGTGTCAGAAATCACGGAGCGCATGCAGACAGAACGAGCCTTTCGGCTCTCGGAGGGCCGCCTCGCCGGCATTCTCGACATCGCCGAAGACGCGATCATTGTCATCCACGACGACCACACCATCGCCCTGTTTAACCAAGGGGCGGTGAAACTCTTCGGCTATGACCCTGACGAGATCCTGGGACAACCGCTCGATCGGTTACTCCCGGAACGGCTCCGAGTGAACCACTCTCACCACATCCAAGCGTTCGCGCGCAGCGCCGAATCGGCCCGCCGCATGGCGCAGCCTCAGGATGTCTTCGGCCTCAAGAAAGATGGGACGGAGTTTCCCGCAGAGGCCAGCATCTCGAAACTCACGGTCGGCCAGGAGACAACATTTACCGTCATCTTGAGGGATATCACAGACCGTCTAAGGACTGAACACCAACTGCAGTCCTTAACGACGCAGTTGATGACGGCGCAGGAGGAAGAACGACGTCGGATTTCCCGCGAGTTGCACGACGACATCAACCAACGGCTGGCGCTGCTGGCATTCGAAATGGGACGTATGGAAACAGGTCCTTCTGTCTCTGCCGACGTCGCGCGACAGGCATTTCAATCCCTGGCTCAACGGCTTGCTGCGATCTCCGATGATGTGCGGCGCATGGCGTACCAATTCCATCCTTCGATCCTGGACGACCTGGGCTTGTCGGCGGCCCTCAAGTACTTGGCCAATGAGTTCTCGGTGAACACGGGCATCAAGACCATCGTCGTGCAAGAAGAATTTGGAGATCCCTTGCCGCAAGAGATCAAGTCGTGCCTCTATCGAGTCGCTCAAGAGAGTTTGGCAAACGTGACAAAGCACGCCCACGCCTCACGCGTCGAACTCGAATTGACCTGCGACGGCCAGGACGTTACGCTATCCATCCATGACAGTGGAGTGGGCTTCGACGTCGAACGGATTCGCGCCCACCATCTCGGCCTCGGGTTGGTGAACATGCGGGAGCGGGTACGATCCGTCCATGGCCGCTTGGAGATCCAGGCCCAACCGGGCCAGGGCACACACATTATCGTGCACATTCCACTACCAGGAGCACACCATGAGCAAGCCGCGAGTCCTGTTAGCAGATGACCATACCCTTGTCCTCGAGGGATTCCGGAAACTGCTGGAGGAACACTGCGCCATCATTGGAACCACCGAGGACGGCCGAGCCTTAGTCGAGGCCGCCGAGCGCCTACAGCCCGATCTGGTACTCCTCGATATCTCCATGCCTCGGCTGAACGGGATCGATGCGGCGCGAACGCTTAAGAAACATCACCCGGACATGAAGTTCATTTTCGTCACCATGCATGCCGACCCCTCATACGTGAACGAAGCGTTCAGGGCTGGCGCCTCAGGATACCTCCTGAAGCGTTCGGCTGCGCAGGAACTTCTGCAGGCCATTCAAGCCGTTATGAACGGCGCCTTTTATTTAACCCCGCTGGTCACCAAAGATGTGCTCAGTGGGCTCCTCGCCCCAGGGCAGGCCCACATTCCAGCAATAGACGATTTGACGACCAGGCAACGGGAAATCCTCCAACTCGTGGCCGAGGGATATTCGGCCAAAGAAATCGCCAGCCAACTGAAGATCTCCCATCGCACCATCGAATTTCACAAAGCCAAGATCATGGAAATGCTCAACTTGCATACCACCGCCGATCTGGTGAAATATGCCGTGGCTCACGGCCTCGTGACCGCATCCTAGTTTCAGAAAATTGCATGCGCTCCTGCCCCGTAGTCGCTGAACAGAAACCTCGTAGTTTCCACAAGCGATACCAGTAGCCTTCCTCTCACGCTCGAAGACTCCCTTCAGTATGCTGCTGCCTATCATGCTGTCGCGCTGTCAACCTATCACGAGGTGCTCTGATGAGACGTCTACGCATTCTGCTTGCCGACGATCATCCGCAGATTCTCAATTTGCTTCAGAACCTCTTGGAGCCAGAATACCGGGTGGTCGGTACAGCTGAGAACGGGCAGTCTCTGTTGGCAACTGCTCAGGCTTTGAAACCGGATCTTGTGCTCACCGATGTCGACATGCCGGCTTTGAATGGGATTGACGCGGTGCGCGAACTGCATAAGGTGCTGCCGGAATGCCGTGTGATTTTCCACAGCTCCCATAGCGAGTCGGAGATAATAGCGGCGGCCTTCGAAGCCGGTGCGTCAGGCTACCTGATTAAGGGATCATCTCAATCGTTACTCTCGGCGGTGCGCACGATGGTCCGGCACGTGTGGCAGACACAAGGGCCTGCCGCAACTGGGCAACCAGCCGCCACTCCACCGCCTCACTAAATTAGGATGCAGAATTGTTCAGCGCTACAGAATCTCTAATCGGAAACGCCGCGATAACGGCTTGTAAACGAGAACGGGCGCCGATCTACAGCGACAAAGGCGGGGCAGAGCAATCCCAGTGTCCCTACACGGGTGTCTGATGGAGGGCTTACGACGGAAAACAGCGGAAGGGATCGACGGCCGGGCATCCGTACCGGATCCCGTCTTCGAGAACTGTCCGAAGTCGTTGAGGCGCCTCATCTTGGACCGTGTGTTGGGGGAACCGATAGGAGATCCGATTGTGCCGATACAGGATAGCCTCACAGTAGGCGTCATTGTGTTCGGCAACTCAGTGTGTGTTCGCTACATCAACCCATACGCACAGCTTCTGCTTCAGGACCACGGTAATCGCAGTCGTGTGAATGAGACCAACATCGGAATGGACATCGCAACGCTCGTCGCCCAATTAAAAGCGCATGCGTCGGGGGAGATGGTCTCTCGCATTGCCGGGCCCTGGAATGGCCTGAACTCACCCCGGACTGGCCAGGCCAATTTTCGCATGCGCGCCATGACTCTGCCCACCTGGCGGGGAACGATTCAAGCTCCGGTGCTTGTGCTAATCGAACCGTGTCGAGATCCGAACCCGCCGGCTCGTTCTGCGGACAGCTACTTCTCTCGTGCAGCCAGCCGGATTTCACAGGAGCCGAGAATATGAGCAGATAACACGGGTTGCTCGTCTCGCGACGGTGACCGTTCGCAAGAATGATCTCGGAAGGGAGGATTGCGATGAACACCTTTGCAAGCCTGCTCGATCTGGTGATGGATGCAGCCATCGTCACCGTGGGTGTCCTCCTCATATTGGCCATTCGATTCCTGATTCGAGAGCGGCGAAAGAGAGCACGTAAGCAGACTGATCCAAGGTTGATCACGCTATCGCACGCATTGGGAGCCGCTCGACCTAATGCACGACTCGCTCAACAGGGCCGGTCACGATTTTGAAGCGAGCATAGGCGAGCCATGAGAGGTCCTCGATGTCATAGCCTGGTGACACCATAAGTGCTGTGGATTACGAAGATGGCAGTGGCACAACGTCGTTCCTCAGTTTTCGCTGTCTTATCTGTGGAAACATCCTCGACGCGACGATTCTGCGTCATCCCACCTCGCGCCGAGGCGACGTACGCCGCTGTTCGTCAACCCAGAAATGTGAAGGACGTAACGCATGAGACTCTCAACCTTAAGACATGACCACCCCGCGATGGAGGAGACGCCCACGGCGATGAACAGACCATCCACCCTGCGACGTATCTTGGTGATCGATCACGACGACGATGTCCGAGGCATATTGTGCGACCAGCTCAGCACCTTCGGCTTTGACGTAGAAGCGGACGACAGCGGGGTGTCCGGTCTAACTCGCATCGCCTGCGATTGGGACACAGCTCCGATTCATGGACTGCTCGTGGAGCTGCAGATGCCGGTCATCGGCGGACTGGCCATCCTGCAAGAAATGGTCGAGCGGTTCCCGACCGTGCCGGTAATCGCCATGTCGGATTCCGCCCATGTCGGCAAACTTCGGCAAGCCATGAAGCTGGGGGCACGCGAATATCTTATTAAGCCCTTCGATCGTGAGCTGTTACGACGCAAATGTCACAGCGTGTTTCTCGGAGGAACGGAATCGCCGTGATCAAGACACAACGGATCGGTTAGTGGCTGGTCAGAGCGTATGTGTAGACTATGGACACTGTTTAGCCCAAAGCCCCTGGCCTCTCCCCTGGACGGACGGTGCCTGGAGACCGCCTATGTCTACCATACTGGCCCTGCCTCTATACCCGGTAACTTGCTGAGGCTTCGGCCACTCAGGAGATGAGCTATGGGTCCCATCATCGCTCTCGCTGCCTTGACCTTGTTCATGTGGGCGGTCGCCGTGTATGCGACGTTTGAAGACGAGCCGGATGAGCCTACTCCAAAAGAAGAGGAGAAACCTCAAGACCAACCCACAGAGATGCGGAAGGTCGCATAGGGAAACCTGCTGCATAACCAACATGTGTGACACTGAGGAACCGAAATAGACGAAGTTTTCCGCCAAGGTGATGTCGATGACCTGCGATCGCTGTGGAGGCCTTCAAATTTGGTCTCACTTCGAAAACGTGGGGAGCCCCGCGGGGGCTTGGGCCTATGACGGATGGCTATGCATAAATTGCGGATACATCGTCGACCAGCAGATTTTGCACAATCGGAGCATGCAACACGTGACCTCCGCCGGAAATCGCGTGAAGCCGTTCGGGGGCAAGATCACTTGGTCGCGACCACTACAGAATATCGTCGCGTGAGTTTACGAATCGGCTTGCAGATCGGGTACAGGGACACAGGGCGCCCGGGAGAACAAGAATGATGGTTGGCCTCGGCACAGCAGGGTACGCGTTGCTCCCTTTGGATTTAGAGTCGTTCAGGAGTCGGTGTCTGACTCTTCTCTACGACGCCGATGAACCAGCTAGACGAGGCAGCTAGACGATCTGACTCATTCATGATTCGCCTGCCGAACACGGCAAACATAGGGTCGGCAGGATCCTCACACAATCCCCTCCTACAACGGCACGGAACGCTGACGCTCAGGCAACTGGGACAGGAGGAGGACTGGGTGACGATTTAATGCCAGAGGCAGGTGAGTCTCTGTATCTCAAAGATGGCATCGTTCGTTACTACGACTGATTGGACCAAAAGTATCTGACAGGGTCCACGAGTCCCAAGGCGACGATTCAGAGTTGACAATGGCTGCTCACGCGCCAGCCGGCGCTGGACGCACCTGATGGAGAGCAGGCTACGAGCAATCTCGCGAGTATACTCATGGATTTGTCCATGTTGAGCACAGCGATCGCCTGGGCCGAGAGAGTGTCGAGCACAAGGGCGGGCCTGCTTTCCGAGGCAACAGAGGGTACTCTGCACGCGGTGAAGGAAGATTCGCAAAGGCGAGCATGCTCTATGAAGCTGAAGCCCAGCATCGTGCCGTTGAGGCCCTTCGCCAGGAAGAGTTGGCCATCGGCCTTGATCTGTTTACCCATAATCGGGGGCATCGTCGCGGCCACGTGCTTGCTCCCGCTGGTCTCATTGAGCCAAGATGCTTAATCTCCGTGCTCGAGCCATCCTGCATTATCCGGGAGTGTCTCGGCACCCACGTCAGTAGCACGCCGCCCTGAAAGGACTGATAGTATGGCCTTGCAATCTCAGATTTCTTTGCTGTGTGTGACGATCGCACTGCATCTAGCCGCACCCTGCGCCGTCACCACAGCAGCTGCGGAACCAGGACTACAAACCTATAAGTTGGAGGCGCTTGTCGATCTGGCTCTGAGCCGAAACCCCGTCGTGGCATCCGCAGAAGGACACATTGAGCAGCAGCGGGGCCAACGGACCGCAGCCGGCGCCTATCCGAATCCTACAGTGCTGGGGAGTGCTGGGTACGGAGAGATACGAGATACAGGGCGGGCGCATATCCGGGATTCGCTCGATCGCGAATCGCTGGCCGAGTATAACTTTATCCTCGGACAACCGCTTGAATGGCCAAAGATGCGGGCCGCTCGGCAACAGGCAGCGGATGCAGGCCTCGCGACGGCGAATGCCGGTTTACTGGAGGCCCGGCTGCATCTCATTGTTCAAGTCAAAGTCGCGTTTAGCGACCTTCTCTTGGCTCAGCAGGACGCCAGTCTCGCCAGACAGAATCTCGAAACCGTCGAGGGGGTGGCCAGGATCGTCAAAGCACGAGTGAAATCCGGCGAGGCGCCTCAATTTGAATCCATCAAAGCGGAGGTAGAAGTGCTGAAGGCCCGGCAAGAACTTGCGCGTGCGGACAATGCGGTCCGGATCAACCGCGTTGCACTGGATACGCTTACCGGCGGGGCTCTGGGCTTGTCTTATACCGTTGAAGGCGAATTTCTCGGGATGCCGAAGGACCTCCAGATCGACGCGCTGATGGCCCGCATGATGGAGCGGCACCCGACGATCCAGCGCCTGCTTCAATCCGTACAGCAATCGGATTGGAAAATCGAATTCGAGCGCCAGTCACGAGTGCCCAACGTGACGGTGAACGGCAGTTATTGGAGGGAAATCGGACGGGAGGCGGTGCAGGGAGGACTCTCGATCCCGATCCCGACCTGGTATCGCCGCCAGGGAGAGATCGCGTCGGCCCTTGGCACTAAGCGCCGCGAGGAAGCGGAACTGCTGCGGGCGCGCAACGAACTCGCACGAGCCGTGTATCAACATTATCTGGATGCCCGGACCACCGCCGAACTAATCGACGTATTCAACAAGGGGCTTTTGAAACAAGCACAGGAAGCCCTCCGGCTGGCACAGTTCAGTTTTCAGCAGGGGGCCTCCAGCCTATTGGAGGTCTTCGACGCGCAACGGGTGCAGCGGCAGATCCTGATGGACTATGTGCAGGCCCGGTATGAGTTGTCCGTGTCGCTGGCTCGGCTCGAACGGGCCGTCGGAGGGACGCTATGAGCGAGTCCGGCTGTGCCGCACTGAGTCAGGCGTGGGGAGGGAGACAGGCATGAGAAGACAGGCACGAAGTTGTACAGTCGCGATTCTCGGCCTGCTCCTCGGTACGGCAGCGGCGGTATCCGGATGTGACGGTGCGCCCTCCACTTCCGCGGTCGCTCCGCCGCAGGCCGCCCCCGGCGAGGGACTCGTCCGTCTGTCGCCGAAAGAATCCTTGCGTGTCGGAGTGGCGGTCGCACCGGTGGTTCGGAGCGAGTTCCGGACCCACCGGGAGTTTCCCGCCCTCGTCCAGCCGAACCAGCGCGCCATGGCTGATATTACAACGCTGGTCCGGGGCCGCGTCGTCGACGTCTACGCGGATCTTGGCCAACAGGTCGAAGCGAACGCCCTTCTCGCGATCCTCTATAGCAGTGACTTAGGCCTTGCCCAGTCCGCTTACTTGAAGGCACGGGCCAAACTCCACGTCGCGGAGCAGGCATATGAGCGGGCGAAGTTTCTGTTGCAGGAAAAAGTGATCGGCGAAGCAGAAGCGCAACGTCGACAGGGGGAGTTGCTCAGCATGCAAGCGGAAGCGCATGAGTCACGAGACCGCTTGAAACTGCTGGGGATGAACGACGAGCAATTTCTCCGCCTCGGCCGCAGTCGGGACATTCAATCCCATGTGCCGATCGTCGCGCCTTTTGCCGGCCGCATCATTGGACGCAACCTGACGAGAGGTGAAGTCGTCGAGACGACCGAGAAGCTCTTTATCATCGCCGACCTGTCGGAGGTCTGGGTGCAGGCCAACATTCCTGAGCGGGACATTGCGTTCGTTCACGCCATCCATGCCTCCGGAGCCAGGCAGGCGGAGATCAGGATCAACGCGTACCCGAATGAGGTGATGACGGGCACCATCACCTATGTGGGCGATGTGCTGGACCCCGCCACTCGCACGATGCAGCTCCGGCTTGAGTTGCCGAACCCGGACGGCCGGCTCAAACCGGAAATGTTCGCGACGATCCGTCTCTCTTCCGAACCTCAGCCGGACCAGCTGGCGGTGCCGGAAGCCGCGTTGCAGCGGGATCAGGGTCGAACCTTCGTCTTTGTTCAACGGGATGCGGATACCTACGAAGCCCGTGACGTTCAAGTCGGCGAATCTAACGGGACCTTCACGACTATCCTCGGCGGCCTGAGCGAAGGAGATCCAGTCGTCACTCACGGCGCCTTCCTCTTGAAGTCGGAATTGTTGAAGAAGCAAGTGTGATGGTTTCGCAAATCCTCGAAATGTCCCTCCGCCAGCGCATGCTCATCGTGATCTTCTCGATCATGATCGCGGCAGGGGGCGTCTACGCCTTTCGAACCATTCCCATCGATGCCTTCCCCGATGTCACCAGCGTGCTGGTGCAGGTGGTTACCAAGACGCCCGGACTGTCGCCCGCGGAAGTCGAACGGCTGGTGACGTACCCGATCGAACTGCAGCTGACCGGTGTTCCCTCCCTGACAGAACTGCGATCTTTGACCAAGGTCGGCCTCTCGCTCGTCACGATCGTCTTCGACGATTCGATGGATATCAACCTCGCCCGCCAACTGGTGCTCGAGCGGCTGATCGAAGTGAAGGAGCTTCTCCCCCCAGGGGCAGAACCCATGTTGGTACCGAACAGCACGGGACTCGGGGAGGTCTTCCAATATTATCTGGAAGGGCCCCCTCGTCCCGCGCAGGACCCTGCAGCTAATGAGCGTGAATTGATCGATCAGCGCACGATACAAGATTGGGTCATTCGGCCGTTGTTGAAGAGTACGCCGGAGGTCATCGACGTGAACTCGATGGGCGGCTACAGTAAGCAGTACCAGGTCCTGGTCGAGCCGGCAATGTTGCGCAAGTACAACCTCACCCTCCACGAGGTTTTTGAGGCCATCGCCAGCAACAATGCCAACGCCGGCGGCGATATCCTGGAAAAGCATGCCGAGAAGTACATCGTGCGAGGAGTCGGACTCATTCGCAGCCTTCAGGATGTCGAACGCATTGTGATAAAGGCAGTCGCAGGGACGCCGGTCTTCGTGGGCGATGTGGCCCAGGTACTGGTCGGCCACGCCGTTCGGCACGGCGCCACCGTGGTGAACGGAGAGCGGGAGGTGGTGAGCGGCATCGTCCTGATGTTACGGGGGGGCAATGCCCGCGACGTCGTTGAGGGCATCAAGGCTCGAATCGAGGACATCCATGCCAGGCAACTGCTTCCAGACGGACTTCGGATCGTGCCGTTCTACGACAGGATCGAGCTGATTAACGCAGCGTTGAGCACCGTCTATAAGGCGCTGGCGGAAGGGGTGGTGCTGGTCGTCATTGTCCTTTTCCTCTTCCTGGGTAATGTCCGGAGCGCGCTGATTGTCGTCAGCACCCTGGTCCTGGCCCCCCTGGCCACGTTCATCGTGATGGGCCAGGTCGGCCTGACGGCCAATCTCATGTCGTTGGGAGGACTGACCATTGCGATCGGCATGATCGTAGACGGGTCAGTGGTGGTGGTCGAGAACGTCTATCGTCACCTCTCGCTGCAACACAGCGTCACAGGCAGGCACCGTGAGGTGATTCTGGCGGCCGCAAAAGAGGTCGGGCAGCCGGTGGTGTTCGGAATCTTGATCATCATCATTGTGTTCCTGCCGGTCCTGTCCCTCCATGGGATGGAAGGCAAAATGTTCAAGCCTCTGGCGTACACCATCATGATCGCGCTCCTGGTGTCCCTCGTCCTGTCGCTGACACTGTCGCCCGTCCTCTGCTCCCTAATGTTGAAACGGGGAAGCGAAGAAGACCCCTGGATCGTCCGCTGGGCTAAGCGCCTCTATGCGCCCTCGCTCCGCTGGGCACTCGGGAACGGGAAGGTCGTGTTCAGCGTGGCTGTCGGATTGCTCCTGTCCAGCCTGGTGCTCGTTCCATTCTTGGGGAGTGAGTTCATTCCGATCTTGAACGAGGGTTCCGTCGCTCCCCAGACGATTCGGCTCCCCAGCGTATCGCTACAGGCCTCCATCGACATCGAAAAAGACATGCAACGCGCGATAATGGAATTCCCCGAAGTCGAAATGGTGCTGTCGAAGATCGGCAGAACCGAATTGGGGAATGATCCGCAAGAGGCCAACGAAAGCGATCCGGTCGTGCGGCTTCGTCCGCTCGATCAGTGGACGACCGCCCGCACCATGCCGGAACTGATGCAGAAGTTCCGTGAACGGTTGACGCGGGTCCCTGGCGCCACCTTCCTGATCAGTCAGCCTATTCAACAACGAGTCGATGAGTTGATTTCGGGGGTGCGGACGGAAGCGACGGTCAAGCTGTTCGGCGACGACCTGGAGGTGTTGCGGGTCAAAGCGGAAGACATCGCCGGCGTGCTTGCGACCGTGCGCGGGGTGCGGGACATCAAGGTCGAGCAAGTCTTCGGGCAGCCCTATCTGACGATCGACATCGACCGCGGCAAGATTGCCCGACACGGCATCAACGTCGCCGATGTGCGGGAGATCATCACGACGGCGATCGGCGGGAGCGCCGCCACCCGCGTGTATGAGGGCCAGCAACGGTTTGACCTGTTCGTGCGCTTTCCGGAACAGTACCGGAACAGTGCCGAGACTATCGCCAATATTCTGCTGACCGATGCATCCGGCAGGCTGGTTCCCCTTGGCGATCTTGGGACTGTACGGGTGGAGGAAGGGCCGGGAAGAATCAGCCGCGAACGGCTTCAGCGCTACGTGTCCATCGGGTTCAACACGCTGGGGCGTGACATCGGCAGCTTGGTGTCCGATGCCCAGGGGAAAATTGCCGCACAGGTGGCTCTCCCGGCCGGGTACACGATCACGTGGGGAGGCTCGTTCGAAAACATGGAACGGGCGATGGCCAAGCTTCGGATCATCGTGCCCCTGACCATCGGGCTTATCTTTCTGTTGTTGTATTCGTCGTTCGACTCGCTCCGTCAGGCCACTCTCATCATCCTGAATCTGCCCTTCGCATTAGTGGGAGGAGTGGTGGCACTGTGGCTGACGGGGGAATATCTCAGTGTCCCTGCTTCCATTGGCTTCATCAACCTCTTCGGTGTGGCCGTGCTGAACGGCATTGTGCTGGTGTCCTGTATGAACAAGCTCCGAGAGAACGGGGACAGCTTGGATGAAGCGGTCACGGCTGGAGCCCTGCTGCGGTTACGCCCTGTTCTCATGACGGCGTTGGTGGCATTGCTGGGATTAGTTCCGCTCGCGCTCGCCAATGGAATCGGGTCGGAGGTACAGCGTCCATTAGCCATCGTCGTGATCGGCGGTCTGGTGAGTTCGACGCTCTTGACTCTGATCGTGCTGCCCGTGCTATACCGCTGGATGGAAGGACGATCGGATGAGAGATCAGCCTTGCCAAGGTATCAACAAACACGACCGGCAGCCGACCCCATAAGCACGGCGGTCGCGGGCCACCAGGCAAACGGCGAACCGAGGTTTTCAAACCCAATCCGCCGAGCACCGTCTGAATGAATCGTCTGGGCAGCGATCGTTGCGTGACGTTGACCACTTTGCGCGAGGAATAAGCAATGGCTGGCTGGATCTCACCATAGTAGGAATGTTTGAGATCGTGTGCTAATCGAGAAGTATGACGATACGATTGGCCTCATATACGAACAAGCTGCTTTGCTCTTGCACACAAGCAGCTTATCGAACCTCAATTATCCTTGCTTCTTGGCCGCAAAGACTGTCGCGTCGCAGGCCAGGTACTTGATCTGCTTCATGGGAATGATGATCACTTCTTTCGCTGAGTCGACCTCCAACACTTCCATGTCGTCACTGATGGTATGACGGATCGCATCCTTCACCAGCAACTCCTGATTGTCGACAAAAACAACTTTCACCCAGTATTGCACAAGCAACCTCTCCTTCTTGCAGGCATCGCTGAAAAAGTCTCTGTTCTCACCCGCCCAACCCTGGTGCTGCCAAGACGCACCTTTCGACCAAGCTTCGTTCTCGCGTCGCTCAGAGGCGCCACGTACAAACCTGACTATGCGTCGCCGCTTCACTCGCTGCGGCCTTGCTAGGCGGCCTTTTTGAGCATCCTGCGTGGATTTTCCCAGATGTCTGGGATATGCCGTCCCTCGAATTTCCGACGTCAACATAGTGTTTCCAAAACCTTCTAGGTCTGCACACCCAATTCTGCCGAACGCTTCGCTGCCGCTTCCACCGCGGAGATCAACGTCCCGCGAAAACATCCCCGCTCCAACTCATGCAACCCCGCGATCGTCGTGCCTCCGGGTGAGGCCACGCGATCCTTCAAGACGCCCGGGTGTTCATGGGACTCCATGACCAGCCGTGCTGCCCCGGCGACTGTCTGTGCCGCCAGCAACTGGGCCGTCTCACGCGGCAAACCCATTCTTACCCCACCGTCGGCGAGGGCTTCGATCATCACAAACACGTAGGCCGGCCCGCTCCCGCTCAGTCCGGTCACGACGTCCATCAGCCGTTCTGCCACTACCACCACTTTCCCGATCGGCTCAAAGAGGGCTCGCGCGGTGGCGGCATCCTGGTCCGACAAGGTGGCCTCATACGCAAGAGCTGTGGCGCCCTTCCGTATCGTCGACGGCGTATTCGGCATGGCGCGAACAATTCGTCTGGTCCCTGGCAGGTGACGGGCGAGACGTGCGATCGGATATCCGGCTGCCACCGACACCACTATTTGAGACGGTCCCACAGCCGGGGCGATGTCGGTCAGCACCTCATCCAATACCTGTGGCTCGACGGCCAACAGGATCACCTGCGCGCCTTCGGCTGCCTCACGATTATTGCCTGTCGTCGTGATAGCATAGGTCCGCTTGAGGTCCGCGCGTCTGGCCTGAACGACATCGGAAGCGATGAACTGAGTCGGCGTGAGCTGCCCGCCATCCAGCAGACCGGCCAGAATAGCCTCTGCCATATTTCCTGCGCCGATCAAAGCGATTCGCTGGCGTACGAGCATCGCGCGATTATACTGATCGCCTTGCAGGCCTTGCAACTTGCAAGCGCCGACGCTCGTTGCGCAGAGTGCGGGAACGATCGTTCACTCTCCTGACTCATCATTGGGGCACACACCCATGGCACAATCACCCTCCACCCGCGCCGCCAAACTGATGCCTGTGCTCTGTCTCTGTTGTGGGGCTGCGCTGGTCGTCGTCAATGTGGTCGCCGCTCAAGTGATCGGTAACGAAGCGGAAATGGAGCGGTTGCGGGGAAAAGCGGAAGAGGCGATGGCGAACGATGACCCGGAAGGCGCCGCCATGAACATGGGACGCGCGGCGCTCATGGCTAAACTCCTTGCCAAGACCCATCACGAGGATGGTTCAGCCGTTCGTCTGTTCCAAGGCGCCGAAACCTTGTTCCGTTCACAGGAGCATGGCTACCGTGCCATGGCCCTCTTTCGCCGGGCCGGAGGCGAGCTGCCGGCCTCTTCCGGGGTCTGTGGAAGTCTCTCACTCGCCCACAGCAGCGTCCGACAGGCGATGTTCACCCTCGGTCACGCAGACAATCCGCCAGGCCCTCTCGCTGCGAAGGCCATCCAACTCCGTGAGGCAGCCACTGATTGGGTGACCGTCATCGACTCGATGATCGCCGACTATCAGTGCCGATGACCCCGCAGGATCCCATTAATCCTCTTCCGGATTAATGATATGGAGGCCCGCCGAACGACAGGCCGTCAGCAATTGCGTATCAGCACTGACGACGGTCAGCCGCAAGGGCTTGAGTTCCAAAGCCAGCGCCAAATGCAAGATCTGTGGTGCTCGGAGCGCAGGATACTCCAACGCAAGTTCTTTGGTCGCCAGGTACGTCTGCATTGTCGGGGCAATGAACTGGTAGAGCCCCTCCTGCGACTCTCTCTCGAACTTATGAATCACTCGAGTAACAATCGTCCCTGGTGATGTCTCCATGATGGGCTCGATTCGAGAATGCCGTATAAAAATCGGTTACGGTCCACGTCGGGAGAATCGCCACTTTGCCCCGCTTCACCATGAGCTTGCCGATGATGCGGGTGCCGCGCTCCATGCTGTACCGTTTCACCAGAGCAGTTGAGTCAAAATAGTAGTACGGCATGCGATCACGCCCTCCCCTTCAGGATGATGGCGGCCAAGGGGCCCGGCATTTTCGAGAGCCGATCTTGGATTTCATCTAACGGCAGTTCGTCATACCCCTCCTTACGGAACTTGTCGGCCAGGTTGCCCTGATTGAACGACGCGGTGTCGTTTTTGAGCCGCTCACCCAATCGGCGTTTCGCCAGGCGACTGGGCACCCGCTGATGCGTGACCGTCAACCCGCGGCCACGGCTGCGTGGTGAACGAGTTGATGTTCGTCCTGCTTCCGGCTTCGATTTGGCCATACTTTTCCTCTCTCTATCGGTTAGTGGGTACTGACGCCGGCGTAGTTACCAGCCCGTCCCGCGGACATCCCGCAGGCTGGCTCCCCTGTGCCGGCAGTTCCAACTCTCCATACACATGCGCCGCGATGGCCTTCGCCACATCGGCAGAGAACTCTTGCTGCATGACACGGACAACTTTGGCTATAGCCTCACGCTCCGACAGATGGCCTTCCTTTCCACCCTTCGACAAGGCACCGACCACCCGCTGGCTGGCCAAATCCACGACTTCGAAATCGCTGCACCAGCGCGCGAACTTGAACTGCGGATCGCGCACGTCGATCGGCCACACCCGCACCACGCCCCGCACGAGCAACTCCGGGGATGGTCCGGTGGAATCACCGCCCGTCGAACGATCCCCTCCCCATGGCCGACTCGTGACTTGCAGCCCTTCCTTCAGCAATCCTTCCGTCAAGGCACGTTGCGCCGGTTCAACCTGGTCGCCGGTCACCGCAACTGCCAACACCAGATTCGTGGCAAGGAACTGCTCGAGTTCGTGGGTCAGTTCGCTCACGCGGTAGGCCGCGGCGGTACCCTGCCCGCTCGGTCGAATCACGCGAAGGTCGGCGTTGTAGGTCTCCCGCAGCACCAGATTTCTGGCAGCCCGTCTCAGTGCTCTGACTCTTGCCAGCTTATCGGAGGAGTGATGGGCCTCCTCGACATCGTCTCTGATCGATTGGTCCAGCTCGGTAATCCGTTCCATGAACGCTGTCTCTGCCTGAGGCCGATGCCATCCCCGCCAATGCGTAATGGAGTCCTGCGTGCACATCGACCCACCGATCGACGATCCGGACGTTTTCCAATACTTTGTCGGTGGACACACGGGTCAGATTGTCGAGCGTCAAGCGTCGTTCAGCGCTGCTGTGTCCGCGCTGCTCGATGAGCAGATACGACTCCCAGTCTTTTGCCTGCGCACTGACCTCAGATTTGAAAATACGGGCCACCGCTGCATAGGCATGATCCTCAGCCGCCGCGCGATTCTCTGCCTGTCCCACACCAACGAGATATTGTGCGGACGGATAGGCGGCGCTCACCCCATCGATCCAGTCTGGTTTCGCCTGTCCTCCAAACCAGGCACAGCCGGAGAGCGCGACCAACGCCATCAACATTACTCCGATCCGGCGCACGAACAACGATCCGTCTATCATGGCATCACCCGTTGAATGAGCAGGGCCGTCTCGCCTGGCCCGAGGGACAGGGTCCTCATAGCCTCAGGCTTCAGAGGGTCATAAGACCCACCGGCTGACTGGCTCTGCACCTGGTAGCGGCCCGGTGGAACCCAGACCCGCGCGAGATGGATTTCATCGGGCAACGTCTGCCAGTTCCGCTTGTCGGCTTCTTCCGATGCCACCGCGAAGCCTTTCGTCAGCGCCCCAACGAGGAGACCGACCCACGGCCCCGCATCTTTCCCCGCTGCTTGCTGAGCCCCTCTCGTCGTTGCCTCAGCCATCGCGAACTTCGTGGCGGCACGCGCGACGGCCTTGCTGGTTATTGCAACCATTCGTTCCGATAGCGCCTTATCTGCCAGAGCCGTCACGTTATGCACCAATTCAGTGTTCAGCGTCACCCGCGCTCCATTGTCCGGAATGAGATTCACCGTATCGACAGGCACTTGCGTCTTCTGGCGGGCGAGCCGTGGCAAGGCCACGCGAACGACGCGTCCGTTAAGCCCATACAAGGCCGTATCCACTGCCCGATTGGATTGCCGGTTCGCCTGCGAAAACCCTCGGTTGAGTAGCACCAATTGGAGTGCATCGACACTGATCGGCAGGTCAAGAAACTGATCCTCCTTGCGTGGTGCGCGGCCATTATAACTGATCACGACAACTTGGGCGAGTTGTTGCAACGCCTGACTGGTTTCCCACTTGGTATCGGGAAACGCCTGTTGGTACTGGGCCAATTCTTGAGTGAAGTGCAATGCCTCTGCTGTTCGTAATAGATCTGCCCGCAGCTGGGAGGGAACGGCCGTGTCGGACCATGAACGGGTGCCATCATAGGTCTCATACGCATTCCGATAGGCAATAAACGCATTATTCACGTCGCCGGTGCTCTCATAAATGATGCCGCTCAGATAGCGCGCAAAGCCGTCATCCCGATAGGCATTTTTCTCTTTGGTTCGATCCGACAGGACGTTGAGCCGGTGGTCGATACGCCGGGCTTCGACCAGTGCGTCTTGCCACTGACCCAACACCGCATAATTGAGCGCCTTCAGCACATTGATCAACACCTGTTCGTAGGGATCGCCCTCGTAGAATAACGCCGTATCATTCGTCATGAACGCAAGGGATTCCGTTCGAATCTTTCTAGTGTAGAGACTATCCAGTTCCTCCTCAGCCTGTTCCAATACGGTGTTGCTCTGTTGATAGTCACCGGCGAGATGAAGAGTCATCCCTCGATCCATGCCATAGAGCACACGGCTCTTATCGCCATATTCCTTTTCAGCCTGCTGGACGATGGCATCGGCACCCTTGGGGTCATGGGCGCGGAGACTCGCTTCGATGAGGAGATACCGATTGGCCGAGGGGCCGCATCCGGCAAGGAGCACGAACGCCACCACGGCTAAGAGACACTGGGTGAAAATAAAAAAGCCCCACCGTGCCGGGGAAAAGGCGGTGGGGCGTGAGACAAGAGGACTCAACGGATGTCGTGGAGCCTAAAAGACGGAACGTTTCTTTTCGATGACTTTCTTGATCTTCTTTTGACCGAACCAGACCTTGGCGTTGCTCTCCAAATCCACCATTTGCAGATCGATCTGGTAGAACACCGCCTTTGTCCCCTCGGCCTCGTCGAGGATCGTCGCAATGGTGCCCTTCATCATATAATCGGCACCGATCTCTTTTCCCGGAGCCTTCTGAGTATCCTCTCGCGCGTACATCGCTTGCTCTTTTCGCTCGGTGCGAAGTTCCTCGCGATCTCCCTTTCCTGCCACAAACGTAACTTTTTGGGAGTTCGTAAGCTCACGTTCAAGATCGGACACAAACGTGTTGACGTCGATATGTTCGTGGCTGTTGTTCAGGATGGTCCCGACTACGACGACCGGTTGGCGATGCTTCGAACCGGAGAAGGTATTGAGCCACGGGTACTCCAGCGCCTCTTTAACCATGGACTCCGCTACCATCCTGGAATCGGTATCGTTCCAACGGCCGCTCAGATCCGTGACGACCCCTGAGTCGACCCTGGTTATTTTGGTCTCCTGCGCACAGCCTGCCAGCGTCAACACGATCAGCGCAACGAGCCAGATTCGTCCTCGATCCATCACGATCACGCAATACCTCCTCGCAGATACAGCAATTGGTGGTCGATCGAAAGGAGCCCTTACCGCGACCCCCGTTTGTCTTCTTCTTTCTCAAGCCGGTCGAAGAGCTTATCGGCATTCTTTCTGACGTAATCGCGAACCTCCGCGTTGAGTTCCTTCGCCTGCTCGAGATTATTTTTCATCTCCTCGAGATTCAGCTTGGTCAACACGTAGTACGTGTTCGTTTTGTCATCCTTATAGCGCTCGATGGGGCGCACGCCGCTGAGGGTCGTAGTCGTCACCGTCTTAATGGCCCGCTCGACATTCTGCTCTTCCGAGTTCTTGGTAAAGTCTCCGGCCGTCGTGGAGGCCGCATAGTCGCGCATCAAATAGCCGGTATAGGTTTCAAAAGTCTTGGCGATTTCAGCTCTGGCACGATTTTCAGCTGTGTCCCAGGCCAGCGGCTCGTTCCGAACCCCGGCCACAGACCCGACGCCATAAAAGGCTTTACTATCTTTCTCGTTAAACGCCCCCGATCCTTGCTTCACCCACTTCGGAGGACCGCCGCAGGCAGCAAGTCCGATCATCAGGGCAATAGCCACTCCTCCCCCGACCAACCTCGACCTGAACCCCAGTACCCTATTCATGCGCGTGCCTCCTTGGTGATGATCAGGACGGTGAAACGGCGACGTATCGGCGGCAGATGCGAACGACAATCGTTCGAGAACTCGAGCGAAATCATGCTAACATGCACCCCTAATCCAGTCAACGAGACGGCCGATGACTGACCGTGTCGCTGTTCCCCTAAAGGAGGATGCCCGTGGCAGACGTTCAGATTGATGACGGTATCATTAAGATTGTGAGTCTGGAGGTTCAAGACCCCAAAGCAGCCGCAGTCCTCGCCGAATACCCTCAAGTCCGCTGGGCAGAAATTACGCGGAAAGCAGTCAAAATCGGGTTGGGGTATCTTAAGGGAGGCGAAAGAGCCTAACGGCAGGCTGCTGAAAAAGTCCGCCAGCGTCGTTCTCGCATCGTTCAGACCCTCAACGTACCCCAGGGGTACGCCTCGGCCCTTCACTCGCTGCGGCCTTGCTGGACGGCCTTTTTGAGCAGCCTGCTACGACTAAGGCTTCACGGGGGCGGCAGGTGTTGATTGTGCGATGGCAGCCCGGGCACGGGCATGATTTCCCCCGAGTTCGAGATAGCGCGTGAACGCCTCGACCGATTTCGGCTGATCCTTCATCTCGTCTGCGTAGAGGATACCCAGCGAGAAATAGACATCCGCATAGTTGGGATTGACCACCAGCGCCTCCCGCATGGCACGCTCCGCCTCTCCATATTCCCCGCGCTTTTCGTAAATCAACCCGAGCGTATACTGAGAATCCGGGTTCTTCGGCGCATACTGCACCGCCAGCTTCGCCGCCGACAACGCGTCATCAAGGTTCGGCAGGACTTCTAACCGCACATAGCTCTTGAGCACATAGGCGTCGCCGAACGTGGGGTCGTATTCCAGCGCTTTATCCAGCCGCTCCAACGCCTCCTCCGACGATTTCCCTGTTTGGAGAAGCGCGAAGGCCTGTTCATACTGCATCTTCGCAGCCTGTCGTCGCTCGGCCGGAGACTGGGGCTCTGCCCCCATGACAAAGGCGGCCTTGCGGCCCTCGATCAACACCGTATCCCCGTCCCCTTCAAGCTGCACAAAGAGGGGATGCTGGACCCCCTTCGACCGTTCCAGAACTTGTTGTTTCACATAGTCTCCGACTTCCGAGGCCATGAGCCAGCCGTTTTTATTACGATCCGCCACGCCACTCAGCCCCTGCACCAGCACCTGCACGAAAAGACTCCTCCCATTCTCCTGACTCAAGGACTCACCCTTATCGCCCGCCGTCAACACTTGTACGGCTCGCCGCTCCGTATCGTCTTCCGGGGCCAAGCGCCCTTCGAGGGACAGTGGCTGAGCCGTACTCACCTCCCACCCGCGGACCGCGGCATTCAACAGAAAAAGGGTATGCTTGGACGCACTACGCCGACTGAATTCTTTCAGCTGTTCAAACGTCACCGATTTGGACACATTCCCAATCTGCGCATCCCAAGGAACGAGAAACCCCAGTTCCTTGCCGGCAAGATCCTGCGTGACACCCGCATGTCCGACGAAATAGAGCACGAGCCGATCATGTCGACCGACTTTGCGGGGCAAGAAATCCGAGAGCGTCTGCTGCAGGCGGCGAAAACTCACATCCTTGTCGTAGAGTTCAACAACCTCGTCGAAACCAAGTTGGCGGAACGCCTGGGCCACCGCTTTCGCATCCTCGATCGCGCCGGGAATTTTCGGGGCCAGGAGATAGTTCTCCACCCCAATGACGATAGCCCATGACTTGTAATACAGCCCTTCCGGCTTCCCCAGCTGGGCAGATGCCGATGGCGGACAGAGCATCGCCGCCAGCGAGCAGGCAAGAAGCGCGAGAAGGAAAGGTCGAGGTTGTCGACACACGATCAGCAGCATAAATTGGACCGGCCTCAGTGTGTAACGCGTAAATTCACCCTACTCTCGCCTCTGCGCGACTGTCAAGAAACGGCAGATCGAGGCACGCGGCGAAGCAGAAGGCCAAAAACGTTGCCGTCCATCCCCCCCTCCCACCAAGGTATGGTTGAGTTCCCGCTCCTCCCTCCAGCATAATAAGCGAGTTTTACTTCTTGCCTCGACCTGAAGGAGTCATCGAACCATGTCAGAGAAAATCGATACCCTTTCCAAGGAAGGCCGCCTGTATCAGCCGACCGCTCAGACCAGAGCCGCGGCCTATATTCAAGACTACGAGAGCGCCTACAAGAAATCGATTGCCGACCCGGAAGGTTTCTGGAGCGACGTCGCCAAGGAGCTTGAGTGGTTCTCCCCCTGGACCAAGGTCCTGGAATGGAATTATCCCTGGGCCAAGTGGTTCGTCGGCGCCACCTGCAACATTGCCCATAACTGTCTGGACCGTCACGTCAAAACCTGGCGCAAGAATAAAGTGGCGGTCATCTGGGTCGGTGAGAACGATCAAGAACGGGTCATCACCTACGGCGAGCTTTACCGACAGGTCAATCGTTGCGCGAATGCGCTCAAGAAACTTGGGATCATGAAGGGTGACCGGGTCACGATCTACCTTCCGAAAGTTCCCGAACAGATCGTCGCCATGCTCGCCTGCGCACGCATCGGCGTTATTCATAGTGTGGTGTATTCAGGATTCAGCGCCCCGGCCCTTGCGAACCGCATTCAGGACGCCGAATCCAAACTGGTCATTACGGCCGACGTCGGGTTTGACCGGGGAAAGGTCCTCGACCTCAAGTCGGTGGTCGACCAAGCCGTAGCCAATTCCCCCAGCGTCGAACGTGTCGTGGTCCTGCGACGGCAGACTCCGGGGGTGACCTTATCTGCGCCGAAGGAAATCGATTGGCATGAATGGCTGAAGGACGAGAAGACGGTCTGCGAGGTCGAGCATCTGGATGCAGAACATCCGCTTTACATTCTCTATACCTCCGGCACCACCGGAAAGCCGAAAGGCGTGGTCCATGTCCACGGCGGCTATATGGTCGGAACCTACATCACCGCAAAATACGTCTTCGATCTCAAAGAAGACGATGTGTATTTCTGTGTCGCCGATCCTGGCTGGGTCACAGGCCATAGTTATATTGTGTATGGTCCCCTCCTCAACGGCGCCACAATCCTCACAGTTGAAGGCAAGCCGGACTATCCGAACCCGGGCCGCTGGTGGGATTTAATCGAACGTTACGGCGTCTCGATTTTCTATACGACCCCCACCGCTATTCGCCTGCTCATGCGCTACGGAGAAGACTGGCCCAAGAAATATGATCTCTCTACCCTCCGCATCCTGGGCAGCGTGGGTGAACCGATCAATCCGGAAGCCTGGGAATGGTTTTATCGCGCTACCGGTGGGGACAAACCGATCATGGACACCTGGTGGCAGACTGAAACAGGGTCCATTCTGATTACACCACTGCCGACAGTCCCTCTGAAGCCAGGCTCCGCCACCAGGCCCTTCCTCGGCATCGAAGCCGATGTAGTGGACAGCAAAGGCAATAGCCTCCCCGCCAACGCCGGCGGCTTTGCCGTCATCAAAAAGCCCTGGCCCTCGATGATGCGGACCATCTACAAGGATCCGGAACGATACAAGACCTATTGGAACACGATCCCGAACTGCTACACCGCCGGCGACATCTGCCACAAAGATGAAGACGGCTACATGTGGTTCATGGGCCGTGCTGATGACGTGATCAAAGTGGCCGGCAACCGGCTCGGCACCGCCGAAGTGGAAAGCGCTCTGGTCAGCCACCCTGCCGTGGCGGAAGCCGCGGTGATCGGGAAACCTCACAAGCTCGTCGGCGAGTCCATCAAGGCCTTCGTCATTTTAAAACAGGGGGAAGTGGACAGCCCGGCACTGATCCAGTCGATCAAGGATCAGGTGTTGAAGGAGTTGGGCAAAATCGCCGTGCCGTCCGAAATCGACATCGTGCCCTCACTCCCCAAAACCCGGTCAGGCAAAATCATGCGGCGAGTTCTCAAAGCGAAGGAGCTCGGACAAGACCTTGGGGATATCTCGACGATCGAAGATTGATTCAACCGGCTTCAAGGCCGGTGATCAATGAGACGTCTGTGCACCCGGCAAAGGGATCGGAGGCCAGTCATGTATACAGCAGCAGGTTCCAGGATCACGGTCGCAATCGGGGCGCTAGCAATCTGCCTGGCTGCGATCAGCCCAGCCGACATCTGGGCCGCCGAACCAGTTAATCAGGAGAAGAAGCAGGACAAGAAGGCAAAAAAGCCGGCCCAGACACAGACATCCGTGCGCACCCCAAGAGCGACCGGTCCAAAATTCGCCTCGGCTGAGACTGCTGGAAAAGCCCAATCCTGTTTCGGGGAAGTACCAAAGCTCGACAAGCTCACGCCCGACGAAGGAAGAGCCGGAGACAAAATTGCCATCACCGGAACCAACTTCGGGGCGGCAGCCTGTTTACGTGGCGTCTCCTTCGGCCCGGGTCATCCAGCTCAGTTTAAACAGACCAACGACAGCATTACGACGACCGTGCCGAGCGGTGGAAATAAGGGCCTGGTCCTCCTCACCGTCACCACCGCCTCGGGAGAAAACTCAAAACCGTTCCTCGTGAAATAGAAAAGGGAGAGCGGACTAGATGGTCTCCTGTGCTCGTGCAACGCGCGGTCTCAGAAGACCCTCGTTGGACACGAGCAGTGGGAGACCATGCTAGCCCGTCCTCAAGTGAGAAGGTAGGAGGAAGTGGATTCATTATCTGAGAGAACTCGTTGGGCATGACGCGTAAACCAGGTGAACCGATCTATCTTAAGCGTCACATGCTAGGCCTCGCCATGGCTCTGATCGCCCCCATTCTGCTGCCCCTCCTGTACCATAGCTACGTGGGACCGCTGAGTTTTGCCAGCCGATTGGTCGCAGGATTAGTCATCGCTCTGATAGGAAGCATCGCGCTCTATTTCGCCTACCGGACCTCGGCACAGAACCAGCCATAGCAAGCCTGCCTGAGCAGCACCTTCGTTCGAGGTTCCTGCCACTCTTGCACGGTATCTCCCGTATCTCGTTGATGCTCGGAAACGCTTTACGGAGCCTCCATCCCCCTCTCGGCCGTGGCGGGCTCCGTTAAGGCCGAGTGAATTCCCATCGCAAAAAGAGTATCCTCTAACATTGAAAATAGTCTGAACGCCTACCGCCAACACCAGGAGCAGAGGGAGCTGGCCGAGTCGGCTGAAGGAGAGGAAGCAGCGCACCCTCTGGCATCACATCGCACTCCAACGGAACATTACGCAGAAGGGGGACACCACATGAAGAGAACATGGGTCGCACTAGGACTGTGTTTGTCGATAGTTGTTGCAGGCTGTGGTAGCGAACAGGCGGAAATCAAAGAGGACCGGCTGACCGTCGGGAAAGTGCAGGGAGAGATCAAAATCGGCATGGCAGCGTCCCAGGTGGCGGAAATTCTCGGGTCTCCGAATATCGTAACCACGGATGAGAAACGCCGTGAAGTCTGGGTGTATGACAAAGTTTCTACAGACCGAGTCGATACCACCAGCTCATCCCACGCGACATTGATTATCCTGGGGACCAGGTCGAGCGACAGCTCTAGCTCGCAGCGCCAGCGGACGCTCACCATCATCATCAAGTATGACGAAGAGAAGAAGGTCCGCGACTTTGCCTACAACTACACGCAGTTCTAGCAAGGGCTGCAGCCGCGGGATTCGTCGAGGGCTCGTGGCAGGGGCCTGGCTTCTGCTGTCCAGCCAGCTCTCCGGCTGTGTCACCCCTACTCAGCCGGAAGAACTGTTTCAGCTCACGGCGGAGAGTCCGGCACATCGGGCCATGCAGATCCGCTACTTCGAGACGAAGGATGAAGCGGAGTTACTGTCCGCCTCGGCCGCTGTCCTGCAGGACCTCGGCTTTCAGGTGGAGGAAAGCGTGCGGGATGTGGGGTTTCTGCGAGCCTCCAAGGAGCGCAGCGCCCGCGAGTACGGGCAGGACATCGGCCGCTTGGCCACCTTCGTGCTCTCGTTGGGCAAATTCAACATGCCCGTGGCCCTACAACAGAAGATCGCGGCTGCGCTCGTCACTCGGCCGATCAATCCGGAGGCCACGCGCCAGGAAGTCCGGATCATGTTCTATCGGATCGTCTGGAAGGGGGACGGCCAGGCCGACCGCCAATACATCCCGCCTGGCGAGCAAGAGATGGAAATGCTCCGCGATCCAGTGATGTACCAGCAATTCTTTGCCAAGTTGTCGAAGGCGGTCTTTTTGGAAGCGTTCACGCTCTAAGCATGAGGCAACAATGAAGCAACGAGCCGTTAGGGGAATTATTGTGCTAATCGGCGCCCTGCTTCTGCATGGCTGTGCGGCGCCCGAGCCGACTCAGGACCTCCTCGCGCCGACCGAAGCGCAGATGAAGATCCGGAGCGTGCAGACCCGCACCTTCGACGTGAAAGACCGCCAGCTGGCCATGCGCGGGGTGATCGCCGCGCTGCAGGACTTGGGCTTCATCATCGAACGGGCGAACGAGCCTTTGGGCCTGGTGACAGCTGCCCGCTTCGCAGAGCCAAATTATTTGGACGTCGTTGGCGTCACCGTCACCGTGCGCCAGCAGGAAGCGGGTCGCATGATGATCCGGGCCAACGCCATCTACAACAACAAGCCGGTCGAAGACCCCAAGGTGTATCAGAACTTCTTCGCCACCCTCGAACGGTCGCTCTTCATCACCAGAGAGTAAGGCACATGGGGCATGTCGCGCCGGACAACGAGAACGCCGGCTGGACCGCAGAGGCACGAGGCATCGCCGTCACATTGGTCGTCGGGCTCTGTCTGCTGTTGCAGGGCTGTCCCACGCCCTACGAATGGCGCCATCAAGACCAGTGGGACTCGCGGGAGCAGATCTGGCTATCGGAGCAGAGCCAGGTCAAACTGCGCGCAGCGCAGAGCCGGGTCTTCGACACCACCGACCGCCGGCGGACGCTCGAAGCCATCGTCGACACCATGCAGGACCTGGGGTTCATGGTGGAAGTGTTGGACGAGGACCTGGGCATCGTCTCAGGGAAGAAGCTCGAACCCCTCGAAGGGCCCGGGCTCGGGACGGATCCCTTCTACCACCTCTACGACGATCAAAGCCTCCTGATCTTCACGAAGGCCTACCGCACGTGGGGTCCCTTCTGGCACCGCAGTGACCTCGTCCGGCTCACCATCACCGTGCGCAGGCGGAACGAGGCCCAGCTCGTCGTGCGCGCCAGCGCCCAGTACTACCTCCGCCCTGTCGAAGATCCCGCTCCCTATCAGAAGTTCTTCCGCACCCTGGAGCAGGCCCTCTTTCTCCAGGGCCAGCTGGTCGAATAACACCCACTACGCCTCCTGCATGCGCACGAACGCGCGCGCGGCGATCAGATCCTGTCTGGTGCAAAGCTGCTTTTCACGCAACAGATGCTCCAGCGCGGCAATCCGGGCCGTCATCTCCGGCAGCACAATATCGACCTGCTCGCGAAGTCCTGCAGCTGGCGGCTCAGCCTCGAATCCCCTCGCTTAACAACGGATTTCTTCTTCGACCCACCAATCACCCGACCTTGCACCCGCTTCCGTGGAACGATCCTCTTGATTGACATGGTTCCCTCCAGGTTGAGAGTCCTCCTCTACCAGACTTTTCAGAGCCAGTCACATACGACGCCAAAACCCTATCCAACATCCATGATACAGGGCAGGAAGGGTGATTTCTCTGGGAGAAAAGGGTATTCTCTACAGCGAACCATTGAGCCACAGCGGCACCCGCCTCAAGTTATTTCGGCTGGGACAGGGAAGGGAATACATGAGCTCGACAGCAGGCATCACTCCATCACGTCAATTTAGGAAGCTTCTCTTGTCGGAGCAGCTGGAATTCATCTGTGAAGCCCACAATGGCCTCAGTGCAAAAATCGTTCAAGAAGCGGGCTTTCGAGGCATTTGGGCCAGCGGCCTCTCCATTTCCGCCCAATTCGGCGTGCGCGACAACAACGAAGCCAGCTGGACCCAAGTCCTGGAGAATCTGGAATTTATGGCCGATGCGACCACGATTCCGATTCTCCTCGATGGCGATACGGGATACGGCAATTTCAATAACATGCAGCGGCTCGTCCGCAAACTGGAGCAGCGCAAGATCGCCGCGGTCTGCATCGAGGACAAGCTCTTCCCCAAGACCAACAGCTTCATCAAGGGCGGCGCCCAACCCCTGGCGGACATGCAGGAGTTCTGCGGCAAGATCAAGGCAGGTAAAGACGCCCAGACCGACCAGGACTTTTGCATCATCGCCAGAGTGGAGGCCTTCATCTGCGGCTGGGGGCTGGCGGAAGCCCTGCGTCGCGCCGAGGCCTATCATCAGGCAGGCGCGGACGGCATCCTCATTCACAGTTCCCTCTCGGTGCCTGACGAAATCCTGGCGTTCAAACAGGAATGGGGCAATCGTTGCCCCGTCGTAATCGTGCCCACTAAATATTATGCCACGCCCACCGATGTGTTTCGGCAACATGGATTTTCGATGGTGATTTGGGCCAATCACATGCTCCGGTCATCCGTGGCCGCCATGCAGAAAACCGCACGGACCCTCAAGGAGCAGGAACACCTCCTCTCCATTGAAGACAAAGTCGCACCGGTCTCCGAGATCTTCCGCCTGCAAAACGCCGCAGAACTACAAGAAGCAGAAGACCGCTACCTGCCGAAAGGCGCTGAAGACACCTGCGCCATAGTCCTGGCCGCCTCCCGCGGGAAGGAACTGGGGGAACTCACTGAACAGCTGCCCAAAACGATGGTCAAGATTCAGGGCACACCAATCCTCGCCCACATTGTTGATGCCTACAATGCAGTCGGGATCAAGGATATCGTGGTGGTCCGCGGGTATAAGAAAGAGGCCGTCAATCTACCCAATCTGACCTATGTTGATAACAATGACTTTGCGGAAACCGGCGAACTGGATTCCCTCTTGAAGGCCCTCCAATCACGGAAAGAACCGGCGCAGAGCACGATCATTTCTTACGGCGACGTGCTGTTCAACAAATACATCCCCCAGTCTCTTTGTCAGGAGACGGATGACTGCATAATTTTTGTCGACAGCAACTGGCAGGAGCAGAGCAGCTATGCCCGCCTCGGCGGGTTTACCGAGTGCACCATTCCCAATTCGAGAAGAGCCTTTAACGCCAAGATCTATCTCAAGCAATTGGGGAACAGCGTTCCGAAAGAGTCCATCCACGGGGTATGGATGGGGTTCCTCAAAATCTCGCCCGGCGCCGCCACCCACATCACCGACATCATGGTGGAGATGCTGGCGAAGCCGGCCAACCGCATAGCCGGTATCCCCCAGCTGCTTCAAGAACTGTTGAAGCGAAACTATCCGATCCGCGTGCTCTACACGGCAGGTCACTGGCTCGACATCAACAGCCTCGAGGATGTGGTCCAGGCAGGGAACTTCTAGTCGGAGGGCCTCTGGTTTTTCAGGTCTATTTAGTCTATTTGGTTGCTCTGGTTTCCTTGATTCCACTAAACAAGACAAACCCGCAAACCAGATAAACTCCTTCGTCGCGCTTTTCATGCATTCACGCCTCATCGAGGAACTCCATGACCTGCACCTCTGTTTTGTTTATTTGGTTTTTCTGGTTTCTCTTGTCGTGAAGCGTATCCCGCGCCGGTTCTCCAACGAGAGACGAACGACGTACAAAGAGGACGGACTTTTTGAGCATCCTGCGGGAGTGTTCTCCTGTTGTGCCACGCACGGATCATCAATGTTCTAGCCTGTCAGAATAGTCTTTCCGCGGCCTGCCAGTCTTCCCCGGCGAATTGTTGCTCACTGCCGAAGGGTCTTCCTCACGTCCTC